>NZ_JAFFQC010000009.1 GCF_016918545.1 Desulfobulbus alkaliphilus | reverse complement strand
CGGTGGAGCAAGTCTTCGCTCAAGCCGACGAGGAAGAATTGAACAGTGCTAAATTTGACTTTTTCATGACGGAAGAGAAAGGGCATGGCCGCCATGAAACCCGTTTCCATTATACAACGAACTTTGCCAATACCCCGATAGCGCAAGAGTGGAAAGGGCTCAAGACAATCGGCATCGTTGTCTCCAGAAGGGAGGTCAATGGGAAGCAAAGCGAAGAGCATCGGTATTATATCTCCAGTCTGGAAAACGATGCAAAAGGTTTTGCCAAGGCAATCCGCGCCCACTGGGGCATTGAAAATTCACTTCATTGGGTTTTGGATGTGGCCTTCCGCGAGGATGACTCAAGGGTTCGCAAGGGACATGCCCCTGAAAATCTGGCCGTATTGAGACATATAACCCTCAACCTCATCCGCCAAGAGAAAACGGCCAAACTCGGCGTGAAGAACAAACGACTCAAGGCGGGGTGGGACAACGACTACCTCGCTAGAGTTTTGTTCGGGCAGTAATTTTGATGCGATTGCCCTGCACCAGCGCCGATAGCTGACCCACCATCGGTGGTTGTAGCGCTGCAACCTTTTCCTTCTCAAACACCCTCATCCCTTATCTGAAGGGTACTTGAGAAGGAAAAGGTTTTCATTAAATAGCCACCCAGACACAAAATGGGTGGGTCCAAAAAAACACCCCAGGTGGGTCAGTTTTTAATCGGTAGTGGCATTTTGGCAGATTTTTTCACTCCCAGCGGAAACAAACTTGTACCCCAAATTGTACCCCATCAAGAACAGGGTAATAAAAAAGGGCTTACCAGCAACCCGGTAAACCCTCGATCATCTGTTCTTTTTAACTGGTCGGGGCGGAGTGATTCGAACACTCGACCTCCTGCTCCCAAGGCAGGCGCGCTAACCAGGCTGCGCTACGCCCCGAATCAATAGCAGATTGTGCATTGAAGCATGATTTTTTACACCATTTCAAACCAGGGCGCAACACTTTTCCCTGGATTTCCAGCAACAGATCTACCAGTACATCCAGATCAGCACAATCCCCAGGAGAAGACGATAGCCTACAAAGGGTTGCATACCCACGGTGCGAATGAATTTAAGAAAATAATGAATGCACAGATAGGCACTGATCCCCGCCAGAAGGGTGGCAAGGCCGATGAGCTCCCATTGGACCGGTTCGGGTTGGCGGAGCAGGTGTCTGGTTTCCAGCGCACCAGCCAGAAAAATGACCGGGATGGAAAGCAGGAATGAAAACCGGGACGCCGCCTCGCGACTTAAGCCCATAAACAGCCCCGCGGTCATGGTGATACCGGATCGGGATGTACCGGGAATCAAGGCCAGCGCCTGGGCACAGCCTATAACCACAATATCTTTCCAGGTCAGACTGTATACTGTGCGCTCACCCCGCCGGCGCCAGTCCGCCCAGCCCAAGAGCAGGCCGAAAAAAATCAGGCCACAGGCAAGGATCAGAGGATCGCGCAGATGATTGGCGACCACATCCCGGAATGCAAGACCAGCCAGCCCCACCGGAATCGTTCCCAGGATGACGGCCCAGGCCAGACGGGATCCGGGCCCATGGCCTTTGCCGGTCAAGGATCGAAAAAAATCCCCTCCCATGGTGAGCAGATCTTGACGAAAAAACACGATGACCGCAACCAGGGTGCCCAGATGGACAGCGACGTCAAACGTCAGGCCCTGATCTTCCCAGCCGGTGAACACAGAGACCAGGATGAGATGGGCGGAACTGGAAACAGGTAAAAATTCGGTCAACCCCTGGATCAGGGCCAGGACCACGGCTTGCAACAAATCCATTGATACTCCGGAACGATCAGTCAAGATTGGTGTGGAGATGGCGACCACCATGCGACGCACCAGGAAAACCTTTGCTATTACCACTCGTAAGCAGCCAACAGTACCCCAAGATGACGATCCGTGTCAAACGGATCGCGGTGCATGTGGTGGCCGGGCGGATCAAAGCTGGCGTATCCCCGATGCTGTTGTCCACAAGGGGCTTCGCGGGTTGCCTCATTTCCTGTGTTTTGCCGGCGCCAGTGACCGCTTACAAGACAGGAGCGTGACAGAAAAGACGGTTACAAATCCACAAGATCAGTTACGTACCACCATCCGTCAGCAATACCCGCAGGCGCTCTCTGCGGTATGCAAAGATCCGTTCCAGATTTTTCCTGATATAGAACCGGTGGACAAGGCGGCCGAGCAGACCGAAGGGCGGCTGATAGAAGACCTTATCGATGAGTTGAACACCGTCGCCGTCCGGTTGGATTTCATGATAATGGTACCAGAAGCGATAAGGACCCAGGCGTTGTTCATCGACAAAGCTGTGGCCCTCGCGAATGTGTTTGATCTCGGTCACCCAGGTATGGGTGCCGATCAGGGGAATAGTAATCCGGTATTCGATGATCAGGCCATTGGCCATCACCGGTGGCACCTCGCTGACAATACGAAACCGCAGATCCGGAGGGGTGATCCGATCGAGATTGGCCGGATCTCGGAGAAAATCCCAGGCTCGCTCGATGGAAGTGTGCACCCATTGTTGTTGTGTCAGAATATACATGATCCTGAATCCGTGACGGCTGGACGCTTGTTTTGGATATATCTTGTTGTAATCATATTATAATTGCAGCTAGACCCTTGAAAAAAACTTTCACCAGCCGCCCTTCGGGGCATCCGTCCGCACGCCATCTTCGTTGTTCGTAACCGTCCGATAAAGTGTACTTTAATCGAACGGTTACGAACAACGAAGCTGACGCACGGACGAACGCTCACGGATTCAGGATGATGATTTCCTCCTGAACCCGCTCTTCGGGGTATATTTCTGCTGCCATGGTTAAAGGATGGATCTGATTATCTCATGGGAGACACCTCGTTTTCAACGAACGGTGGACAGTGGGTATCCTGCCTTCAGGCGGGTGTCCACGTGCGGATATAGGCCTTGACATCGAATTTTCGTCGCGCTCCGGCCTCATTCATGTAGCGGATTGTCCCGAATATTGGCCGCTCGGCCCATCCCCGGTCATGCACCCCGCCAATGGCCCAGGCAATGCCGGTGTAGCCGTTGCTGTCCCGGCCATCGAGTTCGTAGCGGTCATTGAGATACACGGCAATCTGCATTGCCCGCCCCGCGTCTTCCGACCACTCAAGGATTTTTTTTGCCCAGTACATGCGGAGATAGCCGTGCATCTTACCGGTTGTCACCATTTGATACTGGGCCGCATTCCAGAGTGGATCGTGGGTCTGTCCCTGGTCAAACTGTTCATCGCTGTACAGGTAGGGCCTCCGGTCGCCCTGATGCCGCTGCAGTGTTTTTTGGGCCCATTCGGGAAATCCGGAGACCTGATCGTAATCGCTCGTATACAGGCAAAAATTGTCGGACAGTTCACGCCGGACCACCAATTCCTCAACAAAGGCATCCACCTCCTCACCATGCAGACCGCGCCGCTGCAGGGCAAGAACAATGGCCTGGCTGGAAATCATGCCAAAGTGGAGGTAGGGAGAAAGATCGGAGCAGACATGGCGATTGGGATCGTTGCGCGACATGTAGTCAGCAAGACGCTGATCAACAAAATCCGTCAGCATTTGGTGGGCAGCCTTTTCTCCCGGCTGCAGCCAGGAAACCGGCTGGACACGGGTGTCCACCCTGAGCCGGGTACGCAGGGAGGGAAAATCCTCTCCGGCCACAGAACCAGTCCAGGGATAGGGATGCGCCGGCAAAACAGGAAAGGGGTCGAGGAATGCTGCCAGGTGGCGATGGATCCGGGGGCGGAAGGTCCTGGCCATGAATTCCCGGTGGTCGGATGCCAGCCAGGCGGGGACAATATTACGAGAATCGACCTTGTGGAGCGGGGTGCATCCCTGATCGAGCACGGTCTGGAGCCACTGGCGCTTGATCCGCAACGGATCAAAATCAGTGACCACCAGGGAGGGTTGAAGTTCGCTGTATATCCTGACCATTTCCACGCCCGGATCACCGCTGCGCAGAAGCAGAGGAATCCCGGCCTCGGCCAAAGCCGCGGCCGTTTCCTCCAGACCCTTGAGAAGAAAATCATATTGCCTGAGGGTGGCATCAAGAAAGACCGGCTGCAGGCAAAAAAACACCGCTACAGGAACCTGTAGCAACAGGGCCTGCTGACGGGCATGGATGAGCCCCCAGTTGTCCCGGGCGCGAAAATCACGATGCATCCAATACAAAACCGGACCCGAACCACTTAGGGTGTCGTCATATTTTCGGATCCTTTGCGGGTTGATCATCTTTTCCATGGCATGTTCTTTTAATCAGGTGCTGAAAAACTTCAAAAAAAAGTACTGCCGATGCACTCTTGATCCAGAAAACAGCATCTCTTCTTTATTTGAAAGAAGAATCAACATCTCAGGCTGGACAACGGCAATAAAAAGTATTCTTTTCAACGGTTTACCGGGACAGACAATTGGTCATGCCGCCCATGCACGGATTTTCTTTACCCTGAATCCGTGACGGCTGGACTCTTGTTTTGGGTATATCCTGCTGTACTCATTTTATAATTGCAGCGGAATCTTTGACAATATCTTCCATTAGCCGCCCTTCGGGGCATCCGTCCGCACGCCATCTTCATTGCCCGTAACCGTCCGATAAAGTGTACTTTAATCGAACGGTCACGAACAACGAAGCTGACGCACGGACGAACGCTCACGGATTCAGGTTTACGCAACAAAGACCGCCATGCAGCACCGTTCTGGCTTGTGTTTACCCTGCGCTGCTCTTGACGAACCGTTCCTCCGGTATAATTGTGTTGCCAACGCCTGTTGGATGCCTGTTGTTGTCGTGTATTTTCCCATACCGCTCTGCGCGGTGCCCCGAAATCTTTTTTGTTCAAAATTGGAGTCGCTGTTATGCAAAATGTTGGTAAATATCTACGATTATACTTTCTGGCCTCCTGTTTCCTCAGTCTGACCCTGTTGGCAGGCGGAGGATATCAGGCTGTCCATGCCCAGAGCGAAGACGACCTGGCCCTGCTTGACCGTGCATCCCGAGCCTTTTCCTCGGTGGTTGAGAAAGCCGGCCCGGCAGTTGTCCATGTCGCGGTCGAAAAAACCACCACTGCTCGAAGCGCGGGACCTTTTCCGCCCGATCTGTTTTCCGATCCTTTTTTCGAGCGGTTTTTTGGGCCGCACTTTCGCCATCCCCGTCAACCTCAGCAGGAACCTCGTAATTTCAGACAACGAACGGCCGGATCCGGATTCATCATTGCCGAAGATGGCTACATTCTCACCAACAATCATGTGATTGACGGCGCCGAGAAAATAACCGTGCGTTTAGCGGATCAAAGGGAATACACCGCCGAAATTATCGGTGCAGACCCCCAGTCGGACGTAGCAGTGATCAAGATTGACGGCAGCAACCTGCCGACCTTGAAACTTGGAGATTCCGACGCCCTCAAGGTTGGCGAATGGGTCATAGCCATCGGCAGCCCCTTTGAACTCACCCATACTGTGACGGTCGGGGTGGTCAGCGCCAAGGGGCGTAATCGCGTGGGCATCACGGATTACGAAAATTTCATCCAGACCGATGCCGCAATTAATCCCGGAAACTCAGGAGGCCCGCTCCTTAATATCCATGGGGAAGCCGTGGGCATGAATACGGCTATTTTTTCTCGAAGCGGCGGATATATGGGTATAGGTTTCGCCATACCCATCAATATGGCCAAGAACATTGAGCAGCAACTGCGCACCAGTGGCAAGGTCACCCGGGGCTGGCTTGGGGTACTCATTCAGGATGTCAACGAAGATATGGCCCGATCCTTTGGCCATACAAAAGCCGGAGGTGCATTGATTTCCGAAGTGACCAAGGATTCACCCGCTGAAAAAAACGGCTTGAAACAGGGTGACATTATCCTGGCCATCGACGGCCTGCCGGTGGCCAATGTAGCCGATCTACGTAACAAGATCGCCATGACCCCGCCTGCTACCAAATTGACTCTGCGCGTTCTCCGTGAGGGCAAGGAACATGATCTGGCCGTGACCGTGGGTGAACAGCCCGCCGATATAGCTGCCCTTGCTCAGCAAATTCCCAGTAAGACCCTCAATGAGGTCGGCCTGACCCTCCAGGACCTGACCCCTGAAATAGCCGAGCAATTCGGCTACACTCCTGATCAAGGCGTCCTGATCGCCGATGTCGAGCAGGGCAGTCCGGCCGCCATGGCCCGATTGCAGGCCGGTCATCTGATTGAAGAGGTCAACCGGATCCGGGTGCGCAACCTGGAGGAATTGGAAGAAGCGATGACAAAGGCCGCGACGCCTAACCGGGTCCTGCTGAGAGTCCGAGCGGGAGAGCAAAGCCGGTTCGTGGTCCTGCAAACCGACTGAACCAGGACGGTTGGCACGGTTGAACCGGAGCCTACAGCCTTTTCTCAACGTACCCATAAAAAACCGGCACGGAACATTCCGTGCCGGTTTTTTTACTGGTCCCTGAATCCGTGAGCGTTCATCGTTGCGTGAGTTTCGTTGTTCGTGGCCGTTCGATTAAAGTGCACGTTATCGGACGGGTACGGGCAATGAAGATGGCGGACGGATGCCCCCGAAGGGCGGCTGGTGCAAGGTATTGTCAAGGATTTCGCTGCAATTATAAAATGAGTACAGCAAGATATAACCGAAACAAGAGTCCAGCCGTCACGAATGCAGGTGGCCTTCTCGTTAACCGACAAATCCAGAACGTACATCGCGGGTAATCTTGGCCCGAGTGGTACCGTCTTCATTGCGCACCAGGTCAGGAAGATGGCCCCACATGCCGATTTTGCCGCTATGGACGGCAAAGATGCCAATCACCCCCGGAATCGAGCCGACATCATCGAGGACCGGCGCCAAATCATGTTCGGAACGGATCAGATTGCAGGCCAGCGTCACCGCGGAATCCGCCAAAGCACCTTCCCTGGCGGTGACGGTGGCAAGATCACAGCGTCCGAAGCTGAGGGAATGACCCATGCGGGCCGATGAGGAACACAATGCCAGGGGGAGATCCCGGGGAGAGATACGGAAGGCCAGCCTGGTGCCGATGCTATTGTCTCCAGCGTAGAGCGCAATGGTGACCGTGGCGTCGGAATGGACATACATATCACCGCCGTTTTCCACAATGGCTTCCCGGCACCCGGCAGCCATGGCAGCCTCGGCGCCTGCCTGTGCCAGGGTTCCAGCCACCGAAGCCATGGGGCCCAAGCCAGTACGATCGGCGGCGGCAGCCATACGGTGGGCTACTTCGGGCGCATCGTCCAAGAGGACAACCGGGACGAGCGCGGTGCGGAACTCGGGGTGGCGGGCGATATAGTGTTCAAGTTTTCGCCGCTCCGCTACCACCGCATTGGTCACCAGGTCAAAGGCCTCGCTGGCAATGCGCAAATTTGTATCTTTCCAGGAAAATGTACGATATACGCGCATGAGACCTGCCAAGAGCGTGTCAAATAATCTGCTAGAAAGCGGATGAACAGGCCCCGAATGGACAGGCCGCTATGCAGGCCAGGCATTCAACGCAATTATCCTCGTTGAAGGCGATGGTACGGGTGGTGAAATCAGCAATGAACAGGGCCCCGGGCGGACAATGGACCACACAGGCGCCGCACTGGGCACAGCGTCCCTCATCCCAGTGCACACTCTTGTCACCCGCGTGGATGACCACATCGAATCCACCGAGAAAGGCAAAGGCCCGGTCAATGTTTTCCGGAGTGCCGGTCACCTCGAGACTGAGATACCCTTCCTCTTCCGGCGTCACCTTGGCCCGGAAAATATTGACGATCAGGTCGAATTCCTTGACCAGTTGATACACAATAGGCTTCTCGGTTTCACTTTTGGGAAAATAGAGATAAATTTTTTTGGTGATCATCGGGCCGGTCCTGTGATGTTCAGTGAGTGCATTCCCTGTTGCAGAGGCAGGCGCTGGCTGGGTTCGGAAAGCAGAAAACGGCCCGTTTCGATTTCTGCCTTGAGCAGGTGACAGATTTTGAGCGCCTTGTTGTAGGAGGACAGCGAGGTGACCGGAATCTTTTTACCGTCCAGCTCCACCTGTCCCGAGCGGAGCTGTTCGTAATTGAACCGGGCCAGAACCTTGCCTGTTTTCTGCGGATAATCGATGGCATAATCGATGACAGAAGCGGTGATATCACGGTCTCGGACCGTGGTCCGGCGGAGAATCTCCGCATTGAGGATCGGGATGGGAATACCGACTCCCAGGGCCAGCGATACCCCATACCCCTTGAAACTGGTCCCGCGGACGAATTCGGGCAGCATTTCCTTCATGTTGCCGGACAGGGCCAGCGTACCCGCCCCCTCCACCGGCACCCCGTTCTCATCCCGTTCCGCCAGGGAGCAATGCTGGGTACCTTGCGCATAGACAAGCCCCCGGGCCCCGGCAAGCCAGACACTGGTTCCGATGCCGATGGTCTCGTACAGGGGGTCGTTGAGCAACGGGGACAGCTGACCCGCCGAACAATAGGTCATGTTCCGCATCCGGGCCTTGAGAATACCCAGATAGGTATGAATTCGTTTGTCGGACGTATTGATGGCGACGTTGTAGTTCTGATAACAGTTGCGTGGATTGACCATGATCGCCTGATTGAGATCATTGATGTCAAACAGGGTGCGGATCTCACGGCGGGGATAATCATCGGTGCCGTAGGAAAGACCGAACAGTTGCAGTTTTTTCCCGGCCACGAGATCCTCCATTACATGACCACCCCCGTAACGGAACTCGCCGGGGTAATACATGTTGGCCGGGTCATTGTGACGGAGCTGGGTGGCCCCCAGATACACGTCCACCGCAGCCACCCCGCAATAGGCCTGAACATCGTTGATCCAGGCTTCGGAGATGCGCATTTTCGGTTTGCTGTGCCCGAAGTTGAGGAAACAGCCGGACGAGCACATGGGGCCGAAGGTGGCGGTGGTGACCACATCAACCTCCTTGGCAGCAGCTTCCAGGCCCCGTTTATCGACATAGTCAATGATCTCTTCGGCCGTGAGCACCACGGCCTTGCCGGCCTCGATTTTCTGATTAATATCTGCGTAGGTTCTGATCATGGCATTTTCTCACGGATAAGGCGCTTACGTTCAACGAAAAAAGGCTGCACATCGTCCTGGAACAAAGCTCGACTCTCGGCACCACGATTGGTATTATCCTGAATCCGTGACGGCTGGACGATTTTTTGTGTATAAATTGATGTAATTATATTATAATTTCAGCAGAATCATTAAAGAGAACCTTCACCCGCCGCCCTTCGGGGCGTCCGTCCGCACGCCATCTTTATTGCCCGTAACCGTCCGATAAAGTTTACTTTAATCGAACGGTCACAGAAAATAAAGCTGACGCACGGACGAACGCTCACGGATCCAGGATTATGTAACATTGCTTTTCGCACAATGATCTGTCATGTTGCAGCCATGGGTGAACCTACTGTTCCGCAACATCGGCGTCAAGAATAAAGACCTGCAGCGCATCTCTGTAGCGAGAAATACGGGTATGAACAAGGAAACACAACACAAGCTGGCGACCAGGCATCTGCGCGCCGATGAGTATGATATTTTACGGGATATCAACGACCGTGTCTACCAGGGAGTCGGCACCCCCTGGGCCGGCGAAGAGATCACTGCTCTGATCAGGCGCTTCCCGGAGGGGCAGATCTGTATTGAGGACAATGGCGTACCGGTGGCCATTGCTCTTTCATTGATCATCGATTTCAGCCTCTTCGGCAGTCAGCATACCTTTCATCAGATCATCGGGGATGGCACTTTCCGCACCCATGATCCCGAAGGCGATTATCTCTATGGGATCGAAATCTTTATCGATCCGGAATATCAAGGCATGCGCCTGGGACGACGCCTCTATGACGTACGCAAGGAATTGGCCGAAAATCTAAACCTGAAGGGTATCCTCCTGGGTGGGCGGATTCCCGGTTATTACGAGCATGCGTCACAGATGTCTCCCCAACAGTATATTCTCAAGGTGAAAAACCAGGAACTGCACGACCCGGTGCTGACATTTCAACTCTCCAATGACTTTCATGTCCGCAACCTGCTTCCCAGCTATTGGCCCAAAGACCATCATTCCCGCGGCCATGCTGTCCTGTTGGAATGGATTAATATTTATTATGAAAAGAAAACCCGGTTGATCGGCGGTGCCAAGTCGGTTGCCCGGCTTGGTGTTGTCCAGTGGCAGATGAGGCGCTTTGGGTCCTTTGATGACTTCATGCAACAGGTTGAATTCTTTGTTGATACGGTCAGTGACTATCAGGCTGATATTATTCTTTTTCCCGAACTGTTCAACGCCCCGTTGATCCATACCCATGGAGACAGCAATCCAGCCGAGGCCATGCGCATGCTGGCCGGGTACACCGAAGACATGCGCATGGCCATGGTTGAAATGGCCCTGACGTATAATATCAATATAGTCACCGGCAGTGTTCCTTCCCTGGACGAGTCCGGGACACTGCGGAATGTGAGCTATCTGTGTCGACGCGACGGCACCTGGGACAGCCAGGCCAAACTGCACATCACCCCGGATGAGGATGCGCACTGGGGGTTCACCGGTGGCAACGATCTGAAAGTCTTTGATACCGACATCGGCAAAATCGGTATTCTCATTTGCTACGATGTCGAATTTCCGGAACTGCCTCGTTTGCAGGCGCTGGAGGGGATGAAACTGCTGCTCGTTCCCTTCTGGACCGATACTAAAACCGGTTACCTCCGTGTCCGTCGCTGCGCCCAGGCACGGGCAATTGAAAATGAATGCTACGTGGCCATATCGGGCAGCGTCGGCAACATCCCCAAGGTGGAGACCATGGGTATCCAGTATTCCCAGGCAGCAGTGTTCACCCCCTCCGATTTTTCCTTTCCCCACGATGCCATTGCCGCTGAGGCGACTCCAGGGATCGAGACCACCCTGGTCACGGATCTCGACCTGGACCTGATCAAGGAACTGCGGGCCCTGGGCAGTGTCCGCAACGCCCAGAGCCGGCGCACTGATCTGTACAAACTCGGCTGGATCGGTAAAAACCTGGATCCGTGAGCATTCACGGGTAAAAAATACCCCTGCACCACGGGCCCGGGAGACACCCTTTCCATAGGCAAAAAGCTCTCAAAGGAGTGATGCGCTCATGTCAGTTTTTCCCCTGCTCGAAGCCGGGCAGGTTCATTTGCCGTTCGATCCGGTGGAGAAGCAGCGTGGTCACGGTCACCGGGAGCAGAGAGTACAGTGCCTGAATCCGTGACGGCTGGACTCTTTTCCGGGTGTATCTTTATGTAATCAAACTATTATTTCAGCAGAAACCTTGAAGATAACCTGCACCGGCCGCCCTTCGGGACGTTCGCTCACGGATCCAGGTTCACCAACGAAGAGTTCCAAAAATCTGGTTTTCGTTTCCGAGAAATCTGGCATAATTGGATGATGACTAACCAGATTTGAGATATTGACCTCGAAAAAGGAGAATGTACGCATGGCGGCATCGAACGATATTGCTTCACTTGACCCCAGGACGACCCTGGAGGTTCACGGGACAACATACACTATCTATTCCGTCAAGACCCTGGAGCGTCTTGGATTCGGCCCTGTGGACCGCCTGCCGTACTCCATCCGCGTCCTTTTGGAAAACCTGCTCAGGCACTTTCCCCAGGGGCTTGCCAGTGCCGAGGATATCGCCAACCTGGCCAGCTGGCAGGCTGACCGTGATCAACTGGCCGCCATCCCTTTCATGCCCGCCCGGGTTATCCTCCAGGACTTTACCGGTGTGCCGGCACTGGTGGACCTGGCGGCAATGCGCGCCGCCCTGGCCCGGAATGGCGGTGACCCCGCCACCATGAACCCGGCCATCCCCGCTGATCTGGTCATCGACCATTCCATCCAGGTGGACCAGAGCGCCAACCCCGAGGCCTTCAGCGCCAATGTCGACCTGGAAATGGAACGGAACAAAGAACGCTACACCATGCTCCATTGGGGTCAACAGGCCTTCCGCAATTTCCGGGTGGTGCCGCCGGGAATCGGCATTGTCCATCAGGTCAATCTCGAATACCTGGCCACCGGGGTCGGCACCACGGCAGAAAACGGCGGGTCCATTGTCTACCCCGACAGTGTCCTGGGCACGGATTCCCACACCACCATGATCAACGGCCTGGGGGTCATGGGATGGGGAGTGGGCGGCATCGAAGCAGAGGCAGTGCTGCTCGGCCAGCCCTATTCCCTGCAGATCCCGGAAGTGGTAGGGGTCCGTTTGCACGGCGCCCTGCGCCCTGGGGTCACCGCCACGGACCTGGTTCTTACCTTGACCCGTTTTCTTCGGGCCAAAGGTGTGGTCGGCCGCTTTGTCGAATTTTTCGGTCCGGGCCTCCAACACCTGCGCCTGCCGGACCGGGCCACCATCGCCAACATGGCTCCGGAGTACGGCGCCACCATGGGATTTTTCCCGGTGGACGCAGAAACCTTACACTATCTGGAAACCAGCGGCCGGCCCACTGAACTGGTTGACCTGGTGGCCGCCTATTGCCGTGCCCAGGGATTTTTCCTTGAGCCGGGCAGCCCTACTCCTGACTATACCGCCGCCTATGAGCTGGACCTGGGAGAGGTGGTTCCCAGCCTTTCCGGACCGAAACGACCCCAGGACCTGCTGCCCCTGGCTGTTGTCCGCGATGATTTTCACCACCAGTTCGAACAGGAACTGGGCCGCAGCACTGCCCCGTCCGCCGATGATCCACTGACCGTCCTCACCAACGGTGCGGTGATCATCGCCGCCATCACCAGCTGCACCAACACCTCCAACCCGGATGTAATGATCGGCGCCGGACTGCTTGCCCGTAAAGCCCGGCAGCGTGGCCTGTCGCCTCGGCCCTGGGTCAAGACCAGCATGGCCCCGGGATCCCGGGTCGTTACGGGGTACCTGAAGGCAAGCGGCCTGCTCCCGGACCTGGAGGCCCTTGGCTTTCATGTGATCGGGTATGGCTGCGCCACCTGCATCGGCAACAGCGGCCCCCTGGACCAGGCCGTTGCCGCCACCATCCAGGAAAAACAGTTGGTGGCCGCCGCCGTTGTCAGCGGAAATCGTAATTTCGAGGCCCGTATCCACCCCCTGGTCCGGGCCAACTATCTGGGTTCACCCCTTCTGGTTGTGGCCTATGCCCTGGCCGGCACCATTCGCATCAACCTGGACAGCGAACCTCTGGGTGTCGATTCCCAGGGGCAGCCGGTCTATCTGCGCGATGTCTGGCCCACGGAAGAGGAGGTTCGGACCGTTGTTCAGCAGACCCTCAACCCGGATCTTTTCACCGCCGGTTATGCCGATGTGTTCGCCGGAGATACCCGCTGGAACGCCCTGGAGGGTGGCGGTGGTGACCTCTATCAATGGGACCCCGACTCTTCCTATATCCGTGAGCCGCCTTTCTTTCAGGACATGTCCATGGAACCGGCCCCGCCCGCCGATATTATCGGGGCACGGATTCTCGCCCTGTTCGGTGATTCGATCACCACCGACCATATCTCTCCGGCCGGGACTATCGGCCCCGATACCCCGGCTGGTCAATACCTGCAGCAACAGGGTATCTCCCCCGAGGATTTCAACAGCTACGGCTCCCGGCGCGGCAACCATGAAGTGATGATGCGGGGTACCTTTGCCAATATCCGCATCAAAAACCGGATGGTGGACCGCGATGGCGGCTGGACCAAACTGTGGCCAGGGGCAACGGACATGCCCATCTATGATGCGGCCATGGCCTACCGGGCCGACCAAATCCCTCTGGTGGTCTTTGCCGGCCGGGATTACGGCACCGGCTCTTCCCGCGACTGGGCCGCCAAAGGAACCTTGCTGCTTGGCGTCAAGGCGGTGATCGCTGCCTCCTTTGAACGTATTCACCGCTCCAATCTGGTGGGCATGGGCATCCTGCCCCTCCAGTTCCTTGATGGCACCAACGTCGACAGTCTCCGCCTCGACGGGAGCGAAACCATCAGCATCAACGGTCTGAGCGCTCAACTCACCCCCATCCAGACCGTGACCCTGGAGATTGCCCGCGCCGATGGACGGACCGACATCACGCCGGTGCGTCTGCGCCTTGATAGTGAGATGGAAATCGACTATTACCGGCACGGCGGCATTCTCCATAAAGTGCTGCGGCAACGGCTGGCAGCGCGGTAAATCGGATCGAACCCGGGTATGGCGGGGGCCAGACCTTTTTCAAGCACCAACGCAACAAAGAACCTGTACACCCCACATGCCCGGCATCATCCTCTCCACCATCAACGCCCGCTACATGCACGCCAGCCTTGGCCTGCGCTGGCTGTACGCCAACCTGGGTGAACTGCAAGCCCAAACCTGCATTCAGGAGTACTGCCTCACCGATCAGATCACGGATATAGCCGAAAAGATTCTGGCCGACGATCCGGAAATAGTCGGCATTGGCGTCTATATCTGGAATGCTGTCGAGGTCCAGCACCTGGTGGCCATCCTCAAACGGGTAGCCCCGGCCACCCATGTCATCCTCGGAGGCCCGGAGGTCAGCCATCTGCCCCTGCGGGTCGATCTCAGCGAGGCCGATTACCTGATTCAAGGTGAAGCCGAGCAGGCTTTCCCGACCCTGTGCAGATCGCTTTCAGCCGGTCAAGCACCGGCGGAACCGATCATTACCGCTGCCCCGGTCCCTGTTGCCTCCCTGCACCTGCCGTACCGATTCTACACCGATGAGGATCTGATCCGCCGCGTCACTTATGTCGAGGCCTCCCGGGGCTGCCCTTTCTCCTGCGAATTCTGTCTTTCCTCCCTGGACAAAGAGGTCCGTGCTTTTGACATCAACCGCTTCCTCGAGGCCATGGAGCAATTGTGGCAGCGGGGCGCCCGGACTTTCAAATTCGTTGATCGGACCTTTAACAGCAATCCCACTGCCGCGGGGCGCATTCTTGACTATTTTCTGGGGAAAGAACCGCCTTTCAATGTTCACTTCGAGGTCATCCCGGATCATTTCCCCTCCAGCCTCAAAGAACGGTTCACACGCTTTCCCGCCGAAGTCCTGCAACTGGAGGTCGGCATTCAGACCCTGCACCCGGAAACCGCGGCCCATATCAACCGCCGACTCGATTTCGACCGGATCAGGGAGAACCTCTCCTTTCTCGCCCGGGAAACAACGGCTCATCTCCATGTCGACCTGATTGTCGGCCTGCCCGGCGAATCCATCGAGCAGTTCGGTGAGAACCTCAACACGCTGACCAGGTTGACCAAGGGAGAAATCCAGATCGGTATTCTCAAAAAACTCTCCGGTACCGCCATCAACCGCCATGACCAGCGGTTTGCCATGGTGTATTCACCCTATCCTCCCTATGAAATTCTCCACAACAACCTGATTTCTTTTGCTCGCATGCAGGAAATGAAACGCCTGGCCCGCTTCTGGGATCTGGTCTACAACAGCGGCAACTTCAAACAGACCGCACCGCTCCTCTGGCCGGACGGGGATGTGTTTCAAGGTTTTCTCGCATTTTCCCGCTGGCTCTACAGCGCCACCCAAACCACCTGGCAGATCGGTCTGCCGCGCCTGGCCGAATTGCTGTTCCGTTATCTTGTGGACCGGCAAGGGCACAACCACACCGAGGTGGCCAACCGTCTGGCCGCTGATATTCTGGTGTTCAAGGGCCGGGTTCTGCCGGCGGCGGTGCGGGAGCATGTCACGCACCTGCCCCGCCAGCAATCTCTGCCCAACAATCTGACCAGAAGACAAAGCCGACATCAGCAGGGGGCTGATCGCGGCTGATGCCCCTCCGCGCTGATTACTATGCGTTCACGCTCCCTGTATCTTCAAGAGGCGGGCAGCCTCCTCAAACTCACCGCTCCTCTGGTCCTGGGTCAACTCTCGCAAACCGCCATGGGTTTCGTCGACACGGTCATGGCCGGACGGTACAGTGCCGTCGACTTGGCGGCGGTGGCAGTGGGTTCTTCGATTTTTTTCCCGGTTTTCCTCTTCATGATCGGTCTGCTCGCCGCCGTGACCCCACTGGTGGCTCAGGCCCATGGCAGCGGTAACCCGGAAGCGGCCCGACATGCCATCCGTCAGGGCATGGTCATCGGACTGCTCATCGGCCTGGCCCTCATGCCGCTTCTCTGGCTGATGACACCGGTCATGATCTGGATGGGAATCAGTGCCGAGGTCATTCCCATCACCAGAGAATATCTGTTCGCCGTTTCCTGGGGCCTGCCCCTGGTCGGTATTTTTCTTGCCCTGCGCAACGGCGGTGATGGATTCGCCAAACCCAGACTTTCCATGTACACCGGCTTTTTCGGGTTGCTGGTCAACATCATCGCCAACTACCTGCTGATTTACGGTAAGCTGGGTCTGCCCGCCCTGGGCGGTGCCGGATGCGGCTGGGCCACCTCGCTGTCCCTGTTGGCCATGTTGTTGTTCATGGCCTTCCTGCTCAAAAAAAGCCGCATTCGCGGTACTGAGCGTCTCTTTGCGCCACCCACGAGGTCCAAGGGTGCATCTACGGCCTCGTTCTTCCGGCTTGGCCTGCCCATTGGCCTAGCCCTGTTCATTGAGTGTTCCATCTTTGCCCTCATCGCCCTGTTCATCGCCAAACTGGGGGCGGAGGTGGTGGCGGCACACCAGATTGCGCTCAATTTTACCTCCTTGCTGTATATGCTGCCCTACAGCCTGTCCATCGCTCTCACTGTCCGGGTCGGTTATACCATCGGAGCAGCGCGGACCGACCAATTGCGACGGACCATGGCCACCGGACTGGGCCTGGCGCTGGCCGGCGCGATGCTTACCTGCCTCCTGATCCTTGGCTTTTCCGCCGAAATTGCGGCCCTGTACAGCCCGGACCCGGGTGTTCAGCAATTGGCTGCTGCCCTGCTCTGCCTGGCCGCCATTTTTCAGCTGCCGGATGCCATGCAGACGAATTGCGCCGGTATTCTCAGAGGATGCAAGGATACCAGAGTACCCTTGCTGCTGATGCTGTTTGCCTATTGGGGGATTGGTCTGCCCTTGGGGTACGGGCTGGGACTGGCTGGTCTGGGGGGCCTGGAACCGGGTCCCCATGGGTTCTGGATCGGCTTGATCTGCGCTCTGGCCACCGCGGCCACCCTGCTCGGCCTTCGGGTCCTGATCATGCTGCGCAGATTGGAGCAGATGATATCGGGTTCAGGGTCTGAATCGCCGAGTTCAAGTCAAGGATAGTCAACCCCGCAGCCTGCACACCTTCCCCCCCCGTGCTTTCTTTCTCCTGAATCCGTGACGGCTGGACTCTTATTTTGGATATCTTGCTGTAAGCATATTATAATTGCAGCGGAATCCTTGACATATATCTTTCACCAGCCGCCCTTCGGGCTTCCGTCCGCGCGCTCACGGACCCTGGATACAGTGCCGAACACAGGTTATGGCTCCAGCAGCCCGTCCATGATCTCAAGACACATATCCGCTTTGTTGAGCGTGTACAGATGCACGCCGGGAGCCCCCTTGGCGAGTAATTCCCTGATCTGTTCGCGGGCGTAGTCCACCCCGATTCTGTACACCGCCGAAGCGCCGCCCTCCTCATGGGCTTTCATCAGCCGGTGGACCATCAGACCTGGCACCTTGGCGTTGCAGAGCTGCAGGGTGAATCGTAGGGAGGCCAGACTGCGAATAGGCAGGACCCCCGGAATAATCGGCATGGTTACGCCGCGGGCGCGCAATCGTTCCACGTAATCGAAATAGACCCGATTGTCGAAATACAGTTGGGTAATGGCAAAATCAGCTCCATTGGCCACCTTCTGTTCCATGACCTCAAGGTCAGCGGCAATGGACGGGGCCTCGGCATGGGCCTCTGGGAAACCGGCCACACCGATGGCCAGTTCGGCATGGCGACTGCGGATATAGCGGACCAGATCCGAGGCGTAGGGAAAAGCGGCAAACAGCTCGGCATCCGTACCGGGATAGCCGACCGGCCGATCGCCCCGCAGGGCAAGAACATTGTCAACGCCCATGGCCCGGATGGCATCGAGAAAACCATTGATCTTGTCCGGGTCGGCTGTCACCCCGGTGAGATGAGGCATGATTTCAAACCCGCAGGCATCGATCAACTGTTCACAGATTTCCAGAGTGTTGCTCTGGGTGGAGCCTCCGGCCCCATAGGTCACCGAAGCGAACAGCGGTCGCAACTGCTGTAATTCCTTGGCGACCTCGATGAACCGTGGCCAGTCCTCCTGCTTCTTAGGCGGAAAAAATTCAAGGGAAACAAATGGTCTGCCTTGTTGTATCAACTGAGGAATCTGCATTGCGTACTCCTTGTCCACACGCTCCACAACGGTGAGCAACACCCACCTGTCGGTCAATTATCGAAAAACTCTCTCACCTGGCCAGGAAAATCATCTCTTTTTTTTACCGCTCCATATGGGGTCCTGACCGAACCGGACCCGCCACCAATCCTCCGGGTCATACATATCGATCACCGTCGTATCAGCTTCATCCCTTTGCAATGGCAATGGGTAGGCACTGCCGTAACGCATGAGCAGGTCATAGGCAGCGGTGAGCTGGTACATCTGTTCACTGTCTTCCCGAGCACCACCGCCGGCACCTGTATCCGGGTGATGGAGTTTGCTCAGACGACGATAGGCCTGTTTTATTTCGGAGAGAGAGGCCCGACTTCCCAGGCCCAGCAGTTTACCCGCCTCTTCGATGGCCCGCCATTCCGCACGGTTCAATCCGCACCCCCCTTGGCCCTTTTCCAGGACTTTTCCGTGCCGCTGAGCAGTCGAACAATGTTCTCATGGTGTTTGATCCAGATCATCAGGATAACAAAAGCGGCCAGCCACAGTGTCCAGGACGGCGCCTTGAGAAGGAACAGCCAGAGGAGCATGGAGGCGGAGCCAAGCAGCGACCCCAGGGCCACAAACCCGGTGAGCACAACCGCGGCGAGAAAGACCAGCAGGCAACCAAAGACTGCTGCCGGTGCGAGGTAGAGAAAAACGCCCAGGGCAGTGGCCACCCCTTTGCCCCCCCGAAAGCGGAGATAGATCGGAAACATGTGCCCCAGAACCGTGGCGGCGCCGCACAGGGCGATGATCAACTCCCGATGAGGGGTTCCCTGCAGCAGGATCGAGGCGATGAAAATCGGCAGATATCCTTTGCCAACATCCAGGGCCAGGGTCAGGGCGCCAAGCTTTTTTCCCAGTAAGCGGGTGACATTGGTGGCGCCGATATTCCCGCTGCCCCGAGTGCGGATATCAAGACCACTGTGCCGGGACAGCAACAGACCAAAGGGGATCGCACCGAGAACATAGGCAAAAAGTATACAGAATAATGCGGTGCTGTTCATAGTGATGTTGAAGGGAGCAATCACAGGGGTTGTCAATATCCTGAATTCGTGACGGCTGGATTCTTATTCTGGATATATGTTGCTATAATCGGCTTAGGCTTGCAGTGGAATTCTTTGATAATAACCTTCATCAGCCGCCCTTCGGGGCGTGCGGATGAACGCTCGCGGATCCAGGAATATGTTCTCAATTTACAACGACCGGATTTTTGTTTTTGTTCCGGTCGTTCACTCCTTGTTACGTCGAAAGATCATATCCAACGCACATGACGCGGCATAGGCAGCAATTTCGTCGCGCAGTTGCTCGACATAGGGACAGTCCACCACCGCCAGCAGCGCCTGCCGCAACCGGAAAACCGGATTTTCCCTGTCCGGCGCCGGCACCGGTTCCACCATGTAGGGAAAAATCTGCGGTCGGCGGCAAACCTGCGGCCGCAGCGGATATATGCGACAGATGCCCGCATCCTCCAGATTCGGGCACCGGCTCTCACGGGGCAGAATCAGACTCCAGCCATGCGACCAATGGATCAGCACCGGATCGGGCCGATCATAAAAAGCTGCTCCACCAACCTGAAGGGACGGCTCGTCATCGACCCGAAGAGACTTGGATATCGGGGTATCAATGCGCCCCAGGGCAAAAGTGTCTATTTCACCGGGCTGCAGCGGAATTTCAAAGTACGACTGGCCCATACCTGCTTCCGGCCCGATGCAACAGAGCGTGCAGTGACAGGGGCCGCAGAGCAGACTGTTGATCTGTTCCAGTTCCCTGGTCAAAATGCGCTGCGCCACCAGAGCCGTGGCCGCGGTCATGGCATCCACCGGCCGGTCTTCACTGTCGACTACCTGCTCATGCAGAGGTTGTCCGGCCTTAAGTCTTGCCAGCGGCTGCATCAGGTCGATATACAGGGCCAGGTCAGCGGCGGCATCCTCGTAGACGGTATATCCGGTTTCAATGGGTTGCGGCAGTTGGTCGATCACCTCTTCCACTGAGGCAAAGGCACCAGTCAGGTAGAGAAACTGGACAATACCAACCAAGGGCAGGACCGGTTTGTGCAACAACCCCACCCCGGCCGCCAATGCTTCTTTCTCCACCATGCCATCTCCCATTGAAATATGGTCCGCACCCTACACAAAAAAGCATCGAAAAACAAGCTGCCACCACTGTGGCGAGCGCAGACACCTTTACAAGGCCCAGCAAACTGGTTACATACTGAAAGATATTGATCCAACAAAACCGGTTCCCGCACCCTGCGGTCAGACAGACTTATGAGTATCAGAAAAATCCTCACCTTTCCCCACCCGATTCTTCGCCTGAAAGCAGAGCCGATTACCGTCTTTGATGAAGAATTGCACACCCTGGTCCAGGATATGGTGGACACCATGCATGCTGCCCCTGGTGTCGGTCTGGCGGCCAATCAAATTGGTATCCCCCGTCAGCTGGTGGTGGTGGACAACTCCACCGTGGACAATGAGCGTGCCTATCTCGCGCTGGTCAATCCACGGATCACCGCCGGGGAAGGCTCCATGGTCGACGAGGAGGGCTGCCTGAGCGTGGTCGAATGCTTCGCCAAGGTCAAGCGCTTCCGCAAAATCCATGTCACTGCCCAGGACATGGAGGGCAATCCTTTGCAATTCGATGCTGAAGACCGCTTCGCCCGGATCATTCAGCACGAGGTCGACCATCTCCTGGGCACGCTGTTCATCGATCACCTCAGTACTCTCAAGCGCGCCCTGTACAAAAAGAAGTTGAAAAAAATCCTTCAGGAACAGGAAATGGAGCAGCAATGAGGCCAGGGCTGCGCATTGTCTTCATGGGCACGCCGGATTTCGCCGTGCCATCCCTGCAAACCCTGCTAGCCGGACCACACCATATCCTGGCTGTGGTCTGCCAACCGGATCGACAGCGCGGCCGGGGGAAAATCATGCAGCCGCCACCGGTCAAGGATTTGGCCGAAGCCCACGGCATCCCGGTCCTGCAACCGGATTCCATCCGCACCGATTCCTTTTTCGAGCAGCTACGGGCACTGGCTCCGGATCTCCTGGTGGTGGTGGCCTATGGAAAAATCCTGCCCACAACCCTGCTGCATCTCCCCCCCCTGGGGGCCGTCAATGTCCACGCCTCACTCCTGCCCAAATACCGGGGAGCAGCCCCCATTCAGTGGGCCGTGATCAACGGCGAGACCGAAACCGGTATCACCATCATGCAGATGGATGAAGGCATGGATACCGGTGCGATCCTCATGGCCGCATCGACCCCCATTGGTCCCCGGGAAACAGCAGGCGAACTCTTTGCGCGCCTCGCTCTGCTGGGCGGCGACACCCTGGCCGAAGCCCTCGGCAGGCTCCAGGAGGGACAGTTACCGGCCACAGCCCAGGACCATTCCCTGGCAAGCTCCGCTCCAATGCTCACCAAAGAGCAGGGCCATCTCGACTGGACCCTGACGGCACACCGGCTCCACTGCCTCATCCGGGGGCTGGATCCCTGGCCTTCGGCATACGGTTTTCTCGCCGAAAAAAGGCACCGATTTTTCAGACCGGAAGTGGTCTCCCTTCAAACCCGGGAAGCACCCGGCACTATCTGCCGCGCCGACGCCCAGGGGCTGCTGATTGCCGCCGGTACCGACAGCCTCCGCATCCATGAAATCCAGCCCGAGGGAAAAAAACGCATGCCGGTTGCAACGTTCCTCCGCGGGGTCAGCATCACCCCGGGCACCCGGGTCACCTGATGTCCACCGCGTATCTCGACTGTTTTTCCGGGGTCAGCGGTGACATGCTGCTCGGCGTCCTCCTCGATGCCGGGATGCCGGAGCGTTCTTTGCGCGAAGTGCTTGCCTCGCTTCCCTTGCAGGGCTATACCCTCACCGTGAAGAACCAGACCATCCAGGGATTTGCCGCTACCCGGGTGACGGTGACCTGCGAGCATCACGGGCAAGGCCACCACAGGCACCGTCATCTGGAGGACATCAACACCATTCTTGACCAGTCCGGTTTGCCGTCCCGGATCAGGGACAAAGCCTTTGCCGTCTTCAACCGCCTGGCTGCAGCCGAAGCGGCAGTGCACGGCACCACGATCGATCGCATCCACTTCCACGAGGTTGGAGCCGTGGATGCCATAATTGACATTGTCGGCACGGTGGCTGGATTTGACTACCTGCACATCGACAGGTTGATCTGCTCACCTCTGCCCATGCCGCGCGGCTGGATCCAGTGTGCCCATGGAGACATCCCTCTGCCGGGGCCGGCGGTCTGCCGTCTGCTTGCAGGTGTGCCGGTGTACGGCGAAAACCTCGACCAGGAACTGGTCACCCCCACCGGTGCTGCCCTGGTGTGTGAACTGGCTGCCGGTTTCGGGTCGATGCCACCGATGCGCCTTGCCCGCACCGGATACGGGGCCGGTTCCATGGAGCGACGGGACGGTCGACCCAATCTGCTCCGCCTGCTGCTCGGCCAGGGCGTCGAGGTTGAAGAGGCACAGCTGGTCGAGGTGATTGAAACCCACCTCGATGACTGTCATCCTGAACTGTGGCCCCATGTCTGCGAGCAACTGCTCTCTGCCGGCGCCCTCGATGTCGGCCTGATCCCCATGCAGATGAAAAAAGGCCGGCCGGGGATACTGCTGCGGGTCATTGTCGAACCGGCCGACCGGACAGCTGTCACCACGGCGCTGTTCAATGAAACAAGCACCATCGGCCTGCGGGTGCGGCGGGAAGAGCGGATGACCCTGCCCCGGGAAATCATCACTGTTGCCACTCCCTGGGGTGATCTGCCCGCCAAAAAAATCAGCACGCCCACGGGGATCGTCATCACCCCTGAACATGAAGCCTGCCGGGCCGTTGCCAAAGCCCATGGGGTGCCACTCAGGGAGATCTATGCGGCTGTTGGCCGGCATGCCCCTCCCCCTTGTTCCTGAGGAAGGTTCATGGACCGTCTGCTGATGTTCATCGCCACCGGCGCCTACAGTGGTTATCTCCCCAAGGCCCCCGGGACCTGGGGCTCACTGGTCGGGGTGCTGCTCTGGCTGGCCCTGGCCCGCCTGGAACCTATGACCTATTGGGCTGTCACCGCCTGCCTTTTCGTGATCGGCGTCTGGAGTGCCGGTGCCGCGGAAAAAATCCTTGACCGGGGAGATCCTGGGGTCGTGGTCATTGACGAGATCGTCGGCGTGCTGATCGCCCTTGCCATGGTACCGGTCCATCCAGTGACCGCGATCGTCGGTTTTTGTCTGTTCCGCTTTTTCGATATCCTTAAACCCTTCCCGGTGGGATGGCTCGATCGCCGCCTCCATGGTGGCCTGGGCATCATGCTCGATGATGTTGCCGCCGGTTTTCAGGCTCTGCTGGTACTGCAGTGCGGTCTGTGGCTGTACGGAAGGTTCAGCTGAAGGCCAACACTCTGGTCGCCGGGGGAGAGGATCAGGCAGCCTTGTACCGGTAGCCGCTGAACGTGTACAGGAGGAGATCCATGCCAGGGTACATCGACTTCCATACCCATGCCTTTCCCGACCAGATTGCCTCTTTCGCAATTCCGGCCCTGGAAAAAGAGGGCAATATCAAGGCGCATCTCAACGGGACCATCTCGGCACTGCTGGCCTCCATGGACCGTTGCGGGATCGTGCAATCGGTGGTCTGCTCGATCGCCACCCGCCCGGAACAGTTCAACCCTATCCTGGAGTGGTCCAAGGCGATTCGCAGCACGCGGATCGTTCCCTTTCCCTCGCTGCATCCTGCTGACCCCCTGTTGCTGGAACGCCTGCAGCTCATCCATGCCGAGGGATTCAAAGGCATCAAGATGCATTCCTATTACCAGGATTATGATCTCGACGACCCTTCCCTGGATGATCTGTATGCAGCCCTCCTGTCACTGGACATGATTCTGGTCATTCATGCCGGCTACGATATCGCTTTTCCCCGCATCCGCCGGGCCGATCCCCGCCGAATTCTTGAGGTCTGCCGCCGGTTTCCCGGCCTCAAGCTGATCGCCACTCACCTCGGGGGCTGGGACGAGTGGGACGATGTACGCCGCCTGCTCACCGGAGAACCTGTGTACATGGAACTCTCCTTTGCCCTTGGTTTCCTTGATCAGGACCGCCTGCGGGAGATCCTGCTGGCACACCCGCAGGATTACCTGCTGTTCGGCACCGACTCGCCCTGGACCGATCAGGCGACTACTCTGGACTTGTTGACCAGGATGGAGCTGCCACCAACCCTGGTCGACGCAATCACCCGCGGCAATGCCCGCCGACTGCTGTCCCCCTGACGGGTATCACATCAATCGATTTCCCGTCCCTGTTGACTGGCTCAACGGCGAGCACGGACAAACGCTCACGGAGATTCAGGGTATTGAATAATTCCCCCGCACGTAGAGCCTGACTACAACAAAACACATCGAAAACAAGAGTCCAACCGTCGCGGATTCAGGCAGCACCCTCCCTTTTCAGCCCAACGCCTCCTTGATCCGTGCCATGGCCTTGACCACGTTGGCCTCCGAATTGAAGGCGGAAAGGCGGATGTACCCCTGACCACACCGACCGAAACCAGCCCCGGGCGTACAGACCACCCCGGCCTTGTCCAGGAGCAGATCAAAAAACTCCCACGAATCGCGATTCCCCTGAATCCAGATATAAGGGGCATTGTCACCGCCGACAAAGGAATACCCCAATTCACTCATGGCCGTACCGATAATCCTGGCATTGGCCAGATACCCGTCCACCAGAGCCCGGCACTGAGCCGCTCCCTCCGGTGAATACACCGCCTCGGCCGCCCGCTGCACCGGGTAGGAGACACCGTTGAATTTGGTGCAGTGCCGACGATTCCACAAAGGATGAATCGCCTGCCGATTACCGCGGCTGTCAAAGGCCCGGCACTCTTTTGGTACCACGGTGTATGCACAGCGGGTGCCGGTGAAGCCGGCACTCTTGGAAAAGCTGCGAAACTCGATCGCCACCTCGCGGGCACCCTCGATCTCGTAGATGGAGTGCGGCAGCGATGGATCACGGATAAAACTTTCATAGGCGGCGTCAAAAAGAATGAGCGCTTTACTGTCCCTGGCAAAATCGACCCAGAGCTTGAGCTGTTCTCTGGTAATAGTGGACCCGGTGGGATTGTTGGGGAAACAGAGATAGATCAGGTCAACCGGATCGGTGGGCAATTCCGGGACATAGGTATTGTCGCTGGTTGAATCGAGATAGACGATCCCCTCATAGCGGCCGTCCCTGTACTCGCCGGTGCGGCCCGCCATGACGTTGGTGTCGAGATACACCGGATAGACCGGGTCGGGAATGGCAACTCTGGCCTCAACGGCAAACAGCTCCTGGATATTGCCGGTGTCGCATTTGGCACCGTCGGAAACAAAAATTTCATCGGCCTCGATCGCCGCCCCCCGGGCCTGAAAATCATGCCTGGCAATAGCTTCCCGCAGAAAATCATAACCCTGTTCAGGGCCGTAGCCACGAAAACCGGCTGTGGTCGCCATCTCCTCGACAGCAGCCCGAAATGCATTCATACAGGCCGGGGGTAAGGGATTGGTGACATCACCGATCCCCAGTTTGATTACATCCTTTTCCGGATTTCGGGCCTGAAACGACGCCACCCGCTTGGCAATGTCGGAAAAAAGGTAGGAGGCCTGCAACTTCAGGTAATGTTCGTTCACTTTCAACATGCAATGGATCCTTTCATTTGTCACATGGGAAACCCACCGGTGGACCACCGGGGGGAGAGAGTGGATTCCTGCCTGTTAGAGATCCACCTTGACTCGGTCACTGAAGTCATATGCTCCAGTGGCCAGATCATAATCCATTCGTCCGGCGGTCAAATTCAAACCCGGGGATTTGAGCCGGACCGGCCCCGGACTGACCGCCATTTTAGTGGCGTCGTAATAATGCAGCAAATCGGAAAACAACTGCTGTTCACTGATCGGTTTAGTGATGACCACATCCTCGATGAGCACCAGGTGCCGTTCATTGATGGAGTATTTTCCGCGCCTGCTGTTGATAATGGTGGGCTCCTTTTCATTGCCGATATACCTGGCATGGACACCTTCCATCAAGATTTCATGATCATTCTCGCCGGTATAGGCACGGTCGGCATCAATCTGCCACTCTTCCTTTCCGTTACTGGTCAAGGTGATGGCGACCACATCCATGATAAAATTCTGGACTGGAGATGTCGGCTCCGGATGCATCAGGTCAGGAGTATAACCGCCCCGGGGGGCGAGAAAAGCTGCCAAGCTCGGTTGCCACAGGGGACTACTGACAAAAAGCAGCACGGGCAGTATCCAGAGCAGATTGCGAGGATTGCGTATCATCGATCAAACCGTGCCAGCATTTTTACCAGATCCCCCCGGGCCTCGAGGAGAAGATCACAGATCTCACGGACAGCGCCCCGACCACCGCTTCGTTCCGTGGTGTAGTGGGTCCGTTGCCGAACCTCCGGCACGGCATTGGCAGGAGCCGCGGCAAACCCGACCCGGTTGAGAATCGGCAGGTCAATCCAGTCGTCCCCCATATAGGCTGTCTGTAGAGGCCGCAGTTCGCTTTCCTTGAGAATCGCTTCATATATGGCCAGTTTATCCTTTTGTCCCTGATAAACATGGCGCAACCCCAGGTCCCGGGCACGACGTTCAACAGCCTCGGAACTGCGCGCAGTGATAATGCCCACGGCGACCCCGCTTTCCTGCAGCATCTTGATCCCCAGCCCATCCTGGGTATTGAAACTCTTGGTCTCACCGCCGCCGGTCAGATAGGTGATGCTGCCGTCGGTGAGGACTCCATCGACATCGAGCAGAAGCAGTTGCACCTGCCTGCCCCGGGGCAGAGCAGCCTTCCAGGCGGTGCTTCGCTCAGGCCGACTCTGTCTGTTCATAGCCCGGGCGCGCAGGGCCTCGGTAAGTTCACAGTCGGAGGGATAGCCGCCGCTGGACGGGCTGCATGCTGTTTTATGCATCGATTACTCCCGCTAGCGCCTGGCGAATGGCGAGCAACTGGCCCAACAGCGGCTCCACCTGATCCAGTGGCAACGAATTGGGACCGTCACAAAGTGCTCGATCCGGATCGGGGTGTACCTCAAAAAAAAGTCCGTCAATGCCGGCTGCCACAGCCGCCCGGGCAAGGGTCGGTATGAAATGGCGCTGCCCTCCGGAACTGGCTCCAGCGCCGCCGGGCAACTGCACCGAATGGGTCGCGTCAAAGAGGACCGGACAGCCGAAGGAACGCATGACCGGCAGGGATCGCATATCCACCACCAGGTTATTGTAGCCGAAGGAGGCTCCACGCTCGGTGAGCAGCAACCCCTCGCAACCGGAGCCACGCAGCTTGTTGACGACATGCTCCATATCCCAGGGCGAGACAAACTGCCCCTTTTTGACGTTGACCATCCTCCCGGTTGCTGCCGCGGCCGCCAGCAGATCAGTCTGACGGCACAAAAAAGCGGGGATCTGCAGAATGTCGAGAACCGAAGCCGCCGGCGCGGCCTGATTGGCCTCGTGGATGTCGGAGACAACCGGCACCTTCAACTCCTCCCGCAGGCGACCAAGCACCCGCAGGCCCTCCTTCATCCCCGGGCCCCGATACGAACTCAGGGAGGTGCGATTGGCCTTGTCGAAGGAGGCTTTGAAAACATAGGAAATCCCCAGGCGGGCGGCGATGGCCTGCATCTCGCTGATAACCTCCCGCGCCAGGCCTTCGCTTTCCAGGACACAGGGGCCTGCCAGCACCAGCAGCGGCGCTTGGGGGCCGACCCGGATACAACCGGAAGGCGCGGTTTTCAATTCGATACTCTGCATGGGGAGACCGGGTCGGCGGTTTATTATTTCCTGAATCCGTGACGGCTGGATCTAGTTTTGGATATATCTTGCTGTCTTCAAATTATAATTGCAGTTGAATCCTTGACAATACCCTTCTTTCGCCGCCCTTCGGAGCGTCTGCTCACGGATCCATGTGTTTACGAACAATAGCTGCCTTGATCTGCTCACGAATCCATGTGTTTGCGAACAATAGCCGCCTTGATGAAATCCCGGAACAGGGGATGAGGCTTCATGGGTTTGGACTGGAATTCAGGATGAAACTGGCAACCCAGAAACCAGGGATGATCGGAGAGTTCCACCATTTCCACCAGCGTATTGTCCGGTGAGGCACCGCTGACGACCAAGCCGGCCTCCTCCAACCGGGCGCGGTAGGCATTGTTGAATTCATACCGATGCCGATGCCGTTCATTGATCGTCTCCTGCTTATAGGCGGCGGCGGCCAGAGTGCCGGCTTTGAGGGTGCAGGGATAGGCACCGAGGCGCAGGGTGCCGCCCATGTCGGAATGCTCGTCGCGGATTTCGATCTTTCCGGAACGGAAATCAAACCACTCGGTCATCAGGTAGATCACCGGATGGGGGGTGGCCGGATCGAACTCGACGGAATGGGCACCCTCTATTTCTGCAATGTTTCGTGCAAGCTCGACAACAGCGAGCTGCATCCCCAGGCAGATGCCAAAGAAAGGGATCTTTTTTTCACGGGCATGGGTGACGGCCATGATCTTGCCTTCCATGCCCCGGCTGCCAAAACCACCTGGCACAAGAATACCGTCACAGGCGTCGAGTTTATCCAGATCCGATCCATCCTCCAGGCCTTCGGCGCTGATGTACTGCAACGCCACCTTGGTTTCATTGGCAATACCGCCGTGGATCAGGGCCTCATGCAGGCTCTTGTAACTTTCTGTCAGGTCGACATATTTACCGGTGATACCGATGGTCACCACCCCGTTGGGATTGTGGATGGCGTGGACCAGTTTTTCCCAGGGTGCAATATTGGGCGCTCCGGTCCAGATTCCCAGTTTCTCGAGAATCCGGCTGTCAACACCTTCCTTGTGCAGGCGCAGGGGCAGTTCGTAGATACTCTCGACATCAACGGCGGAGATCACTGAGCCGGCATCCACGTTACAGAACAGAGCAATCTTTCGTTTCAGATCATCGGTCAGGGGTGCTTCTGTCCGGCACATGAGGATGTCGGGTTGAATGCCCGAAGCCAGCAGTTCCTTGACCGAATGCTGGGTCGGTTTGGTTTTTACTTCACCCGCCGCCTTGATATACGGTACCAGGGTCAGGTGAATGAACAGTGAGTAATCCCGCCCCAGGTCGATGCGCAACTGGCGGATGGCCTCAATAAACGGCAATCCCTCGATATCACCCACCGTGCCGCCGATTTCGATGATGGCCACATCGGCACAGCCGTCAAGCTGCAGAATCGACTCCTTGATTTCATCGGTAATATGAGGAATGACCTGGACCGTGCCGCCCAGGTATTCACCCCGGCGCTCTTTCATGATCACCGAATAATAGATCCGCCCGGAAGTATAATTGTTCTTTTTTCCCATGACCGCATTGGTGTAGCGCTCATAATGGCCCATATCGAGATCGGTCTCAGCGCCATCGTTGGTGACATAAACCTCTCCGTGCTGGAAAGGATTCATGGTGCCGGGGTCTACGTTGATATAGGGGTCCAGTTTCTGAAAAGTGACAGTCAGCCCCCTTGCTTCGAGCAGAGCACCAATGGAGGCGGCGGAAAGGCCTTTGCCGAGGGATGAAAGGACACCACCGGTAATAAAAATAAATTTGGTTTTTTTACTCAGGGGTACTTTCATGCTGTTCTACCTTTGTCGAGCGGGGAAACAAAAGAGAAAGGCAGCCCAAGGCTGCCCTGATGATGGCTGGAGGCAAAATATACACGATTAAACCCTGTATGACAAGCATGGGCTGACGGAAGCCAACGGCCCCATTGTCCGTTGCACCTTTTTGTCTTTCCTGGATTCTTGAACGTTCATTCGCACGCTCCAAAGAGCGGCTGGTAAAGGTGAAATGTCAAAAATATCATAGCAGTTATATTTTGATGACAGCAAAAATAACCAAAAAAAGAGTCCAGCCTTCCCTGATTCAAGGTCTTTGCCTGTCAGCCGGGTAAATCCGCCCACCCGCAGGTTGATTATTGGTTTTTCTTGACCGCATCACCCCGCAAAAGGTATATTTGCTTAATTGGTATCCTGCCTGAATCCTTGAACGTTCAGCCGTCACGGATTCAGGTTCTGGTCATACCAACTCCCTTATTTTTCCTTGAGAGGTCGTTCCATGAAGGTATTTTCCCGTCTGCTCCCGGTTCTGGTGCTCATCAGCACTATCATCCTCCTCAGCGGTTGCAGCCCCAAAACCGTTCCCCCCTATACCGCAATTGGTAACATGCCTGAGGGAACCGCCCTGGATCCCGGTTTCAGAGAGGGACGCATCACTGAAGACTTTGGCCCCATGGGAGAAGGATTCGGTCCGGTACAGGAGGGATTGGATGCCACCGGACAACACATGGGTGATCTGGCCTTTGCAGCTGATCAGCAGAGCGACGCCTATAAACGTCAGCATGGACGCTCCTCCGTTGAAATGCTGCCCATATACTTCGATTTCGACCAATCCGCCATCCGCAGGGACCAACTGCCCGCCATGGAGCATAACGCCGCATACCTGAGAGACAACCCCGCAGCCCATGTCCGCATCGAAGGAAACACCGATGAGCGGGGTACCAACGAATACAACCTCGCCCTTGGCGAGCGCCGGGCCATGATTGCCCGCACCTATTTTCTCCAGTACGGCATCGAAGAACACCGGATCCGCACAGTCAGTTACGGTGAAGAGCGACCTCTTTTTACCGGCCAGACCGAGGAAGATTACGCTTTCAACCGACGGGCTGATTTCGTCCTCGAATAATCCCGCCCCTTGAATCGGGCGGCGGGCATGTGGCTCTGGTAATTAAGTTCCGTTACTTTATATACCCTGAACCCGTGACGGCTGGACGCATGTTTTGGACATATCTTGCTGTAAACATATTATAATTGCAGCTAAACCCTTGAAAAAAACTTTCACCAGCCGCCCTTCGGGGCATCCGTCCGTGCGTCAGCTTTCACAAGATCAATCCGTCACGGATTCAGGATACGGATACGCAGGTTGTCGATTTCCAGTCAGCCCCTGCAAGGCAACCTGATCCTCCGTACATAGTGTGCTGGCCACCGGCTCCAGTGCACAGGACGTTTTTTGCCTATGCCCGGTTTGCATGCACCGGGTATGTATCACCTTTCCCACGGTACCTCCTCGCTCTCTCAGCCTGACTGAACTTCCTCACACCAGCCGAGCTGTTGTTACGAAAACAATTTGAGCGATCCTTTTTCTTGACATGATAATAGTTATCAATTACATTCAGTCAAAATTATTATCGGAGCAAACCATGACGGCTACCCTGCGCATGACCCACCAGCGTGAGATCATCCTGCAAGAACTCAGCAGGTGCGGCACCCATCCGACCGCTGATGATCTCTATGAACACGTCAGAAAACAATTGCCCCGTATCAGCCTGGCGACTGTGTATCGAAACCTTGAAATACTGTCCGAAGCGGGTTTGATAAAAAAACTCGAGGTGAGTGGTCGTAGGAAACGATTTGACTGGGATCTGGCCGAACATAATCATATTTCCTGCATGAAGTGCCAACGTGTCGACAATATCGACACCACCGCAGCACAGGTCGATACACTCTCTTCAGGTCGACACAAGGGGTATACTTTGACCGGTTTGCGCATCGAGTTTATTGGTCTTTGTCCGACATGCCGACTACACAGTGAAGAACACAAAGAAAAAGGAGAACAAACAATGGGCTGCAGAAAAAGTACCACATCCACCTTAGGTGATCAGCAACGCCAGGTTTTGGAAGCACTTGCACAAACCGCGACACCTTGCGGCAGCAAGGATATTGCTGCCGCGACCGGTTTGGAGTCAAAACAGATCAGCTGTCAGATAACAGCCCTGAAAAAGAAAGGGTATGTGGAGAGTCCTGCCCGTTGCAGATACGAAATAACCGAGCAGGGAAAACAAATTCTGAGCCAATAACCCGATGACAGCAAAATAAAACACAAACAAGAGTTCAGCCGTCACGGATTCAGAAAGAAGACAAGAACAGGTTCCTTGTCCATTCTTGCAAACATCTTCCATCAGGAGCAACAACGATGACAACCCTAGTGACCAGACAAGCCCCAGATTTTACCGCCACAGCTGTTATGGCGGACAATTCCATGAAGCCTGATTTCACTCTTTCCGATTATCGAGGCAAATATGTGATTCTCTTTTTCTATCCGCTGGACTTCACCTTTGTCTGCCCATCGGAGATACTTGCCTTTGACAAAGCCCTGGATTCTTTTAAAGCCAAGAATTGTGAAATAATTGGCGTGTCCATTGATTCCCAGTTTTCACACTGGGCCTGGAAAAATACCCCAGTCAATCAAGGTGGGATCGGCAATATCCGCTATCCCCTGGTTGCCGATCTCGACAAAAGCATCTCCCGCCGGTACGGGGTTCTTCTTGATGCCGGCATTGCTCTGCGCGGCACCTTTCTCATTGATAAGGAAGGAGTGATCCGTCATGCCGTCATCAATGACCTTCCTCTGGGCCGCAATATTGACGAAGCTCTGCGCATGGTGGACGCGCTCCAATTCCACGAGCAGCATGGCGATGTCTGCCCGGCCAATTGGTCAGATGGTCAGGAGGCCATGACGCCGACTGCTGATGGGGTGGCCGACTATTTGACCAGACACGGACAGTGAATAGCCCGAACGGTTGGCGCAAGCCGGACCACTGCTCTCAGGATTCGCCTTCCGGCCAGGTTCTCGAGCACCGGATATGAGGAACATGAACCTGCAATCACTGCAGGGTGATGATCAGTGAAGCATAAGGAAGTTTATTGGCTTTTTCGCGGAAGAGGTACTATCTTATTCAATTGATCTGCAGTTATTCGTGCAGACGAGTTAAATCTTGCATCTGTGACGGTGCATCTTGTTTTAGGTATATCTTGCTGTAAGCATATTATAATTGCAGCGGAACCCTTGGCAATATTTTTCACCAGCCGCCCTTCGGGGCATCCGCTCACGGATCCAGGATACTGAGTAATTTCTGATGAAGCAAACCTTTCAACCAACAAGGAGAAAGAACCATGACAAAACAAAATGAAGTGTACAAATGCTCTGTCTGCGGAAATATCGTGGAAGTCCTGCATGTCGGGGCTGGAGAACTGGTCTGCTGTGGTCAGGCCATGGCGCTGATGACCGAAAATACCGTTGATGCCGCAAAAGAAAAACATGTTCCGGTTATCACCAAGGAAGCCGACGGCTACAAGGTTACTGTCGGCTCGGTACCCCATCCCATGGAGGACAAGCATTGGATCGAGTGGATCGAACTGATTGCCGATGGCAAGGTCTATCGCCAGAATCTCAAACCGGGCGAGGCACCCGAGGCGACTTTCTGTGTCAAGGCGGATCAGGTTTCCGCCCGTGAATACTGTAATCTCCACGGCCTGTGGAAGGCCTGATTCATAAACTGAATAAGGATATTCCCATGAAAAAATATGTATGCTTGGTCTGTGGCTACGAATACGACCCCGAGACAGGTGATCCGGACAACGGTGTGGCACCGGGAACCCCTTTTGCTGATATCCCCGACGACTGGACCTGTCCGGTCTGCGGTGCCGGTAAGGACGAATTCGAAGAAGCGTGACCCAACACTCCCTCCATCACCGGGAGGGGGTTGTTTGCAAAGAAGATCGGAGAAGCAGGGTTGAGGCTCGAACCGGATCCAGCCGGAATCAGCGGAGCAAAACATCCAACCCTGCTGCTCGGGTCGGCGAATGAACCTTTGTTGATGCAGCCCGAAGAGGAGACTCTTCCGGGAGGGCAATATCTTTGTGTTCAGGCCTCAAACCAGAATGGAGAGGATTTCTCCGGTCCCAACCGGGAGTAACCGCGCTCTAACTTTTTATCCATCCAGAAACGAGATATTCTGTTCTGCATCAAGTCGCGCTGGCGAATAGAGCCGTAAGCCGTAGGCATGGAAGTTCTATTGCGAAGAGTCCATATGCCAGCGCGACAAAGTGTCAGGGGCATAAAACTGTTTCTCTGGGTGGGCACTGACTTGTCTCTACTCAGCACCCTGTACGGAGGATCTGTTCCATGAAAAAAATCAAACTGACGGACAACGTCTACTGGGTTGGAGCCGTTGATTGGCTGACCCGTGATTTCCACGGATATTCAACCAATCGCGGCACAACCTACAATGCCTTTCTCATCCTCGACGAAAAGGTCACGCTCATTGATACGGTAAAAAAGCCGTATAAAAGCGAGTTGATGCACCGGATCCACAACATTATTGACCCTGCTAAAATCGATTACCTGGTGGTCAACCATGTTGAAATGGATCATTCCGGCTGCCTGCCGGAAGTGATTGAAGCCATCAAGCCGGAAAAAGTGATCTGCTCAAAAATGGGCCATAAAACCCTGCTGCAGCACTTCCATCGCCCCGATTGGCCCTACCATGTCGTTGCATCGGGTGAAGAAATCAACCTGGGCGCACGAACTCTGCATTTTCTTGAGACCAGGATGCTGCATTGGCCGGACTCCATGTTCACGTACCTCAAGGAAGACGAAATCCTGTTCACAAGCGATGCCTTTGGCGAACACCTGGCGACCAGTGAACGCTTCGACGACGAAGTGAACCAGGATGTCCTCATGCATGAGGCAACCAAATATTACGCCAATATTCTCACCCTCTATTCACCCCTGGTAACCAAACTGCTGGCCAAGGTTGAGGAAATGCAGTTGCCCATCAAAATGCTGGCCCCGGATCACGGTGTGATCTGGCGAAGCAATCCGGGCAAGATCATCGAGGCTTATGCTCGCTGGAGCGCTCACCAGGGCAACGGCAAAGCGCTGATCATTTATGATACCATGTGGGAATCGACCAGGATGATGGCCAAGGCGGTGGCTGAAGGATTGCACGAAGAGGGAGTTGAGTACAAGATGCTTGACCTCCAGGTTAATCATCGCAGCGACGTCATGACCGACGTGCTCGAATCCAGCGCCCTCATCCTTGGCTCCTCGACCCTTAATAATGGCATGTTGCCACGGATGGCCGATTTTCTCATGTACATGCGCGGCCTGCGCCCCACCAACAAGATCGGGGCGGCCTTCGGGTCGTATGGATGGTCAGGCGAGGCAGTAAAAATGATGAATGAAACGCTCAAGGAGATGAACATTACCCTGTGTCATCAGGGGGTCCGGGTGCAGTATGTTCCCGAGCATCCCCAATTGCACGAATGTGTCGAACTAGGCCGAACAGTGGCAAAAGCACTGCACGCCTTCATGGCTGGGGAAAAGGTTGAGCCTGCCTTGTGATGAACACCGCTGGACGTGCCTTTACTCTTTGCGCGGACGATCAGGCTGCCACTCCAGGCTCGCTGGAGCCCGGCAGCCTGCACATTTCCACCACAAGGATGTGCTTGGCAAGTGTTTGTTCAGAAGCGAGATATGTTGCTTTCAATAAAAGCGCGCCGGCGAATTGAACCGCAGGCATAGGGTGAAGTCAGCCACCGCGGCCAATCCTCTTCATTTTCCACTGCCACAGGATATGGTTGCCACCCGTTCGTACATCATGCGGATAACCTTTTGTGCAGGCAAGTGGGAAGAATCGATGTACAATGCCCCCGGCGCCATCCGTAAAGGAGCGATGGTCCGCTCCCGATCCTCTTTATCCCTTTTGACGATCTGCTCAAGGAGCCGTTGCTCGTCCACCACCTCCCCCTTATTCCGCAATTGCATTGCCCTTCGCCTCGCCCGCACCTCCGGGCTGGCATCAAGATAAAATTTCCACGCTGCCTCCGGAAAAACCACGGTGCCGGTATCCCGTCCCTCGGCAACGATCCGTCCACCGGCGCCGATCCGCTGCTGCAATCTGGTCAGAACCAGCCGGACCGTCGGATGGGCCGAGAACCGCGAGGCCAGCAGCCCCATCTCAGCGGTCCGCAGGATCTGACCCACTTCCCTGCCATCGAGAAGAACTCGGACATCATCATCCCCGGTCGCCGGCGGCAGGAGTTCAAGATGGATGGATTCGAGAAGAAAAGTCAATCGAGTACTATCCTCGAGCCCCACACCCTTTTCCCGGCAGGCAAAGGCCACAGCCCGATACATGGCACCGGTGTCCAGGTAGGTAAAGTCGAGAGCCTGAGCCAGGGCCCGAGAAACCGTGGATTTCCCGCCGCCGGAAGGCCCGTCAATGGTCACGATCCGCTTATGATCGTCCATAGCCGAGTTCCTGCAGACAATCCTTCAGTGCCGCCACGAAACGATGGTTTTCTGCATCCGTGCCCACGGTCACTCGAAGAAACCGGGGATATCCATAGGCCTGCATCGCCCGGACAATCACACCTTTATAAAGCATGGCCTCGTAGAGACGGGCAGCATCGCCATGGACATCGATGAGGAAAAAATTGGTGTGGGAGGGATAGGGTTCGCAGCCAAGTTCCGTCACCGCTTGCTGCAGCCAGCGTCGCTGTTCCTCGGTCGCCCGCAGGGTATGTTCATAATGCTCGCTGTCTTCCAGGGCCGCTAGAGCACCGGCCTGGGCGGGCAGGTTGATATTGAACGGCTGGCGAACACGGTGGAGCAGCGAAGCGATGTCCCGGTGCATCAACCCGAAGCCCACCCGTAAACCGGCCAGGCCAAAGGCCTTGGAAAAGGTCCGCAGCGCAACCACTGCCGGCAGGGTATCGGCATGACGGAGATAATCAAGGATATCGATACGCTCAGCCGGGTTGACATAATCCACATAGGCTTCGTCCAGGACGACAACAACGGACTGGGGCAATCCAGTCAGAAAACGATGAAAAGCCTCCCTGGCAATGAGGGTGCCGGTGGGATTGTTGGGATTGTCGATGAAGATCAAACGGGTCCGATCATTGACCGCGGCACGGATTGCCTCCAGATCATGGGCCATGTCCCGGAGAGGGATTACCACATTTTCCCCACCACGCACCTGCACGAATTTCTGGTACATGAGAAAGGAGGGATGACTGGTAATGACCTGATCCCCATTGCTGACAAAGGTTTTGACCAGAAACTCGATGACTTCATTGGATCCGTTGCCAAGGACAATCTCCTCCGGTCGTGCTCCGGTCCAATGTGCCAGGGCCTCGGTCAGGTAGTAACTTGAACCATCAGGGTAGCGATGAAGGTTGCACAGCATCTCTTCGATGGCACGGACGGCGCGGGGAGAAGGCCCCCAGGGGTTTTCGTTTGAGGCCAGTTTGATGGCGTTACTGATACCGTATTCCCGTTCGAGCTCATCCATGGGTTTGCCGGGTGGGTACGGAACAATGGCTGTGATGTGGGGAGGAACTAAAATCCGCATAATCAGGCTCCTGTATCCGTGACGGCTGGTCGCTTGCTTTGAATATATCTTGCTTTAATCATGTTATAATTGCAGCTAAACCATTGACAATAACTTTCACCAGCCGCCCTTCGGGGCATCCGTCCGCACGCCATCTTCTTTGTCCGTAACCTTCCGATAAAGTGTCCATTAATCGAACGGTCACGAACAACGAAGCTGACGCACGGACGAATGCTCACGAATTCAGGAGGCTATCACCGGTTTTTTTCCTGCAACGTCGACCCGTTGCTCAAGATTGTACCCGACATGCAACAGAAGCTCTTCACCAAAATGCGGGGCCTGCAGCTGCATTCCAATGGGTAGGCCCTGGTGGTTGAAACCGCAGGGCACCGAGAGACCGGGAACCCCGGCAAGATTGGCGGAAAGGGTGAGAATGTCAGAGAGATACACAGCCAGAGGATCGTTGCTTTTCGCACCGATCTGCCAGGCTGGGGTCGGGGTGACCGGCGAGGCCAGCAGGTCACAGTCGGCAAAGGCCCTGGCGTAATCCTGCTTGATCAGGGTACGCACCTGGGAAGCTTTCTTGTAATAAGCGTCGTAATAGCCGGCGGACAGGGCATAGGTCCCGATGAGGATACGCCGTTTGACCTCTTCACCGAACCCCTGCGAACGGGTTTGTTTATACATATCGATCAATGACGCGGCTGAGCGGTCCCGGTACCCATACCGAACCCCGTCAAACCGGGCCAGGTTGGAGCTGGCCTCGGCCGGTGCGATCAGATAATAGGCGGCCACACAGTATTCGGTATGCGGCAGACTGACCTCGACAATTGTTGCCCCGGCGTCCTGGAGCATGGCAATACCCTGGCGGACGACCGCATCGACTTCCGGATCCAACCCCGCGCCGAAATATTCCCGGGGCAAGCCGATGCGCAACCCGGACAGTCCGTTGACAAGAGCCTGGGTGTAATCGGGAACGGTTCGGTCGATTGAGGTGGAATCAAGAGGGTCGTGACCGCTGATACTGTTCATCATCAGCGCGCAGTCGCGTACATCCTTGGTCAGGGGGCCCACCTGATCCAGTGATGAGGCAAAGGCCACCAGGCCGTAACGCGAGACGCGCCCATAGGTCGGCTTCATGCCTACGGTACCGCAGAGGGAGGCAGGCTGCCGTATCGACCCGCCGGTATCCGAACCCAGCGAGGCATAACACTCGTCTGCAGCCACAGCTGCCGCGGATCCCCCGCTGGAGCCACCGGCAATATACCCTGCTTTCCAGGGGTTATGGACCACCCCAAAGGCACAATGCTCACAGGTTGATCCCATGGCGAATTCATCCATGACCAGCTTCCCCAGCAACACCGCCCCGGCCTGGTGGAGTTTTGAGATAACCGTGGCATCATAGGGAGCGATGAAGGTCTCCAGCATTCTGGAGCCGCAGGTGGTCGGCATCGTGGTGGTGCAGAAAATGTCCTTGACGGCCAGCGGGATTCCGCAAAGCGGACCCGCCGCCCCTGTTTTCCGTTCCACATCCGCCTGTTCCGCCCGGCGCAAAGCCCCCTCCCGATCCAGGTTGACGAAGGCCCGAACAGAGGGTTCCACGGCATCGATCCGGGTAAGAATCGCTTCGGTCAGAGCAACCGATGTTGTTTCCCCTGCATCGAGTCGCCGTAAGGCTTCATGCATGGTGAGTGCGTAATAATTCATGATGACAACATAGGGTACGAAGATAGTTCAGGGTACCATGTCCACGGCACCCCACCTGTTCATGATGCAAGCCGGGACGATCATGGGCAAACTGATTCACCTGCCCCGCCTTAAGGCTGCACGACTCCTGTCAACCGATAACCCGGGGAACGACAAACGCTTCGCCATTCTGTTCCGGCGCGTTAGCGAGCGCTTCCTGCCGGGTAAGGGATGGACGGACAACATCCTCCCGAAAGGCGTTGACCACTTCCTGGGTATGGGTGGTGACCGCCACATCGGTGGTCTCCAACTCATCCAGCTTGGCGACATAAGTAAGAATCGCATCCAGTTGGCCGGTCATGCGATCCACTTCGTCCTCGGAAAGCTCAAGCCGAGCCAGTCCGGCCACATGCAGTACTTCTTGTCGGGTGATTTTCATGAGTCAAAAAAGATAAAAACCGTGGTGATGGAGCTGTCTGCCCTCTGCAAAACAGCTGGTGCCCATGTAGAGGCTAGTGTTTATACAGTGAACGGACGGAAAGAACAACCCCTGCAAAGAGTTCAACCAGTTCCGGATCAAACTGTGAGCCACTGCAGCGACGTAACTCACCCACTGCCTCCGGGGTAGAAAGATTGCGACGATAATTACGGCGCGAGGTCATGGCATCATAGCTGTCGGCTATGGTGATGATCTTGGTGAGCGGATCCAGTTCCTTACCACCGATACCATCCGGATACCCGGAGCCATCGATTTTTTCATGATGGTGGCGGATGATATCGCGTTCCCGTTGCATAAAGGTGAGCGGTTCAATGATGCTGGCCCCGACCTCCGGATGCTTCTTGATCAAGGCCCACTCCTCCGGGGTCAGGGCACCCGGTTTCTGAATACAGGAAAGGTCGATAACCAATTTGCCGATATCATGAAACTGCGAGGCCCGACGCAAAACCACAATATCATCGATATCGAGTCCGGCTGCCTGCCCCAGTTGCAAGGCATATTCCGTCACCCGGCGGGTATGGCCGGCGGTATAGCCGTCCTTCTCTTCCATGGCCGCCTGCAGGCTGGACATGATCTGCACGGTGGCGTTCTCAAGGTTATTGCTGTACTCCTCCAGGAGGATGTTTTTTTCAGCCAGTTCTCTGGTTTTCAGCTGAACCTCACTTTCCAGTTTCTCTTTATATTCCTTTTCCTGACGGAGAAACTGCTTTTTCTCGGCAGCCTGCTTGACCTTGACATGAAACAGTTCGATGTCGTTTATGGGCTTGGTGAGAAAATCGTAGGCCCCCAAATGGATGGCTTTGACCGCGTATTCCATGGAACCGGCCCCGGTGAGGAACAGGACCGGAGTATCGATCCGCTTTTTGTTGAGACACTCCAGGGTTTCAAACCCATCCATATCCGGCATATTGATGTCCAGGACAATAACATCGAATGCATCCGATATCTGCTCCAGGACCTGCCGACCAGACTCGACAGCGACCACATCGTGGTTAAACATATTGAGAATTTTCTGGATTGTCAGACGCACCAGGGAGTCATCGTCTGCGACAAGAATTCGCGAACTCATTTTACCTCATGCTCAGCAGGGAAAAGGCAGGATCTGTTCATACAATTGATCGCCCATCAAAAACAGAAGGTCTGTTTTCAATCTATCAATCTTAGTTTCTCATATTTTGCTGGGCATACCAAGAAAATCATTGCGCATCGGCAGCCGTTCCCCTCTTTTGTGGCCTGAAAACACCTGGCAGGCTGCAACCAGATATCCTTTCTCAAATTTGCCACCAGTTTTGAATCCACGACAAGGCCTGGTCGAGAGCGGCTGATTCTTTCCTGGAGGTGTGGAAACAATCATACTCTTCCCTGGACAGAGACAGAGGATGATCATCAGCCAGCGGGGCCCCGTATAATTCGCTCAAGACCGCGAGGATTCCGGCCAGCATGTTGTCTCGATCATACCCGCCTTCCAGAGTATACAGCAGTCTTCCTCCGCACAGTTCAGCTGCCAGATCCACCAGAGCCCTGGTCATATAGGCTATTCCCGCAGGGGACACCCGCATTGTCCCGGTCGGATCACCGGCCATGATATCAAACCCACAGGAGACGAGAATATACTCCGGTCGATAGGCCCGGGCCAGAGGGATAACCAGTTCGTTGATAATCCGGGCATATTCCTCGTCATCACGACCGGCTGCCAGGGGAATGTTGACCGTAAACCCGCCCCCTCTTCCCTGGCCTGATTCAGGCAAGGCGCCGGTCCCGGGATAGAGAGGATACTGATGGAGTGAACAGTACAGCACCGTATCCTGCTGATAAAAACTGTGCTGGGTGCCGTTTCCGTGGTGCAGGTCCCAATCGATGATCATGATCCGTTTCGCACCCAGTTTCCTAATCGCCCAGCGCGCACCGACCGCAATATTGTTGAACAGGCAGAAGCCCATGGCCCGATGGCGCTCGGCATGGTGCCCCGGCGGGCGTACCAGACAGAAGCCATTGTCGATTTCACCTCGGTGCAGACGGGTCAGGCCGTCGACCACGGCACCGACGGCAAGCAGTGCCGCCTGGTAGGAGTCGGCGGACGCCCTGGTATCAGCATCGAGGAAAGTGGCGGGAAGGTTTGCCGTGGCGGCAATCGCCTGCACATGTTCCCGGCTGTGAATCAACTGCACCGTGGATGCCGCGGACTTTTTCCAGGATGGATAGATAAGCTTGGCGGCAATTTCGTCCCTTTCCAGTTCCTGATACACGGCCTGCAGTCTCGCCGCGGACTCGATATGTTCCCGGCCGGTATCATGGGCCAGAAAAAGGTCATTTTTATAGACAGCCGTTTTTCTCATTGTTCTGCCTGGCTCACCATAAGAACTTCTTGCTCGGTGATCACTATATCCATGGGAATATCATGGGATTGCGCAGGGATATATTCTGTCAGCTGCAAGGCAAAAGCCAGCCCGATGCGCACGGCCTGTGGCGAGGCTGCCAGAAAACGGTCATAATACCCTCTGCCATACCCGAGACGATGGCCGCACCGGTCAAAAACAATACCGGGAACAAAGGCAACGTCAATGTCGCTCAGGGCCGCAACATGGTCCTTTGCCCTGTGGTGCATCGGTTCGAGAATACCTTTATACCCCAGGGCCAGATCAGTGCCGGGATCGGAAACGGTCACGGCCAGCATGCGGGAATGGCCGGGAACAGTCAGAGGGACGCTGACGATTTTTCCTGCTTGCAGGCATCGCTGCAGCAACCCCATGGTGTCCACTTCACTCTGGTAGCTGCAATACAGAAAAAAATGGTTTTTTTCCCGGAAAATCGGCAAGCCGGTCACCAATTCGGCAATCCGCGCACTCATGGTATCGCGCTGTTCCCGGGAAAGAACGTTGCGGCGGGTGAGAAATCTGGTTCGCAATTCTTGACGATCCATGCATCGGTGATCGGTCATGCACCCCTTCCCTGGTTGAGATTGAACCTGAATAAATGATCAACTCGTTTACCTGCAACCGGTGAAATGTACAAACAAAAAAACGGGCGGCCCCCCTATAGGGATGCCGCCCGTTCATGGCCATGGCAAATCCGCTTACATCGGCAGCAGCAGTTTATTGCTGTCCTCGTTCCAGCTAACAATCAGAGTCCAGACCAGGCAGAAACCGAGAATCAGAGCCAGGGTGTACCCATACCCCATGACATCGGGAAGATAGACATACCTGCCGAGATATCCTTTCTGCTCAAACTGATAATGAGAGAACCAGGCGATCATCAGGGAGTTGGAAAGAGCGAAGAAAGGGACAACCAGCCACAGTTTAATCTGCCCCTCACCGACACGCCACAGGGTACCGGAGCCACAGCCACCGGCCAGCATGGCACCGAGACCGAAAATAAAACCGCCGACAACCCCGCCCCAGCCAAAGGTGCCGCGAACATAATGCATTGGGTTGAGAACAGGTTCTCCTAAAAGGCGGGCTTCTACGCTGTATTTGAGGACAACAGCGCCTACGGCGACAATGGCGATGGAAATAGCCACCGATTTAGCCATTTTGCAGTCACCGGTCATATGCGGCTCGCGAAAACCCTGCACCATGCACCAGCGACCACGCTGCATGGCATAGCCGATCCCGGTTGCCAGTAAAATAATGCCGGAAAGAGACGTGATATGATCCATGTACCAACTGTCGCCGGAGAAATTGACATAGGAATTGGCAAGCCATATGATGCCGATCAGCCCGGCAAGCCCCAGGATGCCCTGAACCACGTAGGGAATCTCGAGTGTATACGACCCGCCGCTGCCCCAGGACACATGCTCCATTTCTTTATACAGAAGCCACAGGCCAAGGAGTACACCGGGGATAATACCGATGAACATGGCAAAACCGTTGGCAGCCAGATTACCGATGGCGCTGTAAATACCGCCGACGTTACAGCCCGCGGCCAGGGCCGCACCGACGCCCATGAGCACACCGGCAATCATCGCCTTGACATATTCCCGGATCGGGGGGAAGCGCAAGGCGAATTGACCACCGAGACAGGCGGAAATAAACGCACCGACGATGAGGCCGATGCCGATGACTGATCCGGTGTTGAACAGAATCGACTGGGTCAGAATCGGATCGCCGAAATTGTCAACGAACCGGTCAGGACCATACAGCCCAACACCATACAGCATCCAGTCACCCCAGTTGCGCACAGCCCCGACAGCCCCCCAGGGCCGCCACCAGGCCATGATCAGGATCGTAAGAATGGCAACCACGATACCGGTCAGAATCGGATTCCATTCATCCTGACAAAATGCTCTGTAGAGGTCTTTAATTTTTTGCCAAAGTATCTTGAGATCTTCCATACGACAGCCTCCTGTCCCCTTGAAAAAAAGTAAAACAGCCAAAGAACTCCAAAACCTACGATACAATCTTCTTTGTTTCTCAGCTCAGAACCATCGGGACAGGGGAAGGTTTTTCCGTATCCCACCTGGATATGGGTGATGAAGCAAAGGGATTTGAAAAAGTGCTCTGGAGAAAATCCCTGAATAAAACAGGATATCTCCAGGTATTGCGGTCTCTGCAATCCCGTGAAAATACCTTTGCCATTCGCTTTTGTCAATACACGCAACGGCCTCAACCGACAACATCATGTAAACGCTCGTTTTTTTGGCCTGTGCCCTTCAACAAAAGTTACGAAAAGTCTCCTGTCCAGCCGTTGTTCCTTCTGTTTCTGCCTTGACATCAACAATTTTTAACTATAAAACTATCCCGAATTATTTTCATACGATTTAATGGCCTTTTACCCAAAAGAAATTTTTTTAAGGAGAGTACACAATGAGTGATGTAAAAGTAGCTCCAGACGGCCTGGAAGCCGCCGCAGTTCTTGATGCAAAAGGTTTGAGCTGTCCCATGCCGCTGCTCCGCACCAAAAAAGAAATCGGCAAAATCAACTCCGGAGAGATTCTCCACGTCCAAGGCACCGACCCTGGCTCCAGAAACGACATCCCCGGATGGTGCGAGCGTTCCGGCCACGAATACCTTGGCGAGAAAGAAGAGACCGGCTACATCAGCTTTTTTATCAAAAAAGGATAAGGACTCGACCCACTCAATCCTTGCAACAGGAGGAAGAAGCCAATGGCTGCCGACCCGAACAAACTGGGCATATTTGTCACCTGCCCTCAAAATATGCGACACATTCTGGGATTGACCAAAGCCGCTGTCCGTGCCGGAAAAAAGGTGATGATATTCTTCACCCACAAATCGGTTCACCTGACAAAATCCCCGGAATTCTCTGAATTAAGCCAACTCTGCGCCGTCGAGGACATCGCCATCTGCGCCGACAGTTATATCTGTGAAGGGTATGACAACGTCACCGATGTCCCCCGGGGCCTGACCGACAAGCAGATGCGGACCCAGGCTTTCCATGGCGCCATTCTTGATCAATGCGCCAAGTACATCGTCATGTGAGGAGATGCGGAAATGGAATCATTAAAAGTATATATCCTGGTCGCCAACCGTGTGTACACTGACGGTATCCGATCCGGTCTAGGTCTTGCTGTCGAAAATCATTACGCGTACCCGGTCATCATGAACGGCGAGTTCCCCCGCATGTCCGAATACATGGCCGAAAATATCGCCTGGATTGCCGATATGGAAGGGGCCGTGTTCAGTTGTGGCGTCGATGCGCCGACGGATCTCCCCGAAGGAACCGAAATCACCAATATCTCCCTGGAAGAACTCGGAGAAAAAATGAGAGAAGCTGATTTCATCATTCCGTATGGCATGCCCAAGCAATCGCACGAACCTCCCGGCGCGTGTAGTGAATAACAGGAGAATATCATGAAGATACTGCAGGTTTACAGATCGGAACCAACCGATGATGTGAAAAAGCTTGTTGAAATACTCAACCGTGACCGGGTTGCGGATGAGTTCAAACTGTACAGCGATCAACCGAATTACGACACGCTGGTTCAGAAAATCTTCGCCAACGACAAAACCGTTTGCTGGTGGTAAGTCTCTCAACCGAGACTTCTTTTTCTGCCCTGTCATTTCATGTGACAGGGCTTTTTTTATCCCTGGATCATGGACGGCTGGTGAAAGTTATTGTCAGGGATTTCGTTACAATTAATAGATGGCTACAGCAAGATATATCTTAAACAAGAATCCAGTTGTCACGGATTCAGGACGCAATTGATTACCTGCACCGGTCACGTATCGGTTTCATGAGACAGTCGTGGAACAACGGGCGGAATAGTTTTATTTTTTCATTGGTTCGTGCAGGGTGGGTCCTGTTGGTCAACAGCACCATGATAACCTCCTGGTCGGGATCAATCCAGAATGATGTCCCGCTGAAACCGAGATGGCCGGCGCTGCGAGGAGAAAAAGAGCTTCCGCTGCTCGATCGACCCGGTGTCGGCGTATCAAACCCCAGCCTCTGAAGGGTGGTCTGTTTTTCAAAAGACAGCGCCCGCTGCATCAGCGCATTCGCCATCCCCAGGTGCGAATCCCTTCCCTGCCATGCATCAAGAATGTGCTCGCAGAGCCGCACGACCGCCTCTGCAGTCCCAAACAGGCCGGCATGACCGGACACTCCCCCCATCAACCAGCAATGTTCGTCGTGGACTTCTCCCTGGATAATTTTTTGACGCCAGGGGCAATGCTCTGTAGCAGCAACAGATCTCCCAGCCCTTCTTTCCGCACTCTCAAGAGGTAGAAAGCGGAGGTCAGCAGAGAGGTGCAGTGGTTCGGCAACCACCCCCTCAAACACTTTTTCAAGAAGTACGCCGCCTTGTTGTTCAATAATTGCTGCCAGCAGAATGAAGCCAAGATCACTGTACACCCTGGTTGTTCCCGGCGTATGCTCCAGTGGTTCCCTTAAAAGCAGATCAAGAAGTAACTGGCGGTTTTTCCGCGCCGCTGTTGGCTGGAATGCCTGGAAATAGGGACGATACGCAGGCAGTCCCGCACAATGCGCCAGCAGGTGCTCTATTGTTATACCCTGTTTGTCCCCAGGCATATCCGCATCGAGCACCGACCGGCACGAAGTGTCCAGGGTCAGTTGGCCTTGGTCAATGAGGTACAGGGTACACAAAGTGGTACACAAGGGTTTGGTCAACGATGCGAGATCAAACAAAGTATCCCGACGTACCGCTTCCCGATGCCCATCGGATCTCGTCCAGCCGCCACTGAACAGCGCGCGAGACCAGCCTGTTTTTCCCCGGACACTCACTGCCGCCGACACTCCAGGAAAAACGCCTTGCTCAAGCCCCTGGGCACAGGCCCTGTTGAGCATAATATTTATTTGATCTTTCATCCTTTTTACCGCAAGCGAAACCGATTATTTGTTTGAAATTTGCTCAACTTTGAAGTAAAATTAAATGTTATCTTTTTAAACGAAACACCTTGATCGTTAAAGCGTGCTCCCACGAGTAGAACACTGCTCAAAACAGATACAGATGCGGCCCTGCACCCAGTCAACCGATCCACCTACATAAGCTCAGCAGACTTTCAGACATGCTGATGTATCGCTTCCACTCTCATTTTTCCATTAAAGGATGGTACCATGGCGTTTCATTTCAAAATCGACAGGGAAGAATTACTCCGCGCTGTCAGCGCCCAGCAGAATATCACCGGTAAAAGAGGGACCATAGCTATTCTAGCCAATGTCCTGATCGAAGTCGAATCCGACCATATCGTCATAACCGGAACCGACCTGGAAATTGCCTTGAAGCAGACCGTTGCCGCGGAGGTGCTGACCACCGGAGTCCTCACCCTGCCGGCTAAAAAGCTGTATGAGGTCGCCAGGGAATCGGGGTCAGCGACCATCTCGCTGCAGGAAGTCGACAATAATTGGGTGGAGATTACCGCTGGATCGAGCCTCTACCGTCTGGCGGGGATGGTGGCTGATGAATTTCCCCAATTTCCAGCCTACGATGAAAGCGCCATGGTGTCGGTGGACAGTGCTATTATCGCCGATCTGGTGGATAAAACCATTTTTTCCATCGCCCAGGACAAGGAAAGCATGCTCTCTTTGACCGCCGCCCGGCTGCAGAAAGTCGAAGAAAATGAACAGCTCCTGCTGAAAATGGTTTCCTCCGATGGCCACCGTTTGACGCTCATGGGCCGACAGGTCCCGGATTCGGTGCGGGATCTGCACCTGAACCCCACCACCCTGATTCCTCGGCGAGGTGTTCAGGAAATCAGAAAGTTCTGTGACAGCAGGGACACCTTCTTCTTGGGAATTGAAGAAAAACAGGCGGTTTGCAAAAGTCAGGACGCTTTGCTTATCATTCGGCTGATGGAGAGTGATTTTCCCGATATTCAAGGCATCATGCACGTACTGAGCAAAGATAATGTCATCACCATTGACAGGAACCGTTTTCTGGAGAGTTTACGACGCATCAATCTCTTCACTGAAGATATTTTCCATGCCATCAGAATGGATGTCCATGATAACACCATGGTTTTGACATCGCAGAATGCAGACTATGGCTCGGCAAAAGATGAGTTTACCGTGGCCTACAACGGCGAACCATTGTCTCTTGGCTTTAATTGTCGATATTTCATCGAAAGTCTCCAGGTCATGGAAGGAGACATTATTTCCGCCAGCATCAGCTCCCAGGATAGTCCCTGCATGATAACCTCTGACGATGACAAAGGTTTTATCAGCATCATTATGCCCATGAAGCTTTAAAGCCGGCCCGTAAACGATTACAGGCGACTCGGTTTATATAATACTCATCCATCCTTTTTTTCTTCAGACATGCAATGAACGAAACAGATAAATCATCCTATGGCGCTCAACAGATTCAGGTCCTCGATGGCCTTGAAGCCGTTCGCAAACGTCCCTCCATGTACATCGGCAATACAGGAGAGGAAGGCCTGCACCACCTCATCTATGAAGTTGTCGACAACTCCATTGATGAAGCCCTGGCCGGTCATTGCGACTGGATCAGCGTCACCATCCATGAAGACAACTCTGTCACTGTCGAAGACAACGGCCGGGGTATTCCCGTCGACATGCACCCCACCGAACAGATGTCAGCCCTTGAGCTGGTCATGACCACCTTGCACGCCGGTGGAAAATTCGACCACTCCACGTATAAAGTTTCCGGCGGCCTGCACGGCGTGGGTGTCTCGGTGGTCAACGCGCTCAGCACCCGCACCGTGGCCCAGGTCAAACGAAACGGACGTATGTACAGACAGACCTATGCCTATGGCGTCCGCACCAGCGATCTCGAAGACACAGGAACCAGCGACAAGACCGGAACAAGCATTTTCTTTACCCCGGATGCACGGATTTTCACCGAAAGCACGGTGTTTAAATACGACACCATCAACAACAGGATGCGGGAACTCGCCTTCCTCAACAAGAATATCACCATTTCTCTCAAGGACGAGCGGGACGGGGCGGAGAACACCTACCATTTTGACGGCGGCATCGCCTCCTATGTCAAGTATCTCAACAGAAAACGCACCTGCGTGCACCCCGACCCCATCCTCATTTCCGGAGAAAAGGAAGGTGTCCAGGTCGATGTCTGCTTTCAGTATTTTGACGGTTATTCAGAGCGTTTGTTTTCCTTTGTCAACAATATCAACACCAAAGAAGGCGGTACCCATGTTGCCGGGTTTCGGGCCGCTTTAACCAAATGCATCAACAGGTACGCCGGCGACGATATTGTTCCCAAAAATCTGCGAGAAAAAATGGGGGGGGATGATGTCCGGGAAGGTCTCACCTGTGTCATTTCCGTCCGGGTTCCCAACCCCCAGTTTGAAGGCCAGACCAAAGGAAAACTGGGCAACTCAGAGGTTAAATCCATTGTCGAATCGCTTTGCGCGGACAGGTTGGCCAACTACCTGGAACAGCACCCGGCCGTTGCCCGTGCTATCCTCGGCAAAGTGGTGGAAGCGGCGCGGGCCAGGGACGCGGCACGCAAGGCGCGGGATTTATCGAGAAAAAAGGGCAGCCTTTCCGTGCTTATGGCCGGCAAGTTGGCAGAATGCCAGAGTAAAAATCCGGCCGAACGTGAATTGTTCATAGTTGAGGGTGATTCGGCCGGAGGTTCAGCCAAACAAGGTCGAGACCGTGCCATTCAGGCCATTCTGCCGTTGCGCGGTAAGATCATGAATGTGGAGAAAGCCCGGTTCGACAAAATTCTCGGATCCGAGGAAATCAAACAGCTGGTGGCCTCCCTGGGGACCGGGATCGGCAGTGAAGAGTTTGATCTGGGAAAACTCCGCTACCACAAAATAATCATCATGACCGATGCCGATGTGGACGGCGCTCATATCAGGACCCTGCTGCTGACCTTTTTCTACCGGCAGATGCTGCCTCTCATCGAAAACGGGCATATCTATATCGGTCAACCACCGCTCTATCGTCTAGGCCGGGGGAAAAAAGAACAGTATTTCCTCAACGATGAAGCCCTCAACACCTACCTGTACTCCCAGGCCAGCACCCTGATGCGCATCCGCAGCGAACAAGGCGGGATTCTCGATCAGGAGGACATGGTCGACTTCCTGCGTAAATTCTCGTATTTCTCGCAGGTTCTCGCCTACCTGGAGCGCCTCAACATAGAAGAAGCCCTGATTCTGTTTTTACTGGCAAACAAGGTCCAGACAGCCCTGCAGTTTGAAGACCGGGCCTTTGTCGAATCCCTGCGCGAGCAGCTCATGGCAGAGGCCTCGCTGGTGGGCGAGATTCGTCCCTGCGACTGGCGGCCCGCCTGCTGGGAGTTTCCCGTTACCTTCAGCGGCAAATCACCCATGGCCGCGGTCATCGGCCCCAACATTCCTTTGATCAATGAGTACCGCCATGCCCTTGAGCTGTACAAGACCCTGCATCCCTACCTCACGTGCTCTTTCACCCTGCTCAAGTTATCGTCAAGCGGACAGGAAGCAGAACTTCCCGCAGCCGACTGGCGCGGGCTGATCGAACTGGTCCGGGATGAGACCTTCAAAGGCAGTCATCTGCAACGCTACAAAGGTCTGGGCGAGATGAATCCGGAGCAGCTGTGGGAAACCACCATGAACCCTGACAACCGATCCCTGGTCCAGGTCAACATCGACGATGTTCAACTCACCGATGACACCTTCACCACCCTGATGGGAGACAAAGTCGAGCCACGCAGGGAGTTCATTCAAAACCATGCCCTGGAGGTTGCGGATCTGGATATCTGATCCCTTCTTTTTTCACTGTACGGCAACCTTCTCTTAAGCACGCTTCAAGCAGGAACATATCATGACCGAACAATCCACGGGAAGTGACCAGTACCCCACTATCCCCATTGAACGAGAACTACGGAAATCCTACCTGGATTACGCCATGTCGGTCATCATCGGCAGGGCCCTGCCCGATGTCCGCGACGGGCTGAAACCGGTGCACCGGCGCACCCTGTTTGCCATGCGCGAACTGGGCAATACCTACAACCGACCATACATCAAGTCAGCCCGCATCGTCGGTGACGTCATCGGTAAGTATCATCCCCACGGCGACACCGCCGCCTACGATACCCTGGTGCGCATGGCCCAGGGTTTCTCCATGCGGTACCCGCTTGTCGACGGGCAGGGCAACTTCGGTTCCATGGATGGTGATTCCGCCGCGGCCATGCGCTATACCGAGGCCAGAATGACCAAGCTCGACCAGGAACTGGTCGCGGATCTGGACAAGGAAACCGTCGATTTTGTCGCCAACTACGACAACTCCCTTCAGGAGCCTTCGGTTCTGCCCTCCAGAATACCCAATATCCTGATCAACGGATCAGAAGGCATTGCCGTGGGCATGGCCACCAAGATCCCACCCCATAATCTCACCGAAATCATCGATGGTCTCCTGGCCCTGATCGAAGATCCGGACATCACCGTCCATCGGTTGATGGAGATCATTCCCGGACCGGATTTTCCCACCGGCGGATTCATCTGCGGGCGGGCCGGCATCCGAGAGGCCTATGAAACAGGAAGGGGTGTGGTGATCATGCGTTCCAAGACCCACATCGAACCGCGTGGCCCCCATGGCGAATCGATCATCATCACCGAAATACCCTATCAACAGAACAAAGCCTCCCTGGTGGAAAAAATCGCCCTGTTGATCAAGGAGAAACGGATCGCCTCCATCATGGAAATCCGCGACGAATCCGACCGCCATGGGGTGCGGGTGGTGCTGGACCTCAGAAAGGACGAAGTTCCGGAGGTGGTCATCAATCAGCTTTACAAGGCGACCCCGCTGCAGAAAAGCTTCGGCATCATTCTCCTCTGCATCGTCAACAACAAACCGGAAATTCTTAATCTCAAGCAGATTCTCCAGCACTTCATCGCCCACCGGCGCACCGTGGTCTACCGCCGGACAGCCTATGAACTGCGCAAGGCCGAGGAGCGGGCCCATATCCTCGAAGGGCTGAAAATCGCCATTACCCACCTGGATGAAGTGGTTGCCCTGATCAAGGCCTCAGCCAACCCGGCGGAAGCCAAGGAAGGGTTGATCGACCGTTTCGAGTTGTCCGAGATCCAGGCACAGACCATTCTCGATATGCGCCTGCAGCGCCTCACCGGCCTGGAACGTGATAAAATAATCGCCGACTATCAGGAGATTCTTGAAAAAATAGCCTGGCTGAACAAGGTGCTCAGCGACGATGGCCTGGTCATGCAGATCATCCGGGACGAATTCGCCGCCATCCGCGAAGAATACGGCGACCAGCGTCGGACGGAAATTATCGACGCTGTCGACGAAATTCTCCCTGAAGACCTGATTGCCCCCGAAGAGATGGTGGTGACCGTGTCCCACACCGGCTATATCAAACGCAATCCCCTGACCCTGTACCGGGCGCAGCGGCGCGGCGGCAAGGGGATCAAGGGCATGGCCACCCAGGAGGGGGACTTTGTCACCAACCTGTATACGGCCTCCTCCCTGGATACCTTTTTGTTCTTCACCAACAAGGGCCGGGTCTTCTGGCGTAAGGTCCATGAACTCCCCCTTGCCGGCCGGACCGCCCGGGGCCGGGCCATTGTCAACCTGTTGGAACTGGGGGAAAAGGAAAAAGTGGCCGCCATCCTTCCGGTGGCGGATCTGGCCAACATGGACGACAATGTCTCCGTTCTCACGGTCACCAAGTTGGGACGGGTGAAAAAAACCTTTATCTCCGAATACAAACGACCGCTGCGCAAAGGAAAGTTCGGCTTGACCATCCGCGATGACGATGAAATTCTTTCCGCGGCCATCACCTCGGGTGAAGATGAAATCATTCTCGTCACCAGGAAAGGCCTGTCCATCCATTTCCATGAATCCGATGTCCGGGGCATGGGCCGGATGGCAGCCGGTGTCAAGGGTATTACCCTGGGTGAAGACGACGAGGTTGTCGGCGTGGCCATTATCCGCAACCCGGACGACTCCATCCTCACGGTCACGGAAAAAGGCTATGGGAAACGCACGGCCGTTTCGGAATACCCCCTGCAGAGCCGGGGGGGCAAAGGCGTCTTCACCATCAAGGCCAATGAACGTAACGGCCAGGTTATCGGCGTGCTGCCCGTGGTCGATGATGATCAGGTCATGCTCATTGCCAATTCCGGCAAGATTATCCGCATGCCCATGGATACCATCCGCATCATCGGTCGCAATACCCAGGGGGTTCGTTTAATCAATCTGGATGAGGGCGAACTGGTCGTGGGTCTGTCCATGCTCGCCCGGGAAGAGGAAATTGATAGCAACGGCACCGACAATGGTGATGAGGAAAATGCTGATCAATAAAACCGCGGTTATCGGCGCCGGCAGTTGGGGTACGGCGCTGGCCCTGCTGCTGGCCCGCAAAGGGCTCGACGTCACCCTTTGGGGCCGGGACAGCGCTCATATTAACCGCTTGGCCGCGGAGCGGGAAAATAAAAAATACCTGCCCGGATATCGTCTGCCGGACCCCCTCGTTATAACCGACGATCTGATCGCCGCTGTTGCCGGGGCGCAATGCGTGGTCATGGTGGTCCCTTCCCATGGATATCGGCAGGTGTACCGCGCGATGTTTCCCGGGCTGGAGGACAGGGCCCTGCTTGTTTCCGCGGTGAAAGGAATAGAACTCGATGGCGGCATGACCATGACCGCTGTCATGCGCGAGGAGAGCCGGGATGCGAAATCACTGTTGTTCGGGGTGCTGAGCGGCCCCAGTTTCGCCGAAGAGGTTGCGGCGGAACAGCCCACAGCGGTGACGGTGGCTTTTGCCGATCTGGCGGCGGCGGAAGCCGTCCAGCATCTTTTTTCCAGCAGCTATTTCCGGGTCTATTCGGCCAGTGATGTCGTCGGCCTGGAGATCAGCGGCGCCATGAAAAACGTCATCGCCATTGCCGCCGGCATCTGCGATGGTCTCCATTTCGGCCTCAACACCCGTGCGGCCCTGATCACCCGCGGCCTGGCGGAAATCTCCCGGCTGGGAGCGGCTCTCGGCGCCCAACCACTGACCTTTGCCGGCCTGGGCGGTCTGGGCGACCTGGTCCTGACCTGCACCGGCAACTTGAGCCGTAATCGAACCGTGGGGTTGAAGCTGGGCTCAGGCCTGAGCCTGCCGGAGGCCCTGGCCGAGATGTCCATGGTGGCGGAGGGGGTGAAAACAACCCAGTCCTGTTACCACCTGGCCCAAAAACTCCAGGTGGACATGCCCATTCTCGAGCAGGTCTATCAGGTGCTGTATAGCCACAAAAAATGCGAGGATGCGGTCCACGACCTGTTTCAACGGGACTTGAAACAAGAAGACGCCTGAGTCGAGAAGGGGCTGCTCGCGCGAATTTTTCCATGCGGCAGCCGCTTCCGTGCAAAATGGCCTGCCTGTGTTCGTCTACAGCTCACACCATGCGTTCCTGCGACCAGTCATTATGCTCAAACTGGCTATGGTCCGGTTTGGGCGGTTTTATCTCTCCCATCCGTTGCCGCAACCAGGTGCGGACCTGTTCGAACTCCCCTGCAAACTCCGCCAGGGCGCGGCCCCGGTGGCTGACTCGGCTTTTTTCTTCCATGGAGATCTCGGCAAAGGTTTTGCCCAGTTCCGGAAAGAAAAAGATCGGATCATAGCCAAATCCGGATTCACCCCGGCGCTCGGTGGTGAGTTCGCCGTCACAGCGCGCTTCCCAGGTCAGGGCCGGTCCACCCGGGGTTGCCAGGGAGAGAACGCAGACAAAGTGGGCGGCTCGATTTTCCTTTCCCGCCATTTCCTGCAATACTTTTTCACTATTCTGCCAATCTGTCGCCCCTGGACCGGCATAGCGGGCCGAGTAGACCCCGGGCCGACCATCCAGGGCGTCCACCACCAGACCGGAATCGTCGGCCAGACAGGGCAGTCCCAGCACCTTGGCGTAATGGAGGGCTTTTTTGTAGGCGTTATCATCAAAGGTCGCCCCATCTTCAACCGGTTCGGGCATGGGCCCGAAATCGGCAAGCGATTTGATGGCAACCGGGAACTCTTTGAGCAGGTCTTTGATTTCCTCTAGCTTTTTGCTGTTGCCGGTGGCCAGCACAATAATATTGTCCATGAGATTGCTCCTTGTCGCTACGGACGACGATCGATACATCAGAAGAAGTGGCTGCCTGTCCCCAGGAACGACGCGCAGGGACGAGGACCCGTTGACCGGTCAGAAAAATGTCGGGTGCAGGACCCTGCAAAAGGCGCTCATCCGCCCCCCGCAGTCTTGGCCTTGGCGCGGGCCTTGCGCAACCGCTTGTCGTACCGTTCCTGTTCACTGTATATGCAGCCGCAATAGGGCTGGCGATAGAGTCCCATGGCCATGGATTGATCAATCCCCCATTGCCAGCCGAGACGGAAGTCCTGGTAATAAAAACGGCTGCCGTACTCTCGGGCCCATTGCTCGCACTGTTCGACCAGCAACTGGTGATTCTGGTACCGGGAATAGAGCAGCGTGGTCGTGAAGGCCTCAAAGCCCCCGGCGACCGCGGCTGCCGCTGTCCGCCGCAAGCGCATTGCATAGCACAGGGAACAGCGCTCCTCTTCATGAAAGACCACCTGGCGCAGATAGTGGCCGAGGCCGTAGTCCTCGTCAATGTCGACCGGAAAATCCCAGTTCTCGCTGCATATCTTCACCGCCTCAATGCGGCGACGGAACTCCTGGTAGGGATGAATATTGGGATTGTAAAACAGGCCGGTGACCGCATGCCCCTGTTGGCGGAGCTGCCGGATCGGGTACAGGGCGCAGGGCCCGCAGCAGATGTGCAGCAGGATCCGCATTTATTTGACCTTGAAGTGCTTCGGCTCTATACCATAATTGTGGATCTTGTAGTTGATGATGCGCAGACTGGTGGCCAGGATTTTGGCGGCCTTGGTCTGGTTACCGTTGCTTTTCTTCAACGCCTCAACAATAAGTTCCCGCTCGAAATTTTCAACCGCCGTGGCCAGGGAAAGTGGTTTGTCGGTCTGCAGACTGTCGGGACTCTGCAGGGAAGGCGGCAGATGGATGGACATGATCGCGGACCCGTCGCAGATCAAAACCGCCCGCTCCATGCAGTTCTGCAATTCGCGGACATTACCCGGCCAGTGGTACTGGACGAGAAGATCGATGGCCGGGGTGGAGATCCGCTTAATCTGTTTATTGTTCTCCTGGGCGTATTTTTCCAGGAAATACTCGGCCAGCAGGAGGACATCGGTGCGCCGTTCCCGCAAGGGCGGCAGATAGACAGGAAAAACATTGAGCCGGTAATACAGATCCTCCCGAAAAGCCATCTCCTTGACCGCGGCTTCCAGGTCGCGATTGGTAGCCGCCACCAGCCGGATATTGGTGGCAATGATTTTCCCGGACCCGAGTCGCTGCAGGGTGCGCTCCTGAATGACATTGAGCAGTTTGACCTGTACAGCCGGGCTGATTTCACCAATTTCGTCGAGAAACAGGGTGCCGCCCTCGGCCAGCTCGAACCGCCCCTTCTTGGTCTCGGTGGCCCCGGTGAAGGCCCCCTTCTCATGACCGAAGAGTTCGCTCTCCAGCAGACTTTCCGGCAGCGCCGAACAGTTGACCACGACAAAGGGACCGGCGGCCCGCCCGGAATTATGGTGCAGGGCCTTGGCCACCAGGGTCTTGCCGGTCCCGGATTCACCGCGCAGAAGTACGGTGGCGTTGGAATCCGCCACCCGATGGACCATGTCGAAAACCTCCTGCATCCGCGAGGAATTGCCGATGATCTCATCGATGCGATTCTTGGCGGACAACTCGCGTCGCAGTTTGGAGTTTTCCTGCCGCAGGGCTTCTTTTTCCTCGTTGACCCGCTGGATGCGCTGCACGGTTTCCGCGATCAGACCGCTGACCACGGTGAGAAAGCGCATGTCATGTTCAGACTCAGACCCGAAGCCCTCCCTGTACATTCGGTCAATGGAGAGAGCGCCGAGGGTCTGTTGGGCGGCGATAATAGGAACGCACAGAAAAGAACTCTTCTTTTTCCGTTCATCGCCCCGGGTTCTGGTCCGATTCAGGAATAACGGCTCATCGCCGATCTGCGGAACAATGATCGGCTCCCCGGTGGCCACCACCTTGCCGGTGATCCCCTCCCCCAGTTTGTATCGCCCCCGCCGCTTGGCCTCGGCGGTGATGCCATGGGCGACTTCGATCTCCAGTTCCCCGGTGGTCGGGTTGATGATGGAAATGGTGCCGTTGTCCATTTCTTTCAATTCGGCAAGGGTCTGGACGATTTTCTCAAGACACTCCTGGAGACTGGTGGCGGAAGCCAGGTGTCTGGTGATTTCATACAGGCAGGAAAGATTGCGAAACTCCTGATCCTGCCCGTTTGTCTGCGAACCTGTGTCTGCTTGCATGCTTCTGATGATCAGTGTATTGACAGTATTCTTTTGAAATGGTATCTACATCGGCTTAAGGAGGGATGGCCGAGTGGTTTAAGGCGGCGGTCTTGAAAACCGTTGTACGAAAGTACCGTGGGTTCGAATCCTACTCCCTCCGCCAGACACCACAACAATGTACAAGGAGAGATGACCGAGTTGGCCGATGGTGCTCGCCTGCTAAGCGAGTGTGGGGGTTAAACTCCACCGAGGGTTCGAATCCCTCTCTCTCCGCCATATATCGACCCCGGACATGCGATGTGTCCGGGGTCTTTTTCTTTGCAAGCAACACGTCCCTCCGCCGCTTGTCAAAGATGGCGACGAATCCACCCAACCGTGCCGCCCGCGGCCATACTCGCCCAACCGATCGCTTGAACACCACATCCGGTACCCAGCCGACAAGAGCACCGGCAAGAGTCGGTCACCTGGTCCACGCCTGAACTCCATAAAACCCTGAGAAAGGCAGCTTATGAGAAAATTGTCAAGCGAGCTCCCTTTTCCTGAAAAAAAGTCACAAATTTGTGACTGTACCCTGTAGGTGTGTTTAATTCAAGATTGAAATCATCGATCAACACACGACATATCGCCACGGCCAGCCAAATCGTGCGGTGGAGTTCCTGCTCCGAGAAAAAAAGGGTCTTGTATCCGGTCCATGCTTCCTCTCTTATATTGAGTTATATTTAACCATACGGAAAAATAAGTATAAGCAGCTGTAATTTTTATAGAAATTAAATGCATTCAACCGCATGCGACCGGGGAAGATTTGCCCTCCTCGCTTGTCGCTGAACCCATGATATGGACTCATATTTTTGGTTTGTTTTGCTGTCATAAGGGTATTCCAGGCTATTGCCATTTACGCAGCAAACGTTGGCACTCCTTCATAGGCAATCGCTGGTTCAACTCCATCAGTCGGCTGAGCTTGCCATGAGCTTCACGAGATGTGAGGTGACCGCGTAAAACCAGCTCTTGCAGCACCCAGAGCACGCCATGCACCGTGGCCCCTCGGAGTTCTGCGGTGCGACGTAGAGCCCCATCGCCTGTAAGCAGTCTGGCTCCAAGCCTCTCTATCAGATACAAACACGAACAATCGGCGATCGACAATGCCGGGTACTGATCATAAAGGTCCCCAATGTCGCCTAATTCAGCAAAGGTGAACGTCTGCCTGGTCAGCACGTTCGTCTCAAGATAACTATCCAGATCATCGACGTTCTCCTCTTGTACCTCATTGAGCACCAAATCGCTGATCTGAAAGTCATATTCCATGCGAAAGAAGGCATCGAGAAGATCGAGTTTAAGCAGATCGATCAGGATGTTGGCATCATTGACCAGGAAGATCATGAAACGATGTGAATTTCCCGCTCAAATTGGCCAAGAGTAAGCCCCAGTAGCTCCGCCCCTTTGCTGTAGCTGATAACCTGCTCAGCCGCCGCATGGAGAACCAGCTGCTTGAAGCGATTGGCTCTTTCCTTGCCCGAATACTCTCCCGGCTCATCCTTGCGCCAGCCGTTTATACTGACATAGATACTGAACATCCTATAGCTCTGATCGTCGATAATACCGAGAGTATGCGCCCGGGCCATGATAGCCTGCATGGAAATGCCATAGATGCCTTTCAGTTTCTTCAGTTCCCACTGGGTGACTTTTTTCCGTATCTCACCGAGTTCTTCTCTGATGACACTCTCCGGCAACAGCAAGGCACCGGCAAAGGCATGGCAGAGCTTTTCGTGGTGCTTCTCCTCGCAGTCACTGAAGTTAAGCAACAGGTGCGCCAGTTCATGGGCGATGGTGAACCGTTTCCGCACACAATCCCCACCCCTGGAAACTGCAATAACCGGAATACGAATCCCCGACGCATAGCCCGAGAGCCCGGCAAAGTTTTCGTCCCCCTCGACCTCATAGATCTTGAAGCCATGATCCTCGAGCAATTCGGTCAACTGTGGGATGGGGCCTTCACCCAGGTTCCAGCTCCTGCGGATCTCTGCCGCCGCCTGTTCGATGTCCTCCCGGGTTTTGATCCGCTTTCTTGCGATGGGAATATTTGCCTCATGGCCGATGTTGAAAATTTGCTCAATTTCGAGATATTTTTGCAGAAACTCGATGGTCTGATAGGTGATACGGTTCCGTTCTTTGGCAGCAAGGCGGGTTTTCTTACGAAAACTCAAACCCTCAATCGTCACCTGCGACGAGCGGAAAAAGTAATCGACCTTAACGCCAAGGGCTCTGGCCAGCGCGATCAACACCTCGCTGCCAGGAGAGGCTTTACCTTTTTCATACTTGCTGATTGCCTGCTTGCTCACCAGTGATCCGGTGGCCTGGCTCAATGCCTCAAGGCTCATGCCCGCCATTTTGCGGGCAGACAACAATCGTTTGCCGAATTCATCTTTCATAGCGGTACCCCCTGGTTGACAAATGTACAATTGTATATGATTTTGTCAACCTTGAGGTTCTTTATCGGCCAGTAAATTGCTGGAAGTCACATCATTTAATATGAAAGCCTCAAGAAAAAACGCCACAACCCAGAACCTGCAAGCGTACAAGGAAAAGACGACAATGCCTTACTGCAGGGCAATCGCATCAAAATTACTGCGCGAACAAAACTCTAGCGAGGTAGTCGTTGTCCCACCCCGCCTTGAGTCGTTTGTTCTTCACGCCGAGTTTGGCCGTTTTCTCTTGGCGGATGAGGTTGAGGGTTATATGTCTCAATACGGCCAGATTTTCAGGGGCATGCCCCTTGCGAACCCTTGAGTCATCCTCGCGGAAGGCCACATCCAAAACCCAATGGAGTGAATTTTCAATGCCCCAGTGGGCACGGATTGCCTTGGCAAAACCTTTTGCATCGTTTTCCAGACTGGAGATATAATACCGATGTTCTTCGCTTTGCTTCCCATTGACCTCCCTTCTGGAGACAACAATGCCGATTGTCTTGAGCCCTTTCCACTCTTGCGCTATCGGGGTATTGGCAAAGTTCGTTGTATAATGGAAACGGATTTCATGGCGTCCATGCCCTTTCTCTTCCGTCATGAAAAAGTCAAATTTGGCACTGTTCAATTCTTCCTCGCCGGCTTGAGCGAAGACCTGCTCCACCGCTGTCAGCAAGGAACCTTGATTGCCTTTGAGGCCAAGAACATAATCGCCTCCCTGGTTAATAATTTGTTTGGCAATTTTTTTCCGACATCCCATCGCATCGGTGGTGACAATGCACCCCTTAAGGTCGAGAAGCCTCAACAGCTCAGGTATTGCCTTGATCTCATTTGATTTTTCATCAGTTTTTACCTGGCCAAGTACGAGGCCGTTGCCCGCGGCCCAGGCACTGACCATATGGACAGCTGCCTTGCCCGCGGTGGCATCATGTGATCTTCGTACTGTTTTTCCATCAATCGGGATAATTTCTCCGGCAAAGATTTTCGCCACTGATTGTATCCACCCCAGAAAACATTCCTGGAAATGTTTCGGATCGATATGGGAAAATACTCGGCCGAAAGTGTCGTGGGAAGGAATACCGTTGGGCAATTCGAGAAACGTTTTAAACCATTCGTGCTTCGCCTTCCCGAAGGCTTCGATGCCAACCCAATCGTCACTTCCACAAAGCATGCCGCAGATGGCAATGATAAAGAATTGCCCCAGCAGAGCTTTAACAGGTCTTCAACACAGCAACTTCGCTTCGTGGTATCGTTTTCAGGATTAAAATAATACACACAAAAGTTCTTATTATATTTTCAGCCATGAAAACTACAATAAGGTATGGCTTATTTTAATTTCCATCTCTGAAAATATCCATATAACGTCGAAGTATGAAAATCCGGTTTCTCTGGAACCCGGTAACCTCCTGCAGCACACCCATCTCCACCAAAGACGCGATCAAGCTGTTGGCTGGTACATATTTGGTGCCCAGTATTTCCATGGCCCTGTTGACGGTGATGGTCGGCGTCCCATAGAGATAGAAAATCAGTTGCTGAGCATTCTCCGCCCGGCGGCCCAGTTTAAGAATTTCAGCGTCAAGATCCTGCCGCAGTGACAAAATACGCTGGAAAGTTCTTTTGCCGCTCTCTGCGGTCTCAACCACCGCTTGTAAAAAGAAACGCACCCAATGGCCGATGTCGTTGGATTCTCGCACACGGGTCAGGGCATCGTAGTAGGAGCCGCGATGCTTTTCCAGATGGTCGGAAAGATAGAGGGATGGTTTGCTGAGCAGCCCGTGGCTGACCAGATAGAGCGTGATCAGAAGGCGACCGATGCGGCCATTGCCGTCCAGAAACGGGTGAATGGTTTCAAACTGATAGTGACTTAGAGCGCAGCGGACCAAGTGCGGGACAGCAACATTGTCGTTATGCCAGAAGGCTTCCAGATCGCTCAAAAGATCCATCATGTCCTCATGGTGCGGGGGAATAAAAGCTGCATCAGCAAGGCTCGCTCCGCCGATCCAGTTCTGGCTGCGACGGAACTCCCCGGGAGTCTTGCGCTCGCCCCGAACACCACTCATCAGAATTTCATGGGTGTGCCGCAAGAGACGCAGGGAGAGAGGCAGGCTTTTTAACTCCTCGATGGCCGTGTTCATGGCCCGAACGTAATTCTGCACCTCGCGCCAGTCATCACGCCGTTCCGGCAGAATGCGGCATGCCCTGGTCCCGGATCCGAAACATATTGCAAAAAATCCAGGCCACGGAGTTCGCTACGCCCAGACACCATTTTTACCAATTAAATGAGCTGCCCAAGGGGGCGAAGTCGGTACTGAAGCAGCTGGCAATTCCCTGTCCTCACACAGTTTTTGGACTTCAGGATGCCAAAAAACATACTCCAATAGCGTAGACACACGCGAAAATCGCCACCCCTCGTCAAGCCGCGCCGAGACTGGCTTTGCGCCGGGGTTCCGATTTCAAGCCGAAAACCCCAGCCTGCGAGAATGTGAGCGAGAGGAGCCGGGTTCCATAATTTAATCAAGATGAACTTAACTTAACTTTTCCAGATGATTCAAGATTCAAGATCTGACCCCAGGCTTCGCGCGTAAGCGTTCGTCCGTGCGTCAGCTATATTGTCTGTGACCGTTCGATTAAAGTACACTTCAACCTCCAAACTCAATGCGCCAAATTCCAGAGGCAACGTTCGCCAGCTGCCGTTGCCTGGCCTCGATTTTTTGATCATCCCAGCTGTCGTAGTGTTCAGCAACCGCCCTGGTTATCTGAAAACCGCTCTGCATATACACCTGTCGTTTGCAGGCGTAATCTCCATTACCCAGATCGCGGTTTCTACTGGTTTCAAGGGGCGTCATATTTCCAAGACGATAGATTGAGCGATCCTGTTTGGGCTCATCTATGTAAGACCAAGATTCGGAGGGGTGCTCCGGAAGGATATGCTCCAAATTGTAGGTTGCGCTTTCGAAATCAAAATCTCGGCCAGAACGTTGCCGCTCTATCTCAAAGAGGATATAACGCACTACTTTCTTATTGCGACAATTGGTGGTTCGCAACTCTTTCTCAGTGAAAGCCGCTTTGAATTGATTGTCATCGGGGTAAACATCCCGCAAAGCTGTAATCACCCCTGAGGGTCGTGAGTAGGTTCCTCCGGACACCTTCCAGGCGATGTCGTTATACAGGCGCTCCTGCTCATGTGTCTGGAGATTGCAGATGACGTTGTAACGGAACGACACGACCGTTACAGCCTCCAATATTCGCGTAAAAGAGGCTCTTTCAGGTTCATAAAATTTGGCATGACAGGCCATCAGCATGGCCAACGGTTGACGCACGTTGAACATCATTAATTGCTCGAGAGCGTGCTTTTCAACGTTGTTCCAGAACGGGTCTTGTGGATCGCGAAGAGCCGCATAAATTGCTGCCGAATGATCGAGGTCCCGCAATAGTTCAAAGGCTGCATCGCGAGTGGTGATCCGTCGTCGTATAGTTTTGAAAAGATCCGACTTCCGCACCAGTTTACTGCGGCTGTTCCAGAATAGGCGGAGGAACTCGGGGAAACTTTCGCTGCCAAGCAGGCCGACAATGCGCTCCCATCGATCCTCCAGGGATTTCAGTTCTGTCTCGTGAGTATTCTGGGTACTGATGACAGAAAATAAATAGTTTTTCAGAAGATCGGTTGCCGACAGGCGGACACCTCGGGCATTGAGGGTTTCAAAGACCTTAAAAGCATTCAGTTCATCAGTCACGGTAATGACCGTGAAAAAGAGCTTGTCAACCAGCCCATCCAGAAAAGCGGCCAATTCCTTGCCGCTGGTGACGGTCATCCCGCTGCGAGACTTGATGCGCTCTTTGAACCAGTTAAAAGCTTTTCTCAACTGATGCTCGGAGGCATTCAACCCCCTCTGGGGCAGTTTTTCCAATGGGACCAGATAGGTCTGATAAAAACGGTTGTTGTGACGGTTCAACTCCAGTTTGGAACGAGGCACCAGACTTACCGGGTCCAAATACCCGATGTAACTACTGTGGAACTGCTCCTTTCGCTTGGCGTTGTTTTCGGCATCCAATCCGGCTGCTGCCAGTTCCTGAAGATGCCCCAAGGCAGCAAGAACCATAACGCTCATGGTGGTTATTCGCTGTTGGCCGTCGATAATATCAAATTGCTTACTATCCGAGGTCTGCACCACAAGGTACCCCATGTAATGAGCCGGTTCGCCGTCTGCTTCGAACAAGCCGAGAATATCTTGCCAAAGATCATCCCACTCATCTTCTGACCACGAGTAATCACGCTGAAATGGGGGAACCCGATAGCTGAGACCATTCCCAAGCAATTGTCGAAACGTGGAGTTGGTCGTATTGAAATTCATTGATGCCATTTTCAATCCTCCTTAGCCTCCAGGCCGACTCAAGGGAGATGACAGTTCAAGACAAGCGGCCTTACGCAGCGTGACCACAAAAAGATCCCGTGGCAAACTGCCTTCCTCAATACGTTCGATTTCCAATACATCATAGCCCATCGCCATTTTTTTTATCTTCTCTTCGGTGAAGAAATGAATGACGAAGCCGCCAATCTTGTACATGTCTTCGCTAAGATGAATCCCTGTTCGGAATTGCTTATCAAAGTTACTTCGTACTGAATAGACCACTAAGCCGCCCGGCTTGAGGACACGATGCGTTTCACGCAGGATAAAGCTGATTTCAAGGGTAGATAGCTCCATGCACAGCAACATATGCGAATAGCAGGCATCGAATGAACTATCAGGAAATGGTAGCGGCTTTTTCACATTATGAGTTTGCGCGTGAATACGGGAGGCAAGTTCGGCTGTGTGAGCTTTTTCCTTTACGATTGAAACGGCGATTTCAGAATAGTCCAAAGCGGTCACCCCAAGGCCGTTGCGGGCAAACAGGAAAGTGTCACGCCCCTGACCACAGCCCAATTCCAGAACCGACCGCACGCCCTCATTCCGAAACAGATCAAGAGAACTCCGGCCAAAACCACTCGGCTCGTCTCCAAAGAAGGCCGGATTTTGGGTAAACATATCATTCCAATGAGTTTTTTGTCCCGCCTCTACTTTTTGCATCAACTTCATGATATCTTCTCCCTCTGACCACGGTGTGGAGCAAGGATAAATATTTTTTAAGTTATTTCAATACGTTTTAAATTTTTCCACCACCTGGTGAACGTCGGCAAGGCATCAGCGCCCTTGAGCATTTTTTACGGCACAATGACACTTACCTGTTTTTTTTTCAGACTGGGGTTTTCAGCCTGAAATCGGTGCCCCGGCGCAGAGCAAGTCTCAGGACGAGGGGCGGCGATTTTCGCGTGTGTCTACGTTATTGGAGTATGTTTTTTGGCATTCTGGAGTCCAAGAAATTTGTGGGGACGGGAATTGCCAGCTGCTTCAGCACTGACTTCCCCCCTTTGGGCAGCTCATTTAATTCTCCACTGCTGACGAAATTTTTTTCTCCTCTTGCTCTGAGTGCAACATAACCAGGCCCTTTAGGAGGCAGGGTGTATCAACTCGAATTTCTGGTGCACCCGAAAATTGCCCAGCTCAAAGGGTACGCGCATTCCGCGCAGCACCCTGAATGTGCCGGTTTACGTACAGCGCTCTTCACCATGTTCAATGAAGCCACCGGGGCGAACTGGCTGGAACTTGACCCGCAAACAAAAGGACAGATGGGCCAACTGTGGCTGCCGTGTCTCAGGAAACAAGAAATCGATTCTTTGTTTGCGGATAACCTTCTCTTGCAGACAATCGAGGAGCAACTGGCATCCATGGTGTCCTATTGGCAGGATGTCGAACTGATCGACCTGCACGACGATTTGCTCCCCGATGCCACCGCGGAAATATTTTTCGAGGCAGAGGAAGGGTATCGGCTGATACCCTTGTAAGCCTTTGGCATCCAGTCAAGTTCCAGCAGCCGCCGGCATCACTTGCATTCGCTCGATCGGAAACGTACAATGCATGCAGAAACACATAACGCGAAAGCGTAGCTCAGCTTCGCTTGTCGCCGTCACGCGCCCTTCAGCTGCTCCTGACCAATCTCACCTCTCATCGAGATGGATGCTCAAGGAGCCTGTTGCAATGATGCCCCTGGCCATGGAACCGTTCAAGCAAATCCCACTTAACCCGTAAGGACAGCATGAAAAAACTGCAATTATATCGATCGGTAGTATTGCGAGACGAGCAAAAAGACTTGTTGTTCTCCTCGAAAGAAACGATGCGCCCGCCTGGTAACGTACCGTACATCGTTGATAATTTATGGGAGTGGCAAAGACCGCTCACGTTTCCCTGCCGAAGGTTTTCCGCCTATGCCAGCCCCACACCGGAGTTGGCATTGCAATCCGGACCCAAAAACGGAAAAGTTTTTCGACTCGAGTTCCTTGACCTTCCTAAAATCGCCCACCTCAAAGGGTATGCCGATTCCAAGTATCACCCCGAGTGTAACTAAAGCATTATTCAATTAAATGACTAAAAGAACTCAAAATTTTTATGAAATAACACCTACCCTTGATAACTATTGGCGTGCCATTATATTGTTTGGAAAAAATTCAGCTTCATATAAATTCGCTCTCGCCAAAAGCCTTTATGATCTCAATTCATCTCAAGAGTTGATAAAACTAGATGATCTGGCAATCCATTTTTCAAAACATCTTACAGAGCACCTGTCACACAGCGAGAAACAAGGAACCTTTGGCAATAGTCGATTTCTCAATTCTTGCTTGGCATTTAACAAGAACGAAATTTCAAAAAATGAGCTTATAGAACAAACAGTTAAACTTGGGTTTCAAAATGTTATTGACGCATTTCATAATGTACACGGAAACGAGATCCCTCATAGATTTTTTTTAGATGAAAGAAAACCAAATGGTGGGATTAGACTCACTGATAATTTTTTTAAACTCAAAGAATCAGGAATTTTTAAAGATTTAATCAGTGAAACCGAAGCCCGTTGGCGTCTTGTTGAAACTGCATGGAATTTAAAAATACCGACTAAAGTTTTAAGCATTGATTATAATAAAAAAAATAAGATATTTGAAGTTAATCATTCCTCATCGAGAAGAATAACTGTCACTTCAGCTCGTGATGCTTTAAATGGATATCAAAAAGGAAAATGTTTTTACTGTTTTAAAGAAATAATGATTAATAACTTCGGCTTTGACTCTGTTGATGTTGATCACTTTTTCCCTCATAAATTGAAGCTATGCACTGAATACAAGCCAATTGACGGTGTTGCAAACCTTGTTTTATCTTGCAAAGAATGCAATAGGGGTGAATCAGGAAAATTTGACAGGATTCCCACTTTGAATTTTTTAGAACGATTGCATAAAAGAAATGAATATTTGATTCAAAGTCACCACCCGTTAAGAGAAACACTTATGGTGCAAACTGGTTTTACCGAAAAGAACAGAGTTGCCTTTCTTCAAGATGCATATAATTGCGCTTCTGTGACTGTCACATCGAAATGGCAACCAAAATCCAGCGGTTCGCCAACATTCTAGCTATGAAAAATTGGAATAACATTTAGCTCGGGTTTCCGTCCTGTAGGTCGATTTTTGATCAATGCCGGAAAAATTTCCCGAAAATCTAGGTCGTTAATTTTCCCACGGTTTTTGGTTCGAAAAATGCGAGAACACGCATTGCAATAGTATAGCCCATAGAACAAGTTCCGGGTTGTGGCCGAGTTGTGGTAGCGGTACGGTTTGGGCAAGGTGCTCCGGGCAGCCAATAAAAACCAGATCTCGTGGTCTGCGCCACCTGCTTGTTGGCAACTCGGATGGCCAGTTCAAGGAGATCAAGGACATCGTCCTGTCTTAAATCCACGCTCATGGAGCCTATCGTCCAGACTACCCTGAGGCGAAGAAGGCTCACCTATCATTTCCGTATCTCAACACATACCCAAGCCAGATATCGCTTGGACGTATTTTCGACGTTTGTCTGGAAAAGTCTAAAGTATGGAGTTGGTTCATTGCAAAAATTTGCTCAATATCCTGCCTTGCCCATAAGGTAAAGACTCGGCCATCAGCAGCCAGAGTGGTACCATCTCCTTCTTTCATGGTGATAAGGACTATACCCCCAGGGACAAGAGCACGGAAGGTTGACTTGAGAACTGCGGGGTATGCTTCATGCGAAAGATGCACCAATGAACCAACAAAAACCAGAGCGGAAAATTGTAACCCGGAAAAATCGTACAAGGTAAAGTCGCCTTCTATGACTGGACAACCGGCATGTTTTCTCGCCATGCTAGCAAGGCCCGGAGATTGCTCGAAACCGGTTGGCCGAAAACCACGCTTTGCCAACCAAAGTAGGTCTCTGCCGGACCCGCAGCCGATATCGAGGACGGTCGCCTTTGGTTTTAGCTGTCTGGCAAGAGGCTCCAGAAAAGCAGAAGGGTCAATATCTACTGTTGAAGCAAAGTAGGATTGATGATTTTCTTCGTAGAAATTATTCATTACTGAAATATTTTGGAGGGCTATCTACTCTTGGAAACATCAATTGGTACCCAGAACAAAACCACCGGACAGCACCTTTACCCAGGTCTTTCCATTATACATTCCAATCACCTGGAAGATTCTCAAACAGGCTGGCATTATCGATGCAGGAGCTTGTAAGATGAACCACGAAAAACAAGAAAAGACACGAAAAAAAAGCAACCACGGAACATGCGGAAAACACAGAAGAACGCCGCTTGACCACGAAGGATGGGCTGACGGATTTTCTGCTTTACACAGCTCCAGATGGACAGGTGAAGGTGGAGTGCATTCTGCACGACGAGACGATCTGGCTGACACAAAAGCGTATTTCGGAGCTGTTTGGGGTGGGTGTTCCGGCTATTTCGAAGCATTTAGACAATATTTATCAAGAAGGTGAATTGACGAGGGAAGCAACTGTTTCCATTTTGGAAACAGTTCAGCAGGAAGGCTCCCGGCAAGTCAAACGAAAGCTGGAATTTTACAACCTGGACGCCATCATTTCAGTGGGCTATCGGGTAAACTCCTCCAAAGCCACCCAGTTCCGTATCTGGGCCACACAATTGCTGAAAGAATACATCACCAAGGGTTTTGCCATGGATGATGAGCGGCTGAAGAACGGGCGATATTTCGGCAAAGACTATTTCCGCGAGCTGCTGGAGCGTGTCCGCTCAATCCGCGCCTCCGAACGTCGGATTTACCAACAGATCACCGACATTTTTGCCGAATGCAGTATCGATTATGATCCGAAATCGGAGACCACCCGAAATTTCTACGCCCATGTGCAGGATAAGTTCCACTTCGCCATCACCGGTCACACCGCTGCGGAAATCATCTACCTGCATGCCAATGCCGAGAAACCGCTGATGGGCATGATGACCTACAAGAACGCACCGGGTGGACGGGTACTGAAGTCCTATACTGTCCCCCGCAATATCCAAAAACAGGCGCAATATCGGTTATTCGTAGTGTGTCCATAATCGAAGTACTTTAATAATACGTTCTTGTTGATACACTTGGTAAACGAGCCGGTGTTGGAAATTTATTCTGCGGGAATAAGCCCCGACAAGATCACCAATCAGCTTTTCGTAAGGTGGTGGCTTTTGGAAAGGGTTTTCTCGGATTATTTCAAAAAGCTTTTGTGCTTTGGGTTTTAATCCGGCACCTGCCAGCTTGTTTGCATCTTTCTGAGCTTGTTTTGTGAAAACGATGTCCCAAGTCACCAATCAAGCTCCTGAGAGCATTCCGATACATCCTGTTTCATTCCCTCTTTGATGGATTCCCGCATTCCTGGTACTGAAAGCAGGTAGAGTGTTTCGGATATCGCATTCCAGTCTTCTTCAGACACAAGGACAGCATTTCCTCTTTTACCGGTGATCATGACGGGCTGATGAGAAGCTGCCGTTTCATCTATGAGAGTATAGAGTTTTGCTCTGGCTTCTGTCACATTAAGTATATTCATAATAGTACCTCTATACAAAAGCGTACGCTTTAACGAACGACTTGTCAAGCACCTGAATTCGTGACGACTGGACGCTTATTTTGGCTCTATTGTATTGTCATCAGGTTATAAGAGCGGCGACATTTTGAACAATTCACCTTCCCCAGCCGCCCTTCGGGACAACCCGGCGGAAGCTGATGGCCAGAAAACAGCAACCTCGAAACTTGTGCCGCATTTGAGGCAAGAATAGTTTCTCATCGAGCCGCAGGGGATGAGCGTTTTGTCGACCCGGCACCCTTAAGCAACCTCAGCGGGTCATCGACAATCCGCAAGGACTACCCAATCAGCTGGCGCCAGTCGGAGAGGTGGTAGAAGGGAAAGTGGGGCCAGTTGTGGACCATCGCGCTTCTGCCCCAGGCGCGCATCTGGTTTCGTGCGGAGAAAATACGATCGCGGCTGGTGACGATTGCCTGGGTGTAGATATTCTGGGCCGGTCCCTGTTGGCTGTACAGGCCGCGAATGGCGGTGAGTTCATCTAGCAAATCCTGCGCCTGCCGTTGGGGAGGATGGTCGAGGAAACGACGGCACTGGTCCGGGTCGTCAAACATGTTGCGGAAAAAGGTCTCCTGGGCCTCGGCGTCAAAGCCATGGACCAGTTCGTCATATCTTTCCGGCGGAATGCCCCGCTTGGTATCGACGGGAAAAAGGGTGCCGCCGATGGCGGTGCGGGAAGCGAACATCTCGGCGTGATCGGCGAGGAAATGGGCCGCCACCCATACCCCCAGGGACCAGGTCAGCAGATGCAGTCGTTCATAGTCGGCAAAGGGCTGCAGGGCAAAGGGCTGCAGCTGCCGGTAATCAAAGAACATGCACAGATCGCAGTCCGCAGCGGGTATGTCCTGGAACGGGGTGGGATCCATACCCCAGCCGCTGACAAAAACAATACATTCCCGATGCTGGTGGCGGTGCAGCCAGGTCGATTGCATGGGCTCAGTCCAGGGCGGCAGCGATGATGCCGGGCAGCGGCGCCAACTGCTCCCAGTCCATGGCGGCATTGAGGGAGAGGCGCAGCCGCGAGGTCCCTGCCGGAACCGTGGGCGGCCGCACCGCTTTCACCCAGTATCCCTGGGCGCAGATTCGTTCCGCCGCGGACACGGCTTGGGCCGCATCGCCGACCATGACCGGGACAATATTGCTGCTGCCGTGGGTGCGCAGTCCGGCCCGCAGCAGGGCCTCGCGGAACCGCGCCGCCATCCGGTCGACCTTGATCCGCTGCTCCTGCATGTGGGGAATCCGCTGAAGCACATAGGAGAGCCAATGCACGGAGATCGGCGGCATCCCGGTGGTGAAGATCTGTGACCGGGCGGTATTGAGCAGATAATCAATCAAAACCCGGGCACCGACGACAAAGGCCCCCTGACCGCCAAAGGCCTTGCCAAAGGTCCCGGTGAGAATCTCGATATCGCCGACAACCCCCAGCTCTTCCGCCAGACCGCAGCCCTGCTCCCCCCTGATACCGACCCCGTGGGCCTCGTCCACATACAAGGCGGCCCGCCAGTGATCCTTGATGCGGACCAGTTCCCGCAGGTCCGCGGTATCGCCATCCATGCTGAAGATCGATTCGGTGACAATGAAGACCTGATTGTATTGTCCCCGCAAACGGGCGAGCAGATCCTCGATGGCCTGGTAGTCCAGATGGGGATAGCGGATGAGCCTGGCCCGCGACAGACGCATGCCGTCGATCAGGCTGGCATGGCAGAGTTTGTCGGCAAGGATCAGATCCTGTTTGCTGGCCAGGGCGGGGAGGATGCCGATATTGAGATGATAGCCGGAGTTGAAGACCAGGGCAGCCTCTGTCTGGTACAACGCGGTCAACTGGTGTTCCAGTTGCCGGTACGGCAAGGTGTTGCCGGTCATCAGGCGAGAAGCGGTACTCCCCAGGCCGTAGTTTTCAAGCAGATTCTCTTCGTTCTGCTCCCGGTAAAATTCCCGCAGCAGCTCCCGGTTGGTTGCCAGCCCCAGGTAGTCGTTGCCAGCGAGATTGAGGTAGGGGCGGCCGTCTATATCGATACAACCCAGGTCCAGATGCATCACCGGGACCAGAGAACGGTGCTGTCCTTGCTGTTCTATATCCGTCAGCTGGGCGGCGAGATGGTGGTGGAGATCAGTTGACATGGATATGTTCTTCCTTACAGGAGCGCATACAGGGCCTCATTGAAGCCCACCAGGAGGCGATCCCCAATCCGCAGGGTCGGAGCCCGCAGAGTACCGGACCGGCCCAGGGTCTGGGCGAGGATCTCGTCTTTGTCGTCGGCTTGCGGATCAAAAATGCGCTGTTTTTTGCCCCGGGCGACATGGATTTCCTTTGCCTTGGCGAGCAGCATCCAGGCGTCATCTCCGGCCAGCGCTTCTTTTCTCGCATCGCTGACCTGCGCGATGGACAGGTTCTTCTCTTTGAGCACAGCCTGTGCTTTGATGCACGAAGCTCAGCCTTTTCTCAGATACGCCCAGTCAATCTGCATTATCTCCTCCTTACGAAGAACACAGGGGTGAAGGCCTGCCACATAGAGCCTTGCCACGGAGGTGGACATAAACCGGTCCAGACGCCGGGAACCGTGTGTACCTTTACCCTTTCCCCCGGGGCAATGCAAGGTCGACAGGTTCGCGTCCACCAACAATTGTTTCCCCTCTGTACGGATCCGGGTTTTCGAAACAAGCGGAATCCGGTACAGGGACAAGGAGACCCTTTCCTGAATCCGTGACGGCTGGACTCTTGTTCTGGGTGCATAGTACTGTAATCATATTATAATTACGGAATAACCCTTGACAAGAAACTGCACCAGCCGCCCCTTGGGCCACCATCAACCGGAAAGGATTTTGGTATCCTCGAGGACGATTTCCAGCTCTGCCAGATCGATTTCATTGAGATTGAGCAGGGTTGCCTCAAGGGTCGCGGGCAGAAGCAGGGAGGCATTGTGCACCAGGCCGATACCGAGTTTGTGGCAGACCAGATTCGCCATCCGCACCACCAGCAAGAGGACATTCTTGCTGTCAATTTCGTCTGCATGGTGCTCCCGGGCAATAACACAGAAGTGGTCAGGCATGTTCCATTGCGCGAGCAGTTTTCCGCCTTCCCGGGCATGCAGCCTGGCCATGGCCTCCAGGAGCAGGGCATCGGTAATCTTGACTTCCCTGTTGGTCCGCTTGATCTGTTCAATTACCATCAAGATAAACAGTTTACCGACATCGTGGAACAGTCCGGCGAAAAAGGCCTGTCCCGAATCTACCCCATAGGCATATCGTTTACTCAGCCACACCGATCCATAGGCACACCCCACGGAGTGCTGCCAGAGCTTTTTCATCACCTGCTGGAGGACCTTGTCCTTGCTCTTGAAATGCTGCTGCGAGCTGGCAAGGAGAACGATTTTTTCCACCTCCGGCATTCCGAGGCGCATGACCGCGGACCGGACCGTACTAACCTCGGCAAGGCCACGATAAAAGGAGGAATTGGCTATTTTCAGCACCTGAGTGGAGAGGGCTTGATCAGCGGTGATGATCTTTTCGATGATGCGGATATCGGGTTCTTCTTTTGCCAGCTCTTGCTGGATACGGCTGGCAGCAGCGCTGAACACCGGCAGGGGCACATTGTCGGCTTCTATGGCCCGGTTGACAGCATCGATAAGGGAAACAGAGGCGGTCATTTATACTCCAGAGAGGCGACGGAGTTCGAGGAGGGGACGCGGCGGGTTGAAGATAGGAAGACAGCGCAGGACTTCGTCCAGGGTGGTGATCCCGGCTGCAGCCTTGACCAGGCCGTCTTCGAACAGGGTGACCAGGCCGGAATGATTGATACTGATGGCACGGATTTCATAACTGGTTTTTTTATCGAGAATGGCATTGCGAACCTGTTCGTCCAGGACCAGCAGCTCAAAAACCCCTACCCTGCCACGATAACCCGTCTGTTTACAGGCTCTACATCCCCGGCCTTTTTTAAACTGGGCACCCTGCAGGTCGACGCTATTGCAGCGTAAACGCTGCAACTGAATGGGCGTGGGGCTGGTGTCAACGGCACAGGTCGGGCAAACCCGCCGCAACAAGCGTTGGGCAAGGACACTGACCACCGTTGATGACACCAGAAATGGAGCAATATCCATGTTCAGCAGGCGAACAAGGCCCCCGATGCTGTCGTCGGTGTGAAAGGTGGACAACACCTTGTGACCGGTGAGTGCCGCCTGAACAGCCACTTCAGCGGAATAGGTATCACGGATTTCACCAATGACAATAACATCCGGATCCTGACGGACAATATGGCGGAGGGTCTCTTCGAAGGTCAGGTCGATCTTGGGGTCAATGGAACATTGGGCAATACCTTCGATCACATATTCCACCGGCTCCTCGGCGGTAATGATACTGACCTGGGGATTTTTCAGGGTATGGATACAGCTGTATACGGTAGATGTTTTCCCGGACCCGGTCGGACCGGTGACCAGGAGCACTCCGCTGGGCTGGTAGACGGCATCTTCGAGAAAACGGGAGAGCATCCGTGGTGCCAGACCGATGGCTTGCAGGTCAAACAGTTCCTGCTTGCGATTGAGCAGACGGAGGACGATTTTTTCCCCGTGAATGGTGACAAAAAAGGAAACCCTCAGGTCCAGTTCGCCCTCATCGTACGCAAAGAGGATGCGGCCCCCCTGATGGCGTCTTTTTTCGGCTATGTCGGCCTGACACATAATCTTGATACGGCTCGACAGCGCCGGAATGATCTCCTTGGGGTACTCCTGGAAATGGCTGAGAACACCGTCTTCACGAAATCGGACCTGCAATCGGTCCTGGAGTGGTTCGATGTGAATATCACTGGCATTGTTCTTCACCGCCGCCAGGATTATGGCATTGACAGTGCCGACAATGGTTGAAGTGCCGAGGGTCAGGGGCTGACCAGCGCTTTTTTCCGATAACTGGTCAAGGGTTTTTTTAATGGACCGTTCCTGGGCAATAATGGGGACAATGCCCGCCCCCAGGTATCGTTTGGCAACCTGCAGGGCTTCCTGGTCCAGAGGATCGGCAAAGGCGACCCGAACCATGCCATCCTCGCTCCTGAGAGGGATAAAGCCATGGGAGATCATCGATGCCCTGGGCACCTTGCTGCACATTTTTTTATCGATATTGTTCAGGGCCGGTTCGATGATAGGGTAGCCCATCTGGATGGAGAGGACTTCGATAAAAGCCTGTTCATCGATAAAATTGTGGCGGACCAGGATACGGCCTAGTTTTTCCCGATTCTCATCCTCCTTTTGCAGGCGACAGGCGGCTTCGAGATCCTCGGGTGACAGATAGCCAAGTTCGGTCAGCAGATCACCGATGCGGATCGGGGCTGACGTTTTACTCAAGGTGTCCTTGACGTCCTGATCGGTGACGAACTTAAGATCCTTGAGAATTTTGAGCAGGGGTCGAAAAGAGGTCAGCTTGGCTTGAATGCGAACCGCATGTTCCACCTGCTGGCGATTGACTTTGTTGGTTTGCAGCAGCAGGTCAATGATAGTGCCGTAGCTCTCTTTTAACGCTGTGGTCATGCTGTCAATGTTCCCCGGATTCGTGAACGCCCCCAAGGGTGGCTGGTGAAGGTCATCATTAAAGATGACCCTGAAATTGCAATCTGCTTACAGGAAAATGAAACCCAAACAAGATCCGCCCCGAATGGCGGCTGGTGAAGGTTCTCCTTAAGGATTCCGCTGTAATTATCATATAATTACAGCAATATATACCCAAAAAAGCGTCCAGCCGTCACGGATACAAGGGGTAATGGCAACATGCTCAGGCAATGGTTCTGCAAGTGGTGGAGTGGTCATTGCGATCTTTTTCTCTGCATCGCGTACAAAGATTATACGTGGATTCGATTCGTGATTCAAGGTAATTACATGCCAACAGAGGATGAATCAGGCCGGCGGCCCAAGATACCTGCAAACAGCACCGCGTCCGCGGTCAGGGCGAGAACAACTCCACCCGATTGCGACCTTTTTTCTTGGCACGATACAGGGCCTGATCGGCCAGCTGTAGTAGATCCTGGGCGGTGGCAGGTAGATGCTCCTGCAGCGAAGCCACGCCGATGCTGACGGTCACGGGCCATTGCCGTCCCTGATCGCTGAACTGATACGCTTCGACCAGACCGCGAATTTTTTCGGCGACAATTCCAGCTCCGGCCAGATCGGTTCCCGGGAGGGCGACGACAAATTCCTCGCCCCCGTACCGTGCGCCCAGATCACCACAGCGGACAGTTGATTTGATCATGGTACCGATACCTTCCAGGACATAATCACCAAAGGGGTGGCCACAGGTATCGTTGACCTGTTTGAAATGGTCAAGATCGAAAAAAAGACAGCTGAGATCGGCTTGAGCGCGCAGAGCCATGGCAAACATTTCCGCAAAAGCTTCCAGGAAAAATCGTTTGTTCCGCAGACCGGTGAGCGCATCATTCACCGCCTTGTCATACAGATCCCGGTTCAAATCCTGGAGATGGCGGACATGTTGTCGCAATTGCAGATGAACCTGAACCCGGGCCAGCAGCTCTTCGACAATAAAGGGTTTGACCAGATAGTCGGTGGCGCCGGCTCGGAACATTCGCAGCACAGCGTCGCTCTCTCCAGATCCACTCAGTGAGAGCATGGGCAGATGCTCTGCTTCCGGCAGCTGCCGGGCGAGATGGATGCATTCGTCTCCCCGCATGACCGGCATATCATAATCGACAATGATCAGATCGATCCGGTCGATATATTTTTTGAGCAGATCGTAGGCTATTTTGCCGTTTTCCGCCTCAAATACGGTCAACCCGATCTGCTCCAGGCAGGAAACGACCATTTTCCTGACACCTCGATTATCATCGATCACCAGGGCATTCATTCCGCCATAGGTTGCCTGGGGCCGCAGTACCCGGCTGACCGCGGCGCTAATATCGCCGCGGACAAAAGGTTTGGAAATAAATTGCAGACTTCCCAGGTGGAATCCGCGACTCCGGTTGACCAGGGTATCGTTGGCCGAGACAAAGAGGACCGGGGTGCGGATCTCCGCATCACCAAACAGGCCGCTGCTCTCCATTTCACGCAATTTTTCACAGCAGGCGAACCCATCCATTCTGGGCATGTCGATATCCAGGGTGATCAGATCCGGTGGAGACGCCATCCAATGCAGCGAGGAAAGAGCCTCCAGACCATCGCTGAATGTTATGACCGAGTATCCGTCGGCTTCAAGTTCCTTGCCGATAATGGCTCGCATGGTGGAGCTGTCATCCACCACCATGACCGTATGTGTTCCCCTGGACGCCCCCTCCTGCTTGCCGGGGCCCTGTCCGGATGTCTTTTTTTTTCCTGGTGTTGTCACGGCACGACCCGCTTTTTTCATTATTACACCCTCTCCCGCGCTCTTTTTCTTATTGTATGCAAAAAAAGAAATCCAGCAAAGACGAAAATCAAAGGACATGGTAGCGATCAGCATCCTACCCCAAGGGCCTTGCCCGGCAAAACCGTGCGCTCTTTGGTTATTTGTTTGACGGACCGGGAAGCGCTTTTTACAGTACCAGGGTGAGTGGAATGGACAGGAGCCTGATAAACCAGGCCGTTACCAGCCCAGGTGATCAGGTTCGTACCCACTCCTGTTCCATGCTCTCAGGTTCCCTGATTCAGGAGTAACCGTGGGAAAGAAAGCCAGCATAAACCATGCAAGGAGGATAATCATGCAACAGTACCCATTACCCGGAGAAGGCCTGATCCCGGCCCTTGGCCTCGGCACCTGGAAATCGGCATCCGCGGAGGTGACCAAGGCGGTCGAGGAGGCGATTACCGCCGGCTACCGCCATATCGACTGTGCCCCTATCTATGGCAACGAACCCGCGGTCGGTACAGCTCTGTCCAGGGCGTTTGCCGCGGGGACCGTTTCCCGGCAGGACCTGTGGTTGACCTCCAAGCTGTGGAACAATGCCCATGGCCCTGATATGGTGCAACCGGCTCTGGAAAAAACCCTGCTCGATCTGCAGGTGGACTATCTGGATCTCTTCCTCATCCACTGGCCTGTGCTGTTCCGGTCCGATATCATCTTTGCCCGCAACGGTGACGAGTACCTTCCGCTGGATAGTATTCCGATCATCGATACCTGGCGTGCTCTGGAGGCCTGCGTGGCCAAGGGACTGACCAGGTATATCGGGGTCTGCAATTTCAGTATCAAAAAACTCGACAACCTGTGTCAACAGGCGACCATCCAGCCGGTCAACAACCAGATTGAAATGCACCCCTACCTGCAACAGCCGGAAATGGTCAAGTACTGCCAGGCCAACAACATCCTGCTCACGGCCTATTCACCTCTGGGTTCGGGAGACCGGCCCAAGGGGATGAAAAAGAAGGATGAACCATCCCTGCTCGATAACCCGGTCATCCAGCGCATAGCAACCCGACACAAGGTCAGCCCCGGACAGGTGTTGATCAGTTGGGGATTAGCGCGGAAAACGGTGGTTATCCCCAAGTCAGTCCACCCGCAAAGAATCCGGGAAAATCTGGCGGCGGCCGGCTTGATTCTCGATGCCGGCGACCTGGAAGAAATTGCCACTCTGGACCGCGGCTACCGTTTTGTCGACGGTTCCTTTTTCCAGATACCAGGCTCACCGTACACCGTGAAGGAATTATGGGATGAATGATAACCGGGCCGTCTTCGCTCCACCTGTTCCGGAAGAATGATTGAAATTCAGTGCATTTCGGCCCCCGGACTCCAGGTCGATCGTTTCATGGCCACAGCGGACCAGGCCTGGTGTTTCATCGGCAGCAATGCCTCCGGTATCGACATTCTCTGCGATGTGCTCAGTGGCGAGGATGTCGGGGTCCAGGCGGATGTCCTGCGTCTGCCAAGCGACCTCGGTGTGGTTTCATTCAAGCGCCAACAGGCGCTTTTCGAAGAGGAACTGCGTCGGGACGACAGCGATTTTCTCGATCGAATCGACCCCGGGACACGGGCCGGCGATTTTGTCACCGAGCGGGAACAGCACCGGGAACTGATTGATCTGTTCGCTCTCGGCAACCTCCTGGACAGAGGATATCGGCAGCTGAGTTCCGGCGAGTCAAGGAAACTCTGCCTGTTGCAACAGGTGACCCGGGCCGTTTCCTGCTTGCTGATCGAAAACCCCTATGAAGGCCTGGACCATGCCGGGTGCAGGGACCTGGACAGCACTCTGGCCCGGCTGCGCGGCCACGGAACGGCTTTATTGGTTTTTGTCAGCAATACCTGCGATATACCACCATGGTGTTCTCACCTCGCCGTCCTGGACCAGGGTGTTCTTGTCCTGCAGGGTCCGGTTGTCGAGGTCCACGCCGCGGCCTGTTCGTTGCTCAAGCGGCAAGCACCGTTATTCCAGGCCTCGGTCACCGTCATAGGTGGCGAACGTCCGGCAACCAGCACCAAGCCGCCCGGAACAAACCTGGTCACCCTCCGCCACGGCTTTGCTCGATATGGCGATGTGGCGGTGTTCGCCGACCTCGACCTGGAGATCAATAAGGGGGACCACACCTTCATCTCCGGTCCGAACGGCTGCGGCAAATCAACCTTGCTGCAGATCATCACCGGAGACAACCCCCTGTGTTATGTCAACGATCTCACCCTGTTCGGTCAACGTCGTGGCTGTGGTGAGTCTATCTGGGACATCAAGAAACACCTGGGCATTGTCAGTCACGACCTCCACCGCAACCATCGTATGGTCGGCACAGCCCTGACGGTCGTCCTTTCCGGGCTCTTTGACTCCATCGGCCTCTATGCCCAGCCGACCCATGCGCAGCTGGACCTGGGTCGCAGGTGGCTGCAGCGACTCAGCCTGGCTGCAAAAGAGAAAACCCCTTTCCGGCAGCTTGGCTACGGAGAGCAGCGCCTGATTCTTCTTGGCCGCGCCCTGATCAAAATGCCCCCCCTGCTCATTCTCGATGAACCTACCCAGGGGCTCGATGAGAAAAACCGCCATGCCCTGCTTGATTTTCTCGAAGACATCGCCAGGGAGGGGTTGAGCACGATCCTCTATGTCAGCCATCGCCAGGACGAAGACCGCGATTTTTTCAGGCAGAAAGTCTGCTTCTCTTGAAGCAGCTCGGCACATGAAACAAATCTGAATCACCTGAATCCGTGACGGCTGGTTTTTTGTTTTGCATACATTTTGCTGTATTCAGGTTATAAGTGCGGTGACCTTTTGAACAATATCCTGAATCCGTGACGGCTGGAATCTTGTTTTGGGTATATCTTGCTGTAATCAACTTATAATTGCAGCGGAACCCTTGACAACAACTTGCACCAACCGCCCTACGGGACGTTCACGGATCCAGGAGTACGTCATCCAACAACCAGGAGGAAAACAATGCGGATCGGAATGATTTTCATGGCGCTGTTCTGTCTTGCAGGGATCAGCACCATCCACGCTGCGGAAAAGGAACTGATGGTGGGCTTTGTGTATGTCTCACCAGTGGGTGATGCGGGCTGGTCCCACGCCCACGATCAGGGGCGACTGGCCCTGGAGGAAATGCCCGGTGTCAAGACCGCCTTTGTCGAGGCTGTCGCCGAAGGTCCAGACGCCGAGCGGGTCATCCAAACCATGGCCCGCCGGGGGTACGATATTATTTTTGCCACCAGTTTCGGATACATGGACCCGATGCTCAAAGTTGCCGGCCAATTTCCAAACACAGTGTTCATGCATTGCTCCGGGTTCAAAACTGCTGACAACATGGGCAATTATTTCGGTCGTATTTATCAGGCCCGCTACCTCTCCGGCATGGTTGCTGGCGCCATGACCACCTCCAATGTCATCGGCTATGTAGCCGCTTATCCCATCCCTGAAGTGATCCGGGGGATTAACGCCTTTACCCTGGGGGCACAGGCAGTGAACCCTGATGTCACCGTCAGGGTGGTCTGGACCAAAACCTGGTATGATCCGGCCATGGAGAAAGAAGCAGCTAAATCATTGCTCGATGCCGGTGCCGACATCATAGCCCAACATCAGGATTCGCCCGGGCCACAGGAAGCGGCCCAGCAGCAAGGTGTCTATTCCATCGGCTACAATACCGACATGAGCCGATTTGCCCCGAATGCCCATCTCACTGCTCCGATCTGGAACTGGGCTCCCTATTACCAGCAGGTGGTCGAGCAGGTGCGGAACGGGACCTGGACCGCCTCTTCCGACTGGCCGGGAATGGCTGAGGGGATCGTCGACCTGGCTCCCTTTGGCCCCATGGTCCCTCAAGAGGTTCAGGACCGGGTTTTAGCAGTGAAAGAACAGATCATCCGGGGGGAAGAAAAGATCTTTGTTGGACCGATCAATAATCAGCAGGGGGCCGAGAAGGTCGCCGATGGGGTGGTCCTGCCGGATGAGGAGCTCCTGAGTATGAACTGGTTTGTTCAAGGGGTGGTCGGGACCACTGAATGATCGACAGGGCTGCAGGCTGAAACGCCCTCAGCTCGGACCGTGCACCTATGGCAGCAGGATTCAGGATCTTAAAAAGGCAGGAGCAGCCGGCATGGCGCTCCTGCCTTATTGTCCTGGCCGCGGTGAGCCTTTCGCTGCTGCTTGGTCTGCTGCTCCTTGCCATTCAGGGCACGCCGCCCCTCACCGGCTTCAAAGTGCTCCTGCAAGGCGCCTTCGGCTCTCGCTGGGCTTTGGAGGATTGCCTCATCAAAGCGATTCCCATCTTTCTCTGTTCCCTGGGGGTCGCCATTGCCTTTCGGCTGCGGATCTGGAACATAGGCGCCGAAGGTCAGTTCGCACTTGGTGCCGTGGGCGCCACCTGGATCGCCCTCTCCTTCCCCGGACTGCCCAAGTTCTTCCTTCTTCCCCTGATGGTTCTCATGGCCTGCCTGGCCGGTGGTTTCTGGGGGATGATCCCCGCTCTGCTTCGCCAGCGGGCGGGGACTAATGAAATCATCGTCACCCTGATGATGAACTACATCGCCATTCTCTTCCTCGATTTTCTTGTCTACGGGGCATGGCGGGACGTATCAGGATTTCCCATGACCGCACCCTTCCCCCCGGGAGCGGTGATCGGTACCATGGGCAGTTCCAGCGTCCACTGGGGGCTCACCCATTGCCTGGTTCTGGGCTTGCTGGTCTGGATTTTTTTCCGGTTTACCCGCTGGGGATTTGAAATCAAGGCAAGCGGCGACAGTGTCCGGGCCGCTCGTTACGCCGGCATCCCCTATGATCGCCTGGTGGTCCTGGTCATGGTTCTCAGCGGTGCCCTGGCCGGCTGGTCGGGATTTCTCGAAGCCTCGGCCTCCCTCAATCGTTTGCAGCCCTCCATCATGGCCGGTTATGGATTTACCGCCATTGTCGTTGCCTGGCTGGCTCGCCTCAACCCGCTCAATATCGCCATCAGCTCCTTTCTGCTCGCGGGATTGCGGGTGGGGGTAGAGCACCTGCAACTTGACCTGCGGGTACCGGCAGCCTTCGGTTCCATCCTGGAAGGATTGATTCTGATGACCGTCCTGGCCGGCGGCTTTTTCATGCGGTATCGCATTGTCCCGCGGAGCCGCTCATGACCGTGGAAATACTCATTCCCCTGCTGACCGCGGCGGTGATTTCCGGCACCCCGATCCTCTATGCCACCCTGGGGGCGATGTTTTCCGAGAAATCGGGAGTGCTCAACCTGGGAGTCGAAGGGGTGATGCTCACCGGCTGCCTCACCGGGTTTCTGGTCGCCAAGGCAAGCGGCAACCCGGTCCTCGCTTTTTGCGCTGCCGGCCTCGCCGGGGCCTTGACCGCGTCGCTGCACGGATTGGTCTGCCTTGTTTTCCAAGGGAACCAGGTGGTGTCCGGCCTCGCCCTGACCCTTCTCGGCACCGGTCTGGCCAATTACTTCGGAACAGCTTTTGTCGGTCAGGCCGCACCCGGTTTCACTCCTGTCCCCATTCCCTTCCTGGCCGACATCCCGGGGCTTGGCCCTGTTCTGTTCAACCATGACCCCCTGGTCTATCTCAGCTATATGCTGCCGCTCCTGTTCTGGCTGTTTTTTACCTACACCCGCTTTGGCCTCAATCTCCGGGCCACCGGCGAATTCCCGGGAGCCGCTGCTGCCGCCGGCATCAATGCGGTTGCCTATCGCTGGGCCGGGGTGCTGGTCGGTGGCTTTTTCATGGGGCTTGGAGGAGCCTACCTGTCTTTGGCCTATACCCACCTGTGGACCAACAACCTCACCGCCGGTCGGGGCTGGATCGCTGTGGCCCTGGTCATTTTTTCTTTCTGGCGTCCGGGTCGGGCCGTATTCGGTGCATATCTCTTTGGCGGCATCATGGCCCTGCAACTCAGACTGCAGGCTTTTGGCACCACCCTGCCCTCATCACTGCTGCTCATGCTGCCGTATATCCTGACCGTGGCTGTGCTGGTTTTTTCTTCCCTGCACAAGAAAAAGACAGGAGCACCGGCAGCCCTCGGTGTCAACATCGAACCAAGGGATTGACTCCGGAAGCTGAATCCGTGACAGCCGGACGCTTATTCCGGATTCATCACGCTGCAATGATCTTGTAATAGAAACAAAACCTTTGACAACACCTTCCACCAGCCGCCCTTCGGGGTATCCGCTCACGGATCCAGGCGGAAGATATCAACGGATGATGCAACACTTTTCAAGAGGTCTGCGCATGGCTGATAACGCCAGATACAAACGAACCTATCCCATTTCCTGGGAACAATTGCACCGGGACTCCAAGGCCCTGGCCTGGAGGCTTCTCAATATCGAATACTTCAAAGGCATCATCGCCATCACCCGCGGCGGCCTGGTACCTGCGGCCATCGTTGCCCGTGAACTGGACATTCACCTGGTCGACACCATCTGCATTTCCAGTTATGACTGGCAGGATAAAAAAGGCGAGGCGGAAATTCTCAAAGGCATCGATGGCGATGGTACAGGATGGCTGCTCATCGATGACCTCGTCGATACCGGCCGCACCGCCAAAATCGTCAAACAGATTGCCCCCAAAGCTCATTTTGCCACGGTCTACGCCAAACCGGCCGGACGGCCGGAAGTCGACACCTTCATCACTGAAGTGAGCCAGGACACCTGGATTCTCTTTCCCTGGGACGCGGAGTCCCAGTTCGTTCACCCCATGATCACCGGACAGGTATAATCCCGTGACTAATCCCGTGATCGGTGACCAGCAAATGCCTGCCACACATCCTGTTATCCGCCTGGACCGGCTCAGCAAATCATTCGGTTCCGTGCAGGCCAACAAAGATATTTCCCTGGAGATACATCGTGGGTCTGTCCTCGCCCTCCTGGGAGAAAACGGGGCTGGCAAATCCACCCTGATGTCCATGCTGGCAGGGCAACTGCAGCCGGACAGCGGCCACATCTACCTGGACGGCGCTCCAGTGGAGTTCACCACTACGGACAAAGCTCTTGCCGCAGGTATCGGCATGGTCTACCAGCATTTCAAGCTGGTGGAAGCCATGACCGTCGCTGAAAACATTCTCCTTGGGCAACCACGGGGTTTCTGGCTGGGCAAAGCCTCCATGGGCCGCACTGTCCGGCGGTTGGCCGAGGCCTACGGCATGCATGTCAAACCGGATGCCCTGGTCGCGGATCTGTCCATGGGAGAAAAGCAGCAGGTTGAAATTCTCAAGCTCTTGTACAGGCAGAGTAGCATTCTTATATTTGATGAACCCACCGCGGTTCTGACCCCTGCCGAGGCCGACAGTCTTTTTGCCACCATGCGGCGAATGACCGGTCAGGGCAAAGCCATTGTCTTTATCAGTCACAAGCTGGAAGAGGTGCTGTCAATCGCCGATACCATCGCCATTCTCAAACGGGGCGAAGTGATCGATCGCATATCAGCTGCGTCGATTCCCTCGGCATCCGAATTGGCGCGGCGGATGGTGGGACGTCCGGTTCTCCTGCAGGTGAACAAGAAACCCGTGCCGACACGGCAGGTCGTTCTCAAGGTAGCCGGCCTCCAGGGAGGGGGGCTGCGGGGAATCGATTTTGAACTCCGTCAGGGTGAGATTCTCGGACTGGTCGGAGTGGCCGGCAATGGTCAGAAACCTCTGGTTGAAAGCCTGTGCGGCTTGCGCCGTCCCAGGCAGGGGACGATTCGTCTTCTCGGCCAGGATTGGAAACACTTTTTTTCCCGTCAGACCTGGGAAAAAACCCTCAGCTACGTTCCAGAGGACCGTCAGGGCCTGGCAACCTGTCCCAGCCTTGATCTGCTCGATAATTTTCTCCTCACCACCAGGGGCGGCTTTGTCAGAGGTCCCTGGTTACAGAAGGAACCCGCCCGGGCCAGGGCCGAAAAACTGCTTATCGAGTTTGACATCCGGCCACCGGACCTGCAGACCTTTGCCTGGCAGCTTTCCGGCGGCAACTTGCAGAAACTGGTCCTTGCCCGTGAATTTTTTCGAAAGCCCCGATTGATTGTTGCCGAACAACCAACCCAGGGGCTCGATATCGCTGCCGCGGAAGATGTGTGGAATCTGCTGTTGCAGGCCAGGGAGCAGGCCGGCATTCTGCTGGTGACCGGCGATCTGGTCGAAGCGCTTGCCCTGTCCGACCGGATTGGGGTACTATTCAACGGCTCCCTGGCCGGTATGATCGAGCGTGACGACCCGAAGGGGATTGAGCAGATTCCCTTGATGATGGCCGGACTGGAGTCCGAGGCGAGTAGCAGTGCGCCTTAACCCGTGCCCATCCGGAAACGAGGTTTCTTGTTTTGAATCGAGGCGTGCCGGCGGATTGAACCCCAGGCCTGCAGATACTATCCTGAATCCGTGAGCGTTCGTCCGTGCGTCAACTTCGTTGTTCGTGGCCGTTCGATTAAAGTACACTTTATCGGACGGTTACGGACAATGAAGATGGCGTGCGGACGGATGCTCCGAAGGGCGGCTGGTGAATTTTTTTCAAGGGTTTAGCTGCAATTATGATATGATTACAAAAAGATATATCCAAAAAAGTGTCCAGCCGTCACGGATTCAGGACTATTCCAAGGATTAGATTTGACAGGACAACCAAGAGTCAGGGAAACAGAGCTGTTTCCTGAAGGGCACTAACAACAGGAGGAACCATGATAGCATCATACAAGACGTATCAACCGCAGGTCGGCAAAGGGGGATGGGTGGCTCCCAATGCCACTTTGATCGGCGATGTCTACCTGGGAGAAGATGTCTCTCTCTGGTTCAATACGGTAGTGCGCGGGGATGTACATAGTATCCGCATTGGCGCGCGAACGAATATCCAGGACAATTCACTGGTGCACATCACCCAGCATGAAGGTGAAGAGCGAAGTGCCCAGGACGGCCACCCCACCGTCATCGGCTCGGAAGTCACCGTGGGCCATCGCGTTATCCTGCATGGATGCACGGTGGGTGACCTCTGCCTGGTCGGCATGGGAGCGGTTCTGCTCGATGGTGTGGTCATCGGTCGAGAATCGATTGTCGGTGCCGGTTCGGTGGTGACACCAGGCAAACAGTTTCCTCCCCGCTCCTTGATTATGGGCACTCCGGCCAAGCTGGTTAGGGAAGTGACGGAAGCGCAGATCAGCGAAATCCAGGCTTCCTGGCGCCGCTATGTCGCCCTGAAAAATGATTACATCAAGGCTGGGATAGGAGACAGCTTTTAGGCATGACCAGAGCGGGAACCTGGTGCGGTTCCGATTTGCAGGTGCAGGCAGCCAGGGCCATGCACCTGCCGGGAAACAGATACGCGCCAACAATCCCCTGATCAGGTGACCAGAACCGAATTGGCTTCTCCGTATTCGTTGGGCGCGTAACCGTCGGCTTCAGTGTCGTTGACCCAGACACCGCCGTCGAGCACATACCGAAAAAGATATGTTTGCCCGGCCGGGAGGGAAAGGCTTACCGAAAAACTGCCGTCCTTCAGCTGTTTCATCGGGGTATCCTGAAGGGACCAGCCGTTGAATTCTCCCGCCAGCACAGCGGAACGGGCGCTCTCTTCATTATCGTATTTAAAGGTAACGCGACAGACCGAACCGGTTTTCGAATAACTTTTCTTCAGCATACCCTTCTCCTTACTGCCATAGAGTCTGAATTTTGAAGGGGTCCGAGCATTTTTAGCAATACGACCCACACCTTATCCTTTTATTATCCTTTTCCAGAATCCTGTCAATAGAAACTCCGATAACTCGAGGGGTTCGGAAAAATAAGCGTACAGGCCCCATTATTGTGTACTGAGTGCAGGTCAACGCTTGCCTCATCCCCTGTTCTTTTCATGCGGGCAGAACATCAATCAGCGATGACCATAAAAAAACAGACCAGCGTCCGCACGCACATGATCCCCGAACTCCTGGCTCCGGCCGGCAGTTTCGAAAAGCTGACAACCGTCATTCATTATGGGGCTGATGCCGTCTATCTGGGCGGCAAGGAGTTCAGTCTTCGTGCCCGTGCCGCCAACTTTGATCGGGATGCCCTGCAGCGCGCCATCTCGTATGGCCATGATCATAATGTACGGATCTATGTGACGGTCAATATCTTTGCCCACAATCAGGACCTGGACCACCTTGAGGACTACCTGCTCCTGTTGCAGGAGTTCGGCGCCGATGGTCTCATTGTCAGTGACCCCGGTATCCTTGCCATCGCCCGCCGCGTGGTCCCGGACATGCCGCTGCATCTGTCCACCCAGGCTAATGTCACCAATCACGCCAGCGCCCGTTTCTGGAGCGAACAGGGAGTCGTCCGGGTGAACCTGGCCCGTGAGCTGGGACTGGAGGAGATTCAAACCATCCGCGCAAGGACGGATGTGGGGCTGGAAGTCTTTGTCCACGGGGCTCTGTGTATTTCCTACTCCGGTCGTTGTCTGCTGAGCAGCTATTTTACCGGGCGAAACGCCAATCAGGGCGACTGCGCCCACCCCTGCCGCTACTCCTACGCTCTGGTCGAGGAAAAAAGACCGGGCAAATATTTTCCCGTGGAGGAAGACCACCGCGGCACCTACATCTTCAATTCCCGTGACCTGTGCCTCCTGCATCGTCTGCCCCTGCTGATTGCAGCCGGTATTGATGCCGTGAAAATTGAAGGACGCATGAAGTCAATCAGCTATGCTGCGGCGGTGGTGCGGTTGTACCGGTTGGCTCTTGACTGGATCCGGGAACAGGTTCTTGCGGGAAGACAGGCCCAAGCCCTTATTCTTCCAGAAATTTTTCATAAAGAAGCAGAAAAGATCGGCACCCGTGGACAATCTGAAAATTTTTTCACCGCTAGCCCTTCATCCGCGGACATGATCTATGATACAATGCGACTGGAACAACGGTATGTACCGGTGGCCATTGTCCGAAACGTTACGCCTCTGCTGGTGGAGACGCGGCATGGCCTTTCTCTGGGTGATCGGATTGAATACCTCGGCCGCGCCATTGAGCCGGACATGGTCCAGGTGACCGGCATGTGGCTTGAAGACGGTACACCCCAGAAACGGGTGCATCCCAACACGCGCGTTCTCCTCCGTACCGATCCACCTCTGCCCTCTATCGAAAGCCAATCTTTGTTACGCAAACAAATAGAGCCTCTATGAAACCGTTTCTCAATGTCCCTTTTCTTCCGGAGGAAGGTTATGTCGAATTTCTGACATATTGCGCCCCCGACCTGGACAGTGTTCATTTCAGCCTGCTGCACAGTCCGCCTCTTGACAGCCGGATCAACATTCATCCCCCGGGTGACCAGGAAAAAATTCTTGCTGGTCTGGAGCGACTTCCCGGGGTACGAAAATACGCCCTGCTCAACAGCAGGTTTTATTCTCCCGACCTGCTCACCAGGCCGGAAAAAATCAAACCCCTCATCCAGATCCTCGACCAGTACCTGGCACGCGGCGTGATCGATGGCATCGTGTACTGTGATCATTATCTGCTGCAGCTGCTCGCCGATAAGGCGCCGACAATCGCCGCCCGCCTCGAAGCGGTACCGGGTGTCAACATCATGCTCGACACCTGCGACAAAATCGAAGCCCAGCTGGCGTATGTCGATGAAACCGGCTTCATGATGCCGGGAAAAATTATTCTGGATCGTTCTCTCAACCGTAATCTGGACGAACTGGCCAACATCGCTCTGAAAATTCATCGGCATTTCCCCGCTTTGAAACTAGAGGTTCTCGCCAACGAGGGATGCCTTCCCTATTGTCCCTTCAAACTCTCCCATGATGCGTATATCGCTCTGGGTAACCTCAATGGCCGGGACCAGACCCACCTTCTGAATTGCGATCTCGGCTGCATGCGGTTGATTGACCAGAAACCCCATAAACTGCTGCTTTCTCCCTTTATCCGCCCCGAAGATATTGACCTGTTCCTATATCATATCGATACGATCAAGCTGTGCGGCCGGACCCTGGGATCGGATTTTCTCATGAATGCCATCCGCGCCTATCGATTGCGACGCTACGATGGCAATCTGCTCGACCTGATGGATGCCCTTTCCTGGCTGGCCGGACGCCTGCATGTCAACAACCGGATGCTGTCCTTCGATTTTGCCAACATGCTTTCCCAATGTGATAAACGCTGCCAGCAGTGTGGATTCTGTAAGGAACTGTTTGATTCGATAGCTCATCCACAACCACTGACCATCAAGAATCACCAGGCAACCAGCCAATGACCTGGATCCGTGAGCGTTGGTCCGTACAAGTGCCGATGATGCACCCGACAAACGGATGGCGACACAAAGCGAGACACATCACCTGAATCCGTGACATCAGTGAAGACAACCCCCCATGGGAGTGTGTATGGAAGCCTTTGAACAGCTGCTCACCGAATCAACCCGCATACACGGTCACCTCTGTGCCGGTCAGGTTATCGGTGTGAGAATGGCCATGGCCGGTCTGGAGCGGATCGGAATCAATGATCCTAAAGGAGCTGATCGAAAAAAACTCTATGTGCTGGTGGAAATTGATCGCTGTGCCACCGATGCCATCCAGTCGGTGACCGGTTGCAGCCTGGGCAAACGATCGCTGCGCTGGGTCGACTTCGGTGTCATGGCAGCCACCTTTGTCAACCTGGAGAGCGGTGCTGCCGTACGGGTCACGGCCCGTGAGGAAGCGCGGGCTCTGTCTTCAACATATTGTCCGGACATTGTCGACAAATATCAACGCCAGCTCGAGGCGTACAAGGTGATGCCTGTTGCCGATTTATTTCTCTTCCAGGAGGTCAGAGTGTCGGTGCGGGACTGTGACATGCCGGGACGACCTCTTCGCCGGGTTCAATGTCAGCACTGCGGCGACTGGGTGCAGGATTGTCGTGAAAGGGAGCAGCAAGGACAAACTCTGTGCCGGGCCTGTAGCGGCGAACGTTATTATGAAGTGCTGCAAACAAGGTGAACATGAGCGACCTTGCCCTGTCCGCACCGGGAACAGGGCGTTTCTCACCCTTGTTGGGTACGGATGACATGAGACCTGGCAAGTATGCCCCTGAATGTGATCGGTGGTGAACTCACCACCTGTCCATACCTTCAGTGTCTATTGCCGGGCACGCTATGGCCGAACCATCGGCAAGATCCCCCTCGAAACAGGTCACCCTTGTCCCAACCGGGACCGCGGTGGCTGTCTCTATTGCCGCCCTCTCAGTTTTACTCCCCAATCCCTGCGGCCCGGTGACTCGCTCGATGAGCAAATCCGGCGAGGGAAAAAATACCTGCTCTCCGGACGATTCACTGGTTATTTCGGTTATTTTCAACAAGAAACACCGACATCTCTGGCAACGTCCCGTTTGTTGCCTCTCTTGACCAGCGTAATTGCCGATCCCGAGTGTGTTGGTCTGATTATCGCCGCCCGTCCCGATTGCATTGCCGATGATCTGCCGGCCGCATTGGCGGATCTGGTCCAGAGCAGTGGTAAGGAATGCCTGATTGAACTGGGCCTGCAATCAATCCATGCCCGGAGCCTCCAACAGCTCAACCGCAACCACGGCGTCCATGACTTTTTTTCAGCTGTACGTCGGATTAAAACTCAAGACAGCCTGCGGATCGGTGTCCATCTCATTCTCGGCATCCCCGGTGAAACAGAGGCCGACATGCTGGCAAGCGTAGAAACTGTTTGTGCTCTCGGAGTCCATGCACTCAAACTGCATCACCTCCAGGTCCTGAAGGATACCCCCCTGCATAGCCTCCATACAAAAGGGCTGGTTCCAACCTTCAGCCTCGATGGCTACCTGCAGCTCCTGCTCCGCCTGTTGCCCAGGATTCCCTGGGAGGTGGTTCTTCACCGCCTCTGGTCCAGTGCCCACCCACACCTGCTGGTAGCCCCGCGCTGGCATCTTCATGCCACGGAATTGAGCCAGCGACTCCAGGCATCGATGGCAGAGCAGCATATCCGCCAGGGACAGGATGTCGATTCTGTTGAAAGTACAAGATGATTACAGCAAGATAAATCCAAAACAAGCGTCCAGCCGTCACGGATTCAGGATTATGGAAACAGCGAAGTCAGGCGGGCGAGGCGGTGAGCGCGTCGCAGTCGCTTCAGGGATCCAGAAAAATCAAGTTGATAGCGCTGCTGGTACCTATGGAGGTTTGTTTGTGCTTCCTTGATCTGTTTTTTGGGGATCTCGGAGGGGAAGACCAGGAGAATCACGTTGCTTCGTTTCCGGACCTGCAGTCGCAATTGCCGACCTCCACTTGCAGCCCGGACGGCTTGATGGGCCATCTCATAGAGACGCTTGTCGCCGCTCCACAGGTTGATGGCCAGGACACCATCCGATGACAAGCGATTGAGAGCAGCACGATGAAAATCAGCGAGAAACAGAGGACCGGCCATGGCCCCGGGAGTGAATATGTCGACAAAAGCGATATGATACCTTGAGGTATCCGAGGTCTGCAGAAAAGAAAGCGCATCCTGCTGAATGACGTTGAATCCGTCCCGGACCGGGAGTTTGAAATACCCACGGGCCAGGCGAATGACCTGCTCATCTTTCTCCACCGCATCGATGCGGGCCTCAGGGTGGTGATGGACGAGAAAATGAGCCATGGCGCCCCCTCCCAGACCGATGAGAAGAAATTTTTCCGGCGAGGGGTGCAGCAGGAGGGCGGTCATCATCCAACGGGTATAGGCCAGTTGAAGGACCCAGGGAGTGCGCAGGTCGATGCAGCTCTGCTGTTCCTGGCTGCCGAAACGGAGACTGCGCAGGGTATCCTCGTCCGTTACCAGGAGTGGATACTCGCCGGTATGACCGCTGAATACAAGCTCCTGCATGCACGGTTTCCATAAAAAAGGCCGCAGAGCTGATGAATACCTGGATTCGTGAGCGTTCGTCCGGTCGTCACGGATTCAGGAAAAACACAGCTGTGCGGCCTGTTGGTCATAGCTTCAGCCTTCTTCGCTTGAACAAGGCCGAATCCTTTCCAGGGGGAGCGATGGAACGGCTGGTTATGGCTCAGAGGCGCATTCCGGATTTCTTTTCATGCACGATGAAAATCAGCACTGGCCTCTGATCCCTCATCTGGCCGGCGCCTGACTGCCGTTGTCAACGGCAGAACCGGCAATGGCACCACGATTGACTTTCACCCGTACCCCCTCGGCTATTTCAAGGGTGACGACCGAATCGCTCAGGTTGGTGATCTGGCCATGGATACCGCCACCAGTGATCACCTTGTCTCCTTTTCGTAAGTTGGAAAGGTACTGCTGATGCGCCTTGGCTTTTTTTTGCTGAGGCCGGATCAAAAGAAAATAAAAAACAACAAAAATGAGAATGAGCGGGATAAATTGAGCAAAAGTGGCAGCACCTCCGGCTGCTGCACCGTCTGCAGCCCATGCAACTCCATTCATGGAAAAATCCTCCAATTATTCATTAGTGTGGGCCAACGGATCGATCCGTTGATCATAAAAGTTGCGGCGAAAGGTCATGAAACGATCTTCCTTGATCGCATCACGCATACCGGCCATCAGTGAACAATAATAATACAGGTTGTGGATACTGTTCAACTGATAGGACAGAATTTCACGGCTTTGAAAAAGGTGTCGCAGGTAGGCCCTTGAAAAATGGCGGCATGTATAACAGCCGCAGCTCTCATCCAGAGGCCGCTGGTCATCCTGAAAACAAGCATTTTTTATAACAAGTCTGCCCTGTGAAGTAAAGAGCATTCCATTACGGGCGTTACGAGTGGGCATGACGCAATCGAACATATCGATACCGTGGTACACCCCTTCCACCAGATCCTCCGGTGTACCGACCCCCATAAGGTACCGGGCCTGATGGACCGGCAAATGATCGGTGGTGGCTGCCAGCATCTCGATCATCAGTTCCTTGGGTTCCCCCACCGACAACCCGCCCAGGGCATACCCGTCAAAGCCGATAGCTTGCAACTCCTCTATGGCCTCAAGGCGCAGGTCAGCGTACATCCCGCCCTGGACAATGCCAAAGAGAAGTTGACCGGTGTCGGTTTGCGCCGCACGGCATCGCCTGGCCCAGCGTGCCGTCAGGTCAGTGGCCTGAACAGCCTGATCACGGGTTGCCGGATAAGGGATGCAGGTATCAAGAGCCATCATGATGTCGGACCCCAGGGCCTCCTGAATCTGGATGGCGTTTTCCGGACTGAGGAAAAGGCGGGTACCATCAATATGGGAGCGGAAAGCTGCTCCTTCTTCGCTGATTTTAGCCAGCTCCCGGAGACTGAAAATCTGAAACCCTCCTGAATCGGTCAGGATGGGTTGCTGCCAGTGCATGAAGCGGTGCAGGCCACCGAAGCTCCGGATCAGTTCATGACCTGGACGGAGATACAGGTGGTAGGTGTTACCGAGAATGATCTGTGCGCCAATCTCGGCAAGATTTTCCGGTGTCATGGCTTTGACTGAGGCCCGGGTCCCCACCGGCATGAAGACCGGGGTCTGTACCGGACCGTGCAGGGTCGTTAAGGTAGCGCATCGGGCCTTGCATTCCGTTGATCGGCACTCAAGAGAAAAAGGGACGACGGTCATTGTCTGCTCACGGTTCCAGGCTTATGCTTCTTCGACCTGCACTACGGTTACCTCGAAATGAAGCACTTCCCCGGCCAGGGGGTGATTGAAATTAAGAGTGGCCATGGCATCGGACACTTCGGTGATAACCCCCTGCAACTCCTGCCCCTGCGGTCCTTTCGCGGTGAGGACCGCACCGATTTGCCGGGCTTCCTCGGGAAGATGCTGGAGAGGCACCTGGATATAGGCCTCCTCGGAGAGAACACCGTAACCGTTTTCGGGTTCGATGCTTACCTGAAAGGTTTCACCGGCCCTTCGCCCCTCAAGAGCCTGTTCCAGGCCGGCGATAATTTCCTCGCTACCCTGGGTGTACCTGAGAGGTTTCCCGTCAACATTACTGTCAACGGTTTCGCCGTTATCCAGGGTCAGGGTATAGGTTATGGCAACGGATTTTCCTTGATTGATAATCATGTCTTTCCTCATCGACAATGGTGACCGGTCCGGAATATCCGTACCGGAGAGGTGAACCGGAGTACACGTTTACTGGATGCAGACAGAGGTTACCTGACCAGAGAACTTGAACCGGAAGTGAACACTGCATAGCCACAGCTATAAACCGGGCGGCGAGCAAATGCAAGGATGAGGAGGACCGGGTACTTTCATCGGCCTGAAGTGGAGAGCCTGAAAGCTTGGATCCGGGAACGTTCGTCCGTGCGTCAGCTTTCAGCCGTCACGGGTTCAGGTGAAAGGAAAGATCCTGTTAGGTGTATCCTTCGACAGATCTGCACAACTTTCGAAACCGCTGTTCCAGATCACCCTGCTGATCGCGGATGGACTGGTTGAGATGGAACTGGACCAGGGCACGATCCAGATTCTGCCCATCACGCTTGACTTTGAAGTATTGATTACCGTTGAGATGATCGGTGAAAAAACGCACTCCCAGCTCAAAACTTATGAGCTTGACCGACTCCACCAGGAGTGCCCGGTCCGCGGAAACAAGAAGGTGACCAGCCGACTGCATGTAGCCGGTGAGCAGGGCCTGGAAATAATCAGCATCAAAAGTGGTTGCCCTCGGCTCCCGGCAAGCCTCGCCTTCACGATTGCAGCAGGACCTGAGACAATCTCCGAGATCGTGGAGAAGCAATCCGGGTTTGACTGTGTCAAAATCAATGAGACTGACAGCCTGATCCCTTTCCGCGGCAAAAAGAACATTACTGGTCTTGGGATCTCCGTGAATCACCCGGTTGGTCAGTTCCTGTCTGTTACGTTCAAGGAGGTCAGCTGTTGGCCGTTGTTGTTCGATATACTGATGACAGAAGTTTTCCCATCGGGTGCTCTTGCCTGAGGTGTCGCGCCAGGTGTCATACTGTTCCAGGTACCGGGGCGTGTTGTGCAGATCAGGCAACAGGTCGGTGAGGATCTCGGTATCGATGTCTGCGGTCAAGTGGTGAAAAGATCCCAACAAGGAACCGATTTCCCGTGCCTGTCCCCTGTGCTCGAGGGTCTGCAGGGTCCGGGTCCTGTCAATATAGGTCAGCAGCCGCCAGCCATATCCCGCAGGATCAAGATACAAATCCTTGCCTTCCGGATTGGAGAGAAGCCGGTAAAAGACCAGCGGCGGTGATGGGGCCATCCGCCGCAGATGTTCGGTCAGGTATCTGATGTTGGCCATGAGTGCGGTAGGATCGGGAAAGACACCGCGATGGAGACGCTGCAGGACCCTTTTATGTCCATTGGGCAGATCCACCAGCCAGGTATCGTTGATGTTGCCTTGCCCTAGAGGGTTCACCCTGGCTCCGCTCAGATGCGGCAGAAAAAACTGCAGTGCGTCGACAGTCTCCAGCATAGCTTATGAAAATATCAGGGGCTGAGGATTTTTGGTGGGTACTTTTGGGCGTTTAACCTCATCTTTTTCGACACCGCTGTCAACATGTCTATGTCAAGCTGGTCAGCCAGTCTGGTCAGATAGATAAGAACGTCGGCAATCTCAAGAGCGACTTGGTCTTTGGTTTCAGGACCAAGACAGGTGCTTTCGCCTTGACTGAGCCACTGGAATGGTTCCAGCAATTCGGCGGCCTCGACGATCAGAGCTGTTGCCAGGTTTTTCGGACTATGGAACCGTTGCCATTGTCGCTCTTCAGCGAAACGACGCAAGCCCATTGTCAACTCTGTAAGATTATCATATTGATATTCGATGTTGATTTTCTCCATGTTCTGCTCCGTCTTTTTTCCTGGTTCCCTGAATGAATGGACTCACCCGGTCATGATCGTAAAGGAAATTGCTTGTCCTCCTCGTGGGCAGCGGCTGACAGCGACGCGGTAAAAGCGGCGGCGATGGGTGATGGTTCCCGATTTTTCCGCTGGATGAGATAAATGATGCGTTCAGCGGGTATATCCTCCAGGGCAAGCGTTTTAATCAGACCATGGCGGACCTCCTCGACGACCGAGCGCAAAGAAAGGATTGATAAACCCAGTCCCGCCTTGATGGCCTCCTTGACCGCCTCGGTACTCCCCAGCATTGCAACATCCCGTAAATCCGCTTCTCGTAACCCCTGCTGATCGAACATCCCGGCAACAACCCGTCGGGTACCGGAACCTGGCTCGCGCAGAATGAAGGGGTGTGTGAAAAGTTCGGCCACGGGCAGCGATTCTCTGGACGCCAGTGAACTGGTTGGAGGTACGGCCACGACCAGGGTATCAGCAAAAACAGGGACCCAGTCCAGTCCTCGTTCATTCCAGACGCCGCCAACCAGACCAAGGTCAAAATCACCGGCCAGAACACCGGCGGCAATGGTTTTGGAACCGGAGATATGAAGGGAGGGTTTGACCTCGGGATAACGACGGCAAAACAAACCGATGATGACAGGAAGGATATAGGTCCCCGGGATGGTGCCGGCACCAATTTGCAGGGTTCCGCGCAAGGTTCCCTGGTAGTCAGCGATTGCCTGCAGTGTTTCCTGCTGCAGGCGGAGCATGCGGACGGCATGACCGTAAAGGAGATGGCCCACCGGGGTTGGTTCGACATCGCGGCCCAGACGATCAATCAACTTCTGGCCAATCTCTTTTTCCAGGCTGCGTACATGTTCACTGACTGTCGGCTGCGAGAGGCGCACTGACTCGGCAGCTTTAGTGAAACTTTTCAATTCCACCACCTTGCAGAATACATCCAGTTTTTTGATATCCATGGTCGCTGTTCCTGGAGAGAATCGTGGTTGTTAAAGAACCTTTAGTGTTGAGGCTTCAGGAGGCTGGCAGCGGAACTGTTCACTACAATTCGATTGACGAACGAGCGGTTGGTGAGTCATTTCCAATCCGGGTCAATTAAAATTTTTGTAACTATACCGGATTTGCTATACTTGAAACATAGAAGGATATTTCAGAGTTTTTTTTTGGATACGACAGTATGAAACTATGGTTCAAGTACCAGCACATTACTCTTCCCCTGTTGGTCACTCTGATTCTTGCCGGATTGTTTTACCTACCCTATCTCTCGGTTCGTAACAAGACCATCGAAACCCACCGGGCTCAACAGTTTTTGCTTTCCAGGCAGGCATCTACAGCTCTGGAGTCCTTTTTTTCCACCTATGAAAAGGCACTTGCTTATCTTATTGTTCAGCCGTCCATTCGTGATATGCAAGACAGCGGTAAAGTGCTTCTGGAAGATTTTCTCTCTATCCGGACCGATGATATTGTCGCGGTCCAGCGGACAGACGCTCAGGGATCGCTCCTTTTTTCCCTACCAGCCGAAAACAGCAAAGAACAGGATGCTGTTACGGAAATTTGCCGACGACAAAGGGAGCATCCAGCTCCAATGGTCAGTGATCTTATATCCTCTCCCGGGCAGGAGGATCGTATTTATATTTCCGCCGCTGTTCCCCGGGGCCAGGAGTATGATGGCTGTCTTTCTTTTCAGCTCCCGTTCCAGGAAATCTTTTCCCACTCTCTCCAATCCTTCCCTGTGCAACCGGACGGATATGTTCTGCTGATCAGTGGTGAAGGCACAATACTTCATGCCCCTGATCCGCAACTGCTGGTTGGTCTCACCCTGGATCAACTGCCTGGTAAATCCGAGGATCTGGCCAACCTGCGGCGCAAGCTTCTCAATCGCGAACAAGCCATTCTGCTCTTTTCCGATAATATCCTGATCGACCCTCAAGGTTTTTCGGGAAAAATGTTTGCCAGTATCTATCCGGTGCAATTGCCTGGCCCGGAAGTCTGGTCCATTGTTGCCGTCACCCCTGCTCGAGAGGTACTGGGTGCCATGGCGGACTTTCGCTCACAATGGCTGGTGGTGACCGTGGTCGCCCTGGTGACGATTGGTCTGCTTGGCATGTTGTTAGGTGGTATTACGGCTCGAAGACAGGAGGAGCAGGAACTTCGCGTAGTAAAGGAACACCTGGTCGGTCTGCTCGACCTGGTACCGATGGGGGTCTTTCTGGTCGATAAAAATAGTGTTATTGCTTATGCGAATCAATCGGCAGCAGATTTGGTGGAAGGAACATCTGTGGATCAGGTGATTGGTCGATTAATTACCGATTTTCTCCATTCCACGTCCAGGGAACCATTGGTATCTAATCTCGACAAACCTGCGACATCGGCTGTCGATGATAAAGAGGCCATCCTTCTCACTCTCAATAATAATCAGCGTGACATTGTCATGACTACAGCACCTTATCGGTTGGGGGATCAAGAGCACCGTACTGTTATCATTCGGAATGTCACCGAAGAGCGAAAAGCCGAAGAGCGCCGACGTCTTTTGACCGAGGCCGTGGAGCAGGTCAAGGAAGCTGTTCTTATTGCCGACCGGTCAGGGATCGTTGATTATGTCAATAATGCCCTGGTTGAAATGACTGGGTATCATCGTGAAGAATGCCTCGGGCGGCCAATGCGGCTTTTCTGGGCCAAAGAGCAGGAAGCGCATTTCGACGAACAGATGAAAGTTGTCATTCAAGGAGAGGTCTGGCGAGGGCGAATTGTCAATCGCCGCCGGGACAGCAGCCTCTTTGTAGCTGGAGCCACCGTTTCTCCAGTTCGCGATAGCAACAGCGTGGTCACTCACTTCATTGTGGTGCAGCGGGATATTACCCATGATGTTGAAGTTGAATCGAGAATGCGCCAGGCTCAAAAAATGGAGGCCATCGGCACCCTGGCCGGTGGAATTGCCCACGACTTCAATAATATCCTCGGTGGTATCATCGGCTTCACCGACCTGGCCCTGCTGCAGGTTCCCCCGAACACGGATCTCCATAACAATCTTCTTCATATCCGCAAGGGCGGTAAAAGGGCCGCAGATCTCGTTCAGCAGATCCTGACGTTCAGTCGCCAATCCGCCGAGGAAAAGGTGCCGGTTATGGTGGATCCGTTGATCAAGGAAAGTCTGAAATTAATGCGGGCCACCCTGCCCTCGACTATTGCCATCGTTCAAAACATCGAGGCGGCTGATGCTCAGGTCCTGGCGGCTCCGGTACAGATTCAACAGGTAGTGATGAATCTCTGTGCCAATGCCTTTTATTCCATGCGTGAACAGGGCGGCCAGCTTACCATTCGGCTTGAACGGATCCCCATCTCCAGCGACAGGGAAAAAAAAGGATCTGCCTCTTCCTGGGTTTCCCTGGTGGTACAGGATACCGGCCAAGGTATTGACAGTGATGTCATTCACCATATTTTTACTCCTTTCTTTACCACCAAAAAACCTGGAGAAGGAACAGGGATGGGGCTCAGTGTGGTCCATGGTATCGTCAGGGAACTGGGGGGGGAAATATCGGTGCAGTCCAGTCCGGGAAAAGGAACCACTTTTACCGTACTGCTTCCGGAAACCGAGGAAAAAGCGAACAATGTTCTCAAGAGCAGTGAAGAGCCGCTTCCCATGGGAAAGGAGCACATCCTGGTGGTGGATGACGAAAAAGAAATTCTGGAAACATGTCGAATGATGCTCAGCCATTTTGGCTATATTGTCACGACAACCGGCGATCCCGATAAGGTTCTCGATCTGATCAAAAACGCCGAAAAACAAGTCGATCTTGTCTTCACCGACCAGACCATGCCCAGACGCACCGGTATCGAGTTGATAAAAGATATCCACCAAATATATCCTGATATACCGGTTATTTTATGTACCGGTTATTCGGATCGACTGAATTCTGAAATAGCCAGGGAAGCCGGTGCCAGTGATTTACTGATGAAACCTGTGGACCTGCGCGGTCTGGCCATTGCCGTCCGGGCCGCGCTTGACATGAAAAACAACTGATCCTTATCAACCGTGGTCACGGGCGCCTGATCTTCATTGCCTGTACCTTTGGATCCGTGACGGCTGGTTGTTGTTTGGGGTGTACGCTCATGGATCCAGACTGAGTACAGGACCACTTTTTTATCGGATATACCCCCACTCTCTCAGCCGGTTGTGGGCGTATTGCGCCCGTTGACCCTGATTTCTTTTCCGCAGATAGGCAATATAGTGGTCAGCCGCCTGGCGACGATGGTTCATCTGCTCCCATGAATACCCTTGATAGAACAAAACCTCGGGATTTCCAGGAAGGAGACGGTCGTATTCTCCCAGATGGTGAATGGCTTGATTGTACTTCCTGTTGATGATTGAAGTTATACCGGTAATGATGTGGGCTTGGGCTTCCCGCGGATAGACCCGGGTGGCTTCAAGTGCATATCGTTCTGCTGCTGTATTCCTGTCCATGACAAGCTGGCACTTGGCCATCATCACCAGGGCAGCGTAATCGCCCGGGCGTAAGCGAAGCGCCTCTTGAAAATGCCGTTCCGCTTGCTGATGCTGTTTCTTCCCCATGGCTGCACTGCCCTGCTGAAGAGCGGTTATAAGCGGTTTATCCCTCCGCACGGATGCAGTGTTATCCATATATCGATCCCGATATACCGGCAATCTTTGCAATTGCTGATACGTAGTCTGGGCTGCCATTCGTGCCTGAGTCAGCCGTTCCGTGCTCATCGGATGGGTTGCAAACATCAATTCGATGGCACTTGCCTGATTCCTGCCGCTTCGCTGCAACATTTCCATAAGCTGCACCATACCTTCCGGGCTGTATCCGGTCCGGGTCATGTATGCCATGCCCAGGGCATCGGCTTCTCGTTCATTATCCCGGCTGTACCGCGCCAGCAGTGCTCCGGCGCTCAATGCTCCCAGGCCTTGGACCAGATCTGTGGCTCCTTGGTATCCTGCTGCGCTGGTGGCTACGGAGGCGCCGGTGACAAAAATATCAGCGAGCAGACCTTTGCTGACCTGTCGGGCGGAATGTCGGGCGCAGACATGACCGATTTCGTGGCCTAACAAAGCTGCCAGAGCAGCCTCGCTTTCCAGTTCCACCAGAATTCCCCGGGTTACGGCAATCGATCCGCCAGGAAAAGCATAGGCATTGATGTACGCGGCATTAACGGCCCGAAAAGAAAAGGGCATCTGCGGTCGGTGGGAGTTGGCGGCAATTTGGCGTCCTATGCCATCAATATAGGCATTAAGATTTCTGTCTTGAACAACTCCGTAATCCGCGGAAAACTGATGCGGCGATTGCTGCCGGTCCAAACTGATTTCCTGACTTTCCGAGATCATCATCAGATGCCGTTCACCCGTGACCGGGCTGACGGCGCAACCGGTCAGGAAGCGGCTGGTCAGCAGTGTTGCTGCGCCAAGTCCCATCAATTGCAAAATCTGTCGGCGATTGAAATCTGTTTTTTTCCTGATCATCGGTCCTTCCTCTGAAAACTTTGCTCGGGAGCACGGAGCTGTACCCAGTCCAGTGCCATCAAGACTGCAAAGACTGCTGGGTATATCCGTGCTTCGCTGCTTGCCCTGGGACCGGCAATATTGACAATTCTGGCGTTGCGGTTGAGTAACCAGGTCTGCACCGCTTCTGCAGCCTGGTGGAGAGGAAAATGTTCCAGGTCTATATGGAGATAAGGACGATCGTGACGAATTGCCAGGGCTTCAGTCAAAGCTGAGCCCCCCGAGAGCGGACCAAAAGAAAAAAGAAGGGTGACATCCGCACTCATTACATTTTTTTCAGTACGATCCCGATAACGCCGTGAATGCATTTCACGGAGAGTATATCGTCGAGACAGTGGACCATCTTCCGTTTTACGACCCTTGGGCAGCCAGCCTCCGTGGGGGATATCAAGAAGTATGGCTGCATCCAAAGCTGCTCGATCAGCTCCAGTTTGACCACCGGAAATGATCTCTTCAATCATGCTGATCCGCCTTTTTTCCGTTAAAATAATTCCTGGTTTTCAATTGTTCAACCAGGGATTGGGTCCATGGTAAAGTTGACAAGGCAAAAATTCATATTCTGCACCCTGGATCCGTGAGCGTTCATCCGTGCGTCAGTTTTGTTGCCCGTAACCGTTCGAATAAACTACACTTTATCGAAAGGTTACGGGCAACAAAGATGGCCTGCGGACGGACGCCCCGAAGGGCGGCAGGTGAAGGTGTTCTACGAAAAATGTATCTACACTTATACCCTGATTACAGACAAATATATCCAAAAGATGCACGACGCCGTCACGGATTCAGGTGTACTTGTCTTTCGATTGTCAACATGGTGTCTGGTTTTTTCAGCAAACCCTTTGACAAAGAAGGGAAGATGCATTTTAATGGACCGAATTTCGATTGCAACCCTGCAACGTGGAAGCTATCCGTCTAGATAATTTCTGCATAACCTTTGATCAAAAAAGGATACATGGTTACGGAAAAAAGTACTTCTCCAGTTCTGACCCGTCGCTTTTTTTTACAACAAACAACCCGGATCCTCGCTGGAATTACTGTAGCATCCATACCTGTAATTAGTAATGCATCATCCGTGCCAGTACTAAGAAGTACAAGGTCGGTGGGTAAACGCTCTCTCTCTTTTTATCATATCCACACCCAACAGAGCCTGGATGTCACCTATGCATGGGGCACTGCGTACAATGCAGCTGCTCTGGAGAGGATCAATTATTTTCTCCGTGATTTCAGGAGTGGTGAAGTATATCCTATCGATCCAAAATTATTAGATATTCTCTGGACAATCCAGGAGGATATGGGACGAAACGGTGTCTATGAGGTCATATCAGCCTTTCGTTCACCTGCCACCAACGGACAATTGCGGCAAGGTGGTGCTGGAGTGGCTGATCGTAGCCTTCACATGCAGGGTAAGGCTATTGATGTCCGCTTTACCGGAGCCAGAACCAATCAGATTCAACAACGCGCCATTCAATTGCAGCGGGGAGGCGTGGGATATTACGCTAGATCCGATTTTGTCCATCTCGACACAGGTCGTTATCGGGTCTGGTGACGAAGAACGAACCAGTCCCTATCCAGAAAAGGCTGATGTCACCAGACCTTTTGTTAGTCGCAGTTCCATTTCAACCTCGCAATAGTGCCTCCAAGCCTGCGCTCCAATATGCCGGCGCGCTTCTCGATCGAAAACAGAAGAGTTCATTTCCGGCCTGGCACGAATTCTCGACTGACGGGCTATCCTGATCCTAGCGTTCCTCCGAGAGGAGGAACGCTCACGGATCGAGTGACATGACTTTCAGGCATTGAAGGCACCGTAGGCCAAATACCCTAAGTAGCTGAAATAGAAAGCAAGAAGAGCCGAACCTTCCCATCTGTTGATCCTTCCTGGACCACGAAATCCATATCCAAAGAGAAAAAGCGATAGAGTCAGTACGGTCATGATAACAACATCGCGGTAAAAGACTACGGGATCGACCGCCATTGGATGAATAAGACCGGCTATGCCAACCACGGCCAGGGTATTGAAAAGATTTGATCCAATAACATTCCCCAGAACAATATCGTGCTCATTTTTTCTTGTTGCTGCGATTGATGCAGCCAATTCTGGTAGTGAAGTTCCTATGGCAACGATGGTCAGGCCGATCAGTAAATCACTGACCCCCAACTCCAGAGCAATTTCCACTGCTCCCCAGACCAAAACACGGGAACTGGCTATCAACAATACCAAACCAATAACGAGCCAGAAAATGGCTTGATTGATTGGCATGGATTGTTTGATTATTTTTTTCTCAATGACATTGCCAAAAGTATCATACTTTTTCCTCATTCCCCGCCAGATGGTCCACCCCATGAGACCTGAAAGAACCACCATCAACACCAACGCATCATAACGGCTAATTTCGCCACTCCATATTTGCCAGGCGGCCAATCCAGTCACAAGGGCAAGAATAGGTAATTCTTTACGAAGAATACGGGAAGGAACGGCTATTGGCTTCAATAGCGCAGTCAAACCCAAAATAAGGGCTATATTAGCTATATTCGAGCCATACGCGTTCCCCAGGGCAATCCCTGGATTTCCATGGTAAGCCGAGATTGCGGAAACGACCATCTCAGGCGCGGAGGTACCGAAACCGACCACCACCATGCCTATGAGAAGAGGAGAAACTCCTAAATACCGTGCGGTAACAGCGGATCCATCAATAAAACGGTCGGCGCTCCAAACCAGGACGATCAGACTGATAACGACCGCCAGAAAATAAGTGAGCATATAGGATGTGAATCTATGTCTGTAGAATTTTCCTGAATCCGTTACGACTGGAATTTTTTGGCTATATCACACTGTATTCATGTTATAAATGCAGCGGAATCATTGACAATACCTTTCACCAGCCGCCGTTCGGGGGATTCGTCCGCAGGCTATTTTCATCGCCCATATCCGTCCGATGGAGTGTACTTTGTGAAAACGGTCATAGACAATAAAGTTGACGCACGGACGAATTTCCACGAATTCATTTTTAAGATCTTCAATTTTTTCGACCGACAAAATACCATTTAGCAATAATTACTTATTACATAAAATATATTATTGTTGTTATTAGCATGGTTAGTATGTTGGTTATTTTTATAACATTCTATATTTATTATATATTTTTTGTTATTTTTTTTGTTTGCTTCTTATGAGTCTGTTGGTGAGAATTATACGTGCACATATTCGCACATTGTTTCAACAACTATTTACACAGGATATCAACAAAAGTATCATCTGAATCCGTGACGACCGAGCTGTTGTCCGGGGTATATATTTGGCTCTAGTCAGGGAATTCAGGTCAATAAACTGCGAGGAGAATAAAATGGGTGGAACACGAATAATAGACAGTCATATCCATTGCGGCACCCAGCATGTCGATCTTCCTTACGAGAGTATCGAACCATTGCTTCGTCAGGCCGAAATCACCGATGCCTGCCTTTTTGCACCGGTAGAGGATATTTATGACCGTAATAATTACTATTTTGAAGATAATAATACGTGGCGAAAGATCCGGCGCTCGGCGAATCACTATCTCTTACAATTGGCGTCTTCTGGAGAACCCGTTTTTCCTTATCTGTTCGTCTGGAACGATTTTGCCATCGAAGAATTGGCGCATCCCTATTGCGGTATCAAATGGCATCGCCATTCCTATGAACCTGAATACAACTATGAAGATCCCCGTTGCGCCAAAATGATTAAGGAAATAACGAGACGTCGCCTGCCTATCGTTTTTGAAGAGAGTTTTGAAAATACACTGCGTTTTATAAACCATCTGGCTCCAGAGGCAGTAATCATCATACCTCATCTCGGTGGTCTCAATGGTTCCTATCAATCTTTGGAACGGGCAGGAATTTGGCGCAGAGATAATGTGTACGCCGACTCAGCTTTAGCCTCGACCACTGAAATCCGCCATTTTCTTGACCATTACGGACCTGAAAAACTGCTTTTTGGCAGCGATTTTCCTTTTGGAATGCCCAGTTATGAACTGGGCAAGATAGAACGTATGCGACTTGCCAGCGCTGATTTTGAACAGGTTGTATCCGGCAATATTCTGGCGCTTATCGATGCTATCCAACCGCCGGGATGATGTGCCTCTCAACTTGATTATTGGCTGAATCCGTGAAGCCTGGATTCTTTGTACGGACGACCGCTCAACGGATCCAGGTTACACCTCACCCACCGCCGAGATACGCGTTCTGCACCTCAGGATTAGCCAGCAGGGCGCGGGCGGAATCCTCGAGGACGATTTTGCCGAGCTCCAGGACATAGCCACGGTGCGCCAGTTTCAGGGCCAGGCGAGCGTTCTGTTCCACCAGGACTATCGTTACGCCGGTCTCATTAATTTTGCGGATTGTTGAAAAGATGGATTTAACCAGGATTGGAGCCAGACCCAGACTGGGTTCATCAAGGAGAAGAATCTTAGGATTGGCCATTAGACCGCGACCAATGGCCAGCATCTGCTGCTCGCCACCACTGAGGGTTCCTGCCAATTGGCTGCGCCGGTCGTACAGAATGGGAAACATGGCGTACGCTTTTTCCAGATTTTGTGCTATCCGATCTTTATCTGTGGTGGAATACGCTCCAAGATGGAGATTTTCGAGCACGGTCAGGGTGCTGAAAACCCGACGACCTTCAGGAACCTGGGCCAGGCCCCGTTGAACAATGTGATGCGCTTCCAGTTTGTGGAGTGGTTGATTATCAAGAAAAATTCCGCCACCACTGGCCTTGACCAGACCGCTGATAGTCATCAATGTTGTTGACTTTCCGGCACCATTGGCACCAAGAATAGTGACGATTTCTCCCTGGTCCACATGCAGGTTCAATCCGTTAAGTACCTGCACATTACCGTATTTTACTTGCAGATTTTCAATACGCAAACGCATAGTCAGAAATCCTCATCCCCATCCGCGTCAGGTGCGCCCAGATAAGCGTCAATGACACGTTGATCCGTGCGAATTTCTTCCGGTGTTCCCTGAGCAATCAAGATGCCGTACTCGAGAACCACCAGGTTATCGCAGATTTTCATAACCAGGTTCATATCGTGTTCTATCAGGAGCACAGTGATACCTCGGTCACGAATCTGAAGAATAAGATCAACCAGGACCTGGGTTTCATAATCGTTCATTCCACCGGCAGGTTCATCCAGAATGAGAAAACGAGGTCTGGTGGCCAAAGCCCGGGCTATTTCAAGGAGACGCTGATTTCCATAGGAGAGGTTGCGCGCGACTTGATCCAACTGTTGTCTGAGGCCGACAAAGGAGAGTTCAGCGACAGCGGTTTCCAATGCTTGGCGTTCTTCGCGTTTCTGCCAGGGCAGGCGCAGCATGGAGCCGATCACCCCGGAGCGCATCCGGCAATGACATCCGGCCAGGACATTTTCCAGAGCACTCATGTTCGGAAAAAGGCGGATGGTCTGAAAGGTCCGGGCAATGCCCAGGGAGACGATCCGATGGGTGCGCATAGTGGCGATGCTCTGCCCGTCAAAAAGAATCTCGCCCTTATCCGGACGATAGTTTCCGGTGATGAGGTTGAACACCGTGGTCTTGCCGGCACCATTGGGTCCGATAAGACCAACGATGCTGCCGGAATCGACGTCAAAGCTGACCCTGTTCACCGCCATGACACCGCCAAAGGATTTGGTCAGATCGGCCAGGCGCAGCAGTGGCTGATTGCTCATGGGCCCGCTTGCCTCGATTGGGGGGGTAGGTTGAGGGTATAGGTTCGGGGTGAAGGCGGTAGGAGACCCCGGGGGCGAAAGATCATCATCAAGACCATGGCTGCACCGAAAACCAGCATTCTGGTGTCGGCGAATTCACGGAAAATCTCGGGCAGGCCGATAATGAGAAAAGCACCGAGAAGAACACCGCGGATGCTTCCTGACCCCCCGAGGATGACAATAGTGAACATGATCACTGATTCCCAGAAGGTGAAGGATTGCGGAGATATTATTGTCATTTTGGAGGCAAAGATAGTGCCGACCATACCGGCCCAGAAAGCACCGAGAATGAATGCCACCAGTTTGTAATGGGCGGTATTGATACCACTGCCTTCGGCGGCGACATCATCTTCACGGATATACTGCAGGGCCCTGCCGAAACGTGAATTTTCCAAACGGCGGAAAAGCAGTACCGTGACTGCGGCAAAGGCGAAAATCAGGTAGTAGAAATCGTGGGAGGTGCGGATTACATAGCCAAAAAGGACAGGTCGACTGATGCCGAAGATACCATTGGCTCCTCCGGTTAAACCAAAAACATTGTTCACCAGGGCGATGCGGACAATTTCGACTATGCCGATGGTAACGATGAGCAGGTAGTCGCCTCGAAGGTGAATAATCGGCCTGGCCACCAGCAGAGCAAACAGGCCTGCAAAAAGACCGCTCACCGGCATCAGCCAGAGAACGGGAATGCCCATCTGGGTGTTGAGAATGGCTGTGGTGTAGGCCCCTATGGCAAAAAAGGCGGCATGGCCCATGTGGAACAGGCCCGCATACCCGAGAATGACATTCAAGCTGAGGGCGAGAATAGCATAGATGCCAATGGAGTTGAGAACCTCCACCCAGTAGGCGTTCAACCATATGGGGGCGATGAGCAGGACCGCCACAATGCAAACGTTTAAGAGGGTAGCCGGTTTCATACTTTGTCCGCCACCCGTTCGCCCAGAATACCAGTGGGGCGAAAGATAAGGATCAAAATGAGCACCAGAAATGAAATGGCATCCTTCCATGCCAGGGATATATAGGTGGCACCCAGGGCCTCGATCACGCCGAGGAGCAATCCACCGAGCATCGCTCCCGGAATATTACCGATGCCGCCGAGTATCGCGGCGGTGAAGGCTTTCAGGCCATACACCCAGCCCATGGTGAAGTTGATCTGCCCATAATAGAGTCCAACCATCATCCCGGCGGCGCCGCCCAAAGCCGGACCGATGAGAAAGACGTACATGATCACCCGGTTGACATCGATGCCCATTAGTTTGGCGGCTCCCTGGTCGATGGCTGCTGCGCGGATGGCGGTTCCGGTTCTGGTTCGCTGGACGAAAAAGTACAGCCCTGCCATCATGACGATGGAAGCTGTGAAAAGAAGGATCCGCATCACCGGGATCTGAACACCAAAAAGGGTAATCGAGGTGACTGGAAGAATATCGTGGGGATAGACTCGAAATCGCGCTCCGTAAATGAGCATGATGGCATTCTGGAAGAATATCGATGCTCCCAGTGCTGAAACTACGGCCGACAAACGGGGTGATGTGCGTAAGGGTCGATAGGCGACCCGTTCGAGCAGGGCTCCAATGACCGCCACCAGGCCCATGACCATAATCGTGAGGACAAGGATGCCTGCCAGGGGGCCAAGATGACTGGTCAGCCCCATGGATACCAGCAGAGTAAGTCCCAGATACGCACCGATGGTGAACAGATCGCCGTGGGCGAAATTGATCAACTTGAGCACACCGTAGACCATGGTGTAGCCCAACGCAATCAGAGCGTAAATACCGCCCACGGCCAGACCGTTGGTCAGTTGTTCAAAAAAAAGCTGCATAGCGCTTCCCCGGTACCGGTGCGTTGAATGAGGCCTGCCGGGATGAATTATTCCATCCCGGCAGGCCGTGAAGGGCTGAAGAGACCCGTCGTCCGGTATGTATGGACAGACGGATCAGGACCAGTTAGGGCTGAAGAACAAAATTGCCCTCGCCGTCCACATGATACAGACGATACAACTCACCAACCCGGTCACCTTTGTCATCAAAGGCTATCGTTCCGGTCAAGCCCTGGAAATCCTCAAGACCGGTGCGGAGAAATTCAGCGATTTCATCCGGTTCTGTTGAGCCGGTTCCTTCAATGGCGGCAACAAGCACCTTGAAGGCATCGCCGGCCAGTACAGCCCAGACCGAGGCGGGATCGCCTTGATATTTTTCCCGATATGCGGTCATAAAGGACATCGCCTCTGCGGAATCCAGGTCCTGGGGAACAGGCGGGCTTAAAAACATGAAACCCTCTGCAGCCTCTGTACCGGCAATACTGACCAAGTCAGGGTTGTTGGTGGCGTCACCACCAAGGAACGGTACATCCCAGCCCATGTTTTTCTTCTGGCGGAGCAGCAGACCCGCTTCGGGAAAGTATCCGGTAAATAGAACGACATCGGGATTACGTGACCTCAGTTGTGAGAGGATGGCGCTGTAATCCCGTTCTCCCGGGGTTAAAGCGTCAAAAAGGACGATGTCCAACTCGTCCGCTTGCAACAAAGCCTGAGCTTCATCGGCCAATCCCCTGGCATAGGTGGTGTTGTCATGGAGAATGGCGATCCTTTCAAAACCAATGTTTTTCAGAGTATTGGCGGCAACAAGTCCTTGTTCGTCATCCCTCGGCGAGGTACGGAAAAAATATTGCAGTCCTTTTTCACTCAGTCGGATAGCGGTTGAGCCTGTAGCTACTTGAACAATCTTGTTTTCATCGTAAATATTCTGAGTAGCCTCGGTAATGGAGGAACCATACGTTCCAATCACCGCAACGATGCCTTGCGTGGAAAGCCGCTGAGCAGCCAGGGAAGCGGTCCGGGGATCACCACCATCGTCTTCGGCAATAATGACCACTTTCTGCCCCAACACACCGCCGGCTTCGTTGACCTCATCAGCGAGTAAATCAACGATTTGCTTCATAGCCCGGCCTTCGCTGGCCCAGGAACCGGTCAGCGGCGCCATTAACCCGATGCGGATCTCTGCAAAGGCCTGCCCGACCACAAACGGCACAGCCACCAATCCTGCCAGTAACCACAACATCATACGTTTTTTCATACAAGTACCTCCTTGCTTGGAAGTTAGAGTGAAACCGCACCTCATGGTGGGTCGACACAGATGTCTGCACAATGCAGTCCCCAGGGCTGATTGACTCCCGCTGCATCAATGAGTTACGCTCACGGATCCAGGTTGATGCAAAGCAAAAATCTCGCTTCTGGACAGATATGAACCAGTTTTCTGGTACAGGGCTACAGCAGAACGTGGTAACATTTACTAATCCGCAGGCTTCGCGTCAATTTTTTTATGTACTATCTCCCTTGCCTGTTGAGTACAGAGGGTATTTCTTGTACTCGTAAACTTTTACTTCAGCGGCCGATTTTCAAGAGACCGTGCATGAGCACGTTCATGTCATGTTCCAATATCTTTATTCTTGTTAAGCCGACATCCCGGTTAGACAAATGTCGTCTTTCCCCCCTACTGATGGACACAGAAGGACCACAGAAGGGGTGGTCGCCCGATGCGTTTCAGATCAACCACACATTACCAGGAGAATGCTCATGACCACACACGCAACAGCAATGGTACAGGCTTCCTTTGTAGCCGATTCTCTGGCCCTGGGAGCCCACTGGGTGTACGATATCGCTGAGATCGATCGGCGCATCGGTCGAGTTGATGACCTGCGCGCACCTCTGCCCGATTCGTTCCATGCCACCAAAGGTCGGGGCGATTTTACCCATTATGGTGACCAGGCTCTGGTCTTGCTTGAATCCATCGCCGCAACCGGAAGGTTTTCCCTTGATGGCTTCAGCCGTTCCTGGCGATCCCTGTTTGACGGGTATCAGGGCTACATCGATAAGGCAACCGCCACGACCCTGGAAAATATGGACAAGAGCCCGCCACCGCAGCCGACGGGATCGAGTTCGTCGGACCTCGGAGGTGCCGCCAGGATTGCACCACTGGTGTTCCTGTATCGGAACAACCTGGAGCAACTCCTTGAAGCTGTTCATTTGCAGACCTCCATGTCCCACAACAACGTCGCCACCCTGGCGGGTGCTGAATTTCTGGCTCGGACCACCTTTGAGGTTCTGCAGGGAGTCGATCCCCGGGTGGCCATGGAAAATGCTTTGGATGCAGGCGTTGCGGATATTGATCTCGATAACCGTATCCGTGGCGGCTTGGATTCAGGCGGCAAGGACACCCGCAAGGTTATCGGGCACTTTGGCCAGATGTGCGGTATTGCCGCGGCGCTTCCCGGAGCCATCCATCTGATAGTTACCTATCCGGATGATCTGAAAACAGCCTTAATCGAAAATGTAATGTCCGGTGGTGACTCGGCAGCTCGTGGTCTCGCTGCCGGGATGGTCCTCGGGGCTCATCTTGGCCCGGATGCTCTGCCTGAACAATGGCTGGACGGATTGAACCAGAAGACTCATATCTCCGCCTTGCTCGCATCGCTGGAGAATGGGGCCTGAGCATCGGGTACATGGGATCCGGACGCAACCGGTCCCATGCAGATGGTGGTCGTTTGTGGGTTCTCAAAAAAACAAGAACCACATTGTCGTATCCCTTTGGGCAATGAAAAAACCTATTGACGCCGATATCAATAGGTTTTAAAAAGCAAGTGTTGTTTTGGTAAAAATTATTAATTCTGGGTGCAATGAATTCCGACGACTTCAAAAATGACCTGGACCATTTTGAACAGACCTGCAAAAATGCGGGACTCAAGGTGACACAGCAGCGTATGGAAATTTATCGTGCCCTGTTGGAATCTTCTGATCATCCCTCAGCTGAAACCCTGTATCGTCGTTTGCGGGATCGAATGCCCACACTATCCCTGGACACGGTATACCGGACCCTGGCCACTTTTGAAAAACACCGTCTTGTCCACCGTCTAGAAACCAAGGAAAGTCAGGCGCGATTTGAAGCACTTAATGTCAGACATCACCACTTCCTCTGCGATCGATGCGGTTCGGTTTTTGATTTCACCTGGCCCGCTTTCGATACAGTAGCATTGCCCCCAACCCTGGGGCGAATCGGCACCATAGAGCGAAAAAATGTGGTTCTGCATGGGAGGTGTACTGCCTGCTTGGCAGCAGAAGATCGGTAACTTGTTAAGAGAAGATCCTGGATCGGTGAACGTTTTTCGGTGGGTGAGCTGTATTGTCTGTGACCGTTCGATTAAAGAAGACTTTATTGGACGTTTACGGGCAATTGATCTTTACACCTTAAAGAGAATGATTATTCTCTGCCGGGAGTTGTACCCACCTCACCCGTCTGAACCCGGAAAAGGCCGCTCCTCAAGACCAGGCAGCGGTCGTTTTCCCAAGACTACAATTTTACGCAAGGAGAAAAACCCATGGCCACCATAACCTTGAAAGGCAACGCCATAGAAACCATCGGTACCCTGCCCGCCAAAGCTGCTCCGGCTCCGGAATTCACCCTGGTCAAATCTGATCTTTCCGAGGCAAGTTTTGCTGATTACAAGGGTAAACGAGTTGTCCTCAATATTTTCCCGAGTATCGATACACCGGTCTGCGCCGCCTCGGTCCGTCGATTTAACCAGACCGCCGGGTCTCTGGAGAACACGGTCGTTCTCTGCATTTCCGCTGATCTTCCTTTTGCCCATAGCCGATTCTGCGAAATCGAAGGGCTGAAAAACGTTGAATCCTTGTCCGTCTTCCGCAACCCTGAATTTGGCAAAACCTACGGCGTGACCATCACCAGCGGCCCTGTTGCCGGCCTGCTGGCCAGAGCGATTGTCGTCATCGATACCGACGGCACGATTCTCCACACCGAACAGGTCCCTGAAATTGCTCAGGAGCCTGATTACGAAGCAGCACTCGCTGCCCTGAAATAATTTGCATTCGTGAACGTTCGTCCGCACGCTCGAAGGGCGGCGGATGAAGGAGAATTTTCAAAAATATCGTCGTAGTTCTAACCTGAGTCCAGTCGTCACGGAACTAGGAGGATAAAAGCAAGTTTCCCTGGGCGCTGCTGTTCCGCCCTGTTCCGCTTGTTCGGTAAAAATCGTCCCGGACCATGTCAGATGGACCGGGACGGTTTGGACACCTCTCGACATCTCTCGCAAAGGTTGCAGCTTCCTGAGTTTCTCGGCAATTGTTCAGAGCATTCGCTGTTCCCGACTAGCTTCATGCCTTTTCCTGACCTCAAAAACCGAATACCCGCAATTCAAGCCTGCGCTCTTGTCAGGGCTGTCCGGGAAAAAATCCAGACACAGCCTTCACCAATGCCCATCAATGGACTGGAAAACCCTCCACAAATGGTGTGTATTGTGGTCAACAGCCGCCTTTCATAAATTCGCTGCCCGATGTACCAGGGTTTGATGCCGAAGGCAGCAATGATTGCCAGGCAGCGGCACTGCTTTCGCGGATATCCGGCATAAGGACGATTGTCTCCTTGAATCCGTAGCTAGTCAGGGCCTGGCGACACTCCTTGAGGGTATCCTGGACAATCTCCTTGGGATGATCGCCAAAAAGGTTATACACCAATCCACATAAGGTGATGGAGCGGGACCTGATTGCTTCCAGACTGAGTCGAGTGTGGTTGATGGACCCCAACCGTGGCGTGGTAACCAGAATCAAAGGCAGGTTGTTGGCTGCAATATAATCGAGCAGCAAAAGATCGCGGTTCAGGGGGACGAGCAGGCCACCGGCACCCTCCACCAGCAGCCATTGATAATCCTTCTGCAGGGTGACGAGCGACTGGTCCAGCACAGAGGCTTCAATGGTCTGCCCTGTCATCTCCGCAGCCAGCTTGGGAGAGGCTGGAAAAGGAAAGACATACGGACAGGTAATTCCTTGCCGGTCAAAATCAGTCAACTCCTGGCCCATGATTTTCCGGTGGAGCATGATATCATCAGAGGTGTCGCGACATCCTGTCTGCACCAACTTCAAGGTCGTGGTCGCCCACCCTTGCTGGAGAAGATAGCGGCCCAGGAGCCCGGTCACGTAGGATTTGCCGACTCCGGTATCGATCCCACCTATAGCCATGGCCCCCTGTGAACGACTCATGAATGCACCTGGACATGTGGCGGAACTCTGTGCAGCCGGGCGTTCCTCATTTTTCGGTTTTTCTCCCTGAATCCGTGACGGCTGGATTCTTGTTTTGCATATGTCTAGCAGTAATCATTGAGTGTCAAGTCCCCTTCCCTTATGACCGATGCTTTTTTCAGGAATCGAAGTTGTCTTTCGTTGCAATCTCAGCAGGATCAACAACGCGGACGACCAATGAGGTACATAGGGTGATAGGTCAATCGCACCCCATGGAGGCCGGAAAAGCGATCGGTATACTCCCTGTGAAAAGCCCTCAATTCCCTTCTGCTCCATGGACGTTGGCCAAGTGCGTTGACACCGGTGGCCCTGAGGTGTCGCAGGACAGAGATTGGGTCGGGAAACCAGAGCGTCTCCCGTGATTCGTCGCTGGCGAGGATTTCGAAATCCCGGGCAAAGACACCTGTCAATTGTTTCAGATCCCGGTATTGTAATCCCAAACCGGTAACGGTCCTGATTTCACGAAGATTATCGATACCATACACGGAAACAGCCAGTACTCCCCTGGCGTGGAGGTGATCGCGTAACTTTCGGACCAGAGCAGGTAGGTCATGGACCCAGTGCAGCGTGGAAGAGGAAATGATTAAATCATATTGCCGCGGAAGACCGAGGGTTTCGATATCGCCGGCCAGAAAGGAGAGGTTGCTGACCTGGTCGCCAATTTTTTGCCTCACCCAGGGAGAAAAAGCCGGGACAAGATCACTGACAGTCACGTCAGTGAGTGACGGCAAGCGATCCACCAGCTTGCCGGTGAGTAATCCGGTGCAACAGCCGATTTCCAGCCCTGTGGTTGGTTGATCCCCAGGTGCTGCCGCAGCCAGCAGGGCCAACAGTCTGTCCGCAACCAGCATCTGGATGGTCGCCTGCTGTTCATAGGTGACCGCTGCCTGCTCAAAACGGAGTTTGATAAGCCTTTTATCAGGGACCATGGAAGATGTGGACTGATTTTGGAGATAAATACCCATGACCCTTCAATTGTGGCAGGCCACTAGCGAGGCGCACACTACTGCATAGCTGCCAATACCTGTTTGAGACGTGTGCAACGCCCTACCAGTGGAGAGTTTTCTACGGGAAAGGGATGTGACCCGGCCGAGGGGGCCAGCTTCTAGAATCCCCACAACAATCTTTTGGCTATCCAGCCAACGACACCTTGACTGTGTTCAACTTTGACCCAATCATTTCTCTTTTCCAGGGTTTTAAAGACCACGCCGTGGTGGGCCTTGGCAACAATTCTGTTTTCCAGACCTGGACCGCTGCGGATATTGATTGGTCGGTCTGAACCCTGTCTGGTCTTGACGATCATGTGGGGCACAGTATTGGTAACGGTGGTACTGACCCAGCCGGTACTGCCCTCAAAATCGCGCACATTGAGCCAATCGCCTTGACGACCGATGACTTCCAGGGGAAATCCATTGTCCAGTTTCCAGATGATACTGTGATTAAGGCCTGGTCCGGACCGCATGTTGACATTGTTGCCTCTGATCGCGACCATCGAAGCCAGGGCGACATTGTGAAAAAGAAAAAGAAGGGCAAAAAGAAACGTAAAGGATACAAGAATTCGTCGTGTTTTCATGGCGAATGTGTCTGCTGTACGGGTTTATCCGGTGGAGGTTGAGCCGAGTTGAAAGCAAGACCTCCTATTTCCAGAGAGATGGCGTTAAATCGACAGGCCTTCGTGCTGCATTGCAGGCAACCGATGCATTCACGACTGTTCGGTGTTTCGTTAAAACGAAGGTCCACCGGGCAGACTTCGTGACAGGCCCCACACTTTGTACAGTTATCTTTATTAAATTTCAACCTAATCAGGCTGACTCCATTGAACAGGCCATAAAAAGCGCCCAGGGGACAGGTGGTTCGGCAAAAGGGTCGATAACTGAAAACAGCCCAGAGGACAAAAAGCAAAAGTATTGTCAGTTTGTGGAGATAGAGGATGCCAACAGCGTTACGGATATCCGGCTGCATGAGGACCAGGGGGATACCTGCCTGCAGGGTGCCGGCCGGACAAATAAACTGGCAGAACCAGGGTTTCCCCATGGCAAAACTGTCCAGCACCGTCAGGGGGAGCACAATCACAAAAAGAAGGAGGCACAGGTATTTCCCCCATGTGAGCCAGGCAGCAACCGCAAATTTCCGTGTCGGTATTTTGTGAAGCAGTTCCTGGAACAAGCCAAAAGGGCATATCCATCCGCAAATCATGCGGCCACAAAGTGCCCCGAGCATTCCCATGCAGCCCACCACATAGGCTCCAAGGTAGAACTGCCCTGCCGGCAGGGTCATTCGCAGCCCGAGAAGGAGTTGCTGCAGGCTGCCGATTGGGCAGAAGGTGGTTGCCGCCGGGCAGGAATAACAGTTGAGTCCCGGAGAGCAGAGTACTTTCAACGGGCCCTGGTAGATGGTCCCGGAAACAAGAAACCCCCAATAACCATTGGTTAAAAAAAAACTGATGCTCTGCACCCACTTTCTGAAGGATTCCATCTACCCGATACCGATGCATGCCAAACAGATGATTCGGGCTTGTTCAAGCACACGCAATGGTTCATCCAGGATGATTCCGATGAGGAACAAGCCAAGAAAGAACAACAAGAGGTACAATGGTTTTTTACGCATTATTGACTTTTGGTGTTTGTATCTTCGCTGCACTCCTTGTCCAGAGTGCTGACCATACCGCTGTTGGTTTGAGGTCGAGGCTACCTGCCGATGCGGTCTGGCTCTAAGGTTGTGTTCGCGGGCATGGCCCGCTCCTACCGCCCTACCCGACCCTGTAGGAGCGGGCCATGCCCGCGATAATTCATCCTGAGAATTAGGCCATGCCAACGAATTGTTGCGGTCAGCGGGACAAAAGGCCAACCAGGCGGTCCAGGTCGTCATTGGAATAATATTCGATTTCCAGCTTTCCACGTTGGCCCTGTTGGATGATACGAACTTTTGTATTCAGCTGGTTGGTCAATTGTGTGGTCAACGCCGTACAATAGGAATGGGAGAGCTGGGCAGATGCCTGGTCGCCGCTACTGGTTTGTTGTCGCGCAGGAGGTGGTGGAGAAGCTGGATATTTTTTTCCACAAAGTCGCTCGGTGGCCCGCACCGACAAACCTTCATTGACAATTTTCTCTCTGATTGCCTGTACCTGGTCGGGATGATCCTTGATGCGCAGCAGCGCTCTGCCATGACCTTCGCTGATGATTCCCTGGGCAATATCATCCTGAAGAAATCTGGGAAGAGCAAGGAGTCGAAGTACATTGGTGATCGTTGACCGCTGCCGTCCCACTTTTCTGGCAACGTCTTCCTGGGTTAAGTTGAAGTCATTGATCAGCCTGGCATAGGCTGTGGCTTCTTCAATGGGGTTGAGGTCGTGGCGTTGGATATTTTCGATCAAGGCCAGTTCAAGGCTCTCTTCGGGACCACCTGAATCCATAACCATCACTGGGACTTCTTCGCATTCGGCTATTCTCGCAGCCCTAAGTCGCCGCTCCCCGGCGATCAGGTGGTATCGGTTTCCGTGGCCTCTGCTCACCAGCAATGGTTGGATAATCCCTTTTTCACGAATGGAGTCTGCTAATTCCTGCAGTTTTTCAGTATCAAAATAACTGCGAGGCTGATTTGGGTTTGGAGATATCTTATCGATATCACACATGAAAAAATTATTCTCTTCCTCCGGGCCTTCCAAGGGAAGCAAAGCGCTCACCCCTCGACCGAGAACATTTTTATTGCTCATACCCCCCTGCCCTGTTGTTGTTTTTTTAAAAATTCCTTGCCTAATTCTTTGTACGCCTTAGCACCACTGCATTGCCCATCATACTCAATAATGGTCTGGCCGTGGCTGGGACTTTCACTGAGTCGAACATTACGCGGGATGACCGTTTTGAAGACCTGATCGCCAAAATGGTCCTGGATCTCACTGGCCACTGAATGCGTCAACCGGTTTCTCCGGTCGTACATGGTCAGGACCAATCCTTCGATAAACAACCCTCTGTTGAGATTTTTTTTGACCTTGCGGATAGTCTGAATCAACTGTGCCAATCCTTCCATGGCGAAGTACTCACACTGGAGCGGAATAAGCACCGAGTCAGCAGCGGTAAGGCTGTTGATGGTCAGAATACCAAGGGACGGGGGGCAATCAATGAGAACATATTGGTAGAGTCCTCTCACTGGACGCAAAACCGATTGTAATTTTTTTTCGCGCTGGTTTTGCGAGATAAGTTCGATTTCAACCCCGACAAGATCAATTGAGGCTGGCAGGACCGAGAGGTGTTTCACATTGGTTTTCAAGATGCAATCTTGCGTTTCCCTGGCACCAGTAAAACAGCTGTACAGGTTCTTGTCCTCGCTCGACCTGAAGACACCGACTCCACTGGAAGCATTTCCCTGGGGATCGGAATCGACCAGGAGCACTTTTTTTCCTTTGGCGGCCAGAACGGCAGCAAGGTTCAGGGCCGTGGTGGTTTTGCCGACTCCACCCTTCTGGTTGGCCAGGGCAATAACTTTCGTGTCCAAGACTCTTTGCCTCCTTCCGTTGCTTTATTGGTGAAACAACATGCGAGTATACTATACTTAAACCGTTGAGTGAACCGCTACTTGCCTTTACGTTTAACTTTACCGATGTTTCACGTGAAACATTGTTACACCGGAGTCAATCATGGCAAAATACAGCGATGTGCTTGTTGTCGGCAGCGGCATTTCCGGGCTTTCTTTAGCCTTGAAGGTGGCTGGGTTTGCAACCGTAACCCTGGTTACCAAGAAAAAAAAGGCGGACACCGCTACCAATCTGGCCCAAGGGGGAGTGGCGGCGGTGCTTTCCGTTGAAGACTCTGTCGACGCGCATATTGAGGATACATTGCGGTCCGGTGATGGGCTTTGCAATGAGGAGGTCGTCCGGATTGTGGCCACGGAAGGTCCTGATCGGGTACGGGAGTTGGTTGATTTTGGTGTCAGGTTCCAGAAAGGGGCGGGCGGGGTGGGGTTTGATCTGGGGATGGAGGGAGGTCACTCTGTACGAAGGGTGGCGCATGCCTCGGATCTGACCGGCAAGGAGATTGAGCGGGCGTTGTTGGAGCGGGTTGCCGGCACGGCGAATATCGAGGTTCTGGAGAACCATTTGGCTGTTGACTTGCTGCTGGCTTCAAAAGCGGTGGGCGAGGTTCCTGCGGGTGGCGACAGGTGCCTGGGGGCCTATGTCCTTGACAGGACCACTGGCATGGTGGAAAGCAGGATGGCTGGGGTCACAATTCTGTGTACCGGCGGGTGCGGCAAGGTGTATCTGTATACAACCAACCCGGATATTGCCACTGGCGATGGGGTGGCTATGGCCTACAGGGCTGGCGCCAGGGTGGCGAATCTGGAGTTTGTCCAGTTTCATCCGACCTGTTTTTTCAATCGAGAAGCTAAAAATTTTCTCATTTCCGAGGCCGTCAGAGGGGAAGGGGGCGTGTTGATCAATAGCCGCGGGGAACCTTTCATGAAAAAATACGATCATCGCGGCGACCTGGCTACCAGAGACGCGGTAGCCAGGGGTATTGATGCCGAGATGAAGGCGAGTGGAGCGGATTGTGTCTATCTCGATATTTCCCACAAACCCGCAGAGTTTTTAATGACGAGGTTCCCGAATATTTATGCTGTCTGTCGACAGTATGGTGTTGATCTGACCCGGCGGCCAATTCCGGTGGTGCCGGCCGCACATTATATGTGTGGCGGGGTGCTGGTTGATTCCTGGGGGAAGTCGTCTCTGAATAATTTGTTCGCTTTTGGCGAAACAGCCTGCACCGGGCTGCACGGAGCCAATCGCCTGGCAAGTAATTCTCTGCTTGAGGCCGTAGTCTTTGCTCATCGAGGTAGTCTGTGGTTGCAGGAAAATATTCAGAGCATCAGGGAGCAGAAACCTATACAAGTGCAAGATTGGCAGACCGGGGGAGCGGCCGTGTTGGATGAATCGGTACTGATTAAACACAACTGGGATCAGGTCCGTCAGCTCATGTGGAATTATGTCGGCATCGTCAGGAGGAAAAAGCGATTGGGATTGATGCAGGTTCGTCTGGATTCAGTGTGCAGAGAGATACGGGAGCATTTTCACGAGTATCTGCTCACAGCGGATTTGGTGGAGCTGCGCAATCTGGCAGTTGTTGCCGAGTTGATAGTCCGCAGTGCCTGTCAACGAAAAGAATCACGTGGCCTGCATTATATTGTCGACTATCCAGATAAAAACGATCAGGATTTCAAGAAGGATACCGTGCTCGAGCAATAATCCCCTGCATCCTTTCTGGGTCGGTGGGCGTTCGTCCGTGCGTCAGCTTTATTGTCTTTGACAGTTCGATTAGCGGACACTGAAGCGTAAGGGTACGGACCGTGAACATGGCGTGCGGACGAACGCCAGAAGGGCGGCTGGTGAAGATTATTATCAAAAATTTCGATAAAATTATAAAGTGATTTCAGTGTAATAATCCCAAAGAAAGTCCGGTCGTTCTGGTTTCAGGGGGATGCCAAGTGTGTGAAACAGGTTTTGGTTGAGGGGGGATGCCGATAATGTAAAGCAGGATCGCGGAAGGCTGCACAAGTGGAGCGCAGCAACGTCACCTTTTATTATACCGGTGATGACGATAACGACAACCCTGGTCTGTGACGGCAGGGCTGTTGTCAGGGTTGTGTTTTACTGTAATTATAATATGCTTACAGCAAGATATATCCAAAACAAGCGTCCAGTCGTCACGGATTCAGGAAAAAGGGAGGGCATTACCCATGCTGACGATTTTACAGACAATTGCGGAGAGGAAAATCCAGCAGGCCATGGCGGAAGGGAGCATGGCAGACCTCAGCCACTGGAAAAACGTTCCGTTGCCACCGGATGATCTGGAGCATGTACCAGCAGACCTGCGCATGGGATATCGTTTGCTGAAAAACGGCGGGTATATTCCAGAGGAGGTTGCCTTGCAAAAAGAGATTACCCGTATTGAAGATTTGTTGACAACGTGCAGGGACGAAAGGGAAAAAGTGCGGCAACTGCGCAGGCTGGGCGTCCTGAGAACCAAGCTGGAGGGACGAATGGGGCGGTCGATCAATCTTGGTGAGGAAGGCCCCTATTTCAACCGGGTGGTGGATAAATTATCAACGCCTGCAACGGCGGAATCAGCCCCCATGGTGCCCCGCAACCCGATACGGGATTTATAGCAGTGTGGCTGGCTTCGCTCCTGTATTCCTGAATCCGTGCGCATACGTCCGTGCGTCAGCTTTGTTGCGTGTGACCCTTCGGTTAATAAAGACGTTTTATCGGGCGGTTCCGGGCAATGAAGATGGCGTGCCGATGGATGCCCCGAAGGGCGAATGGTGAACGTTGTTGCCAAGGATTTCGCTGCAATTATAATCCTGAATCCGTGGGCGACTGGTGAAGGTTAACCTCAAGGGTTCTGCTGCAATTAGAACCTGATCACAGCAAGAGACATCCCAAGAAGACTCCAGCCGTCACGGATTCAGGATAATGTTATGACAGCAGAATATATCCAAAACAAGCGTCCAGACGTCACGAATCAGGCACCAGGTATTGCCAGGAACGGCAACCGGATCCCCTGTGCCCGAAGAAAGGGCACAGGGGTGGGTAGTACAGGTGTCCTCCCAGGTTACAGCTCGATGATATCATCAAAGAGGTGGTCGTCCTGTTCGATTTTTCCTCTACTGCCGATGGTGGTCCGCACAGGGTCGGTTTGCAGTTGTTCCAGCAGAGGTGCGAAACGGCGAAGATCATGAATGGATGTTGTCAGGATTTCCTCGATACGTTTTTGTTTGAAAGTTGTTGTTATTCCAGATAGATAATCGTTTCGTGCGGCAGCCCCCCTGGATGCCGGGCCCTGGTGAGGCGTACAGCTGCTGTAGGCACCAATAAGCAGTTGGTGGAGGACCTCCGTGGATAGATCGAGCGTCTTGACCAGGTTCGGCAGTGCGGCATAGGCCTCGTAGGTCTTGCGCACCTGGGGGTCACGATAGCTGACCATGCCGAAATTACCGCTCAAGTGGTTGAATTGAACAAAACAGCCATAGGCACCACCCATCTGGCGTACGGTGTTCCAGAGATAATCGCGCGAGAGCCAGGTCCTGAGAACCTCAAAGGAGCCATTATACCCTGCCGGATCTGCAAAGAGGGGACAGGACTGCACATTGTACACCACATCCGCTGAGGTGGTGAAAGCCTGTCTGGCCGGAGCGACGGTAAACTGGGGTTGGACGTGCTCCAGGGGGGGGGCGGGGAGGGTCTTGATAACCGAGGCACCCAGGTTCTGGAAACGGCGGATGTCGCCATCCTCTCCCGTGATGGCAACGATCACCCCGGCTTGGCGGAACAGCAGGTTGCGGATATGCTCCAGGGCAGCGAGAAAGGTTTCTTCACGCTGCTGATAGGTGCCGGCAAGATCCTTCAAGTGCTGATACGCGTGAATGCCGTGGACATACTCGTTATAAGCGCCGGCACGACTTAAATGGGAAAAGGCTCGGGTCGAAGCCAGGGTGTAGCCCTCACTTTGTGCCGCATGTTCAGCCCAGGCGAACTCCCGCTGGACTATTTCCTCGATGTGCTCCCGGTCGGAAAAGGAGACGGAGGCCAAAACCTCGGTCAACAGGGCCAGAGCTTCGTCCAAATGGGAAGAAAGAGCCTTCATGTGCAGCCAGAGGATGGGACGCACCTTGTTGCGGTCGTCGGCTCGCAGATAGACCTGGAAGGAATGCGAAAAGTCGCCGGTGCAACGGTTGATCGCTTTGGCGAACTGCATGTAATCCTTCTCCTGGGTCCCGATTTCAGTGAGGATGGTGGCGAACAGGTCCAGATACGGCAGCAACCCCGCTGGCAGCATGGAGCAGTCCAGACCGAAATCGAGGTAGCAGATGCCATTGGTCTCCAGATCATTGATGAGCAATTCAACCCCTGCCAGATGGGATGGCTGCACAGCATGAAAAGGGGGCTGGGGGTCAAGGTCCTCCAGGGAGAGACGAGGCAGGCAGTGCAGGTCTGTTGATGTATTTTTTATTGTCTGTAAAGCCATCAGTTCTCGAGTGTGCTCCACCAGGCGTTGTCGGCCGACAGCATCAAGGGTTTGTGCAAAGGTCTCCAGCTTATTCTGCTCTTCCTGCTGCTGGATGACCATTTTTTTCGGGTCCGGAACAAGGGCAACGGTAACGGTCGCTGGATTGTTGAGGACATGGGTGCGGATCAACTGTTCGAAGTACCCGTTTTCCGTAGCTTCGCGGCGAATTTCCGCCAGTAGGGCATCCATCTGCAGGGCCTGGAAGGGGTCCATGCCGTGTTTCATGGCGGGAAGGGCTTTACCGATGAGATCGAGACCGCGTTGAGCCTTGTTCATCTCTTCCCGGACAGTGAATTCATATTTGTTCAGTTCGGAAAGAACCAGATCCTTGTCCAGGCCGGCTTCGACCATACGGGTCAGGGTGGCCTTGTACAGAGCGAGAAAATGATCTCGTTTATCCGGATCAGTGCCCACCAGATAGGTGATGATCAAGGTTTTCAAACTGGAATTGCTGAGAAACAGACCACCAAAATCCTTGCACAGAGCGGCATTGATGATCGCTTTCTTCAACGGGGAACCGTCGGAGTTGTAGAGGATATTGGCAATGATCTGAAAAGAGGCGCTCAGTTTGCGGTCATGAACAGTGCCCACGGCGGAACTGATGGCTACAAAGGTTTTCTGCTTAGTGGAGCTGCCGGGTTGTACGGGATAGCTCTCTTCGATGAACAGCGGTTCCTCCAGGTTGTCGCCTTCCCTGATGATTGCCCTGGGGACCGGGGTTGGATAGTGACGGAGAATATGTTCCTGGATATAGGCCAGTTCCTGATCAAGCGGAGCATCGCCGTAAAAGAAGAAAGTGCTGTTTGCCGGATGGTAGTGGGAGCGGTGAAAGGCAAGAAACTGTTCGTAGCTGAGGTCGGGAATGTGGCGGGGACTGCCTCCGGACTCATGGGCATAGGTTGAGTTGGGCATCAGGCCGCGAAAGGTATGGTGGAACAATGCACGGATGGGATCGGAATAGGCGCCCTTCATTTCGTTGAACACGACGCCAGTGTATTGGACCGGATCGTCGATGTTCTCCAGGTGATAGTGCCATCCTTCCTGCTCAAAGGTCGACTGCAACAGCAAAGGATGGAAGGTCACATCACAGTACACATCCATGATATTGAAATATTCCTTGAGATTGCGGGTGGCAAAGGGGTACCAGGTGGTATCCGATCCGGTCATGGCATTGAGGAATGTCATCAGGCCTCCCTTGTTGATTTCGCCGAAGACATCCCGGATTGGATATTTTTTCGAACCCATGAGCACTGAATGCTCGAGAATATGGGCAACTCCGGTGGAATCTTCGGGTACGGTCAGAAAGGAGACGCAAAAGGTCTTGTTGGCATCCTGATTTTTGATGGCCACAGCCTGACAGCCGAGCACTGTATGGGTGAAAAGAAAAACAGTGGAGTGAATCTCGTCAATGTAGGCCTTTTGTTCGAGCAGAAAGCCGTGATAGATGGAGCCTTGGGCAAAAGAGGTCATAGTATACCAGTGTCAGAAAGTTTTATGTGAATCGAGAAGGATGGTCACAGGTCCTGAATTTGTCAAGGTTACCTGCATATTAGCCTGAAACTGGCCTGCCCGCGTGCTGGTGCCGCGTTGACGACATGCAGCGATGAACAGGTCGTACAGGCACCTGGCCTGATCAGGTGGTGCGGCATTATTCCAGGACGGGCGGCGGCCTTTGCGGCAATCACCGTACAACGTGAATTGAGAGACCACAAGCAACTCTCCCTGGATATCGGTAAGCGACAGATTCATCTGGCCTTGATCATCATCAAAAATTCGCAAATGATGAATTTTATCCACCAGCCAGTTGAGGTCTGTTTCGTCATCCTGGTGATGAATGCCGAGAAGGACAACCAGACCTGTGGCAATGGTCCCGGTGATCACCCCATCAACATCGACTTGAGCGGTGCTGACCCGCTGGAGTACAGCTCTCATAAGGTATCAGAAAGGTAAAGAGGAGTGTTGAGTGAAAAAGTAGAGCTTGCAGGGTGGCCCGGCGCGCATCCAGCTCATGGCGGGTTTGGCTGCAGGGCACCGGAGAAATACTGGACAATGGCCACTGCCGCCAGGGCCGCGGTTTCACCACGCAGGATTTTCGAACCTAGAGAAAAGGTGGTGAATTTATGATCATGGATCACCAACAAATCATCGGGGTGGAAACCGCCTTCAGGGCCGAGCAGAAGACAAACATCGCCGGGTTGCTCGGCATAAGAGGAGGGCAGGGCGGTGTACCGCTCTTCTTCCCAGGCGGCAAGGCGGTGCCTGAACAAGGAAAAGTCTGCTTTGTCCAGCGGGACGACGGGGTGAATATGCATTGGAGTCGTCCGGTGGGACTGTTTGCAGGCCTCTATCATGATCCGCTGCCAGCGCTCTTGTTGGCGCACCCGGTCAGCAAGGTTTTCGCAATACCTGGAGTGCAGGGGAAGAAAGGCATGAACCCCCAGTTCAGTGGCCTTCTGCACCAGGAAATCCATTTTTTTGCCTTTGAGCAGGCATTGGGCCAGGGTCAGGGGAGCAACAGGCCTGCTGTTCTCACGGCGCACCTTGACAATGGATGCTGTGACCAGGTTTTTTTCTACAGAGTCCAGGGCGGTGGTGTACACGGCGCCACAGCCATCAAAAAATTCAACGAGCTGCCCAGGCTGGAGGCGAAGGACAACGGCGATATGCCGGGCCTCGGCGCCGCTGACCTGGATGAACTCGTTCCGCAGAGCGTCGGGGGGAAGAAAAAAACGTCGCATGGGTACTATGTAGTGCCTGAACTAAAACTCAAAAACAACAATAAATCAAGTTGTTGTCACCATGCTCCAGACATGAAGAAAATGAGAGCATGAATAACGACGAGAGCCGTTAATAGTGTAACATATTGATTACTATGGTATAGTTCGCCATAAAATTCCATCGGGCAAGCCCCCTGAGCAGATACAACCACCGCTCCCGGCAAATCTTCACAGGATGAATACTTCATGCGCAAAGTAATCGAACCTCAAATGCAGTTGGGTGAACTGGCCATCGGCGCCATCAAACTGGACCCTAAATCCCGCGATGATATCCCGCAGATCTTGCGGGGACTCCAGCACATCTACACCACGCCCGAACTGCGCAGGTCGGTCTTCACCATCCTCGAAGAGGTCCTGCCTGAGCGTCAAGTCGAGGGGCAGACCGTCAAGGCGGATCCCAAGAACGGTCGCCCCGGCATGACCCAATGGCAGATTCTGGTCCTGGGGGTGCTCAGGGTAGGGCTCAATGCCGACTATGATCGTATCCATGAGTTGGCCAACGAACATAAGACCCTTCGACAAATGCTCGGTCACAGCGACTGGACGGACGTCAAGTATTATAACCTGCAGACACTCAAGGATAATCTGCGGCTGTTCACACCGGAGATTCTGGACCGGATCAACCAGGAAGTCGTCCGCGCGGGACACCTGGCATTAAAAAAAAACCCGAAGAGGGCATCGTCGGCCGCTGTGACTCCTTTGTGGTGGAAACAGATGTCCATTTTCCCACCGACATAAACCTCCTGCTGGACGCCATCCGTAAGGTCATCGAAATCTGCGTGATACTGGCCGGAATGTACAACCTGCCGGGATGGCGGCAGCACAAGTACCACCAGCGGCAATTCAAGAAGCAGTACTCCAAGGTACAGCGGCTCAAGCATTCCACATCCAAGGACGCAAGCA
>NZ_JAFFQC010000099.1 GCF_016918545.1 Desulfobulbus alkaliphilus | reverse complement strand
CCACCGGCCGATCGTCCTGAATCGGTGCAGGAGGCCTGGCAAGAACTGCAGGCCCTGCGGGAGCAGATCAATCAACTCGGCCAAGAGCGGGATCAGGCCACCTGTCGCGCCGAGTTCCTCGGTCTGCGGTTGAAATGGTCGGAGATTGAGGCGGCGGAACTGCGTGGCGAGAAGATCGGTGAGGACGGCGCACCGTTGCAACGACCCCAGATAAAAAAAAAGAAAAGGAAGAAACGGTGACCCTGATCGGTCAAATGCAGGTGCGCTTTCCCCGATTGGCGGTGGCCGAGATCTTCCGAGTCGCCGGCCACAGCCGCAGCCAGCTGTACCAGTGGTGCCGCGGCGTCGACGAACGCCGACCACGCCCGCACAAGGTGCTTTCGGAAGAGGTGGTTCTCCAGGCCACTTCGGTCATCGTCATGTTTCCCCACTTTGCCGGCGGCAAAGGCCAGGCCTACCTGCTCTACCACCAGCTTGGCCTGATCGGCCAGAGGGCCTATGATCAGCTGAAAAAGAAGGTCAAGCGGATCCTCTGCCAGGAACTCTCCGGCCGCCGGGATCGCCCGGTCGGTTGTGGCACCTATGAGCACATCCGAGCGCAGGGCGTCGGCGAGATCTGGGCGGAAGACTTCACCGAGGTGGTGGTGGCCGGGGAGAGCTTCAAGGTCGCCGTACTGATCGATGTCTTCTCGCACTGCATTCTCGGCTGGGCCCTGGCCCGGAGAGCCACCGAATCACTGGTGGCCGCACCGGTTCTGCAGGCCCTGGCCGTCAGCGGACCGCCGGAGCACTTTCTCCTCGCCGATAACGGCCGACAGTACACCTCCGACGGCCACGAGCGTCTGCTCACGTCCCACGAAATCGTCAGCCGCCATGTACCGCCTTACACTCCCCAGTACAACGGCGCGGTGGAGTGCGGTTGCAAGGAGTTCAAAAACGTCTTCTACACCCAGTGGGAATCACGTCCGGCAACTGCGGCGGATAAAGAAAAAAATCTGCTTGAACAGGCCATCGAGGTGGCGGCGACC
>NZ_JAFFQC010000098.1 GCF_016918545.1 Desulfobulbus alkaliphilus | reverse complement strand
TGCTTCCGCTCCCGCCGAGGAACAATCGAGATCGGGGGAGAGGCAAGGCAGGCGCTGACGTACTCCTGGGCGAAACGGGAAACCTCCGTTTTCCCCTTGACAATACTTATCATGGATGTCCCTAATTTCACTAATTTCATTGCATATTTTTGCGCCTCGTCTTGACGATTTTGAATGTGGTGTGATAGCATTTTGCATAGAGAAGCAGGCTCCCATTCCGATTTTTTTCTTTCGAGTCCACAATATGCCGTCTTCATTCAATAAGTATTACCCCGTTCGTAAAATTCTTTTTTTCCTGGGAGAAGGGGGGTTAATTTTTTTCAGTGTTTTCGGTATCCAGATGCTTTTCTCCGGGTGGAGGATCTTTCTGTTGTCGCCCATGGAGTTTGTGTTCAGAGCCGGCGTGGTGACCGTGGTGTTTCAACTTTCGCTGTATTTCTACGATCTCTATGATCTCAATCAACCCAGGACGGGCAGGGAGACAGTTATTCGCATGATGCAATCCTTTGGGGTTGGCTGCATCATCCTGGCCTTTCTGTATATGCTGTTTCCCGCCATTATTGTTCCCACCGATATTTTCTGGGGGAGCTATATTATTATATGTCTGTCGCTTTTCTTGTGGCGCTCACTGTATTATCTGATCCTGGAAAAGAAGCTGTTCACGCGGGATTTCATCATCGTCGGCACCGGCGAAACCGCGGAAAAGATTGTCGAAATAACCAAAACGTATCCGGAATCGGGGTTTGCCGTCAGGGGCCTTGTGGGCAGGACGGCTCCGGTTTTTGATCATGAAGGTATTCCCGTGTACGCTGATCTCAATGAGGTGGCCCGGGAAGCACATCTTGCCGGTATCGACCGGATCGTGATTGCCCTTGATGATCGTCGCGGCGCCATGCCCATCGGTGAACTGCTCCGCAACAAACTTGAAGGACGGGTTATCGAAGATCTGTCATCTACCCACAAATAATCCTGGACAACAGCGATTAAGCATGGCAAGGTGTTTCTGCCATGCAGAGCATCCTCGAACGTTTCGACGCATTATCTCTTCAGTTCATTGACGAGGCCATCGCCT
>NZ_JAFFQC010000097.1 GCF_016918545.1 Desulfobulbus alkaliphilus | reverse complement strand
TCTATCGCCTGCGCGACTGGGGTGTTTCGCGCCAGCGGTATTGGGGTTGCCCGATCCCGATCATCCACTGCCCGTCCTGCGGCGTCGTCGAGGTTCCCGCCGATCAGTTGCCGGTGGTCCTGCCTGATGATGTGACCTTCGACGTGCCCGGCAATCCCTTGGCGCGTCACGCGACTTGGAAGCACGTCAAATGCCCGTCGTGTGGCGCGGATGCGACGCGTGAGACCGACACGCTCGACACCTTCGTCGATTCCAGCTGGTATTTCGCCCGCTTCACCGATCCGACGGCCGAGGCGCCGATCGACAAGGCCGCCGCCGACCGCTGGCTGGCCGTCGATCAGTATATCGGCGGGGTCGAACACGCGGTCCTGCACCTGCTGTACGCCCGCTTCATCACCCGCGCCCTGTCTGACGCCGGCATGCTGTCGGTGAAGGAGCCGTTCGCCGGCCTGTTCACGCAGGGCATGGTGGTCCACGAGACCTACCGCCGCGCCGACGGCGCCTGGGTCGAGCCGACTGACGTCGAGCTCAAGAACGACAACGGCGTCCGCTCGGCCCGCCAGCTTTCGACCGGCGAGACCCTGGTCATCGGCGACATCGAAAAGATGTCCAAGTCCAAGAAGAACGTCGTCGCTCCGGCCGAAATCCTGGAAAGCCACGGCGTGGACGCCGGTCGCCTGTTCGTCCTGTCCGACAGCCCGCCCGAGCGGGACGTGCAGTGGACCCCTGGCGGCGTGGAGGGCGCCAGCCGCTTCGTCCAGCGCGCCTGGACCCTGTTCGCCACCTATGACGCCGGTTTCGCGGGCGAGGACAAGGCCAACGCCGAGCTGCTGCGCGAAACGCACAAGGCTATCAAGGCCGTGTCCGAAGGGGTCGAAGGCTTCCGCTTCAACTCGGCCATCGCCAAGCTCTACGCCTTCGTCGCCACCATTCGCGGCAATGCCCGGGCCGGCGGCGACGCCAAGCGTCAAGCCCTGTCGGCGCTGGCCCGTCTGATCGCCCCATTCACCCCGCACCTGGCCGAAGAAGCCTGGACGCAACTAGGGGAAGACGGGATGGTTCTGGACGCGCCGTGGCCCGTGTGGGAC
>NZ_JAFFQC010000096.1 GCF_016918545.1 Desulfobulbus alkaliphilus | reverse complement strand
GTGATTGGTGGACTGTTTGGCACCCCATCGAGCCCTATTCACTCGACTACTTAGCCGAGTTCTGCCCCGATAACGATCTGGCTGCCTACAGCCGCCGCAGCCGTAAGGAAGCGAGTGGGTTGGGGCGTAACGTCACCTTGTTCGATAACGTGCGGGAATGGGCCTATAGCGCTGTCAGAGAGTATTGGCGACCCAACGGGTACGACGCATGGGCGAGCGCAGTCCACGGGGTCTGCATGCAGGCCAACGCCTTTGGGTTGGAGCAGGGAGGCCCTCTGCCTGTGTCCGAGGTGAAGGCAACGGCAAAGAGCATTGCCCGTTGGGTATGGCAGCGTTTCAGCCCGGCCGAGTTCCACGCCGTCCAGGCCGCCAGAGGGGCCAAGGGAGGCAAGGTATCTAAGGGTGGTGGTAGACCAAGTAAGGCCGCAGACTTGTTGCCGGAGGTGCTACGGCTCAAGGGGTTGGGCTACAGCAACCGCGATATTGCCGAGGATCTGCAAATCTCGGCAGGTAGTGTGTCCAACTACCTGCGACGTGAGCGTGAGTGATCAAAAACAAGCCATATCAGATAACAGCGCCCGCAGGGCGTTCGTTTCTGATATGGCTTGTCATTAGAAAGAGGATCTTGGCGAGGTGGGCAAGCGCCCGAACCGGAGGCCGTCCATCAGGCCGTGGGTTTGGCCTGTGGACGGGGGCGTTGTCCACGGAGCGTGGGTGGGGTTGGTTTTTGTCCTGGTTCTCAACGACTGGACAGATCGATCTCGATGCGCCGAAAGCCAATCCCGTTGGCGGTGTTGGCCGCGGCATCGATACTCTTGAACACCCGCCAGCCCCCTCGTTGTCGTTCCAGGACAATTGACTCGCTCATCTTCCCGAATTTCACTAGGTGCAAGTGGTAGCCCTGGCCCATCGGGGTGGGGGCAATCAGGGCCTTGGCAAATCCGCCCTGGTCAAACGTCCACTTCGCTTGCAGTTCTTCCATATCAAAACGCGCCTTTGATTAATCAAATTTACAAAATGATTCTAGCACAGCGCCGTCTTTATACCAGCGGTGGCTTCGGCGGTTCACCTGGCCGTTCCAGTAGCGCCCAAA
>NZ_JAFFQC010000095.1 GCF_016918545.1 Desulfobulbus alkaliphilus | reverse complement strand
GAACACCCCCATCGTCCAGCCAAGACAATTGCAGAGACGAAGCCCAAATGCTTAGGGAGCAAAGCCCCACTGTGGCAAACGATTATTCAAACAGAAAGTTCCGTGGTAGAGAGAAGTTTCATATAAAACACGTCCAACCTAATTCTATGCACATGTGCTTAAGAAGCTATACACATGTGCATAGCGCGTGTATGGCATGCTTGCCCCCATCAGTGCAATATTGGGGTTTATGACGAGGGCCATCCTGAATTCTCTGGAACGTTCTCTGATTTAAAGGCCGCTGTTGAGAACGGTTGGGAATATATCGTTGAAAGCACCGAGATTGGAGTGACGTTGGCCTCTACGCGCCATAAGGCCAGAGTTGTTATTCGCCCCGGTATATCTCCTGCACCTTGGGCGGTACAGTGCCAGCTGTTTTGTTGCACATCGAATTGGCCCGTTCAACTCAATGAATTGAAACACCTGACGGAGCTTTTTCGGCTCTTGATATCCAACAACTCGCTCTTTTACTCCGCAGAATGGCGGAATTGGCACTCTAGCAATGATATTGCCCCATCTAATAAGATGATCAGGTACCTTTCAAGGAGATTCTCTGTGCCCCCATTGACACCTCAGCTTGGATTATTCGACCCGCAAGTCGTTCGGTCGGCCAAGCTACAGAGAATCACTGAATGGCCGGAACAGCTGCGGTTTCCGATAAATTTCGACAAGAATAAAGTTGAAGATACTGTTCTCAACGATATTCGTTTAAGCACCTCCCCCCTTATTATTACCGGTTTTACCTCCCTCGATTATTTGATCGATTTTGTCGCAGAGTTGGACGCTGAACAGCCCTACTTCCTGGCATAGACGCAAATTCTCCCGCGCAAGTTCATCTGAGGGGTCCATGGCAACCGCCCTCAACAAGATTTCTTCAGCCTCCTCAAGCCGCCCCATTTCGAACAGAGACCATCCAAGATCGTTGGTAAGATCCTGCCGATCAGGTTCAAGATTCAGTGCCCTCTGCGACACGTCCAAGGCTTGGTCGTACAGCCCTTGATGGCCAGCACAACAACCCACCCCCTGGTAAAAAACGACCCGTCCGGGAAACATCTCAAGCGCTGCCTGGTAAAGCTCCAGGCCTTCCGCGTACCTTTTCTGTTGAATCAA
>NZ_JAFFQC010000094.1 GCF_016918545.1 Desulfobulbus alkaliphilus | reverse complement strand
CGGGTAGGGTGGGCACAGCAGTATCGTGCCCACGCGGTTGACCAAGGTGCAGGTTCAGCGCCTCCGCATCAGACCCAGGCCGGTGATGCCGGTCAGAAAGAGCAGGGCGGATGTTGGTTCCGGGATAGGGGTTGTTTTACGGATGGCCAGGGCATAGGCTGACGTACTGGTACCAGCGAGGAATTGGGTGCCGTATTTGAAGTCGAAGATCCAGCCGAATTCAAGTGGATTGCCTTCTTCAGTGTATTCCGAAAGATTACCGAACCAGTAATTGTAATGAAGCAGTTCAGGGTTTAAGATAGAAAGTTTGAGGTCTGTGTAGTTGTTCGGCGCTGCACCTAGATCTATAGGATCCAATTGTAACATCTCATAATATAGATAACCTAAGTCACTGACGGTTACTTTGATCTTTGTCGAGTAATCATTGTTATCATATCCCCAGGTCGTCCAATCTGGGGTCATTGGCAGGTGCCAGTCGTTGAATCCACCGTACTTTGTGCTATTCAGGCTTGCTACCCAGTTTTGTGCATCTTGATAGGTCATGCCAAAGCTTTTAACAGGTGTTTCTGAGCCTTTACTGGGATCAGTAACAAGCATCCAAGTCCCTCCCGAGACGTTAGGATCAGTAACAATCGTCCAGGAAACATTGAAATTGTCTGCAAAAGGATACAGTTCCTCCATGTGTAAAGAAGCACTGATACCAGGGGAAGAGCAAAGAAAAAAAACAGCCACAAGGGGAAGCAGGGCGGAGGTAAAAAGGCGCAATTCAGATCTCCTTCATGAAATGGGGGAGGTGAATTCGAACGATAATTTGACTTGATAAACAAAGAATATGTTTTTGTAAAGATAATTTCTTTTATTTCAAGGTGTCTGGAAGCATGAAGCTCTGTTTGGGTGAATGAGAAATGATACTAAGAAGATAGTGTCGGTTGAAGTCTGAACATGTCGCTGCAGGGCAACGTTTGCGAGCACAGAATCCCATCTTGTTGATATTGGGAAATTAGGGACACTTCCCCTATTTTATTCTATTTGCAAATAGAATAAAATAGGGGAAGTGTTTGAATGCATAAGTCCGGCAAAGAAAAGAAACCTCCATGTGAGTATAATGTTTTAGCAACAGTTGGGTCGAGAACCAGCTCGCCCAAAATATACCACAGGGAGGTTTCTATGAACGTA
>NZ_JAFFQC010000093.1 GCF_016918545.1 Desulfobulbus alkaliphilus | reverse complement strand
CGCACCCTCACGATAACTGAGCCCCTGTTCCTTGATCTTCTCTGCCAACTCCGCTACCTGATCCCAATCGATTGGTTGTCTCATGCCTCGATCCTCCATGTTGAATGGGGGAGGCTGTGGGGGGATTAAATGGCGTTTTTGTCCGGAATAGCTTACCCTCTGCAGATAAGGGATGACGGAGCTCCCATATCGCGGGCTTCATCAGGATCAAGCATCCTCAAGGAAATAAACCGTGGTCCCGTACCTGAAGAATGCTTGAGATAATACAGAGGTTGCTCCCTTTCTTTGAATTCATGAGCAATAGAAGATAAGGGTGTTTCCGCGGACTGAAAAAGGTATCCGGATTTTGACCCGTATTCAAAGTAGCGCTGAGCAAACTGTGAGGAATCCGCAGATGAGCTGACTTGAGCAAAGAAGCGAGTCCATTCCGGCCCTTCAACCGTCTTCAGCCGGTTTGCAGTCCTGTAATCAAGAAAAACAGCCAGAGGCTTTACAGGCTCTGTCCGCTGCACGGTCAACATGGACTGTTCACGCTGGGCCACGGGGTGAGCTGAAGCAAGACCGGAGTAGACAGATGTTCGGGTGATGTATGATGACCGATAGTCCTGGATCAAATCAACACTGCTCACCATGAGATACTCACCTTTTGCGAAGAAAAAGATGAATATGGCAAACAACAGGCAGGCCAGAACAAATGTTCTTCGGATAAGCTCCTTCATTTTGACCACCTTGTTGTGTATTAAGAAGACTATCTCATGGGATCCGGATGGATTCTATTGAGTGTTTGTCCGGTCCGGCAAGGTACAAGCCGTGCGCGTAAGTGCCGACAAGAGCCTTGTCTCGAAAATGTGTTATGCTGGTCACGGAAATTTCACCATCTTCCTGTAAAGGGAATGAAGACCAGCTCAAACCCTGGTCATGGGAGCCGAAAAGACCTTTGCCATGTGTTCCGGCCCAGATGTTGCCCTGGGTGTCCATGGCCAAAGCCTGTACCGTGGCAAATTCAGGCAGGCCTTTTGATGCATTAATCCATGGTCCTTCTGCCTTCCTCTTGAAGACACCACCTTCCAGGGTGCCGGCAAAAAGTGTTCTGGTTCCGGGATGCCAGGCCAGAGAAAGAACCATGAGATTGACCAGCCCGTCATTGTTAAAACCCCAGCTCCGGCCCCCGTCCCTGGAATAAATGACCC
>NZ_JAFFQC010000092.1 GCF_016918545.1 Desulfobulbus alkaliphilus | reverse complement strand
GACGAAAGACCGACATCGCCGACAGCAGATGGCTGGCCAGCCTTTTGAAGCATGGATTGCTGCGCGGCAGCTTCATCCCTTCAAAGGATATTCGGCAGTGGCGTGAGTTGACCCGCCAACGCCGTAAGGTGACGGAGTCGCTGAGCGATTACAAGAAGCGGGTACACAAGCTTTTTGAGACAGCCAACATCAAGATTGCCTCGGTGGTCTCCGACCTGTTTGGCAAGACAGGCCGGCGATTGATCGAGCAGTTATGCGATGAGACGTCGGGGAGCTTTTCCGAGCAGATGGTTGCCGACATTGCCTGTGGCCGGTTGCAGGCGAAGGCAGCAGAGCTGTCCCGTAGCCTCCAGGGATTTTTTGAAGAGCATCATCGCTTTCAGCTGTGCTCATTGATGCGTATCATCACGATCCTGGAGAGTGAGATCGGTATCCTTTCCGATCGTCTGCGCCTGCTTATGGAGGAACACGATGCCTTGCTTGAACGTCTGGAGGCGATTCCCGGAGTTGGTTCACGGAGTGCCCAGATTATCATCAGTGAAGTCGGCTATCGCTTGGACAGCTTCGCCAATGCCGCTGCATTTGCCAGTTGGGCCGGATTGTGTCCGGGGAACAATGAGAGCGCCGGCAAGCGAAAAAGTGGACGGACGAAAGTACAGAAGCATCCGTTCAAAACGATCATGGTTGAAGTTGCCTGGGCAGCCGTGAAGACCAAGGGGAGTTACTTCAAGGACAAATATCATCGCTTGAAATCACGACGTGGCGCCAAGAAGGCGATCATGGCCATCGCGCATCGATTGGCCAAGACGCTGTTCCATATCATCAAGCATGGGGAGCGGTATCGGGAGCTTGGAGAGGATTATCTCAAGAGCCGGAAACGCTCGGGCCTGAGCACACTCAAGCAACAGGCAAAAGCTTTGGGATTTCAGTTGGTACCGGTAGAGGCGTAGCTGATTTTTGCCCAAACATTTCGGCAGTCATTGCAATTGTCACGAGGTCGCGCATTGAACTGAAGCGATAGAGCGCGGGATCTAACATGACCGGCTGGACACCGGCACAACGAATTGTCAGCTCGCAAGAGACTACGGATATAAAACTGAGAACACCCCCATCGTCCAGCCAAGACAATTGCAGAGACGAAGCCCAAATGCTTAGGGAGCAAAGCCCCACTGTGGCAAACGATTATTCAAACAGAAAGTTCCGTGGTAGAGAGAAGTTTCATATAAA
>NZ_JAFFQC010000091.1 GCF_016918545.1 Desulfobulbus alkaliphilus | reverse complement strand
GCCGGACGGATAACTCCGCCCTGAAAACAAGATTTTCGCCGGTTTTTCCGGTGAAAACAAGAGCACCGAGCATGAATCCTTTTTTTATGGAAGAAATCAGGCCGGGCTTAAACGAAATGGACGAAAATTAAAACGCTACCCCTTCAAAGCGGGAGCAGCTGATAAGAATAAGCTTTAATCCCCCGTTTTAGGATGCTGACACTTGATTACGTCCCCCGTGTTTTGATTGATAAAGCCTTTCATCAGCGGCGTTCACCAAGGCACCAATATCCAAGGCATCAAGACGAGCTAAGGAAGCCACTCCCAAGCTGCCAGTCAATTTAATCCCGCTCTCATAATTGTAATCTTCGATGCTTCGTCGAATCCGCTCAGCAACCAAAACTGCGGTATCAAGCTCTGTGGCCGGTAACAGCATGATAAATTCCTCACCGCCCCATCGCGCCACGGCATCCTGTTTTCGTGAACAGTGCAGCAAAATTTCAGCCGTCTGTTTGAGTACAAAATCTCCAACATTATGGCCATACTGATCATTAACCTGCTTGAAATGATCCAGGTCCAGCAAAATAATGCTGAAATCCCTTTGATAACGCTCATATTGCAGTAGTTCCCGTTCAGCAACGTCCAGAAATCTATGCCTATTCATCAGGCCAGTCAGCTTATCCGTGCTAGCTGAATACTGCAATTTTTCATTAGAGACCAGCAGTTGCTGGTTAGCCTGAGTAAGGCGCCGCTCAGCCGCAACCAATTGACGGGCGATCAAAACACCCAGCAGCATGGCCGCTAAGGTTGCTGTCATCGTGACTCCCAGCGTGATGCGTAGTGTTGCATGGGTATTGGACATCAGGTTAGCTTCCGGCATACCGGTGACGATCACCCAATTCAGATCTCGTGAGTCATCCATGCGGGTTACAGAGAGAAAATAACGCTGATCTGAAACCTCAAAGGCAGTATAAGCCGGTTTTTCCAGCCCGTTCACCAAATCAATGTGCTGGCCAAGATAGTGAGCAGCTGCTTGGGTAAAGGGATCGGTACTGTTCAGCATAGAAAGACGCTTATCGCCCTGAGTGCCCATCTCAACCATCGCTTCTGTGGCCGATGTGCCCACCAGCAATCCATTGGGTTCCACGATAAAGGCTTTTTGGTCCAGCTGCTCCCGCTTTGAAGGGGTAGCGTTTTAATTTTCGTCCATTTCGTTTAAGCCCGGCCTGATTTCTTCCATAAAAAAAGGATTCATGCTCGGTGCTCTTGTTTTCACCGGAAAAACCGGCGAA
>NZ_JAFFQC010000090.1 GCF_016918545.1 Desulfobulbus alkaliphilus | reverse complement strand
GGAGTCTAGCAATAATAACTTGTACATTTTTTGTTTTGCGTTGACGATTTTTTGACTGTATAGTCGCAGCATGGACAACCTTGCCATGCTCCAGCAAAAATATCAGCTTTTGCGGCCCCATCTCGACGAAGCGACCATGCGAATTTGTGCCGCGGCGGATGCCATGGTTCTTGGCAGAGGTGGCCCATCGCTTGTCGCAAAAGCCAGTGGTCTTTCGCGCACTACTGTATATGCCGGTTTAAGTGACCTCAAGCAACCTGACATCTTACCCATTGCGCCAGTGCGGGCTACGGGACGTATCAGGCGGCCCGGTGGCGGCCGTAAATCGTTGACTGAGGTCGATCCCGATTTGTTAAGTGACCTCAATCGGTTAGTTGATCCCATAACCCGTGGCGATCCCGAATCGCCCCTCCGCTGGACTTGCAAGAGTACGACCAAGCTGGCACAGGAGTTGCGAGATCAAGGGCACCGAGTCAGTCAGCGCACTGTCTGGACGCTTCTGGATCAACTTGGCTACAGCATGCAATCGAACCGCAAGGCGAGGGAAGGCACTGAAAACCCGGACCGGGATGCCCAATTTCTCTTTATTGCCAACAAGGTTGAACAATTCCAGGCAAATGGTCTTCCGGTTATTTCGGTGGATACCAAGAAGAAGGAATTGATCGGTCGATTCAAAAACGCTGGCCGGGAGTGGCAAAGAAAAGGGCTGCCCGAAGAGGTGAACGTCCACGACTTTGCCGACAAAGAGCTTGGAAAAGTTGTGCCGTACGGCGTCTACGACTTGACGCACAATCAGGGCTGGGTCAGCGTGGGGATCAACCACGACACTGCCGAATTTGCTGTGGCAACCATTCGTCGCTGGTGGAAGCGGATGGGGGTCCGGTTCTATCCAGAGGCCACCGATCTGCTGATCACCGCTGACGGAGGCGGTAGTAATGGCAGTCGCGTACGGCTCTGGAAAATTGAAATCCAGAAGCTTGCTCAAGAACTCAATATGACAATCCATGTTTGTCATTTTCCTCCCGGAACCAGCAAGTGGAACAAGATAGAGCATCGTATGTTCTGTCATATCAGCGAGAACTGGCGAGGGCGTCCTTTAGAAAGCCAAGCCGTGGTTGTGAACCTTATTGCCAACACACGAACAAACAAGGGGCTGACAATCAAGGCGGAGATTGATGAGGCCTTCTACCCTACAGGTATTAAGGTTCCCGACAAAGACATGGAACAACTCGCGCTCATTCGTGATGAGTTTCACGGCGAGTGGAACTACAAGATTGCCCCTAAACAAAACCCATAATGTTCAAGTTATTTTTACTAGACTCCT
>NZ_JAFFQC010000008.1 GCF_016918545.1 Desulfobulbus alkaliphilus | reverse complement strand
GCTTCGCCTTCCCGAAGGCTTCGATGCCAACCCAATCGTCACTTCCACAAAGCATGCCGCAGATGGCAATGATAATGATATCGATCAGTTTATGGGCACTCCTTCCTGTAATCCGAGGATCTTTCAAGGTCGAAAAATGAGCTACAAGTGTCGTGTTGTTGAAATCGTTTTCCATAGTTCCCCCCGTCGTAAATTGAGTTGAGCACTATGTATATATTATTATCTTATACTGAACGCACGTAATAATTTGAATTATTTGAAATTTTGATGCGATTGCCCTGGTTCACGGGGCCAGGATTACGAATCGGTAGGAAGAAATATTATACAGAGGACGTCGTTTTTGTAGCGATCAGTGCGCTTGTATTCACGGTAACCGTTGGAGCACTGTAAACCGACAATATAGGAAATCGAGCCGATCTCAACAATTGAAGACCGTCGTTCTCCATTATTCATTGAAAAATATCGACTGTCGAGATCTAATTGGGAGCCTGCGGGATAGCTGGTGGATGTGGATGCAATGATATTTCGTTCTTTATCGACAAACAAGGCAAAACAACCTTCCCGACTTTGGCCGTTCGCGTCCTTGGGAAGAATTCCCTCAAGCATATCCTGAAATTGTGGCTCGGAATCAAAAACGATCTGAATGACCCCCACCACCTTGCCCTCGTTGTCAGGAGCCCTCACCGCAGTGCTGTAAATATACGTCGGCCGGTTGCCGTACAGGATGGTCGGTTCAAAAGCAGAAACACAATAGTCTTTTTTACTGCCAAGCTTAATTGCTTGGCTGACCAAGGTGTTTTCCAGCCGCATGCCAACAAATTCCTGTTCACGTGGGAGTGCATCTTCGATAAAGCGCTCTTCTACTTCATTGGGAGGATTGGAGACCGCCAGTACGATGCCATCAGGATCTGCCAGTACCAGACGAAGATATGGCGTGTACAAATTGTTGATGTACTGCAAACTCTCTGTGAGCTGCCGACGTTCCTCGTCACGTATGCCAGAGTTCAGGTGACCTGCAAGCAGCCTGCGGAATAAGGGGTTCAGAGCCCACCAACAGACATCATTGGCTCGTTCGTAGAGGTTGCGATCGGCAATATTGTTTCCCTGAAAAGCACGAAACTGTACTTCGTTGAAACGTGACGTCACCACTATCCGCTGAAGGTTTTCAATAACAGTTAAACAGAGTCGGTCAATCTCTAGACCAATGTTGTCGATGAACTCGAGAACCTCGACAAAAGGTTTTGCACTGAAAACCTGAGCTTGAATTTTTCCGTTTATCCCATCGATTTTCATATCGTCCAGGAGTTCATCGGAAGAACGTTTGACGGCGGTAAGTTCATGGGACATGTTTTGCAGTCGAGCGATGACGGGAGGATTGCAACCTTCTTTACCAGCACCAGAGAATGCTTTCCCGACTTCTATCATTGCGACTCCGTACCAGGTCAGCCCATAAAATCCCTGATAACCATCTGTTGCCACGGTTCTGGCGAGATACTGCATGCCGTTGATGGCGTGAAAGCTGAATTCAGCCTCAAGATTAACCTGAATTTTCATTCCTGACGACAGGATAGACGGTTGACTAGAGGCAATGACAGAGCCGTTCCTATCTAGCACCCCGGCAATTATATTTTCATCCCCTTTGACCAGGTCGCTAAATATTTTCTGCATCTCATCCGCAAAATCAAAACAGAGACAGAGAGTCCCAAGAGATTTTAATGTCTCCGGATCTTCAATCTTCTGAGAATACATGAGAACATCGCCCAAGCCTGGACGCAGGTCAGTGGCACGGAATGTTTCAATAAATTTATCTTCTCCGGAGTGATTGCGCGTGCCGATGGCCTGCGTCTCGGCTAAAAGAGGATCGTTCGAGAAGGAGACAGGGTTATTTTCATCAAAGTTTGCACGTACATGGCCATCTAGATCAATAATTAGAATATCATTATATACTGTATATTCGTATTGATAATCCAGCAGTCTTTTTTTTATGATTGCTGCCTGGCGATCAATCTGCTCTTGATCCGCTTCATTCCCAGACAGACGCAGAAAATGGACAATCTCCACGTCCGTTGCCAGGTATCCGACATCCGCGGTTCGCTCGAATAGATTACGTTTAAGGATATTGATGGTAAATTTGGCGGTATCTGTGATTTCCATGACCACTTTTCTGACCATCTCGTGCAGAAGTACTTCAACCAGCTGCTGCTGAATGCCTTCATATTTTGTCTTGGTGGCACGCATGTCTTTAATCAAGGGGGTAAATAGCCTGGTGGCTTCGGGATTCATCCTGCCCACCTCAATCATGCCTGAAGTGATAGCTGAAGTCCACCGCTTGTTGACCCCTTTAAAATGATACGTTAGTCCAGAAATTAGCGGAATCACGGAGAGTAACTTGTCGCGCTGAGCGGATATTTCTTGATTGTTCATAGGCAACAAAAATGTAACATGTTAAAATGTTGAGATACACTTTATTTCAATTATGCAACACGGGGTTAGATTATGCAAACTCAAAATTGCTATTTTGTACCGAGTTTCAACTAACTCTTGCTGTCTGTCCAGAAACAGGGCAATAGAGCAGCGATTGTTCAATGATCTAATCGGTAAATTGGAACCGACAGGTTGATTTTCTTTTTTTAACGGTGCGGTTACAGCTTGTCAGCGAGCGATGTTAATGGTATGTAAATGCCTGAAAGTTAATGTCAAATTTATTCAACAAGGAGGTGGTGGTATGAAAAAATTCCAGAAAGCTGCCATTGCAGCCATCATGGCCTGCGGCGTTGTCATTGTCTTGAGCATACCCTTGAACGCCAGACTCAAGGGTGCTCCCGTTCCTTTTTCAGCCGATTGGGCCCATTATGAGGATGGGCAGCGGCTGGAAGGAGGGAAGTTGCACGCTTCATCCGAGGGAATTCGGCTGGAAGGGAGCGCTGGCGGTGAATCTTTTGTGATGATTTTTAACTTCAACCGCGGAGTTGCCTGGAGCGTGATCGACGCAGAGCGCATGTATATCGAAACTGCTGTCGACGGCGACGAACTAGGGATGGGCGAGATTGGCCAGTTCGGTATGCCCTGCCCACCGGAGGCTGTGGCGAATCGTATTGGCAGCGAAGATGTGAACGGACGCAACACGGAAAAGTGGACCTGTGACGTGCCCGGAGAAGGGATTGAGACCGTGTGGTACGACACCCGTTTGCAAATGCCGATTCGCAGCGAAGATGAAGATGGGCGCTTTGCATTGACCAACATCAAGGAGGGAAGTCAGCCGGCAAGCCTGTTTATTCCGCCTCCGGGATACACCAAATTAGAGGTGCCATCATTCTGAAATGCGGCCGAAATATTCAGAGCTGATCAGTCATCAGCCACCAGGCTGGAGATGATGCTGACATGCAGCATGAGATGGGGTCTGAGCCGAAAGAAAGGGGAGCAACAGGGGGCGAATGACGTCGGCCCTGTTGTCAGTGTTACTATTGACCACCCCGCAGAAGCCAGACCCCTGAATCCGTGACGGCTGGACGCTTTTTTGGGTATATCTTGCTGTAATAACATTATAATGGCAGTGAAATCCTTGATAATAACTTTCACCAGCCTCCCTTCGGGGCATCTGTCCGCATCCCATCTTTATTGCCCGCAACCATCCGATACAGTGTACCTTAATCAAAGGGTCACAGACAATAAAACTGCCGCACGGACGAACACGCACGGATCCAGGTGATGGCCAACGGGAGCATGAATCGAAAAACAATCGTCAAATTGCTGCGGGATCAGCTACCAGGGCTCCTGGCCGTATATGGGTTCGGCAGCCGTATTCAGGGGCAGGAAAGTCCGGAGAGTGACCTTGACCTTGCCGTGCTGATTGCCGGCTATGCTGACCAGGAGCAGCTTTGGGCCTTGGCCGGTGCGCTTGAAGATCTGGCAGGGTGCTCTGTTGATCTGATTGATCTGCGGGCAGCCTCCACGGTGATGCAATACCAGGTGTTGACCAAGGGTGAGCGTTGGTGGGCTCTGGATGTGCGGGCGGGTCTGTTTGAAGCGGCTATGCTCAGTGAAAAAACCGCGCTTGATACTGCCCGAGCTGGTCTGCTGGCGGATATTCAACAGAGGGGAACAGTCTATGGTCGATGATGTCCTGATCAACAAGGCGGCTACCATAGAACGAAGCGTGGCGCGGGCGCGGGAGGAGTATGCGGACGACCCTGAGGGTTTTTCCCATAATTTTACCCGGCAGGATGCGGCTATTCTTAATATCCAACGGGCCTGCGAAGCGGTGTTGGATATGGGCCACCACCTGATCCGGCGAGAACGGCTGGGTGTGCCGCAAAGTGCACGGGATGTATTTACACTGCTTGCTCGGGGAGGCTGGATTGATGCGGCGCTGGCCGATGCCCTCAAGCGCATGGTTGGTTTTCGCAACATCGCTGTCCACGATTATCAGGCCCTTTACCTGCCGATCGTGGAGCGTATCATCACCCTGCATCTGGATGAATTTCTTGCCTGCAGCAAGGCGATCCTGCTGCGGGACGGAGTCACTCGATGATACGGGAGCGTTGCTGAGGTATTCACACCCTTTGACGTGGGCGAGATCAATTGTTTTCGCGGACCGGTGCTCACTGATACGTTTATACGCACGGCGGGAAGAACATCCATCTGGGGATTGAACTGCTCTTCCCTTTGTATACGGAAAGAAAACTCACCCCTGAATCCGTAACGGCTGGACGCTCGTTTTGGTTTTATCTTGCTGTAATAAGATTATAATTGCAGCGGAATCCTTGATGATAACCTTCACCAGCCGCCCTTGGGACGAATATTTGCGGATTCAGGTCACCTGTACCCATAGAGCCGCAATACGTACTTCAGCGATGGCCATACACTTGGGGCCAGGTTCAAAATAAATCTGTCCCCTTTTTTGCCTTCGTGTTTTTCAAGAATATTGTTTATATATTTCATTGGTGCATGAAGCCCAAGACCGCTTTTCAGGTGGTATCGAAGAAAGGATTTGCTGAGAGAAAAAATGAAGAAATCGAAAGAACAATCTCCAGATAAAAACAATAAAAAATCGAGAAAAAATGCTCCGACCATTCAAGGGAAAATCCCTGCGAAGCGGGATAGAAGCACAACCACGAGCACCGGGAGCCAAACACATTTCGATCCGGTCAAGATCGGGTTGATTATCCTGCTTGCCGCAGTCGTGGGGATCGCTACAGCTGTCTATCTGACGTACACCGATGTCCCCCCTCCGCAGACAGAAGCGATAGAGGTTGAAGAGGAGGTGGTACACAGTGATCTGCCGGCAGTAATACCCGACAACGGTCAGGAAGAGCAATCTCCGGAGCCATGATACTGCCAGGTTGCCCGCAGTCGGCTGAAACAGCACCCTGAATCCGTGACGGCTGGATTCTTGTTTCGGATATATATTTTTGTAATAACGTTATAATTGCAGCTGAACCATTGACAATACCTTTCACCAGCCGTCACGGGTTCAGGTTACTGTGTATCGCGGCAGCGCAGGTGGGCCAGCGTTAAATTGATCTCGCCGTAGGAATAGCCCTCACCAAGGGTTTCCTTCAACTCTTTGAGAGAGGGACTGGAGTGAGCGGCAATGGCAGCCTCGATGTGTTGTCGTTTTTGCTCGTCGATAAGGCCATCGACCGGCAGTTCCCCCTTGCCGACGTAATAGGCCAGGTGGCCTTCGATGGTCTGCATCGTCAATTCCCGTTTTTCCGCAATCTGGGCTATGTTCAAGCCCTGTTCATGCATTTCCAGGCTGATTTTTTTGGTGTCTACCCGGGGAGCCGATTGTTTTTTCCTTGCCCCGCTCGGGCTGACGGCGGTGGGATTGGGCAGGAAAACCTCGGTGATGCCATGTTCCTGCCGGTATCCGGACACCAGGGAGATGATTTCTTTCCCGTATTTTTCCGCCAGACGAGAACCGATCCCTTTGATTTTTTTCAAGGCCGCCATGGTGTCCGGTAAATGCACGGCGATCTGAATCAGAGTTTTCTGGTGGAGCACCTGGAATGCCGCCACCTGCTCGGCCTTGGCCTGGGTAGACCGCCACTCCTGGAGCCGTCGAAACAGGTCCGGATGGCCGACATCCGCTTCCGTGAACACTGGCGCGGCTTGTCGTTCGGTTTTGCCGGTTTCCATGACGGCCGAGGACAGGGCGCGAAGGTATCGTGAAGGGGAAAATCCGTCCCGACAGGAGACAATGGCCGCCCGTTTGGCCGCGTATTCTTCCCGAAACTGCTTGACTGCGTTGCTGAGCCGCTTTTTGATCTCCTTGTTGTCGCTTTCCACGGTAAAAGTATGGACGAAGGGTTCCAGGATGGTGTCGAATTTTTCCGTAAAATAGACCGAGGCCTTGGCGAGCCGCTCGCGAATGAAGGGGTCGTCCACGGGTTGCTGGTCCGGGTTGAACAGGGATAGCAGCTCTCGGCGAAAGTGAGTGCCTACGGTGACAATAGCGTCCGTGGTGTGTTGCTGGCGCTCGGCGATGTCATCTCCAGCTGCCAGATGCAGACTGCCGGCATTGCTGCGCAGCAGCCAGACAAGGCGGTCGAGCGCGCGGCGCAGTTGTTCGAAATCAAAGCACTCGAGGAGAAGTTGCTGCTGGTAGCGGATTTTTGCCCTGATCAGCGTTTCTTGCGTGGGCCGCTGCTGCTTTGTATCGCTGACAAAATCAAGAATGGCCGGGTCGGTCTGCACCCCCCGCGGCGCGATGGGCGTGCTCAGAAACAGTCCATCAAAGCTGCGGCAGCGGCTCAAGGCCACATAGACCTGGCCATGGGCAAAGGCAGCCTGGGCATCGATGATCGCCCGGTCAAAAGAGAGGCCCTGACTCTTGTGGATGGTGATGGCCCAGGCTGGCTTGAGAGGAAGCTGGTGAAAGGTGCCAATAACCTTTCTCGATATTTCGGCTGTTTCCGGATCAGCGCGGTATTCAGGATTTTCCCAGGTGGCCGGTCCGACCTCAATGCTGCGGTCCTCGTCCGGACAGTCAATGCGGACCGTCTCCCTGGTCATCCCGGTGATGGTGCCGATTTTCCCATTGAAATAGCGTTTATCGGCTGAGGGATCGTTGCGGACAAACATGACCTGAGCCCCGATCTTCAACTCAAGCGTGGCGGCAGTGGGAAAGGCGTGCTCTGGAAAGGTGCCGTCGATGGTGGCGGTAAATTTTCGAGACGTGCCGGCCAGGGCCTGCAGTTTGGCCCGATTGATGGCGTCGGCGCGGCTGTTGTGGGTGCAGAGGGTTATGCACCCGGCTGTTTGTTCCGGAGAGAAATCGGGAAGATAGCGAGTGTTGAGCTGGGTCAGGACCTCGGCGTCGATTCGATTGTCACGGACCCGGTTGAGAAGGTGGATGAAACGACTGTCTGTCTGGCGATAGATATGCTGAAGTTCGATGGCGATCAGCTCCACTTGAGCCAGGGCTGAACTGCTGAAAAAGTAGGGAGACTGGTAGGTGGAGCTGAGCAGCTGCCACTCGTTTTCCTTGACCACCGGGGCCAGTTGATGCAGATCACCGATCATCAGCAGTTGAACACCGCCAAAGGGCTGGTCGGAACGGCGAAAACGGCGAAGAACGGCATCGATGCCGTCCAGCAGATCAGCCCGCACCATACTGATTTCATCGATCACCAGCAGGTCAAGGCTTCTGATGATATTTTTTTTCTCCCGACTGAGCCGATACTGGCCGCCGTGCAGTTCGCTGCCGGGTAGAATCGGGCCAAAAGGCATCTGAAAAAAGGAGTGTAGGGTCACCCCGCCGGCGTTGATGGCCGCCACACCGGTGGGGGCGGTGACGATCAGACGTTTATGAGTCTGCTGTTGGATGGTGTGCAGGAAGGTGGTCTTGCCGGTGCCGGCTTTGCCGGTGAGAAAGATGGAAGAGTTGGTGTGGCGGACGAATTCATCGGCCAGGTTCAGCTCGGGATTGACGGGTGCATCAGAAGTTTTCATGACAGGAGAGGATACCGGGAAGAATGCTTGTGAACCGGGCGTTCAGCACAGGTGCAGCAAAGACCTGGGTACTGGTTTTAGCCATCATTCCGGTTTCCTGCGCAAGGTTTTGATTCGAGCCCGTCTGGTTTTCGCTTCCATTCGCCGTTTCCGGGCAGCCTGGGTCGGTTGGGTGGGCTTACGCTTTTTTTTGAGCCGGCCTGCGGCCCGAATGATGTCTTTCAGTCGATCATAGGCGGCTTCCCGGTTTTTTTCCAGGCTTCTGAATTCCTGGGCTTTGATAATGAGCACGCCTGAGTCGGTCAGGCGTTGGTCACTGCGGGACAGGAGGGCGGCTTTGTACCGGTCCGGCAGGGATGATTTGTTGATATCAAAGCGCAGATGCACGGCGCTGGAGACCTTGTTGACATTCTGGCCTCCGGAACCCTGGGCCCGGATGGGAATTATCTCTATTTCCGATGTGTCGATGGTCAGGGTGTCGGTGATGTGGATTGCCGGCATGGTTGTACCTTGAGGCTGGATATAAACAAAACAGTTGAGCGGTAATGAAATGGGCTTGCCATCCGGCAACCCATCGGTGCTCCTAGTCGGGAGATTGTGGCGGCGTGATGTCAGGGGCAGCCGGTCTTGCGTCCCACCTACTATTTTTTACCCGGAATGCGCCTGCAAAGCAATACCGGCTAAAGGGCCATACACAGCGATGCTGGATTTGCTATAAAAGCAAAAAGGTCCTCGGGGTATCCCCGAGGACCTTTTTATTATGCGATATCCGTTGCCTGCGCGGATTTGCTGTTGGCTCCCCGTGTGCAACCCTCTTCATAACCGTTCTCCTTCTCCCGCAGTTAACCGAAAACCTTCAATTTCAACGGGTTATCAAATATCAGGCCGTTCCCGGTGAGGCGGAAGCGGTGTTGAGTCACATTTCCTCTGCATTCGAATTCTCCGAGCAATTTTGGTCGACCAAACGCTCCGCCAGTTCCAAAGCGTCCACGGGCCAGAAGCACTCCGGACGTGGACGGGGTACGTGCGGTTGTCCGGCCGCAGGGCGGCAATTCAGCACGCATTCGGTCCATTGGTCGGGAATCGCGTTCCGGCCCCGCACAGCGCCCAGAAGCGCGCCACAGATGGCGGCGTTGGTGTCGGTGTCTCCGCCGCGCATGACGGTGTCAACTACGGCTTCCTCCAAGTTCGGGGCATGCAGGAGCTGCCACAGGGCGTTGCGGAATGCCGTCAGGGCCCATCCCTGCTGGTGGACATAGTCGGCTGGCGGTGCCTCGACGGCACCTCGGACCGCTTCCAGAAGGCTCCCAACCACCTCCATGTCTACCGCCCAGGTCACGATCTGCTTGTACAGGTTTCGGGCGTCGCCCCCATGGCGGACGGCGTGGGCAATCGCCATCGTGAACAATGCATTGGCTTGCTGACAGACCGGATGGGGATGGGTGATCGCGGCATCCTGTCGTGCCCACTCGGCCACATGCTCCAAATCATGTTTGGCTCCGAAGATGCCCAGCGGGCTGACCCGCATCATCGCCCCATTGGCCTGGCTGTCGGGGTTAGGACGACCCCGCAGACCGCCGGAGACGGTCATTCCACAATCGAACGGCCCTGAGTCCAGCCAGAACAGGTAAGCCTTTCCGGCTTCCCCTGGGTCATACCGCCCCTGATCCGCCAGCAGACGGGCAAGCAACAGCGCCATCTCGGAATCGTCTGTCGGTTGGCCGGCAATCGTGTTCCAAGTCCCCCGTCGGCAAGTTCCAGGACGCCGTTGGGATACTCCCGTCGGATCTGTTCGGGCGTCTGAAATTCGACCAGACTTCCCAACGCATCACCGGCGAGCTGCCCGAGGAGGCAGCCTTGGGCTCGAATCAGAATTGCATCGTTGGGACCTTGAATTTTCTTCATTTCGATTTCAATCTTCCACTTCAAGGATTGCTTTCATTTCAATGAAATGGCTCCCCACAAACTTGATGCTTGTTTCTAACTCACCCAGGTTCAGTGTTACTTCGCCTTCGTCAGAAGTACGTAGGGCCTGATTCAGTTCTTCCATTGCACTTTTGTCAAGTTTCACGAATTCCTTATATCTCGCTGCGCACACCGGGCATAAAGCCAGAAACTGCGCCTCATGCTCTCTTTTGAAATAGTCGATAGAAAGTGCCTCGACCGCTTCAAAATAGTACTGCCCATCGCGCTTTCTGAAAGGCATCTCCTCCTTGCAGATTTGGCAGACCATTTGACCGTCATCGTTGGTGTACTGTTCTCTTAGCCAAATAGAAGGGTCGACAGATCCTCTGGTTGTCCGAACACTTCTTTCGCGTTCCTCGTAATCCTTCTCTGGGGAATCGGCGAGTTGTTCCCTTACGCGTTCCTGCCGGCGCTCAGGATTCGCTACCGTCCTTGACGGAAATGATGGCCTATCATCCCTTGATGCCATCGCCGCTTTCAGACGTGCAAATTCATCCGGATGTTTCTTCAAGAATTCAATGTCCTCAAGAGAGACCCCCAACTGGTCCGCATGTTCGCGTTTCCGTTCCTCTTCGGATACCGCGCCTGGGCCAACGCCTTGACTGATGCCTAAGACATCAATCAATTCATTTGCCCCTTGAAATTCCTCAAACAGCTGATCTGTGGTAATATCCCCAGGTTTCTCCATGCTACCGTGCTGCGTTGGAATCCACTTCGTGTTCCGAAGGCGGGTCAGCATTTGAGAATCGAATGACTTGCTATGACTGCTATAGTAGAACCAATGATAGCGGCCTTTGAAGAACCATGAATCTGATTCCAAATGTTCCTTGAGATAACCCCACAGAAGGAGAGCCGATTTCGTTCTATCTTCAAAATCCTGCGCACTCTCCAAGGAATCAAGAAAATCAACCAGCCCATGGAGCTCATAGTTCTCGACGGTTTCGCCGCGCGTTGAGTATTCCCTAACCCCAGGAGGCAATCCATCGGAAAACAGAATGCGCCGTGGAAGGATCGCAACGCCGAGTTCGCTCAAAACGCTTGAGTCGGTTGCTGAAGCCAGCGCCTTTTCTGATAGGAACCAAACATCAGCCGAGCCCGAGAAATATAGACTCAAATCCGGGCTATCATGATAGATATCGCAGGGTTTCTTGAACGCAAAGTTACCAGCCGGGTCGACAGCCCTGAGAAAAGGTGTCTGCTTAGCTCTCCCGATAACCTTTTTCTTCCCAGCCTCAGAATCAGAGGTCAAGGCACGCAATATTTTGAGAATGTCTGCCGTGTGCTCGGTCTCGGAGATTAAGGAGAAATCTTCCTTCAAGTATTTGGGCAGAACCCTCTCGACGATATCGTCAAAAACATCCGGCTCTGAAAGACCCAAACGCTTAAGGAAGTTTCCCGCTTGCTCATCGCCTGCAATCGACCGCTTCACAATCGGAAAATCGGTATCTTCCGGCGGAGGCAAGAAGGCATTTTGTGTCGTACCATCAGCCCGAAACGGGGTCACCTGACTATCGTCTTGAAGCCGGACAATAGGCTTCGAACGGAGCGTGCCTCCCGAGTCCCCGGACCATCTTGGAGAACGCCAAAGCGCCTCTTGTCCTGACAAGTACCCATAAAACTTCAACAGCCATTCATCAATCTGCTTAAGCAAGAAAGATTGTGTGATCTTGCGGGCAAAGCTATCGGGGGTGACTTCCTCGACGTCGAGTTCATTTAACAAGTATGTGCGTAGCTCAGGAGTTCGATCCTGAGTGATCGATCCGGCCAGCCATTTGATTGTATTTTCAGATTGAAAGAGGTCGGTAAGTTGATCTTGATCCAGCAATTTTCTGAGATCAGCGCCACGGGCAAGTTTGGCATTTCGCGCAGCAACGAAACTGTCGTCATCTGTTGGAAGCAGCTCCTTGGCCGCGAGTGATTCCCGAACCGCAGCCACAATCGGATAGAACATACTACCCGGAGGAAAGTTGTCCATCCTGATTGGTAACGCATCAAGCAGCGATACACCCAGGAGGCCAAGGTCCTTGAACTCTGGCAACACATCAGCGATTAGGCGCGCTGTCTCGCGTACAAGAGTCGCGTTCCAATCGTCATCTTTTGGAATATTATCCCGTGCGGGAGTCGTTTTGTACGGTCCCTGGATCAAGAATCCGAATCGAGTCTCCTTTTCTGTTGGGAAGTAGACCACGAGCGGCGAGTCCTTGACCCTTACAATTTCGTCCCGACGATCCTTTTCGATTTTCTCCAAACGAAAACCTACCTCGACCTGAACGTGGCGAGGACAATCGTCGCCAGGATCAGGCACATCCACGGGGCGTTCAAATATCAACCAACTCTCGCTCTCATCTTCGCCATTGCTCTGCCCGATGACCGTAATTTCCCTTGCAGCGCCACGAGCAGCCTCGTCCCGCAGATAAACACCATCCGTGCCATCCGGCAGCCTGTATTCAATTTCCTGAATCTTGCGAAGGAAAAGAAGTGTCCTGGCACTGAGCTTGCGAAGCCTTGCGCTGATTTCCCTACATGCGACTACCGACTCGACATCCTCCTTGTTGAAGGGAAACACGAAGAGGGTGGTCCATGAGTCCCCAATGCCCCTTGGCTGCACAGCATATGGGCGAACATAGTTCTCGATCCTGAAGCTTTCATGTCCTGAGTGTATTTCAGGCGTGGTCGTATATGCATAGACAGACTTGAAGCCGATGCCGAACTTGCCGATCTGTGTGAGGTCTTCAGCCTTCGTGCCCTCGCCCACCCCGCAGATACCACGCACGTCTTTTTCATTGAAAAGGCGACCGTCATGAAAGACCTTGAGCTTGCCTTCGAAAAGATGGAACAGGACTCTTGTCGCGCCAGCGTCCTCGGCGTTCTGCAACAGCTCGAAAAGAAAGTGTGTTCGATCTGTGTACAAACGACCAAGAAAAGACAGATGGCGAGTTCCCTCACCGTATTCCCGAATATTGTCCGCTCTGATTTGATCGTAGTCACACGGCATTGATCGAATCCTCATCGACTTGAATGACACCATAAGCTACGGGCCCGGCGGTGACCTCCGCTCTCTCCATCGCTATATCCAGCTCCTGAATGCGTCGCGCGTAGTCGGCCTCCGCCGCGGTTATCTGCGAACGTCGCATCTTCTGGATTTTTTCATTTGTTGCCTGATCGAGCTGTTCCTCCAGGAGAGCAATTCGTGCTCTGTGGCTTGTCGTGAGACTTTCCCTACGGTACTCCGCCAGCTCCTGGGTTCTACGCTGATGTTGGTTGCGCGCCTCAGACCACATCTTATGATGCTGAGCATCCAGACCGTTCCATATATCCGAATCTGGGGTATCGACTCTTTCCGTTGATACGCTCTCTGCCCTCTCAAGAAGATTGGAAATGTGCTTGGCTACAACATCATTCGAAGCGATCGGCTGTAGAACCAAGTCCTCCTTGACGCCATGGAACTGCCACTGATAAACTGCGAATTCATAGCTGCCCTTGGGGACCTCATTGCTTTTGGCGCGCAGAACCGTCATGACCCGCCTTTTCGTATCGAAGGTCAAGGCCGCCTGTTTTACAAGAGGATGAAGGGGCATTATGAAGACCGCTTCGGGGTGTTGCGAAGCGCACTCGGAATCGAATGTAATAAGGAGATGCGGGTTCCCCCCCTTGAGCCAGTTTTCCCATTCGCGATAAACGGTCGTGTTCTGACGAGGAATCCTCCGGAAATCCCGCAATAGGTTGTTTCTGGCTTCTTGGGATAGACGTAGCGTTTTAAGCGATTTTTCGCCAAGAATGAATTCCTGATTCCTGCCGCAAGCGCGCTGAAGGTAAATCGTAATAAGCCTTCGTATCGATATAGGGGACAGCCAATAGCTCGATGCTTGCTCGATTTCCCGCTTCATCTGGTCTTGGGGCAGACGGATGCCGAACAGCTCGAGTTGTTTCTGTTCGAGTTCGTCCTGTTCCTGAATCAGCCTGATCTTGTTGTCCGCCAGTTGTTGAAGCTGCTCCCCACGTTCGGTTTCGCTCAAAGAGAAATTTTCCGCGATGCTACGAATCTCCCTGGTGATCTCTCCGAGTATCTCCTCGCTGCCACCTAAAGCGCTGTTGAACATACCAATCCGCACCAGGCACCGCTCGTAGATATCCGCATCGACCGTACCCGGCGTGATCAAATTGAAAATGGCGACGCTCTCGCTTTTCTGTCCATTCCTATCTATGCGGCCAATCCTCTGTTCGACCCGCATGGGGTTCCATGGCAGGTCGTAATTGACGATGCAATCACAGAACTGGTAGTCCAAACCTTCGCAGCCAATTTCTGAAAACAGTAGAATGTCGAGACCGTCATGCTGATTCGGCGGCAATTCAAAACGGTTCCGAAGCTCTACCCGGTCCTCATCAGGTGTCCCGCCGTGAATCAGACCAACCCTAAATCCATCCGCCTTGAGATATTCATAGAGATAGTGAAGCGTGTGACGGAAGCTGCTGAAAAGCATCACCTTGTTATTTGGTAGCTTCTGCTTGTCCCGGATGATATTGCGGAGGGCATCCAGTTTCGGATCGTATGGATCGAGGTCACGAGCCTTTCCAAGGATTGCCTGGATACGTGATTCGATGCTATCAACGGCGTCACTTTCTGGAACAAACTCGGTGTTGTCCGCCTCCTCCCATGACAACTCATCAAGGTGGCGGCCCAGTATTTCCTCGAGAAAGGGCGCGAGTCCAAAAAGACAGCTCGCAGCTTGGCGACGAATGGTTGTCATCATGAACTTGACATTGACATCCCCGTGAAGCCTGCTGAATATCTCCGCCTGTATCTGAAGCAGTTCGTCGTGTAGATCTTTCTGATTCGGTGTAAATTCAACGATCACGGTTTCGGGCTTTCGCACCGTGAACTCTCCGATATCGCGTCGGCGCGTTCGGTTGATTAGCCCTGAAAACGTATGCAGAGCCTCGAGATCGGTTATCAACTGCACGCGCTCTTCCAGGCCGATCTGGCCTTCGGCGAGCCGTGCATTTATACGATTGAACTCTGGATTGTGCCTGAGAATCGACTGTCCCCAAGGCGTTCCCGCTGCGTTGTCCAGAGCCTCCTTGGCCTGGATGGTCCATTCCGGATCCTGCGCACGGGTCAGGGCTACCGCTTGATTAATGAACGGATTCGGCTCTGACATATGCTCGAAGCTCTCTTGATCGAGAATCAGGTCGGGGCGAAGGGTGTTCAGTAAGACGAAAAGGTCATGGTTGCCGAGTTGGATGGGAGTCGCGGTCAGAAAGATCACGGCTTCCGCATGGTCGCAGAAAAACCGCACCGCTTTATGACTGAATGTATCCTGATTCCGTATGTGATGGGCCTCGTCTACAATGACCAGGTCGAAGCGGGGGGGCGGGTCCAAGTCAAGCAGTCCTTTTTTGCGCTTTCGCCTACCGTCCGAACCATATAGAAGTGCTTCGTCGAACAGGGAATAAGGGATGATGATTCGTTGGTGCTGCTCTGGCCAGAATCCTTCCAAATCCATTTCGTTGATGCAGTACCTCAATGTAGGGCCATCCAGATGAACAAAACGCTCCTCAAACCGCTTCATCTCGATTTGCCATTTACGTTCGGTAACAAGCGGGCGGGGACAGATTATTAAGATGGATCGTATGTCGCGCCTGGCCTGGAGCTCTCGGAGAATCAAACCCGCCTCGATGGTCTTGCCGACGCCAACACCGTCAGCAACCAGCAATCGAGGACGATCTGATCGGATGAATCTCAAGACGGGGCGGAATTGATATGGAATGAAATCCACTCGGGCGGCATTCAAAGAATAAAGCGTTGAAAGTCCTGGATATCGAATCTGCAAAGCGGTGAGGTATGAATGGAATTCATCGCAGGTCAAGAACCGCGTTTCGTCCTCCGGTCGGTCTTCGGCTTTTAGCTGTGATGCATAGTAGGAATGCGTTTCGCCATCCATAAAAACCAGGAATCGGTTCTCCGATTTGCCAGGTATTGAGGAAACAACGGCACCACGCATGGCTGGATTTGATTTGAGATGAACTATCTGACCGGGCGTAAATTCCGTATCAGACCCCGGTTCCTCCGGAGATGGACTTTCCATAACAGCATCATCTTGATCAGGGGCAGGACGGTCCTTGGAAAGCAAGGACGCCTTTGTCTCGCGCACCTCGTCGAGCAGCCTTTCATCAGCCTCAACGACAACAGCGAAGCGCTGCAGCGTATCCAGGTCCCGGTATACGTCGTCTTCAGGAAACCCCTCACTGCCCGCATGCGCCCATCTGTTTCGAACTGTCTGCATCTCTTTAACAAAGTGGCGTGCCTCCGACGTCAACTCCAGTTTCGTTGATATCTGATACCAGTTCTGATCAAGCACACGAAGCAGCGCGGCGAGGTCCAAAGATGCCAAGGTATTGATGTCGCGTTCTTTGATCCTACGCCGTTGCTGAAATGAAAGAATGTTGACTACAGCCTCATACCACCAATTGTCAAAAAGGTCCGGCAGAACCTTTTCCAGAAAACGCGCAAGGTTCTTTGACGCCTTACCCAAAAGGTGAGCCATGGATGCCTGCATTTTGTTTGCGTCTGGTCGGTCCGTCATTTTCTATAACAAACTCATGAATGTTCTTGATTCTATGGTAACCGTTAGTATTCAGTTCAAGGGCAAAACCAATGAGATTTTCCTTTGTCTTCGCATGATCAACCGTGTGCATTCTAAAAGATTTTTGTTCATGGGCTATGTTTTTCCACCACTTAACGGCTTGATACTCGCTCTGACCCCCCGAACAATAGATTTTTCCAGTTCAGTACTGCTTTATACTTATTACCCCAGCGTGTTGCCATCCTCTATTCAACGTTGTCGTTTAACCCCAATCCTCTCAAAGCCGCGCGGATGTCATCTGTTTGCCGTTCGCCAAGGCCTCCTTCCGGTGAGGACTCAACATTTACCGTAATCTTCAGGCCGCCGGCTGATACAAGTTTTGAAAGCACCTTCGTGTAAAAATTCATCCATTTCTGAGGCGGAATTTCGCCTGACCATTTCATTGTCTGCTCAGACGGAGGTGTAACAGGTGTCGGTTTCTCACCTGCAGGACCTGGCTCCTTGGCTACAGAGACACTCGCCTCGCCCTTTACACCCATGGCCTTTACAACCACAAGAAATCGTCCCTCGTCCTCCCTCGCCTGAAATACGCCCTGCTTGTCCATGACTCCGCCGGTCGCGTTCCATTCGAGATCCGGACATTCGAAGTCACGGCCAAACTGATCCAATCCTTTTGCACTGAAGGTTTGCTTTGTCCCCGGTTTCATCTGCGCATATTCGGGGGTGACAAGGATACGAGTCAGTTCCGGCGGCTTGATGTGTTTCTCCGCATCTTCTGCGGTGATAATGAAGACATCATCTGAAATCTCGACATCGTTCTCATTAAGGGATTGTTTATAGATGAAGGGATCATATCCGTCCGTTCCCTGGGACACATAGGCCATTTGTCCTTCTGAAACACCCCGGGCAATAGCTCCTTTGACGGCCTCAACGCTCAGCAAGCGAGGAAATAGCGGGGATGCGAAGAACGTATCCCTGACATCCTTTGTGCTCCACTCCGGCTTAGCGGGCGGCCAGTTCTTGAGCAAAAACCGCGGGCTGACCGCCTTCACAATCTCATCATTCTGCCGCAATGTGGATAGAATCAACTTTGTTGGCGACTCGGCAGAACTTGATGTTACCAATCCGAGATCGACCGTTTTCAGCGCACCGTCTTTTCCCAGAAGCATAACCTTATTGTAACTACGCCAGACGCTTTCCTTCAGGTCCCGGCGCGCGCGCTTCAAATGCTCGGCCAATTGTCGCCGCTGGCCGTCGTCGAGGTTCATCGTGCCTTTTTCGGCATCGATTGCCTCCCATGCCAGCAATTTACGGGCGTCATCCCGCATAACGTCCGCGTTGTCCGGCACCACCCATATCAAAGCGCTTTTGAACGTGCGCATGGAGCTGCCGGATTCTTTTGTCATGGCGGTGAGTTCGGAAACAAGTTCCGGTGTATCTCGAAAGGATTTCTCTGGCGGACCGATTACGAGGGTAATAACAGGCCGGTTGGGAATTTGTCCGCTTTTCTCGGGAAAGAATATGCGCTCCAGCCCATCTGCATTGGCAAACACCATTTCAACCTGCTCACGAACCAACCGCGCAACATCCTCTTCTTTTACCCCGGCGCGCCGGTCCGAGTAGCGTTTGTTGAGGTTCTCCATCATGCTGAAGTAGTAGCTGTTGCGTTCAAGGATCAGGTAGTAGCATCGGTCGGTCAATGACTCCAGGGCCGTTTCGACATTTCCGATATCAATGTTCGGTCCGGCAACGGCCAGTCGCAGCTCCGGGACCGTCGCCGACTGCCTCTTCTCACCCTGGCCGCCGTTCGACTCAAAAAACACAGCCGTGGCGGATTTCTGGTGGACGCACGCCTTGCGAAGGGTTTCTCCCGCCTCTTTGTCCAGGAGTACGGCATGCGATTCCCTGCTACCCGCAATGTCAGTTGCAACGGCACCTTCCAATCGTGATTCGCCGAGCTGTTCGAATACTGCCGTACGAAATTGGGAATCACCCAGTGGAGCGGAACCCAGGCTGATTAACAATTCTCTCTGCGCCCCTTTGAACCCGCTCTGGAAAGCATGGGAAACCCACAGGGCCAGGAGCCTCAGGACACCACGGGTCTGCTGAAAACGCGGCAGCTCGCGCCACTTGCGCTCGAAAACCGAAATTACCATCGGGTGGAAGGGGTAGGTTGTCTCGAATGCATCGTGGGCATGGTCGGTGAACCAGTTGGGAACCTGATTGCGGTTGTCCTGAATCCAATCCGCATATTCCTTGCAGGCATTCACGGCATCCCTTGGCAGCAATAGCCGTCCCTCCGTGCCCACGGTCCGAAGGTCCCACTCGAACAAGCGCCTGCGGATGATTTCGGACATTTCATTTTCGGCGGACATAATGACCGGCTTACCCTTGCGGTCCAGCATCTTCTTGAGACGCGTATAGTCCGCTTCGTCGTCTGCCCCCATTTCCAATTCCGAGGCGGGAATCGACACCACTGCGACCACGCGATCCATCCCCGCTATTTCCTCGGAGAGTTTCATCAGAAAGTTATACATCTCCCCGGCTTTTTTGGTTTTGCGCTCGGTGCTGACGTAGTTCATGACTTCGTCAATCAAAAGCAAGGCGGGTTTATCGTTCGGGATCATTTTCCTGATGACATCCCCCGCCGGGGCAATCCCCTGGGCGTCGTGTTCGCGCACGATATCAAAAGAGGCTTCCCCACCCAGTTGCCACGCCAGTTCGCCCCATGGCGTACGGCGCTGGGGTGTTCCGTCGTCGCCACCACGTCCGGTCAGCACATCGAAGCGTGTGCCAACGAAAATACCGACATTCGCCTTTGGAATTTCGCTGACGCCCCCGGCCTGGAGAATGGATTGGACGCCCATGAACGCCTTAGCTGCATCGCCGGATGTCGCCAAATGGTAGAGCAGCGCCAGGGAGTGGGTCTTGCCGCCACCGAATTGCGTCGTCATGTTGTACAGGGCTGACGATTCGGTATGGATGCCGTTTAAACGACGCAACACTTCTCCTGATACGGCGCGCAGGTTTCGGGTCAGGAAGGTTCGCTCGAAGAACCGCACCGGGTCCTGATAGTCAGGATGGGCGTCACCGTCTCGAATGTGATCCAGATGGACCGCAAACTCGGAGGCGTCTAAAGGGCGGCCCTCCCGCAGATCCTCGCGGGGGGTCACGACTTTATACCAGGGCTTCAATGTGGGCATAATGCACTCTCCCTATAGCGCGCTGCGTATGCGCTCGAATTCTTCGCAAGCCGTAACCAGTGAATCCGGCGGTGATTCAAGTTCCCGATTGCCTCTGCAATCGTCTGCAAGCTTATCGATAAAGGGATGCGCCTCTTTGCTCTCGGAAATTGCACGATACTTGCGTGCGTAGGCGTCCTTATCCGATTCATCGACTTTCTCGCCGTCCAGATACGCTATCCAGGTCTGGATATGCCACTTGGGTATGATGTAAGCTATCGGCTCCTTATCGTCCCTGGGATTCTGAAGTTTCGCATCCAGATTGGTTTTCACCTGGCCAACGGAAATCTCGTCCGCATCTTGAATCACCAGTAAAATCGTCGAGGCTTGCTGCCTGCGCAGCGCTTCGGCTTCCAGGGAAATATTGTCCTCCACATGCTTTTTCCCCGATCCCTTCCCATTCGGGTAAGGCGGCACCCGAATGGCGCGGGGCTTTACACCCCATCCCTTTTTCAGGAAGCGTCTCACGAAGAGTTCATGGGCCTTGTCCTCGCAGAGAACGATGATTTGCGATGCTTTACTCATTTTCCCACCCCCGCGCCATAACTTCCGCCGGCGGCAACTCGGTCACCTTGGGGAAGGGCTTTACCACAACATGCGCCCCCGACTTCCTGGAAAACCACAGCTCCGAACCTCTTGCCATTTTATTTATGATTTCAGGGTGATGAGATATAATGATAGCCTGTTTTTCTTTTTCATCACAGATGTCATTGAGGTTTTCAATCCAGGGTTGAATTTCGCGCATCGAAACGAAGTTGTCCGGCTCATCGATCAGCACCGTCGAGAAGATCCCTGCGCGCAAAGCCTCCAGCACCGTATAGAGCACGATCAGTTGACGTTGGCCGTCGGAAATATCTGCAAAATCGAAATCTTGGTCCTTGTCGTCGATACGAAATGTCACCATCAATTTTCGAGATTCGCCGAATTTTCGAAGACTTAATTGTTCGAAACCGGGAAGAACGTCATCGATAATCTGTTTGGCTTGATAACCAATGGATGGTTGTTCCTGTAGGAGATGGCGGTACCATTGGGCAAAATTTTCGGCGTGATCCGACAGATTGCGCGATTCGGATTCAGCGGCGTCTTTTACCCCCAATGGAACCGGGTGAATCAGCAGAACATTTTCAAGTTCTTCCCTGAACCGAATCAAAGGGAAGTTGTCGTCACGCTGGGCGATGGTCGGAATCACGGACCGCCGCCAATCCGCGGGAAAAGCGGCGCCTTCTTCTGCTTTCTGGGTGTTCCGATTGATTCGATAAAGATGGGCCTCTTGTCCATCGAACCAAAAGAAAGGCGAATCTTTCCAGATCAATTTTTCCTGCTTGATGCGCCGCTTATCTTCCTGATCGGAATATTCAACAGTCAATTCATATTTGTAGACCTCTCCTTCTATCATCAGAGAGAGCCCGAATGTCTGGTCTTTCCTTTTATCCCAGGTTGTCAGGCTATTTTGCTTGAAAATATCGTCTACATGCTCGCCGCGCATCAGCCGTTGAACGCACCGGATCGCATCAAGCACGGATGTTTTCCCCGATCCATTGTCGCCAAGCCAAAGTTGAAAATCTTTCGGCTCAATTCGAAAATTGGTCAAGCACCGGAAATTGTCGATATAGATTTCGTTTATCATCGGTCGATTTCCTTTATCATCGGTTGATGATCGGTCGATTCATTCATATCAGAATCCCAATCCCTTTTTCCGTGCCAGCACGCCGTCGACCCAGCGTTTTTCGTTGGTGTGGGACGGGTAGAGAGCCGAGAGCGCCTGGGCGAGCGTCCAAAACTGCGGATTAGCGCCGATGCCGTCATCCACCAAAAAACGCTTGAGAGCCGCGCCTCGACCCGCCGTGAATAGCAGCATCGCCTGGTGTAACTGATCCAGTGCGGTTTTGCCCGCCGGAGGCCGCTCGAGTTCAGCCCGTTCCGCCGCAGATTCTTCCTCGTCGGGCACTCCCAGGAGTGAGAACAGGTCTTGCTGCATCGGCCCCACCTTTTTTTTGCTGCGTTTGGCTGTCGTGCGGACATCCTCTTTGCCGAAGAGATAGTGCGCCCGCGACTCTGCGGACAGCAGCATGGCCTTATCCCCCTTAACCTCGACCAAGTGGGTCAGATTCTCCAGATGACAGCCCAGTCCTTGGGCAATCTTGCGGGCCGCATCGTATTCGAGGGTATAGCCCGGCAGGCTAGTGGCCTTCTCTTCGTCCTCGCCATTGCCATTTGCGTCGGTGCGCAAGGTCCATAGCCACATGGCCGTCAATCGGGCGTCCTCCTCAAAGCCGCTGACGTCAGCGTCTTCAAAGATCATGTTGAGGGCCTGCCGCGCCACCTCGGCCCAGACTTGTTCCAGATATTCGCGCAACGGCACGACCTCGCCACTGGCTTTTTCAACTGACGAATAACGAGAGAAGATTTCTAAAGCAGGTCCTATGCAGGCAAAGATAGCGTCAGCCCCCACCACACCTTCAGATGCCAGACGTGGCAACCAGGCTGCAATGCGCCCCGGCAATTCCGAAAGCACATCCCGCCAGTCGCCAATCCGTTCGATTACGTTGCCGTCCTCGTCTTCGCGAGGGCGGCAGACGAGGTGGACGGAAGATGCGAGAGACGCGGTGTCCATAGCATTCATACGGCTACCCATTTCAGTGTCGATGGGCCACGAGCCGGTAATTGTCCATCCAGCCTCGACCATTGCCTGCATTTGGGCTTCCCAACCGAGAGTGGATTTGTGGGCAAACACGATGGTTCCAATGCCAGATGGTTTTAAAATGCGGCGGCCCTCCGCCATGGCTTTGTTCATCTTCTCTTCAAAGGATTCTCGCTCTATAATGTTACCAGGGTGCCATACAATGGCTTGTTCTTTCTTGGGAGTCAAATTCTGGTTATTCAACGCCACAATACAGCGTTTTTGCCAAACATAGAAAAAATCAGAAAGTTCTGCATAAGGAATCGCATCATAATAAGGAGGGTCAGTGAAGAAAGCCCCTGCAGAGTCATCAGGCAGTGGGTTATCCAACGCATTACATGTTTCAACATCACCAGGTTTATCCAAGCAAAGAATGGATTTAAAAACGATAGCCAATAGTGGAAGAAGATTCTCAATGCTACCAACAGAACTCCCTACAATGTTTGATTCTGCGAAATCCCAAGTCATAGGGAGGGCTTGGCGCCCGAAAGAAGCTTGTATTTTCGGGCCGTTAGCATTCCAGCGACACAGCGCAGAATTGTGTTCTGCAGCGCGTCCAAAAAAACATGTTAGTAAAGCCTTTGTCGCTTCATCCTCTATCTGTTTCACCAGTCCAACCAATGTTGTCAACGCCAGCAATTGCCGACGGGTGAAGAGATCCCCCCAATGGTTCATGCCGTAAATTTGGACACTCGACACAGCTCTATGCCCACTTTGTGATGGCGTTCGTTCCTCCGGCACCAGAGTGAGTTCGCCGGAATGCGCCTCTTTTCGACGTTCAAGCTCTTCTGCGGCCTTGCAGAAAGCTTCAAGATCGCGTTCGGTCGACAATCGGTAAAACCGCCCTTTTTGTTTTGGCCGGGTAGTGACCACGGCGAACATGCGGGCGTCGTTCGCGCCGCCTTTCCGTGGTTTGAGTTGGGCGCGGACCGATTTGACGGGTGTGGTAAACCCGCAGCAGGGACAGGTGGCCGAACCTCGGGCCACCGTACCATCGAATTTAGGGGACTCGCACGGAGCCACAGAGCCACGGAGCGTTTTTTGAGCGGTGTTCTCCGTGTCTCCGTGGCTCCGTGCGAGATTTCCACCTTCCTGGTAAACCCATTTCCCGTTCTCTTTCCGGATGATGACAAAATCGCAGCGTTTCTCATCGGGCCTCGGCACAATTTGCACAGCAACCGACCTGGCCCCCTTCTTCGCCAGCCAGAGGGAACGCATCAGCGGCACTTCCGCACCACAGCCGGGGCCTTCGCAGGTAATCGTCCGTGCCCAGAGATAGGCAATCGGCGTCGCGCCATCTTCGTCCTTCGGATAGCATTCGGCCAGTTCCTCCTCTGCCTTTTCTTTGATCCACTTGCCCCACTTTTCGACTTCGTTAGCCAGTCGCTGGCCGTACTTGGGGATATATTCAAGTACGACTTTATTAAGCAAAACCGCCACGGGATTCAGGTCGCTGGCAAAGGCATCAGCTCCGCAGCGCAAACCTTCAAGGGGAATCGCGCCACCTCCGGCAAACGGATCGACGAGCAACGGTCGAGGCGCATCCCTGATGGCGTCATTGAGACTTTCAATACTTATGGATTCGGGAAGGGAAAAGGTATCCGAATTTTCCAGAGCGTCATGCGCCGCAACAGTCAGGGTCCGGGCAACGGCCAGGTATTCGGCGCTGGTCGAGTTATCCCAGTCGGCAAAGTCGGCAATGAAATCAAGCAACGCCTTGCGCAACTCCATCCCATCATCCAGGCAGCCTGGTGTCCTGGCGATCTTGTTGAACCGCGGATAGCTGTCGGCACTGCATTTTTGCAGGTATCTTTCGCCCCAGTAATGCATCAACCGCTTGGCTGTTTCGACAAACCGTGGCGGACAGATGTCATCGGCCGGATCGGGCCACAATGATGCACACACCACAGCCCGGCACGCCGCCAACGGCCGCCTCGCCCACCAGATATGGAGTGTCGAAATGTGGCCATGGCGAATCGACTTTTCCCGCCGAGAATGTACCGAAATCCGTTTGATCGGCATATCCACTTCTATTAGTCTTTTGGGATAATCGGTCATCGAGTCAGCCTTAATTTTGAATTCTTTGCGCTTCAAATTTAATCTGATCAAACTCTTTTACCGCTTCTATCGCCTGGTCTAATGATAAATGCGGTTTTAGGTGATGAATCTTCTCGGCACGATTTGACACGTCTACGATACTATTTTCATTTAGCGTGACATACATTGCCGTGGCAATCCGTTCCAATTCCGCCACATTTTTTTCGGCGAGTTTTTTCGCAACAAAGTCAACCGCGCCCTTGTATTTTCTATTTGTTTTTGGAAATTTTTCTCGGAAACGTTTACCTGTCGGTTCTATCGTGATTGTCGGTCCATAAGGGCTTTTTGGAACGGGCCTGATGAGAAAGTCCGCTTCCATTTGCGCAAGGGTGTCACTCAAATCGAAGGAATACGGGCCGTGTTTGTATAAGATAAAATTGAAGCTCAGAGGCACCTCCAAGAGTTCCTGCAAAAAATAGGATATCTTTTGCATGTGCGTTTCACCGCACCAACTACCCCTATCCCTGAGGGCCTCAATAAGCGATATAAGTACGCTATCTCTTTGAAGTCTTTTCATTATTCGTTCTCCTCTCCTGGAGTTGAAATTATAAATTCACGGCTCCCGTCAAGCCACTTTCTGGCATTGTCAAGTTGTCCGGGTTCGATAAAAACATATCCAACATCTGCGGGGGGAATCCGACTCAACATTTCCGATACCATTGTCGATGAAACAATTCGATCATCCTTGGTGAGAACTGGAAAATCATAGCCTTTTCTCTTTGCCGGTATGATATCCAAACGTACATTCTCATGCCCAAACTTTTCGACAGCTTTTTCAAAGATGGCTTCGGTAGCGTTTGGATTTTTCTTGATGTCTTCCGGATTGCGTTCATAGAGCAGTTTGAAATGTCTCCGGTCTGCTATCCGCCGTGCATAAGAATGCCCCTTGATTTTATCACTTCTGGATGCTTTCAGGATTCCCGTCATTATTTCATTGTCTGTGAATTCGGTGAGTTTATTCGCTTTAGCTGGAAATCTCCCGTTCTTAAGCCACTGCTTGAGAAAATCCATAAGGTGGATGTCATAGATACGTCTGACCGGGTGGAAATATATTTGGGTAAACATAAAATACCTGGCCAGCAGCAAAGCCTCCGCACCATGTATGCCGCCGATTTCAACACCGAGTTTCGGTTCAACGGAACCGTCTTGCTTAACCGGCAAAATAGACAGGGTATCTATCAACCGATGATGATCAAAACGGCCGTAGGCCACTCCTGTATGCAACGAATCCCTCAATAGGTAATCCATACGGTCCACGCCAAAAGCATCGCCCGTGATGACTTCCGCCAGAATGGTCTCCCAATCCGTAAAGGAGGTTTCCGGCAAGTCCTTTGGGCCAACAGCCAATTTTGCCACATGCTCAGCCTTCACATGCAAATCGTCCCATAAAGGGGCCATATCGTTATCAACGATCATTTCGCAGGTGAAATGCTCATGATTTACGCCATCCGGCAACAAATCTTTCTCCGCTGCGTGGGAAAAGGGCAAATGTCCGATATCGTGACATAGCGCAGCCATTCGAAGAACGCGGCGCCAGTACTCCATGTCAAAGTGCTCCCCAATCTGGAGAATACTGCGAACATCCTCGCGGAGCCTGTCTTGCCGAGTGATTACATCATAAACTTGGGTTGCCAGTTCCATAACGCCCAGCGAATGTTCAAACCGCTTATGTGTCGCTCCCGGATACACCAAAAATGTTGTCGCCAGTTGGTGTATATGTCTCAATCGCTGAAGTGGTTTGGAATCCAGAACCTTTCGCTCTGCTGTGCTCAAACGGACGAAAACATGAACAGGGTCGCGAATTTCATGAGTCTGCTTTGCCATTACTCTTCTCCCTGCAGAATCGCCTGCGGCCCCACATGGTAATGCTCGATCCTGACGATTGGTTTCCATCCGAGCCTGGTGGGATTGCGAACGATGTGCAATTCCGGATTAGTGGCACAGTTGAAGACGACGTAGAGCCAGAAATCACCCTTGAGCCGTTTGGCGGTCTGAAATTCATTGGTCGTAAGAGCCACCTCGCCGATGTGGGAACGGCCTTTGACTTCGATGAATCGAACTTCAACAGAGGTCTGCGGGTCTTCGGAATGGGGCCGGCGCGAGATGAGGTCGAAGCCACGATTCTCACTTTCAACGCTCTGCACCTTCCATCCACGGGCCTCTTCGTGGGCAATGACAGTTTCCACAGCAATACGCTCGATTTCTGGATCGCTTACCATGGGCTTTATGTCAGGAGCCTCACGGTCCGGGTGCGGCAATACCCAAGCGGAGGCGAAATGGTGAATGTTACTGATGGTACATTCACGCTCCTTAAGCAGCTCGGCCCGACGAGTTTCGAGACGATTATTCAGTTCATCGAGACGGTCCTCAGTCATCTTGAGACGCCCCTCAAGGCCGATTTCATTGGTGCCCGCCTCTTTCTGGTTCATCAGTTCGGCGAATTGGCATTGAACCTTGTCTATGACCGCGTTGAGACTGATTTCCATATGTTCGGAAATCCTACGCGTTTCCTGCTCCCGGCGACCTATTTCCGCTTTCAGTAATGGCTGCAGCGCTTGTTCATGGAGAGCAATTTCCAGAGCGGTAGCGTCGGGCTGTGTCAACCCCGCCGGTATTTCGGTGCCTTTGGGCGCAAGGGACAGGTCGAGGAAAATGGTAGGTTGCTTGACCATCATACGACCGTTGACGTCAGTCTGTACGACAAACAGTCGCTTGTGAAGCACATTGGCCCGCCCATCCCGCACCTCCGCTGAGAAAACGTCCAGATGCGCGGGGTTTGATGCGTGCAAATCGTAGAATACAGCGCCGCGTGAATGGCAATCTCTCACATCGCGCTCAATAAAAACGCGGATGCACTCAAACAATGGATGGCCGGGTGTCACCCACTCGAGGGTTGGATCTTCCTGAAGCTCCTCTTTGTCAAAGACCATGTGCTTGTATTCTCTGCCCAGGCGGCCGAATTGTGGCTCGAGTTCATTGGCAAGCGGCATCAGATTGCGGGGCAAACGCCCGATACGGTAAACGTGCCGGTTCTGCTGCTGTGCTTTGGGTGAAACGCCGGCCAGCGGTGCGGCTCCAAGAAAAAAACCCTCCATAACCTCCGGCACAAGACGGCGCTCTTTGGCCTCTTCGGACTTTCCGACAATGGCCGATAGGTTCAGGCTTCGTTTGGCCAGTCCCTCCAGCGTGGATTCCGTGATCTCGCGCAGGCGTTCGGTATCCACCTGTTCAATGATGCGTGATTTAATGAGTTCCTCGGTCATCTGGTTGTGCGCATACATGTCCCGGAGCATCCGCTCGATTTGGTTGGCAGGAAAGACGTCGCCAAGGACATTGAAGACCTTTCCTGTGCGGTTCGGGTCCAGATCGGCTTCGATCTTATCAATCCGCTCAAAGAGCTTTTCGAAAACCCGGCCTTCACGGGTGTTCGTCGCCACGAAGTTTTGGATATAGCAGTCCTTTTCCTGACCGTAGCGATGGATACGCCCCATACGCTGCTCGAGTCGATTCGGGTTCCACGGGATGTCGTAGTTGATCATGTACCAGCAGAACTGAAGGTTGATGCCCTCACCGGCAGCCTCTGTGGCCACGAGAATCTGGCAATCCTCCCTGAACTCTCGTTCTGCATAGATACGGGTCCCAGGGGTGTTCCGGTCGCCGATCTTCATACCACCATGGATTTGCGTGGCGTTGAATCCCCATTCTCGTAACTTCCCGAGAGGACGCCCATCGTGGCCGTCGGCCACGAGATAGTCCAGTGTGTCTTTATGTTCGGTAAATATGAGCAGCTTCATTCGAGGGTCATCAAAGAAATTCTCGTCGGTCAGGAAGGATTTCAGGCGAACGAGTTTTGACTCCACTTCCCGTTTTTCCAGCGCACGCGCCTTCTCGACCAGGTTTTCGAGTTCGACGATATCATCGCGAAGGGCTTGGGGGTCGATGGAAATGACGGCTGCTTCGGCGGCTTCCAGAACGGATTGCTGCATGTCCTCGGGCAGATCTTCGAAATCGTCCGGTATTTTCTTATCAATTTGTTTTTGCCGGTATTCTTCAGGATTCTCAAGAATCCAGCGACGCTTCTGTATCATTCGTTCCAAGGTGCGCCGGACGGCATAAATGCTCGACGCGAAACGCCTCTGAAGCATGGCCATTGTAAATCCGACAGCCCTGGCTGCCGCCGTGTTCTGTTCCGACGCACGAATGGACTGGTCTTCAACATATTGGGTTAACGCATCGTAGAAATCCAGCTCTGCGTCGTCTATTTCGAATCCGGCAGTGTGGACAATCCGCTTGGTGAACAGGCTCTTTGATTTTCCAGTTTTTTGATCAGGGAAAGTGACCAGCGCTTCCTTGACGCGGCGCAAATAAAACGGCGCCTCATTACGTTCCATAGCGAGGTGTAGGCTCTTTACGTCGGCATATACATCAGGATCGAGCAGCCGCAGGAATAATGAGAAGTTCTTGGGATCGCCTTTGTGCGGTGTGGCAGTCATTAAGAGATAATGGTCCGTCATGCGCGACAACGACTCCCCCAATTGATATGCCAGCGTCTTTTTTTCCTCCCCATAGGCACTCATTTTGTGTGCTTCATCGACAATCACTAGATCCCAGTGGCTGCGCATCAGACTGTCTTTTGCATCCTCAATGCGGGAAATCCAGGAAACGGAGGTAATCACCTGGTCTATATCCTGCCAGGGATTTGCGCCATAATTGGCCCGAAGCAAGTCGCTTCGGATCACTGTGAAGTCCTCACGGAAACGATCTTTGAGTTCACGCTGCCACTGAAAGGAAAGATTGGCGGGGGTGACGATCAGCACACGGCGAATCAGGCCACGGACTTTCAATTCTTTGACAAGTAATCCTGCCATGATGGTTTTTCCGGCACCGGGATCATCGGCGAGCAGAAACCGGATACGCGGGAGTTTGAGAAAGTAATCATAAACGGCTTCAAGCTGGTGCGGTAAGGGGTCTACGCGAGCGATGGAAAGACTGAAGTAGGGGTCATACTCATATGCCAGGCCTAAACGAATAGATTCAATCCCAAGCCGGAAACGCTCCGAATCGCCATCGTATGGCTTTGAATCCGGCGAAACTTCGAGTGTCGCTATCTGTTCCGGGGAAAGAACGGGCTGATGAACTTTGCCTGAATCCAGCCCTTCCGCGATAACTTTAACCGAGATTCCCATTGGAACAACGGCAATGATTTTCACGGGTTCAGGGAACACCGGCCCGTATGCGATGGCATTTGGTTTGAGTTGTTCAAGATTCATGTCTTACCATGTCCCTTTTCGGTGGTCATACTCGCTTGTTGCCTTGTATCTGTTCACGCTGATTCTCCATTAATTTCCCGTGGAGTCCTTCTGCCGGCCAGAACTTGAGCCCGCCATGTTTGCCCCGCCAGCTTCGACCCACGCGTCAACCTGATCTCTCTTGAATTTCCAGAGACGACCCATACGATGAGCAGGCATGTTATGCTTATCGATCCACCGGTACACGGTGTCGCTGCTGACCCCAAGGTACTTGCCAATTTCATCTACTGATAACCAACGGTCTTCAATCTCGGCCATCTTTTATGCTCCTCATGGGGGATTTGGTTAATAGTCACCTTCGCCATAGACGAAAACCGGGGTAGCTGGGCACAGCTACCCCAATCTAAACCTTCCGCTAATATACATGGGCAAATACTCGCTGTCAATTGTTTTTGTCTGTATAGGCATGCACAGGCAGGCTTAAATACGCTCCCGCCGACCTTCGGAGATCCTTTTGCATTGAGTTCGGCATTCCATAATGTAGATCCAAACAGGCATGACATTGATATGATCTTGCGTTACAATCGCCACAAGCACTCGCTGGTACATGCTGTGTCCGCCAGGGCGAAACCCCTCCAGGCGGTCGATAGGCGGCAGATCATTCAGCGGGTCGGTGAATGTGACCAACTCACCGTGAACCAGATCCCAATCACCATCCGGACGGCTACAGATTTGGAAACGTATGTTGGCTTGGATTTGGGTGTCCAACAAAGGATCTTTCGTTCCATGTGCCAGAATAATGCTTTCCGGAACCACCAAGGCTGGATATCCGGCGGAGAGATGATAGAGCCTACCCCAGGCCATGGCCGGTTCGATTTTCTTTGCGCTAGCACAGAAACGGTCATGATTCCAGAACCCGCGCTTCAGGGTTCCGTAAACGAATAATCTCAGCATTCCCTGTGTGTTCTCCTTCAAGGGTTCATCGGGGTTCATTGCATGCTCTGTCATGGTGCTTTCCCCCTCTTTTCCTGGACGATGAACTCGAGAGTCTCCCTCGAGAACTCCGTGAGAACCTCGTGCCGGAACACAATCATGCTCATGGAGCGAACAGACAGCTCCCGCCAGCCGCGCTCTTAGGCCAGGACCGCATCCAGAAAGGCCGGATCGGAGGCGTAGAGCACTGCCCGATGCTTTCGGTGGGTGCGGAGCTCGAGCGGCTTGTTCCCCTTGAGCACGAGGATGGTTTCAGGATCGAGCCGGGTTGCGAGCACCGCTGTCATCTGGCCCCGGCAGCGACGAAGCCGTTCTTTGAACCACTCGATATCCATCCGGCCGCTCCGTGCGGCCCTGGCCGCCAGGCGGAAAAGCAGCTCGCTGTCCACCTCGGCGAAGCGCCTCAGTTTGAAACGGAGGAACAGATAGTCGGCATTGTAGATGGTGCCGTTGTGGATGCCGATGACGTCCCCGGCCCGGATCGGGTGGTTGTTGCGATTGACCTGTTCATCCCCTCGGGTCCGCCGGCGGGTGTGGCCGAGCAGAACCGTTGTGCGGTTGTCGATACCGGCCATGACCTCGTGGAATGCCTTGTCGGTGACGAACTGACACCGGCGGAAACCGGTCTTTTGAAGAGGCGATGCTCGCCGTCCCGATTGAGCCAGGCCACCCCGGTTGCGTGCGGACCCCGGCTTTAGCTCAAAACCAGCAGCCGAGTGAACAGCCAGTCCAGGTGCTCCCGTTCCTCGACCCGTCGCCGTTTCTTGCCCAGTCGCCAGTTCAACCCGTCGTCCGAGTAACCCAGACCGAGACTGTCGTTGCCGCCGGTCGAGGCGATGAAGAGCATGGCGTAGCGCCAGGTGAAAAGCTTGCCGGGGGCGGAGGACGGCTCCGGGTTGTACCAGAGGAACGAGGGCCCGTAGTGGCCTCGGTTCCAGACCGGTTCGCTTCCCTCGGTGACAAGGTCTCCCGTGCAGGCGGTGTCTTCGGTGAACGCCGAGGCATCGACCTGGGGATTGCAGATCGCGGTGCGCAGACCGGCCATGGCATAGGGCTGTTTTGGAACGTTCTGGTCCCAGTAGAGAATCCGCAAACGATCCGAAGTTTTCAGGGCGCAGACGACATGGTAGCCGCCCGCCGCGATGCCTGTGATCTCTTTTTCGTTGTCCCAGTTGATGCCGTCGTCGGATTTTCTTCTGTTCTTAACATTGTAGGTGCGGCATTCTTGCTTCGTAGCGGGGGAGAACTCTCTCTCCATGTTTCTTAACGGAAAGGGGGGGTGTCGGTGGGCGGATTACTTGATTCTTGACACGCGCACGCGAAACTCATAATTTAAGATGGTTTATGTGTAATATTATCAAGTAGCCAGGCCGAGTGAAGGTTTGGCGGGACGAAGGTTTTTTCTTGACAATATTACTTGAAACCCATACCATTGTTATGGGTAACATGTAACAATGTCAAAGATACCGATAATGAAACATGACGGGTTTTTCCGAAAGCATCCGGTTTTTACCGGAAAAGAACTGAGTGACCATTTATCGTCCCTGGGCGAAGTCGGCGGGCGAGCGCAGGAGGCACTTCTGGCTTATCACCGGAAGGTTGGTCGGGTTATCCCGGTGCGACGAGGGTTGTATGCCGTTATCCCCCCGGGAGCCGACCCAGATTCATATCCGGTCGACCCGTTCCTTGTGGCCGCAAAGTTGACGCCGGAAGCAATTCTGTCGCACCACACCGCGCTTGAATTCCATGGAAAGGCTTACTCGGTTCATACACACCTCACCTACTCGGCATCTCGTCCGCTCGGACCTTTGACATTTCGTAGGCACGTTTTCCGGGGAACGAGGTTTCGTCAAGCGCTTCTCCGTATTGGGAAAGAACATTTCGGCGTTTCGACTTCGGAACGATCTGGGCAGAAATTGAAGGTTGCGTCACTGGAACGGACCTTGGTCGATGTGCTTGATCGTCCAGATCTCTCAGGAAGCTGGGAGGAAATATGGCGGTCGCTGGAGTCAGTCGAATTTTTCGACCTTGATAAGGTCGTGGAGTACGCGCTTCTTCTCGGAAATGCGACCACCGGGGCGAAGGTGGGGTTCTTTCTCGATCAGCACCGCCAAACCTTGATGGTCGAGGACCACCATCTCAATTTGCTTCACGACATGCGCCCAAGGCAGCCTCATTACCTGAACCGTTCGAAGCGGAAATCCGGTCGATTCGTATCGGAATGGAACTTGGTAATACCACGGGAAGTTCTCGAACGATCCTGGGGGGAGGTGCTATGAAGATCTCCCCTGAGAAGCTTGCAGCCGAAGCGGAGGCGACAGGCTTCAGACCGGATGTGCTCGAAAAAGTCGCTCAGCTGTTGGGGCTGCTGGATGCTTTGCGGAGTCACCCATTCCTGAAAGGGAAATTGGCACTCAAGGGCGGAACGGCCTTGAACCTCTTCGTTTTCGATGTACCCAGACTCTCCGTCGACATCGATCTGAACTATGTGGGTGCCGAAGATCGAGAAGGCATGCTCGCTGACCGCCCCAAGGTCGAGCAGGCCGTTCAAGCGGTTTTTGCCCGGGAGGGGTTTACGGTCAGGCGTATGCCTGAAGAACACGCCGGAGGCAAGTGGTCGTTGCGGTATGAAAACGGTCCCGGACGGGTCGGTAACCTCGAAGTCGATCTGAATTTCATGTTCCGTGTCCCGTTGTGGCCGGTGACGATCAGGGACTCTCATTCCGTCGGGACTTGGCGGGCTACGGAAATTCCCGTGTTGGAGCACCACGAACTGGCAGCCGGGAAATTGGCGGCGCTGCTTGCACGCAGACAAGCGCGGGACCTGTTCGACAGTCACCGGATTCTCCAAATGGGCAACCTCGATTCTCGCCGCCTTCGAATCGGATTCGTGGTCTACGGCGCTATGATCAGGAAAGACTGGAGGACGTTTCCGCGAAAGATGTAGAATTCGACGCCATGGAACTGGCCAGGCAGTTGATTCCTACGCTACGCGTCAATTCGCCGGAACTCCAGGTGGAATCAACTGAATACGGTGCGCGACTGGTGAAAGAATGTCGAGATGGTTTGTCGGCGGTGCTGCCCTTTTCAAGAGCTGAGCGGGAATTCTTGGACCTGCTACTCGACCGGGGGAAGATTGACGCGACGCTTTTGACATCTGATACAGCCCTGCAGAAACTTATCCAAGGCCAGCCGCTTCTCGAATGGAAGGCGCTTAACGTAAAACGCCACAAAGGACTGGACTGAACAATTCCTTCGACTCTTTATGATAAAGGCTTTGTCCATGGAAACAGGCTCACGGCAACGTTACAACCGCTTCAAGCAACCTCAAATCACGCATACCCTGGTGCAACCGGCCTGTTAAACAAGGAATTTTGAAAAACGGAGAATCAGAAAATTCCGCGTTCGTTTCGAGGTTCGAAGGCGAATTTCAGGTTAAATATCCGACGCTGGACATGAAACGGACGGTTTGGCGGAGAATGGAGAAAGAAGTTGGGAATGTCGGTGCTGGCGTAACTTTATGAAATCAATGTCATAACAACAACGAAGCCCCGCATCATCGATGCGGGGCTCTATGCGTTAAGCAACCGGTTAGGAAAAGGGTTGCATTCGTGGTTGGCTCCTCGGGACGGATTCGAACCGCCGACAGGGTGGTTAACAGCCACCTGCTCTACCGGCTGAGCTACCGAGGAATAGGGCACGAAGGACGGGATGCGGGTGAAACTTGTCCGCAGTCGCTTTGAGAATGGCTAATTAGCACAGAGAAAACGGGTCGTCAAGAGAAAGTTTCCAGGGTGTCGCTTATCGGTCCGCCATCGGCAGGGTAATGGTGAAGGTCGAGCCACTGCCGAGGGTGCTTTCGACCTCCACGGACCCTTTGTGGGCCTGGGCAATGTGTTTGACAATAGCCAGGCCCAGGCCGGTCCCGCCCTGATCGCGGCCCCGCGCCTTGTCACATCGATAGAAGCGTTCGAACAAACGGGGGAGATGCTCCTTGGCAATGCCGGGACCGTTGTCAAGGACGCTGAGATGAATAAACTCTTCATTCTGCATGGTGCGGCTGCTGCAACAACGCAGCGAGACCCGCGAATCAACTGAACTGTACGCGATGGCATTTTCGAGCAGGTTGATTATTGCCTGTTCGAGGAGGGGTTGATTGATGGGCGCTGTCAGATGTTCGTCGCAATCGATCTGAACTTCAATGTTCTTTTTTTCGGCATGACCGGCGCAGACCTGAACAGCATTTTCCAGGACCGGAGCGATCCGATTCATGGTCAGGGTGATAGTATGCTTGTTGTTGGCATCTTCAATACGGGACAGGGTGAGCAGATCATCGACAATTGCATCGAGCCGGTTGGACTGGCGGGCGATGATGTCGAGAAAGCGGCGGGCATTGTCATGATCCTCCAGGGCTCCATCCAGCAAGGTCTCAACATACCCCTTGATAGCGGTGATCGGGGTTTTCAGTTCATGGGAGACATTGGCGACAAAATCCTGGCGGATGTTTTCCAGGCGATTGAGTTTGGTCAGGTCGTTCATGACCAGTAAGACCCCAATGCTCCGGTTGTCCTCATCGCGGAGAGGGATGGCATGGGTCTGGAGAATGATAGGCTCGGTCCCGTTGAACAGCGTGATTTTCTGTTCATGCTCGGTTTCCTGCGCCAGGGTGAAATCGATCATCTCGAGAAGATAGGCATTGCGGATAATACCCTGAACCGGTTTGCCCTTGACCACTTCGGAGGGTAGGGCAAACAAGGCTGTGGCCGCCTGGTTCATCCGGATAATTTTCTTATCGGCGTCGATGGCCACCACGGAATCGGCCATGCTGGAAAAAACAGCCTCCAATTCATTGCGCTGCTGAATGATGATGCGGATGCGCCGGTTGATCTGTTCCGCCATCTGGTTGATGGAATCGGCCAGGCCGGCCATCTCAACGGACATGCGGTCGCTGCTGATTTTGACAAGCTGATCGATGCGGCCCTTGGTCAACTGTTCAGCGCCGGCTTTCATCTCTTCCAAAGGGCGACTGATTTTTCGAGCGCTATAGAGCGAGAGGAGTCCCGCGAGGCCGACCACGGCAAGGCCGATCCCGATCATCTTCATCCGCAGTGCGGACAGCATCTTGTCGGCAGCGGTGGCAGGAAGGGCCATTCGTAGTGCTCCCCGGTGGTCGGTATGGGGCAGGACAATGGGAATAGCCGTATAGAGCATCGGTTCTCCCAGGGTGGGACTGAGACGCAGGGAAAAGCCGGTTTCGCCGGCCAGGGCAGCGGCGACTTCCAATCGCGTGGCATGATTGTCCATCAAGGCAGGATTTTCATGGGAATCGGCCAGAACCAGGCCCTCGGCATCAATGAGGGTAATGCGGGTGGCGGCTCGTCGCCCGGTCTGACGGATAAACTGCTGCAGTTGTCCCATGTCACCGCTGCTGAGCGAGGTGATGGTCGGTTCCATGAGCAGGGCACGGTTCCGGAGGTCGGTTTTCAGATGATCGATATAGAATGCCTGGTTGGTGGTGGTGGCTAACCAGGCGGCGAGTACAAGGGAAAAAATCGTAATACCGACGCAGGTGGGAAAGATCTGCCAGAAAAGCCGAATATTGCGCATGGGATCAATGTAAAGGGGTTGTTGTTTGGGGTTGCGTCTTGGTCGGCAAGGGTGCGGGCCGGATTCGCGGAGCGGGCCGGGCGATGGCCCTGAATCCGTGACGGCTGGACGCTTGTTTTGGATTACTCTCGAATCCGGTAGCCGATGCCTCGCACGGTCTCGATGCAGGATCCGCAGGAGCCGAGTTTTTTCCGCAGTCCGAAAATCTGCACATCCACCGCCCGCGGAGTGATACTGTAGTCGTACCCCCGCACCTGGTCGATGATCTGTTGCCTGGAAAAGACCCAGCCAGGTCTGTTGGCAAGCAGTTCAAGAATAGTGAATTCCGAAGCGGTGAGATGGACTTCTTCACCGTTGACCCGTACTTCATGACGGCCGGGATGGATTTCCATTCCGTGCCGGATGATCACCCCGGCGGCATCGTCAATGTCAGACTGCTGCTCCGGGGTACGGCGCAGGGCGGCTTCGAGTCTGGCAATCAGTACCCGGGGGCTGAAAGGTTTGGTAACGTAATCATCGGCGCCGCATTCCAGGCCGGACACGATATCATCTTCCTCGCTTTTCGCAGTGAGCATGATGATGGGGATGGCTCGGGTCGATTCCTGATTGCGCACCGCCCGGCAGACTTCATTCCCGTCTTTACCCGGCAGCATCAGGTCAAGGACCATGGCGTCAAACAATTCCCGACCGAGCAACTGCAGCGCCTCTTCGCCAGTGTCGGCACAGGTGACATTGAAACCTGACTTGATCAGGTTGTAACTGACAAGCTGTTGGATGTCGGTATCGTCCTCGACAACCAGAATGCTTGGTTTTTTCACGCTATTGTCCCCCGGTAATGATTTTTTACTGCTTTATTTTTATGCAGCGCCACCGGTGATGCAATAAAAAAAAGCCGATTAACACTATCCTAACTCATTTATAACCAAGGAGTAATCAACGCCTTGTATTTTGTCCGTTTGTAGATTATGCCATGCCCGGATCGCCTCGCATTGCTTGAACCAATCAAGATCCCATCACAGCAGCCTGATTCTCTGCAGATGGTGTGCTGGTGAACGGTTCTTTTAAATAAACCGGAGGATTTCTGTGAGTAAACATATGTTTTTTCACCGTGAGATTGATCAGCTCAAGGATATGGTCATCACCTTGGGGACCCTGGTGGAAGACCGTCTACGACGCGCCTGCGCCATTCTCGAGACCCAGGACGAGGAGGAATCCCGCAAGATTATGACCTCGGACTGGGAGGTCGACGACATGGAGATCCGAGTCGAGGAGGAATGCCTGAAGATACTTGCTTTGCACCAGCCGGTGGCCCGAGACCTCAGGCTGATTGTTGCGGTGATCAAAATCAACAGTGAACTTGAGCGGATAGCGGATATTGCCGTCAATCTGGCCAAGCGGATCCTGACCATCAGTGAGAAGAAAACGAGCGATTTTGTTTATGTACTTGATTATCAGCCCATGGCAGCCAAGATTATGGAGATGGTGAAAACATGCCTGGATGCGCTGGTGACCGAGGATGCCGCCCTGGCTCGTCAGATTTTTCTTATGGACGACGAAGTCAATCGTGCCCGCGATCAGGCCTATAAAACCGTGATCGAGGAGATTGGTCGCCAGCCGGCCGATGCCGCCTGCCTGGTGAATCTTTACCTGATCGCCCGCCACCTGGAGCGGATTGGTGATCGGGCCACGAATATCGCCGAAGAGATTATCTATCTGGTGGAAGGGGAAATCGTGCGAAGCAGCGAAGATCCTTGACACTGACCTGGGTTTGTGAGCGTTTGGACGGGTGCCCCGAAGGGCGGCTGGTGCAGGTTGTTGTCAAGGGTTGCTTTACATTTATAACCTTATTATAGTAAGATGTGTGCAGAACAAGCGTCCAGTCGCCACGGATTCAGGACTGAGCGACAGGAATGAATTCGCCGGGCCGATTTCCTTTATTTTCGGGCGGGGGTGTGCTGAAGTCAAAAAATGTGATTCCCCAGACAGGTCCCGGTTTCCAGGGCCGCCCGAATCCAGGGATGGTTCAGGGGGACGACCTTGCGTTTGCCGACAACCTGATCCAGCGGCACCAGGGCGGTGGTTTCTCCTTTCACCGCCACCATGCAGCCAAATTGCCGCTCATTGATGGCCGCGGCACAGGCTGATCCAAGGCGGGTTGCCAGGATCCGGTCGGCGGCCGTTGGAGTCCCGCCCCTCTGCAGGTGACCCAGGATGGTCAGGCGGCTTTCCAGGCCAGTGAGGACTTCCAGTTGACGGGACAGGTGCAGCGTATTGTTGTTCTGCTGGGCCTTGAAGGCCTCCAGGGCAGCCGTTGTTTTTTTCTGCTGTTTGCTGTCCCCGGCCGCCTGTTTTTTTTTCTGCAATGCAGCCAGTTTTCGGGTGTCCTCGATGGAAATGGCTCCTTCGGAGACTGCGACGATGCTGAAGTTTTTGCCCCGGTGTCTTCGTCTGCGGATAGCATCGGCTACCTGTTTGATATCGTAGGGGATTTCGGGAATAAGGATGACATCGGCCCCACTGGCCATGCCGGCACCGAGACCAAGCCAGCCGGTGTTGTGGCCCATAATTTCAACGACAATGATCCGGTGGTGGCTGTGGGCGGTGGAATGGAGCCGATCTATGGCATCGGTGGCAATCGACAGCGCTGTATCAAAGCCGAAGGTGATGTCGGTCATGGCGACATCGTTGTCTATGGTTTTCGGCAAGGTCATGATATGCATACCGGCCTGGGCGAGTCGGTGAGCGTTTTTCTGGGTGCCGCCACCACCGATGCAGATCAAGGCCTCCAGGTTGTGGCGGCGGTAATTGTCCAGCATGACCTCGGTCATGTCCTGCACCCTGGAGCCGACCGGCATTTTGTGGGGCTTGTCACGGCTGGTGCCGAGAATGGTGCCGCCCAGGGTGAGTATGCCGGAAAGGATCTCACCTTCGAGCAGGACAGTGCGGTTTTCCATGAGGCCACGAAAACCATCCCGAAAACCAATAACCTGCATGTTATACGCGTTGAGGGCACTTTTACCGATGGCCCGTATGGCTGCATTGAGTCCGGGGCTGTCGCCTCCCGCGGTGAGGATGCCGATGCATCTTGCCATGTCTTCTCCTTTACCTGAATCCTTGACGGCTGGATCTTGTTTTGGATATGTGTCAGCTCTCAACCCTTTAAGGATCGAGCCGAACCCGGTTGATGGCTGCAGAGTCCCGCTGCACAGTGCGATAATAGGTGACCGCAGGACGACCGAACAGCATGGCATAGCCCTTGATATGATCGTCGGGGATCCCCAGGCGGGCATACATATCATCTGGAATCACTGAAAAAGCCCATTTCACCATGGCATTCCACAGCGTGCCGATTCCCATGCTTGCGGCCAGCAGTTCAAAATAACTCATGGTAATGATGATATCCGCATCGGGCGTGGAATTCGTTGCCGGAACAGAAACAATCAGCAGGTGGGGTGCGTCCCGGAAAATAATGTCCCGGCCGTTATCCCAGGCCGACACTACATGGCGGAAATAACTCAAACCCTCAGAAAGTCTCTTCTCGATCACTGCCTGCCGGAGCCCTTCCAGTGTTTCTCTTCTCAGCTGAGCCATGGTGGCCTGATTTTCAATCACCGTGAACAGGCACCCGCGAATGTTTTTACCGGTGGGGGCATTGACTGCGGTGCGCAGCATGGTTTCGATCACCTCGGTTTCAAGGGGTTCCGGCCGATAGTGGCGTACGGAACGGCGTCCCTTGATCAAGGCGGTCATTTGCCGCGGTTCGGGAAGACTCCGCGGCAGGGGCATTGATTGGTTGGGGTCGCAGCCGAAAATCGACAAGGCGCCAGTGGGGCAGACTGCCAGGCAGTGCTGACAATGGATGCAGTGATGGACCCGTTGCGGCAACAGTTCTGGATACTCAGGGTTCAGGGCGATGATATGAAAAGGACAGTCGTCCACACAAGCTCCGCACTGGATACAGAGATCATGGTCGATGAAAAGTTGCGGTTCCATATATGCCTCCGGAGTCTTCCCGATCTCAGCAGACCGGCTGTTGGTATGTTCCCTGGTTGTGTGGAGAACATTGTTTTCGATAGTTGGCGGCCTTTGCTGAGACCTGTCTGGACAGGTAAATACTCAGCCATTCGTCAGCCCTGTTCATGGATCCGTGAGCGTTCCTCGGTGCTTCAGCTTTATTATCTCTGACCCTTGGATTAAACTACACGTTATCGGACGGTCATAGGCAATAAAGATGGCGTGTGGATGAGTGCCCCGCAGGGTGACTGGTGAAAGTTATTGTCAAGGATTCAGCTACAATTATAATATGATTACAATAAGATATGTCCAAAACAAGCGACCAGCCGTCACGGATTCAGGAAACTGACAGGGGAAGCGAAAGAGGCGTGTGCACAAAGATAATGGGCCCGATTGCGACAATCGGGCCCGTGATGGGTACTTTATGGGACAGACTATTTTTTGACCGGGACCCTTTACTTCTCTTCATTAACATATTTAAAGAAAATGGGAAAGGCCACGAAAAAGGCGACACAGATTAAATATTCGACCCCTTTGATATGTGAGGAATAATCAACCAGGGTGTGCAGTGGTCCTGGATCCGTGAGCGTTCGTCCGTGCGTCAGCTTTATTGTCTGTGGCCGTTCGATTAAAGTGAGCTTTATCGGACGGTTACGGGCAATAAAGTTGGCGTGCGGACGGACGCCCCGAAGGGCGGCGGGTGAAAGTACTTTTTTAAGGATTCTGCAGAAATTATAATATAATTACAGCAAGATATACCCAAAAAAGAGTCCAGCCGTCAAGGATTCAGGGTGGTTTCATCATGCCGGTGGCTATCATATACTGCCGGGCCAGTTCACTGACCTGCCAGTTCACCTGATTCAGGGCACCGACAAAAGTAGCGGCGACCCAGAGAATGTGTGGTGATAGCGCTGCATAAATGTCTTCTCTTTCAGGAAGAGCATGTTTGTCGTGTTGGAAGAAGAACTCTTACGTGATGGTTTACAGGCGGAAGGCAGATTGTTCAGTCTGACGGAAAAATTGCACCTTGCCCGTCTGCTCATCGAGGCCGGGGTCAACCGTCTACAGATCGGCAGCTTTGTCGATCCTCGCAGAGTACCGCAGATGGCCGATACCGATCTCCTGGCCATAATGGTGCAGCGGGAATATCCGGCGGTGGTCTGTACAGCGCTGGTGCTCAACAGAAAAGGATTGGAGCGTGCCCTTCGCTGCGGCCTCACCCATGTAAGCATGTCGGTCTCGGTTGCAGACAGCCATAGCCGGAGTAATGCAGGCCTGCCGGCAGCAAGGGCTCTGGAAGTGATGACTGATCTGATAGCCGCGGCCACCGCGGCCGGGCTCTCTGTCCGGGCCGGAGTGCAGTGCGCTTTTGGCTGTGGCAATGAAGAGGAGGTTTCCGAGGCGATGGTGGTCAGGGCGGTGGAACATATGACGGCGGCCGGAGCCATGGAAGTCAATCTGGCCGATACCGCCGGCGCGGCCGGACCAGATCAGGTGGAGTCACTTGTTACCCGGATACGACGGTTGGTTCCGGCTGCTGTCCTCTCCCTCCATCTCCACGGGGCCCGGGATCAGGGGCTGGCCAACATGACCGCCGGGCTGGCAGGCGGGGTGCGTCTCTTTGACACGGTGCTGGGAGGTCTGGGCGGTTGCCCTTTCATTCAGGGCAGCGGCGGTAATGTTGCCACCGAGGATGCGGTGTTTCTTCTTCAGCAAAGGGGGTACAGCATCGCTATTGATGGACATCGTCTCCGTCGGGCTGTCGCTCATCTCGAGCATCTCCTCGGGCGCCGGTTATCGCATACGGTTGACCGCATGGGAGCATACCGCTATATTCCAGGGCGGAATTGAGAGAGACTGAATCCGTGGATGTTCGTCCGAGCCTCAGGTGACGGCAGAATTGTGCACAAAGCTGTCGCGCGTCTGCTGGACCTGGACAAAATTCATCCAAAACAAGACCTGGATTCGTGACAGCGGGACGCTTGTTCGGGTTTTATTTTGCTGTAATCCTGCTCGGCGTTTGGCAGGCAGTGGCCCTATTGCTTGATTCCATGGCACTGCCCGAACCCTGGCGGGTTTTTTCCCTGTTGGCGGCCATGATGCAGGACGGTCGGCTGGCCGGAGATATCAGCATCAGCGCCCTTCGTGCTCTCCTTGGTATTGGCCTGGCCCTGGTAACCGCGGTGCCGCTGGGTTTACTGGTCGGAACGGAAGCTGTACTGGATCGGCGGTTCTCACCCTACATCTATCTGCTCTATCCCATTCCCCATGTGGTTCTTCTCCCCCTGATCATCATTCTCTTTGGCATTGGTGATCTTTCCAAAATTATCCTCATTGCCTTGATCGTATTTTTTCAAATCCTGGTCACGACCCTGGATGCGGCCAAATCGATCCATCGTAACTATTTTCTGTCCATGCAGACTCTGGGTGCCAGCAGGGCACAGATCTATCGGCACGTTGTCTGGCCGGCTACCCTGCCAAAAATCCTGACCGCACTGCGTATTTCCATTGGCACGGCGGTGGCTATCCTCTTTTTTGTGGAGAGCTTTGCCACCACTAATGGGTTGGGATTTATTATCATGGCCGCCTGGGGGCAGGCGGACTATGAATGGCTCTATGCGGGAATCGTTGCCATGGCTGCCCTGGGTTCTTTTTCTATATGGTGCTGGATGTTATCGAGCGTCGTGTGTGCCGCTGGACCAGAACCGTCTGAATTGTTTCTTTCAGGCCAGAGAGGAGAAACGTTCCCAGAAATCGGGGAAGGATTTGTCCACACATTCTTCGCCGGTAATCCGCACCCCGGGAATGCGCAGACCGGCGACGGCAAAGCACATGGCTATACGGTGGTCATTGTAGGTGGTGATGGTGGCGCCGTGCAGGTTGGCGCCGCCTTTTTTTCCATGGATGATCATTCGATCCGGCCCCTCTTCGACGTTGGCGCCGAGTTTGCGCAGTTCCGTGACCACCGCTGACAGACGGTCGCATTCCTTGATCCGCAGGTGAGCGATATTGTTGATCACCGTGGTGCCCTCGGCAAAAGCGGCAACCACGGCCAGAGTCGGGGCGACATCGGGCATGTCCCCCATGTCCACCTCAATCGCCTGCAGGTGGTCTGTGCCGGTGAGGGTAATGCCGCCGGCATCATCAAGATCGATCCAGCAGCCCATGCGCCCCAGATAGGGCAGCAGTCCGGTATCTCCCTGCAGGGAAGGGAGGGGGATGTTGGTAACCGTTACCCTGCCGCCGGTGATGGCGGCTGCTGCCCAGAAGTAGGAGGCCCCGGAGGCATCACCCTCAATCGAGTATCTTCTGGCCTGATACCGCCCCTGCGGGATCCTGAAAAAATCCAGTGTCGGCGCGGCTTCAACGCGGATGCCGAAATCAGCCATCACCGCCAGGGTCATTTCCACATAAGGACGGGAGAGGATTTCACCCCGGACTTCGAGTGCCGCCGGATTTGCCGCATAGGGAGCAACCAGGAGGAGTGAGGAGAGGTACTGACTTGACTTGCCCTCGGGAAGAACCGTGGCGCCGCCACCAAGGCCGTTGGCGTTGATGGTCAGCGGCGGACATCCGTTGCCGGTGTCGCTGTCGATCTCGACACCCCAGCCACGCAGGGCCTCCATCAACGGCAGGATGGGCCGTTCCGCCATCCGCTCACTGCCGGTGATGTGGAATCGGCCCTGGCCGAGGGTGGCCACCGAGGTCAGAAAACGGGTCGCTGTGCCATTATTACCGAGAAAGATATCACGGCGAGGTGTACTGATCAGACCGCCGGTTCCCTGCACCTGCCAGCGCTCAGGGTCGCTGTCATCGCAGACAACACCCATAAGCCGGAGCGCCTCCATAGTGAAGCGGGTGTCTTCACTGGCCAGGGGACCGATGAGGTGCGAAGTCCCCTCCGCCAGGGCGGCGGCGATAAGGGCGCGCTGGGTGAGGCTTTTTGAACCGGGAACTTTGATGGTGGTGTCGATGGGTCCGACAGGGGTTATGGTTTTCATGGCAATTGCTCAAGGGGCGGGAGAGGATTAGGTGCCTGGTGCCGGGGCAGTGCCGCGGGACGAAAGTTCCAACAGCAGGGCTTGCCGCATCACGGCCAGCGGTGCTTCCTGGCCGGTCCACAGACTGCACTGAGCGGTTCCCTGATGCAGCAGCATCTGGAGACCGTCAACAGTTCTGCAGCCACAGGCGGCAGCCTCCCGCAGCAGGGCGGTCTCCAGAGGTGCATAGACAATATCCATGACCACGGAAAAATGAGACAGCAGCTTCGGGTTGATCGGCAGTGCCTGGTGATTTGGGGACATGCCCACCGAGGTAGTGTTGATCAGGACATCAGCCCGAATGTCGGCGAGTTGCTGGTCCGGGACGCTGGTAGCGCCGAGCTGGGCGGCAAGTTTTCGGCCCTTGGTTTCGGTGCGGTTGTGCACCAGGATGGTCGCTCCGGCCTCGACAAGGCCAAACCCTATCGCCCTGGCGGCACCACCGGCACCAAGAATCAGCACCGTGCTGCCGGACAGGTCAATCTCTGTCTCTAAGGCGCGATTAGAACCGATCCAGTCGGTATTGGAGCCCGTGCACAGGGTTGATCCATGGGCATCTTGGTGAAACAATAGGGTGTTGACTGCACCGATTTTGCGGGCCACCGGGTCGATCTGGTCCAGCAGCGGCATGATGGCAACCTTGAAGGGGACAGTGACCGACACGCCGACAAATCCCAGGGCACGCAGACCCCGATACCCTTCATCCAGATTCTTCGGCTGCATGGGCAGGTAGACAGCGTTCAACCCCAGGGTTTTGAAGGCGGCATTGTGCATAATCGGACTGAGGGAGTGGGCAACCGGGTTGCCGATGATGCCGAACAAGCGGGTTGTGCCGTTGATCATTATTCAGCCTCGAGCAAAGTGCACAGGGTATGCAGATCAGCAATGGAGATCTGCCCGGGGGCCGTTACCTGCTGTTGGTCAATGGCGGCATAGGTCATGAACCCGCCCAGATAGAGGGTTGCCAGTCGGCTGATTCGCCCTGCCTCACCCATGGTAAAGGCGCAGAGAGGGAAGTGCGCGGCTGCCGCATTTTCATGCAGCGCCAGGATGCGAAGCACGTCCGCCGCGGTTGTCGCGGTAGTGACGATTTTACCGATGTCGGCTTTGGCAGTGATCATCTCGGCAAGGATTTCCTTGAGTCTGGCCGATGGGGGGGTAGCAAGGTAATCGTGACTGGACAAGATGACTTCGGCCTCGTTGTGCCGAGCTGTTTCCTGCACCTTGCGACGCAAATCCTGGCGAGCACCCAGTTCGACGTCCACATATCGGGCACCGGCCTGGATTGCCTGACAAAGGATGTGTATCCGCTCCTCCTCACTGCCCATGAACAGTCCCCCCTCCCACTGTGGCCGGTTGGTGACCAGCACCGGGCAGGGCAGATCGGCAATACATTGAGCTATGTGAGGATCCTTCATGGCATCTAGACGGATTTCGACGACATCCACCAGGTGCACCGCCGGCATGACTGCCGCCAGCACACTACCAGCGTCGGGTGCGGCAACAGAAACGCAGAGTCGACCACGCTGTGTCATTAGATGGTCGTCCGCAGGGAGCCGATGATGTCATGAATCGACGAAGCCCCCTGCCGGCTGAGGTAGGCTTCGATCCCGGTGAGTATCTGTTCCGCTGCTGCCGGGTTGTAAAAGTTGGCTGTCCCGATCTGCACTGCCGAGGCCCCGGCAAGGAGAAACTCAATGGCGTCTTCAGCGGTACCAATCCCGCCGATTCCGACAACTGGAATCGATACCGTCCGAGCAACCTGCCAGACCATGCGCAGGGCAACAGGTTTGATGGCTGGGCCTGAAAGACCGCCGATTATATTGGCCAGTTTTGGTTTTTGGCTGTGGATATCGATGGCCATGCCGATCAGGGTATTGATCAGGGAAACTGCATCAGCACCGCTTTCATCAACGGCCTTGGCCATGGCGGCGATGTCAGTGACGTTGGGAGACAACTTGATGATGACAGGAAGGTCGGTGGCGTTCTTCACCGCCCGAGTCACAGCGGCGGCCATCTCCGGAACCGTGCCAAAGGCAACTCCGCCTTTCTTGACATTGGGACAGGAGATATTGACCTCCAGACCATCGACACCAGTGACCAGGGTTAATTTTTCCGCAAGAATGGCGTATTCGTCAATGGAGTCACCAAGGATGTTGACAATGATTCGGCTACCGCAGGTGCGCAAAAACGGCATTTTTTGGTGAATAAAGCGATCCAGGCCGACATTTTCCAGACCGATGGCATTGAGCATGCCGCAGGCGGTCTCGACGACCCGCGGCGGTGGGTTACCAGGTCGAGGCTCAAGAGAGATCCCCTTGACTACCAAGGCGCCCAGACGCTGCAAGTCGACCAGGTTGGAAAACTCGGCACCATACCCGAAGGTTCCGGAGGCGGTCATCACCGGATTGGCCAGGTGCAAAGGGCCAAGCGAGATCTTCATTTCCGGAGGTACGGCAGTGGTCAAGGTGTCCATGCGACCTCCGTGGCATCGAAAACCGGGCCGTGTTTGCAGACATGACGGTAGGTGTTTCCGGCACCATGAATAGTGCAGCCCAGGCAGGCGCCGAGGCCGCAAGCCATGTGAGCCTCGAGCGAGGCTTCGCAGCGTATGCCGGCGTCAAGGCACAGGCGGGCAACGGTGGTCATCATCGCATGGGGACCGCAGGTGAAAACCATGTGCGCTCCGGGAAGAGCAGCGGGCAGGAGTTCGCTGACAAATCCATGGTGGCCGAGGCTGCCGTCATCAGTGGCCGTACGGACCTGGCAGCCAAGTTGTTTGAATTCTTCAGTCAGGACAAGGAGATCCGTATTGGTCCGGGACCCGAGCAACACGGTACAGGTGGATATCTTGGAATCGGTTGGCAAATGGCTGGCGAGAAATAATAGAGGGGCTATACCGATACCGCCACCAACAAGGGTGACCGGGCCGTGAGTGGTCAGGTGAAATCCACGGCCAAGGGGACCGATGAGGGACAGCTCAGCACCGGGACGAAGAGTGGACAGGTAACTGGTTCCGCGGCCGATGACCTTGACCAGAAGCTCCAGGGCGCCATCAGCAAAGGCTTGATGGATCGAAAAAGGCCGCCGCAGCAACGGATCAAGGGTGGTTCCACAGGATGCCATCACGAACTGACCGGGACGGGCGGCAGCTGCTATCCGTGGGGCAAAAAGGGTCAGGCGATGAAAGGAGTCGGATAAGCGATCGATCGCCTGGACAACGGAATTTTCCTGGTACTCGCGCATGGAAACAGATAGAAAGAAGAAGGAAGAGGTTAAACCGTGATTATGAACTGGTGAACTATTTGCAATGGAACTTTATCTTATTTTTTCGGCGGCTTTGCTGGGCGCAGTGGTGGGCTCGTTTCTGAATGTTGTCATCCTGCGCCTGCCCAGAACAGACAGGTCCATCATCTTTCCCGCATCACATTGTCCGCGGTGCAAACAGCCCCTGCGCTGGTTTGATAACATTCCGATCATCAGTTATCTGCTACTGCGGGGACGATGCAGAACCTGCGGGAAAACGATATCTCTGCAATATCCGCTGGTCGAATTGGCCATGGCTGTGCTGGCGGCGGTCTTGGCGGCCCGGTTTGCTCTCAGTTTTGCATTCATCCTCTATTTTATTTTTTTTGCTGCCTTGTTGGTTATCATATTTATTGATTTCCATCATCAAATAATTCCCGATCGTATCAGCCTGCCCGGAATTGCCATAGGGTTTGCCGGTTCTTTTTTCAATGACCAGGTCACCTGGCAGCAATCCGGGTTGGGGATTCTCCTGGGTGGTGGGATCCTGTACGCGGTGGCCTATGGCTATTTCTTTCTCACCAGACGTGAAGGCATGGGGGGCGGAGATATTAAGCTACTGGCGATGATCGGCGCTTTTCTCGGCTGGCAGAGCCTGCTGTTTGTGGTGTTTTCCAGTTCAGTTGCCGGCAGTGTGGTGGGTGTAGCGGCGATGATCAAACAGAAAACGGGGGCAAGAACCCGCATCCCGTATGGGCCTTTTCTGGCGTTGGGGGCCATGGCGTATCTGATTTTCAATGATCAGATTAACTCGCTTTGGACGATGTATCTCAGCATGAGCGGATTCTGATCCCTTGAATCAAATCTGAATCCGTGACGGCTGGACTCGTGCTTTGGATATATCTTGCTGTAATCAGCTTATAAGTGCAGCAAAATCCTTGAGAATACCCTGCACCAGCCGCCCTTCGGGGCGTCCGTCACCCCTCTTCATTGTCCGTAACCGTTCGATAAAGTGTACTTTAATCGAACGGTCACGAACAACGAAGCTGACGCACGGACAAACGCTCACGGATCCAGGATGAAAGGCAAAAAAAAACCCCCCGATGACTCGGGGGGTATGGAGAAGATTCTGATTGGTGTCAGGCTTCGACTTCGTGCTCGACGCCGATGGCTATCTTGTAGAGAATAGTGAGGATGAAAAATCCGGTTGCCCAGATCCCTATGGTGATGAAAATTTCATTGAGGGTCGGGTAGTACTCGGTTATTTCTTCCAGCGGGCTGGGGACAAAACCGCCAAGGACGAAACCAAGGCCCTTGTCCAGCCAGAATGCGGTGAAGATCGAGGCGCAGCCGAGACCCAGCCACAGGTCGTTTCCTCTTCGGGTGCCGGGATTGCTGAGCAGGGCCAAGCCGACAAAAAAGAGGGCGATAAAGGCCCACATGAAGGGCACAAGATTGTTGTAGACATTTCCGTGGTGTTCCAGGCCAAAGAACAGGTACTCTATGGTGTGCATGTGGCCCGGAATGTTGGAGTAGAAGCCAACGAAAAATTCCATGGCAAGAAAAAAGACGTTGGCAATAGCAGCATAAATGATAATAGTAACTATTTTATCTATTGCTTCCTTGCCAGCATCAAAATTAGCAACACGCTTGAGGATCAAGGCCATGATGACAATCAGTGCCGGACCGGCGGCAAAAGCCGAGGCGAGAAATCGGGGTACCGTGATAGCTGTCAACCAGAAGTGGCGACCGGGAAGACCGCAGTACAGCATGGCGGTGACAGTGTGGATGGAAAAGGCAAAAGGGATGGACAGATAAATGAAAAAATAGATCCACTTGGGAGGAGCGATCTGGTTTCGCTCCGAGGTGAGGACAACCCAACCGCATAGAATGTTAAGGATGAGGTAGCCCCAGAGGACTATCATATCCCAGAAAAGCATGGATCCCGGAGAGGGGAACAGGACAACATTAAGGCCACGCAGAGGTTGCCCCAGGTCGGCCATGATAAACATCAGGCACATGATCAGTGCGGAAATCGCCAGGAATTCTCCAAGAATGGTGATGCGACCAAATGCCTTGAAATTATGAATATAATAAGGAAGAACGAGCATGACACCCCCGGCGGCTACACCGACCAGGAAGGTAAACTGAGAAATATACAGCCCCCAGGAGACATCACGACTCATTCCGGTAATCGTTAATCCGACAAAATATTGCCGAAGGTAGGCGACCACGGCCACGGCGATAAAAAAGCCGAGAAAGGCCAGCCACATCCAGTAGTAGTTGTTTCCTTTTAATGCTTTCTCAAACATGGCTGCCTCATACTATATAGAAGACTGAAGGAAGAGTGCCAAGGGATGGGTTGCGCAGAATGGTATGATTTTCCCTCAGCAGTTTTCTGATCTCAGAGTCTGGATCATTGAGATCGCCAAAGACCAGAGCCTTGCTCTCGCCGCACGCCTCGACACAGGCTGGAAGTTGTCCTACCTCTATGCGCCCAACGCAGAAGTTGCACTTCTCAACCACCCCCCGCATTCTTCGCGGTTTGTTCTGGTTCAGGTTGCTTATATAGGGAGCGGGTTCGATATAATTAAAACTGCGCATGCCGTAGGGACAGGCGGCCATGCAGAACCGACAACCAATGCAGCGATGATAATCCATGACCACAACACCATCCCTGTTGCGGAAGGTTGCCTTGGTCGGACAAACCCGGACACAGGGTGGTTTGTCGCAATGGTTGCAGAGGACAGGCAGCTCCTGTTTTTCGGTGGCCTCATCTCTGTACAGGTGGTAGTTTTCATGAAATGCGTTTTCGTACCGTGTCATCCAGATCCATTTGATTTCGTCTTTAGGATTGGGGACATCAGGCACGTTGTTGTAGGAATGACAGGCCTCAACAATTTTTTCTCCCAGGGTTGGGTCGTCCCGGAAGGATTTGAGATTGATGATCATGCCATATCGCTTGACACCGGGATTGGTTTGATTGCCATTGAGGTTGGCTTGGCCTGCTTGTGCTGCGCCTTGACCACCCGCGGCTTGCGCAAGACCTGAGCTGGCGACCAACCGACCAACCACCGCGGTTCCTCCAAGTCCGGCGAGGGTGGTGATGCCGGCCACTTTGAGGAAATTTCGTCGTTTTATATCCATCTGTCTATCTCCTCCTTTGCCGTTCACTCAACTGGAGCAAAATGGCAATCCCAGCAGTTAGGTTGTCTGACGGCCACATAGGTGTGGCAAGGGTCACAGAACTGTTCCTTATTGGCGTGACACTGCAAACAGGTCAGTGTCAGGCTCTTCTGGTATTGCTTGCCTTCAATCTCAAAGGTCGATCGATCGCCATCCCGTAACACATCGTCACGCCAGGTCATCAGCAGCTTCATATGATCGGACCGGATAGCCGCCAGAGGCAGGACACAGCTCTCGACATCTTTCGGCAACACGATTTCCGGTACTGCCTGGGCGGTACCGCGGTTGTACCATATGGGTATGGTGACAAACAGGACGAAAATCAACAGTCCCGGGATTATTTTACCGCTGTCATACATCTCTTGTATCCTCCATTCCTGCCGGTAGATTATACCATGGTCCTGAGCCCTTCGGTCAGGTCTTGTCGTTGCTCACCTTCGATAACTAAAGCGTTGCCGACCAACTCGCTCAGACCGGCCACCTGTACAGCAGGGACCCAGTAGTCCATGAGCGTGGTCAGGGTGGCGCGATCAATAGCGCATACACAGCCAAGGGTGTTGACACCATGCTTGTCGTGGACATATTTCACCGCGTTGGCGCGTGGAAAACCGGAGCGCATGCGGAGTTCCATGATTTCGTCGGTGTTGAGCGCCGTTCCCGAGCCGCAACAGAAGGTCTGCTCGCGGATAGTGTTGGCGGGCATTTCCACCCAGTTGTCGACTACATGATCAAGGATGTACCGGGGTTCTTCAAGCAGACCCATGGCACGGGAAGGGTTACAGGAATCATGGAACGTAGCCTTGACGTGCGCGTTCCGGCTCTTGTCCAGGGTAATTTTGCCGTTTTTGATCAGATCGGCAGTGAATTCGGAGATGTGGACCATCTTCGTTGATCTGGCATTTTCAAACACCGTGCCGGTAATCGGTGAACGGGGGATTTCCATGAAATCGGTGGGTCCATTCATGGTATCCATATACTGGTGGAGGACGCGCCACATGTGACCGCATTCGCCGCCCAGGATCCAGCGGGACTTAAGTCGATTGGCCTCCGCATAGATTTTGCCGTTGAGCTTTTTCATCATCTCGTTGGAGGTGAACAGGCCGAAGTTGCCACCTTCGGAGGCATAGGTCGACCAGGTGTAATCAAGGCCGATGGCCTCGAACAGCAACAGGTAGCCCATGCAGGTGAAGATACCGGGTTCGGCGAAAACATCCGCCGATGGGGTGACAAACAGCACCTCGGCCCCTTTGCGGTTGAAGGTGGGGTTCACCTTGACCCCGGTGAGGTTTTCAATGTCCTCGCAGAGAAATTCGACATTGCCCTTGAAGGCCTGAGGGGTCAGACCCATGTGGTTACCGGTCCGGTTCGAGTTTGACACGGGTTCCATTGCCCAGTTGATGCCAACGCCGACCAGGTGCAGCAGTTCACGGAGCATCATGGTGATCTCGGCGGTGTCAATACCATAAGGACAGAACACGGAACAGCGCCGACACTCAGTACACTGGTAGGCATACATAAACCATTCTTTGAGGACACCCACCGTCATTTCACGGCCTCCGGCGAGTTTACCGAGAATCTTGCCGGCGCGGGTGAAATCCTGCCGGTAGACTGAACGTAGCAGTTCAGCACGCAACACCGGCATGTTTTTCGGATCCCCGGTGCCAAGGAAAAAATGGCACTTGTCGGAGCAGGCACCGCAGCGAACGCAGCAGTCCATGAAAATCTTCAGGGAACGAAAGCGATCCAGCCGATCAGCCAAACCCTGAAGGATAATGTCTTTCCAGTTTTCCGGAAGTTTCCAGTCGTCCTGTTCCGGATTCCATTCGCGTGCGTTGGGAAAACTGACACCTTTCTGACTGTCCAGATACTTGAGTACCTCGGGTTTGGTCGGATAGGCATAATTACCAGGCTTGAACACCACAGGGGTGTCCATCCAGTCCCGCTTCGGGATGGAGCCTGTCATCAGCGTAGGTCCCTCGGCAACGCTCCTTGCCAGCTTATCTACCTTTACTACTGCCATTGCTATATCCTTATGCTCTAGAAATTATCCAGCTTTAGTCATTTGCCTTGGGAGGCAGCTCTTTTTCCACCGGAATGCCCTGTTCGACCATGTCTTCTCGGAATTCATCCTCATAAGCCGCATACGAGTGAGGCTTGATATCGGGGTTCCACGGATTGATGTGCCGTTTCATGCGCGAGTCGTTAGCCATATTTCTGGTTGGGCTGAGGAAAACGCCCCCCAGGTGCATCAGCTTGCTGAAGGGAAAATAGGCCAGCAGGACGCAGACCAGGAAAAGGTGGACATAGAATAAAGAGCTGATTTCAGCCACAATGGTCGGGCTGAAGGTGACCAGGCCAACGGCCAGTTGCTTGATGGCAACGATGTCCACATTGGTGCGCAGGCCATACCGCATGAGAATACCGGTGATGCAGATGGCGAGAATGAGAAAGAGCGGGAAGTAATCGTTGGACAGGGAAATGTACCGGACCTGGGGATTGAACAGCCTTCGTGCCAGCAGAAAAAGGAGGCCAAGGATGATGACCACGTCGGTCGTGTACATCAGGGGTGAGCCGATCTCCAGTAATGAGTCAGCGGTTTCCACGAAAGAGACCAGCCAGGGCACTGGATCGAGGAAATATCGCATATGGCGGATGATTATGACCAGGAAACTGTAATGGAACAGGATACCGAACAGCCAGAGCCACTTGCTCGACTCGTAGGTTAATTTCGGACCGCTATGGACGGTGGCCTTGGTGTTTCTCCACAGTGAGCGGAACAGAAAGATTTCCAGGAACAGTCTAGCGATGACCTGCCCGGTGTTCACCGGCGCTTCCAGTTTATCCTGCTTGACCCAGGGCAGCGAGTAGCCCTGACCACAGGTGGTGGGAATTTTAAACGGGACCGGCGATTTGGCCCAATAGATGACCCTGTAACAAAAACCGCCTAAAAACAGCGCCATGGCCAGATAGGGAATGGCAACACCAAAAAGATATTGCATTCCCGGTATCTGCACTCCAATCAGCGCAATCAACACCAGGGCAATTACTGCCGCCAAAGGGAAGGCGTACTTCATCGATCACTCCTTCTCATTCTTGTTAAACACTAACGTCCAATACGTTATGATTAAGGCCGGAACCAGAAACGTTCTCTTTGCGATGGTGACGATCTGACCGGTCATACACAATGAAGACAGGGGGCAGCTCATCCTGACTCTGGCCGTCCAGCAACGGCTCTCTTCCCCCTGATGCTCTGTTACGCTGTCAAATGTATCCTCGGAATAGTCTCAATATGTCTGCGGTTACAGCCGCCAGAGCGACTCGATGCACACCAAGCTATCACGTGTCTCGTTGACCACCTATGCACTCTGGTCGTTGTTGTGTCGCATTATCGCCGAAGGGCATGCCGAATCCGTCAGGATAGCTCTGCCGCTTTTCAGTTCGCGGATTCGGTTACGAAATAGTTGTTCCCGGCATACAAGGTAGTTGTCAAAGGCCGCCAGGGCCATGGCGTCAATTCTGCAATCAAGTTTATCCAACTCACCCAGCAGGTGCCGGGTTTCCTTGGAGGCGGAAAAAATCTGCCGAATCACCCATTTCAATTCCAGAAAAGGGGCCATGGCTTGGGATGGCGCGAAATCCTGCACAGCCCGGATTCGAACCACCTGATCAAGGGGTTCTACAAATTCCTGCTGTTCAGCATTGGCCAGCAAGTGTTCGTACAGGATGGTGAGGCCTTGGGAGATAATGCTGCCAACCGGATTGGCAAAAGGATCCGTCGATTTTTTGAAAAAACCGGGAGAAGAATAGCTGTCAAGAGTTCTGTCAATCCACAGGCCAACTATATCTTTTTTCTTGGCGGACAGTGCTTCACTTAATTCCATCGTGTGCGGATATCGGCCCGAATGTTCAGTTTGGTACGTAACGAGTGGGACATTTCAGATAGTTGCTTCAATTTACCAGCAAGTCCCATCGGTCTGAAAATGAATGACGATTCATGCACTGCATCCTCTAGCATGATTGGAGGTTTGTTTCAAGATAAAAGTTCATGGGGTGCGGGCGACCGTGCCGGTGTTTTTAATCGCATTGTTTATTAAAAACAGTGAGATCTGTACAAAAGGATCCTGAGCAAGACGTTGTTCGAGATCAATGCTCTCGTCAGGATATGTATCCGGATCCTGTTCGTCCTCAAGCAGACCGGCGATCCGTGCCTCTCGGCGCGCGGTTGCCAGTTCCTGGCGTTCCTGCCACATGGTTTCCAGGGCAACCGCCATCCTGGTTTGCTCGCCCCGCTCCCTGGCTTTGTTGGTTTCATCCTGAATCTTCAGGAAGAGTTCGTTCGTTGCAGCCCATTGCCTGCCCATTTTTTCGGCCTTTCTGGTATCGAAACGGACACCGGACCACGGGGTAAAAGGTACATCTTCAACCTGGTCCCACGGCAGTGAGTGTTCCATGAATCGCTCCCCGCTTTGAATATGATCGTAGGGAGAAGGGAACACCAGGTCGGGTTCAACTCCTTTATATTGGGTGGATCCTCCGCTGATTCGATAAAACTTTTGAATGGTCAGTTTGAGTGCGCCAAGGTCGTCATGCCTGCGCAGGTTGAGAAGGGGAAGGTTTTTGTTCATGTCAAGCAGTGCCTGTACCGTTCCCTTGCCGTGGGTATGTTCTCCACCGACTATCAAGGCCCGACCATAATCCTGGAGAGCGGCGGCGAGGATCTCCGAGGCAGAGGCACTGAACTGGTTGACAAGGACAATCAGGGGGCCGTCGTAGATAACGTCGGATTCCTCATCCTCCATGACCCTGATTGATCCCAGCGAGTCCTTGACCTGGACAATCGGGCCCCCGGGAAGAAACAGGCCGGAAATAGTGACCGCATCGGTCAGGGCTCCACCACCATTGTTGCGAAGGTCGAGAATGAGGCCCCCGATGTTCTGGCTGCGTAAATGGAGAAGTTCGGCCTTGGTGTCATCGGTGACATTTCGACCTGGTCGGCCATTGTTCTGCGCGGCAAAATCGCGATAGAAACTGGGTATGCGCAGATAGCCGACGGCAAGGTCATTTTCGCCTTCGAGGATAAAGGATTGCACATAAGACTCCTCGATACGGACGACGTCGCGGACAATGGTGATGATGCGCTTGGCCCCATCGGGCTTCTGGACGGTGAGACGGACCTCCGTCCCTTTAGGGCCTCTGATATATCTGACAGCCTCGCGAATCCGCATTTCTGATATATCGACTGGAGCCCCATTTTTTTCGGCTACGGCGAGAATGATGTCCTCCGCCTGCAGCTGTCCCTCTTTTTCCGCTGCACTTCCGGGTATGATCCTCATCACTTTGATGAGCCCTTCATCCTCGCGAAGCAGGGCACCGATTCCTTCCAGTGATCCGCTCATCTGGATATCGAAATCTTCCTTGGATGTGGGTGGCATGTAGTCGGTGTGAGGATCGAACGCCCTGGTCACCGCATTGAAATAGCGATCGTAATGATCCTGCCGGGTTTGTTGCAATAATCGGTTGAGTGAGCGATGGGTACTGGCCCTGACCTTTTGTACGGCCTCTTCATATTCGGCTGGGTGGTATTTTGGGGTGAGATGTGCAAGGGCTTCGGGATGCTGTTTTCCTTGGGCGATGAGAGCTTCGATGTAGGTGTCCAGTACCTGTATCTTGAGGGAAAGACGCCATCGTTCCCTCAGATCATCGATGTTTTTGGCGTAGTCCAGTTTTTTCGGATCAATTTCAAGATATTCTTTTCGTTCCAGGTCAAAACCCTGGTCAAGGACTGGGTCGATGAATCGCTGCACCTGGTTGATTCTGTCGTTGAGCAGGTCCATTCCGGCATCAGCGAGGACAAGCCGGCCTCTGGCCAGTTCATTGCTGATGTGGGACGAAAAAGCGGAAAGCTCGCTGACATCGGATTGGAGCAGAAATCTTTTTCTCGGGTCCAACTGGCGGAGGTAGAGATCGAAGGCTTTGTGGGAAAAAGTGTCATCCAGCGACTCATGGCCGAAATGCTGGTTGGGCAGTTGCTGGCTGAGAATAAACGCGATGAGGCGGTTACGGTCCTCATCGAAGGATGGCGGAGCTGTCCTGGCGAGACATCCGGATGCCAGGGCCAGCAGCAACAGGGTGGTGACAAGGGAGGAAAAGACAGCTCGCACGAAAACCTTGGAGGAGTAAAGGCACAGGCCAACATCGGGGCGATTACGACGGCAGGGGGCTTTTTGGTGTGTCATCGGTCATGTGGGGTCAGAAGAGAGAGAAGCAGGGTTTTTCCGGGATAGGATACGCAGATGCAAGGGAAAAACTCCGGTGATGCTGCATTACAATGGACTGACGATCTTATCGGCATCGGCCATTGCCTGCATTATGTCATACATGTTGGAAATACGGCCGACCTTGATTGCCGACTTTAACTTATAAAAATCCAGACAGGTGCCGCAGGCAAGGATTTCCACCCCTTTGGCCTGCAACTCTTCCAAGGCAGTCAGCGCCCCGGAGGCGGCTGTCACCAGCTTGACGCCACTGTTGTAGAGCAGAATTTTATCAGGCAGGGGCGACACCTCCTTGATCGTCTGGATGTATGTCTGGAGGAGAGCCCACCCCAGTTGATCATTGCCCCGGCCCATGGCATCGGCCGAGATGACGTAGATCATGCTGATTCCTTCGGGGGGATCGCACTGGTACGCATCACCTGTGAATGGTTGGTTGGCGGCAGGTGTCGCTGTCGCCTGAATACGGATGGTAAAGCGGTCTTTCCGGGTATCGATGACCTCGGCATGGTGTCCCTGGCTGCCGGCAAAGCGAAGAATGTTGTTCTTTGACGCCTCGTTATCGACAACCACATCAAATAGAACCGCGCCCTGCTCCAGGGTTTCCTTGGTGCGGAGAACGGGTTGGGGGCAGGCAAGACCGCTGCAATCCAGAAGCATATACGTCATGGGGCCACCTTGCGTGGAGCTATCCGGGTGTTCCGGAAAGAAGTTGGGTAAGGCTCAGAGGATGATTTCCTGGCCCTCATAAGCGAAAAAAGCATGCATGGTGCCGGTCTGTTCCGGGGTACAGTACAGAGAGGTCATGGTGTCAATCTGTTCATCGCTCCGTTCCGGATCGTGATGGAAGAGCGCCAGTTGCTTGACACCGGCCCGGCGCGCGGCGGCTATGGCATCCTCAATGGGGGTATGGCCCCAACCAGTTTTGCCTTTTTCATATTCATGCCGCGTATATTGAGCGTCATGGACGAGCAGGTCAGCACCTTTGAAGAAGTTTTCCAGGGCCTGATTCTGCTCCCTCGCGGCTTCTTCTCCCTCATGGGCCATGAGTTCATCATAGGATGGATCGGTTGGATCGGTGACAAAAAGATTGCGAAAAGGTTCCGTATCATAGGCGGTGCAGAAAACAGCGCCGCGGAAGCTGAACCGGTATCCCAGGGTGGTGATGGGGTGGTTGATGATCGTGGTCGAGAGAATAATACCATCGCCAAGATCAATGTGCGGTTCCTCTTTCAGTCGATGATAGGCAATGGAGCCAGCCAGTTCTCCCATATTGACCGGGAAATAGCGGTATTTCATCTGACCGCCGACCACTGCTTCCAGAGGTTCATCCTCGTAGGTCACTGGCCCGAACACTTTGATGGAGGTTCCTGGAATATATGCAGGAATGAAAAAAGGAAACCCCATAATGTGGTCCCAATGGGTATGGGACAGGTAGATTTCCGTGGCAATGGGGCCACGGGGCAGGTCGTGGGCAAGCATATAGTTGGCCAGTTCGCGAAGCCCGGAACCGGCATCAATGATAATATGGCGATCGACTTCGGGAAATCGCAACTCAATGCAGGCGGTATTGCCACCGTATTTCACGGTTTTGGGTCCCGGACAGGGGATGGAGCCGCGTACGCCCCAGAATTTCACCTTGATCATTGTATCAGTCGTATCAGTGTGTGTTGTACAGGTTCATCGGGCCTATCTGTGCAAAGTGGAACGTCCTGCAACACGCAGCGAGCGTGTTATTGATACCTGGTCCGTGTTCTTCCGCGCGTCAGCTTTGATGTTGTTGACCGTTCGATGAAAGTACACTGTATCGAACGAGTACGGGCCATAAAGATAGCGTATGGACGGACGCCCCGGAGGGCGACTGGTAGAGGTTATCATAAAACATTTCGCTGCAATCACAACCTGATTACAGCAAAATAAACCCCCCAAACAAGAGTCCAGCCGTCACGAATCCAGGTCCTGAATCCGTGACGACTGGACGCTTGTTTTGGATATATCTTGCTGTAAGCATATTATAATTGCAGCAGAATCCTTAAAGAGAACCTTCACCAGCCGCCCTTCGGGGCGTCCGTGCGCATGCCATCTTCATTGCCCGTAACCGTCCGATAAAGTTTACTTTCATCGAACGGTCACAGACAATAAAGCTGACGCACGGACGAACGCTCACGGATCCAGGCAGGTGATAGTCTGGAAAAGCGGTGAGCTTTTCTTTGATTCTCGGATATTTCGTTCAGATCTGCAGGAAAATTTCCGCTTTTTCTATTTCAAGGTCCACGGTTTCGGATAGAGCGGCGACCGTACTCCATTGCAAACCGCAGGTTTCAAGAAGATAGGTCAGGTTTGTTTCCTCCGGGAAAAGGTTGCCGGCGTAGCCGATATCGAACAGACACACATAAAAATCAGCAAGGGCAACGGTGGCCACCAATGCCTGGTTGTCCGGGTGGGCCTGGTCGGGGGTATGGTGATGGCAGATGGCGTCGGTAATGACGGCATTAAGTTTCCATTTGGAGGCGATCATCTGGCCAGTCTCTTCGTGGTCAATGGCTAAGGTCTGGCGTTCGACGAGAACAAGAGCCTCCTGAATGTCCCGCACCCGGGCAAGGACATCGGTATATTCATCCCCAAAGGGAATTTTTCCCAGATCATGGAGCAAACCGGCAACAAAATATTCTTCCCGTTCAGCCAGGGGAATCCCACGTTCAGCGGCAAGGAGTTTCGCCATGACCCCGACACCGATGGAATGAGTCCAGAATGCCTTGATCGGCAAGGCCTTGGATTTTTTTACCTGACCGACACAACGGATGATGGCGGTGGACAGGGCAAGATTTTTGACAGTATTCAAACCCAGCATGATGATGGCACGGGTCAGCGAGGTGACCTTGTTCATCAACGAATAATAAGCCGAATTGATCAGCTTCAGGACCTGGCCGGTGAGCACGGGGTCAAGGGATATGACCTTGTTGAGATCGTTGGGTGAGGTATCCACTCTGCTGCAGATTTCCAATACCTTGCCGACCGTGGTGGACAAGCTGGGCATTTTATCGACAACAGTTTGGATTTTCTCAAGTTTTTTTTGTCGTTCGTTCATAGGTTCATTAACGGAGACAATAATAAGAGCTGGTGGACAGATACCATCCTGGATCCGTGAGCGTTCGTCCATGCGTCAGTTGTACTGTCTGTGAGCGTTCGATAAAGGTAGACTTCACCAGACGTTTACGGGCAATGCAGATGGCGTGCGGATGTATGACCCGAGGGGCGACTGGTGACGGGTATTATCAAGGATTCCGCCAATATTATAATTTGGTTACAGCAAGATATATCGAAAAAAGTCCAGCCGTCACGGATTGAGGACCATGGGAGTGGTGATCGAGATTAATATTAAATGAAGGAGGAAGGGAGGTCAAGCAACGATGTCTCGGTCAACATCCATGCTTGGCGAGAAAGTCACGGACAGTTTCTTCCATGAGTTGTAATTGCGTCTGTCCGGTTTCATTGATCCGGACCCAGAGGCATCGTTGAAAAGCCCGGTACAATTCCTCGGGAATCAGGAGTTTCAATTCGGCAAGGTCAACTGAGGGCGGTTCAGGTGTGGTCACAATACGCCACCACGTCACGGTAGTAAAGACCGGTGCCGCCGAAAATATCGAGGGCGGAGCCCACAGTGACATCAATGCGCCCCTGACCGGCAGTGTTGATGAGTTCCAGGTCAGCCATTGAAGCCACTCCGCCGGCATAGGTTGTCGGGATGGGTGTAGCTGTGGCAAGGATTTTCAGGAGTTGCACATCAATCCCCATGCATTTGCCTTCGACATCGACGGCATGGATCAGGAATTCATCGCAGCAGGTTGCCAGCGAATCAAGAACCGCGGCATTGATCGTGACGTCGGTAAATTTCTGCCATCGGTCGGTGACCACATAATACGCATTGCCGCGACGGCGGCAACTAAGGTCGAGCACCAGATGCCTGGCGCCGATCAGGTCATTCAGCCGGCGCAGGCGCTGCCGGTCAATGTGGCCGTCGTGAAAGACATGGGAGGTGACAATGACGTGGGAGGCTCCGAGTTCGAGCCATTGGGCAGCGTTTTGGTCGCTAATACCACCGCCCACCTGCAGACCGCCGGGCCAGGCGCGTAGTGCTTCACGAGCCGCCGCTTCGTTGCCCGGACCGAGCATGATGACATGACCGCCGGTCAGGCGGTCGCGACGGTACATCTCGGCGTAATAAGAAGACGGAAGTTCCGAGGAAAAATTGGTGTGCGGCCCGGTGCCATTGCCCGCCAGTGTTGAGCCGACAATCTGTTTGACTCTGCCTTCGTGCAAGTCTATGCAAGGACGGAACCGCATGGCGATGATCCTGAAGCAGGGGGCCGCCGGAGCCGGGACCGTCGCCCCCTGGAAATTAAATTTTTTTGACCATCATGGTGGTGGGGTCCAGGCGCAGCCCTTTGCCGTTTTCCACCTGTTCACCATAGTTTCGGATGATGTCCAGTTGAATGGTGGCATCCTGTTCCGGCTTGAGCAGGATGATCATGTCAAAGAGATCATCAATCTCATGGCAGGGTGCCGGGACTCCGGCGGGTGAGACCCGGGTGTCCTCGCGGCGGCAATTAGCGGAGAACCATGCCTGCATGTTCATGGTTTCCATGAGGTTTCTGATATCTTCCAGGGCTTCACGGTCGGCGTTCACGAAATCAAAGCCATCGACAATGAGGCAGTTGGGCCGGAATATGTCCTGGAGGACAAGATCGTTGAGTCGTTCTTCCAGTCTGGAACGGCTGAAGGCGGCTATTTTGAAGGTCATGATCATTCGGTTACGGGTCACCATGTCGATCAGTTCCTGGGGGTTGGACAAGCTGTAATCCTGAATGATGGACTGAAGAATGCCGTCATACCAGCTTTTTGTCTTATCGATGCTTTCACCGATGCTGACATGGATGACCCTCTTGCCCCGAAAGATGTTGTCCAGGGCTATCTGCACCAGTAGCGCGGTTTTGCCGAGGCCCGGCCGGGCCATGACCAGACCCATCTGATTGTTTTCTCCGCCCGTATCGAGAACCCTCAGCGGGTTCTGCTGGACCAGTGGCTCGTATCCCATATGCATTCCTCTCTAGTGTTTATCACTTGTTCTCTCCGATTGGCAGCGGATCACCAGGCCGGGTTACGCCTCTTTCTTCTGTGAGGCAAAGTTCTTGATTAATTCTTCAGCAACACTTTTCGGCACTTGTTTGTAGGTGGAAAATTCCATCGTAAATTCCGCTTTTCCTTGGGTCAGGGAACGTAATGTGGTTGAATAGCCGAACATTTCGGCTAATGGCATCTCCGCCTCGACCACTGTGTAATTGCTTTCCTCCAGGGTGCCGATAATCACACCGCGGCGTTGATTGAGGCTGCCCATGACCGCGCCCTGAAACTCGGAAGGACCTTCCACCGCCACTTTCATGATCGGCTCCATGATAACCGGGACTGCTTTGGGGTATCCTTGCCTGAAGGCGCCAATGGCCGCCTGCTGAAAGGCAACATCCGAGGAGTCCACGGCATGATAACTGCCGTCGTTGATGGTCACCCGGATACCGGTAATCGGTGCACCGGTCAGGGTGCCCTTTTCCAGCGCTTTTTGAAACCCCTTATCGCAGGAGCTGATGAATTCTCTCGGTATGACGCCACCGACGATCTGGTCGACAAATTCATACTCGCCATCATCAAGAGGCTCAAGGAAGCCGCTGACGCGGCCGAACTGACCGGAGCCTCCTGTCTGCTTTTTGTGGATGTAGTTGAATTCCGCTCTTTGGGTGATGGTCTCTCGATAGGCAACCTGGGGCGCCCCCACCTCGACCAGCGCCTTGTATTCCCGTTTCATCCGCTCGACATAGACCTCGAGGTGCAGTTCACCCATGCCGGAGATGATGGTTTCGCTGGTTTCGTGATCAACATAGGTCCTGAAGGTCGGATCTTCCTTGGTGAAGCGATTGAGCGCCTTGGACATGTTAATCTGGGCCTTATTGTCCACCGGCTTGATAGCCAGGGAGATGACGGGGGCCGGGACATGCATGGAACTCATCGACCAGTTGAGATCATTGCTGCAGAAAGTGTCTCCGGAGGCACAATCGATTCCAAACAGGGCAACGATATCCCCTGATCCGGTTCCCTCGATTTCCTCCATCTCGTTGGCGTGCATGCGGACCAGGCGACCGACCTTGGTCTTTTTGCCGGTCCGGCTGTTGATAATGGTGTCTCCTTTGTGGACGGTGCCCTGATAGGTGCGGATATAGGTCAACTGGCCGTAGCGTCCATCCTCCAGTTTAAAGGCTAGGGCCACCAGCGGGTCGTCTGGATTGTGGCTGACCATGACTTCGGACTCATCCTTGTTCAGGTCAAGGGCGGTATTTTCAATGTCGGTGGGACAGGGCAGGTAGGAGGCAACCGCATCAAGTAACAGTTGGATCCCTTTGTTCTTATAGGCGGAACCGAGCATAACCGGGGTCAGTTCCAGGCTGAGGGTGGCCCGCCGGATGGCATCATGCAGCAGGGTCTCAGGGATATCGGCCTCTTCCAGCATCGCCTCCATCAGTTCGTCGGAAAACATGGAGACCGCATCGAGCAGCTCTTCCCGTTTGCTCTCGGCCTCGTCCCGCAGATCAACCGGAATATCCTCCGTGCGGATCTGTTCGCCCTGGGCGCCGTCAAAATAGACGGCTTTCATGGCCACCAGGTCGACCATGCCCTGCAGGTCACCTTCGAGGCCAATGGGTATTTGAATCATGACCGCGTTAAGGTCCAGTTTATCCCGCAGCTGCCTGGTCACCCGATACGGATTGGCTCCGGTTCGGTCACATTTGTTGATAAAAGCGATTCGAGGGACTTTGTACCTGGTCATCTGCCGGTTGACAGTAATGGATTGGGACTGGACACCGCCAACCGAGCACAGGATCAGCACGGCACCGTCGAGCACTCGCAGCGCACGTTCGACCTCGATGGTGAAGTCCACGTGACCGGGGGTGTCGATGATATTGATGTTATAATCTTTCCATGAACAGTACGTGGCAGCGGACTGGATGGTGATGCCGCGCTCTTTTTCGAGTTCCATGGAATCCATGGTCGCACCGACCCCATCCTTACCCCGAACTTCGTGAATGGCATGAATTCGTTGGGTGTAAAACAAGATGCGCTCGGTCAGGGTGGTTTTCCCCGAATCGATATGAGCGCTTATTCCTATATTGCGTACTTTCTCCAGATTGTTTTTCATCACGAATTCCTCGTTACCGCTTGCAGATCGCTTGTTTCATGTTTGCCGTTGGCAAAAGATATTGTCTGGTGGGTGAGTAAATAAAAATGGAGTTACAGCAGGTTCTGTAACTCCATGCTCGACTTTTTGATGGTCTTGGCCGGATTGGGGAGGCGAAGGTTGTTGACAACCTTCAAGGAGCCGACCCCGGTGTCACCCTGCCGGTTTTGCGGCCAGGTGGCAGGTGTCCTGTTACAGGAAAAAAATTTTATTAATGCATCATGGCTTTCTTGTAAAGCTTTTTGACTGATCTTCGCAAAAAAACTATGGGTTGCTCTTGGATCCCTGAGCGTCCGTCCGTGCGCAGCGCGCTTCAACCCAGGACACGACATCCTGTACCGGGTGAACATACACCATGACGTAATGACTATTTGTCGACAAAAATGAATTTTTTGAGCCACGTAAAATGCAATTTTGTTCAAAATGCTAAAGCCCGGATCTGCCCTGGGGCAGTTTTTCATGTCGAATTGTTTGATTATGTACTGTTTGTTGATATGGCCTGTTTTTTGCTTTAGCAGGGGTCAGGCTGAGGGGATCCGGCCGCTGGTTTCAGGTGCCCAAATGAAAAATTTTGTACACAGAAAAGGAGACGGTCATGTCAAAAAAGAATGTTGAAAAACTTTTGATAGCAGGTGGTGCTGATGAGCAGATCCGCACAAGGTATGATGCCTTGCGGAGTAAAGAAGAGTTTGTCGCGCTGGCCGCGACAGAAGGCTATATTTTTTCAGTCGAGGATCTGAACGATGTGCTGCGGGAATCCGGCGACGCCTTCGATTCCTTTGGTAACCCGCCCAAAAGGATTATCTGGTGGCAATAAGCGGATAACAGCTTATCGGAATGTATGCCCTTGAATCCGTGACAACTGGATGCTTTATCTGGATATGTCATACTATAATCTATTATGGTTGCAGAGGAATCCTTGATAATAACCTTCACCAGCCGTATTTTGGGGCATCCGTCCGTCTTCTATCCTTGTTGCCCGTAACCGTTTGATAAAATTCTATTTTAATCGAACGCTCACGGATCCAGGTGTGCATGATCAGCAGACCGGCTGTTGCCGGTTGAATGGCCGCGTCCGCAATGTCTTGTGGACGGCGGCCTTTTTACTTGGTACATGCTAATCAATTTTTCGGAGGCAAAGCCATATGATGCAACCAGCGAGCAAGGAGCGAAGCAACTGGGCAGCGGTCTTTCTCTGGGTTCTGTTCATTTACGGCTCCATACCTCTGGCCCGTTCCCTGCAGGAGTGGGTCAGCGCCAGTGTAGGCAAACATCTCTTTCTCTGGGTAACCTTCACCGCCCTGGCGCTGGCGGCGATTGGAATGGTCCGTGCTGCCCGGCGTGGCCAACTGCTCTTGACACTTCCCGTTCTGGTTTGTGTCTGCACTGTTTTTTCCCTGTATGCATGGCTGACCTGGTCTTTGCGCGGCAATCCCGAGGAAAGCTTTCATTTCGTGCAGTACGGTGTCTTGAGCCTGTTGCTGCTGCGCGCTTTCCGGAGCCGGCTGGATGGCTGGCCTCTCTATTTTACCGTGGCCATGGCCGGAATCGGTTTCGGTATCATCGATGAATTGATTCAATGGCTCGTTCCTCTGCGGTATTTCGATTACCGAGACATCGGCCTGAATACCCTGGGCGTCCTGCTGGCTTTGCTGGCCATTGCTCCGGCCGTGCAGCCCTTCCGCAGGTATCCGGGCACCGATTTCCGGGGGCTACAGCTCGGCTGCCTGCTCGCTTTTGTCAATCTTCTGCTGCTGGCATTCTGTGTCTCCAACACTCCGGCCTTGCGAAGCTGGTATATCAACGTCATTCCCGGCAGTGAACGAATCGGAGAGGTCACCGCGGAGTATGGGTTCTATCACCTCGATTCGAGGTTTGGTGGTTTTTATTCACGCCTTGATCTGCAAGAGCTGGCTCATCAGGATCGGACCAGATATGGCGAGGTGGCTGCCGTCCTTGATCAATTGCGCAGTGACCAGGCGTATCATCAGTTTGTCACCCGTTTTCCAGCCTACCAGGATCCTTTGCTGGCGGAAGCCCGGGTACATCTGTTTCGGCGTGACCGCTATGCGGCCATGGCAAGGCAGGCCGCCGACGCTGCCCAGCGCCAACAGCGATACGCCCATATCGCCCATGGTGAAAACACCATTTTGGAGTTGTATTTTCCCAATATCCTCCACCATTCTGGCTATGCCTGGCCTTCAGCGGTGCGGCAAAGGTGGGAAGAACTGGGTGGTGATGGACCCCGGTATCACAGCCCGGTGAGCAACTCTCTGATAACCCGCGTCTCTCAAGCAACGCTTCTCGGTGTCCTGGGTATTTTGATGGTCACTACCCTAGGCGTGGCCTGTTGGGCGGCCACTAGAAAATAAATATGCAAGGGCTGGGACTGGCTGGTGCTCTCAGAAGGTCGGCAGGCAGCCATCAAGGAACTGGGCACCGATTCGGTTGTTCATCATGCTTTTGACGCGAATTTTTCTCTGCACCGTCGCGCCGCTGCCGGAGCGGAATTTAATACTGAGGTCCTGATTGGTGGCCATGGACCGGCTGTGTTGGGGAGGAACATTGAAACCAATACCGCCCAGGGAACTGTCGCAGAGATAGACCGGGATCTGTCGACCGTTGGCAAGGAAGACCAGGGCTTTGCCGCAGGTTGACTCTCGAGGGAAAGCACGGTGGTTGAGGGTATAGAACGCCGACATCCCGCACATACAGCGCACCGATTTTTTTCTCAGCCCGGCAGGGACAGTTAAATAGCGTTTTTTCCCGCACCGGTTGCAGAGCACACGGATGCGGCCGTTTTTGACTGTACAGGTCTGTGATCGTCCATGCATGGATGACTCCGGTTGGTGAAGAACGCGCGCACGTCTTTTGCTTTAATACAAATATCAATCCTTCGTTATTATCAATACGAGTGTATGCTGTACCACGTGGATGAACAGGAGCGGACTCAATGGTTCGCTGGGGCATTCTATCACAGAATTTGCTGCCATTGCTATCCATAAAGTAGCAGAAAAGGCCGCAAATCTATGGTATGAGGCAATGCGATTTCATGCATGCACGGTCTCTGCGCATAGTATATCGGATCATCATTACCCTGAATCCGTGACGGCTGGACGCTTGTTTTGGATATATCTTACTGTACTTGGGTTATAGTTGCAGTGGAACCCTTGATAATAGCCTTTACCCGCCGCCCTTCGGTGCGTCCGCCCGCCATCTTCATTGCCCGTACCCGTCCGATTAAGTGTACTTTAGTCGAACGGTCACAGACAACAAAGCTGACGCACGGACGAACGCTCACGGATCCAGGTAGTACAGGAACCATGCTTTTTTCATCAAAATTTTCGGGAGTGATGGACCTCGTCCTCCCGCTGCCAACAACAACCGTGGGAGATTTTTATTATGGCTAATTATTTCAATTCATTACCTCTACGGCTGCAACTGGAGGAATTAGGCAAGTGTCGTTTCATGGCTGCTTCGGAATTTGAGGGTGTTGCCAAACTGCAAGACAAGAAAATCGTTATTGTCGGTTGCGGCGCCCAGGGGTTGCACCAGGGACTCAATCTCCGTGATTCCGGACTGAATGTTGCCTATGCCCTGCGTGATTCCGCCATATCCGAACAACGGCAGTCTTTCAGGAATGCCCGGGACAATGGCTTCAAGGTGGGTAACTACCAAGAGATGATCCCCACCGCTGATCTGGTCATCAACCTGACCCCGGACAAGCAGCATGCCAAAGTCGTGGCCGCAATCATGCCCTTGATGAAAGAAGGGGCCTGCCTTTCCTATTCGCACGGTTTCAACATCGTCGAGGAAGGAATGCAGATCCGCCCCGACCTGACTGTCATCATGGTGGCTCCCAAGTCCCCTGGTACCGAGGTGCGCGAAGAGTACAAGCGTGGCTTTGGGGTACCAACTTTGATCGCGGTGCATCGGGAAAACGATCCCAGAGGTGAGGGTTGGGACATCGCCAAAGCCTATGCCTGCGGGACCGGTGCCCATCGAGCCGGGGTCCTGCAATCGTCTTTTATCGCCGAGGTCAAGTCGGATCTCATGGGTGAGCAAACTATCCTCTGCGGCATGCTGCAGGCCGGTTCCCTGCTCTGCTACGATAAGATGATCGAAAAGGGGATTGATGCCGGCTACGCTTCCAAACTGATTCAGTACGGCTGGGAAACCATCACCGAAGCTCTCAAGCATGGCGGCATCACCAATATGATGGACCGACTCTCCAATCCGGCAAAGATCCGTGCCTTTTATCTTGCCGAGGATATGAAGGAAATTCTTACACCCCTTTTTGAAAAACACATGGATGATATCATGTCCGGGGAATTTTCCCGCACCATGATGGAAGACTGGGCCAATGATGATAAAAACCTGCTCACCTGGAGGGCTCAGACCGCGGAAACAGCCTTTGAAAAGGCGCAATCCACCACGACCGAGATACCTGAACAGGAATATTTCGACCATGGTATCCTCATGGTGGCCATGGTCAAGGCAGGAGTGGAGTTGGCCTTTGACACCATGGTCGCCACCGGCATGAAGGAAGAGTCAGCGTACTATGAGAGTCTGCATGAGGTGCCGCTGATCGCTAATACCATCGCCCGCAAAAAACTCTACGAGATGAATGTGGTCATCTCGGATACGGCTGAGTATGGCTGCTATCTTTTTGCTCATCAAGCCGTGCCACTTTTGGCCGATTTCATGAGCGCTGTTGAGGCGGATGTGATCGGCAAAGGACTCGATCTCGCCGACAATGCGGTGGACAATGTTGAATTGATCGACATCAATGCCGCCATCCGCTACACCCTGGTCGAACAGGTGGGCGAGGAGCTTCGTTCCCACATGAGCGCCATGAAGCCGATTCTCTGATAAAAAATCTCCTCCTGCTCCGCCGGTCTGTGATCCGGCGGCGGTATATCCCCCTTCGTTTTTGTTGCGGAGGGGGATTTTTTTCGATGTTATGCCAGTGAACCCGGCAATACTCGCTCAGGTTGTGATCCTGGCAGGGTTGAATGCCTTCTTTCACCCAGGTTCGCTCAGTTTTTTTTTGATATCAAGGATGGGAGTCCCGTCAAGGATATCCAGTCCTGAGACCTGCAGATGAAGACCGTCGACGGCCAGCACTTTGAGTTCGGAAATGGCAATGGGGTTGGGCCGTGCCGGACTTCGGGTGGCAAAGACCCCCCGGAGTCCCCGGGATCGATCACCTCGGGGATAGACTTTGAGGATATCACGGTTGGCCCTGTGCAGCCAGAAAAGGACCACAATGGTCTGGCCCGGGACGATCCCGTCAAGACCTTGCTGGTATTCAGGGTAGATTTCCAGTGTTCCCTTGCGGTTTGAGATATCAAAATTTTTGGGAGCATCTTCACAAGTGGTGATGTCGCCGTGCAGCACACCGATACAGCGTAATTCAGGGAGGTCCATAGGGCTGTTTCACAAAATTTGCACCATCCGGAGGGGCAATGGCAGTGTTGTTTCGGGCCAGAACTGTTCTCGGTTTCGAGACAAGCAATCATCTACTCCTGACTGCTTTTTTTGTGTCGAGAGCTTCCCGAACTTTGGCGGCGAGATCCTTGAGGACAAAGGGTTTCTGGAGAAAGTGGACGCCCTCGTCGAGTACTCCATGCTGAGCAATGACATTGGCCGTATAGCCGGACATGAACAGCAGTTTGAGTTCGGGAAAGAGGGCAAGCAGCTTTTTCGCCAAATCCTGACCATTCATTTCAGGCATCACGACATCGGTTATGAGCAGGTGAAGAGCGCCGTCCTGCTCCCTCGCCAGGCGGATTGCCTCGCCCGGCGAGGATGCCGGGAGGATTGTGTATCCCTGGAGTTTGAGCATGTTGGAGGCAATGTCCAGGATCATGGGCTCGTCTTCCACCAGCAGGATGGTTTCCGTCCCCTGTGCAGCGGGAGAGTCGACGGTCGTTGCCCTGGGTTGCTCTTCAACCATAGCAGTGTGGTGGGGCAGGTAGATCCGGAAGGTCGTACCCCGCTCCGGTTCGCTATAGACATTGATAAAGCCTTTGTTCTGCCTGACGATCCCATAGATTGTCGCCAGACCCAGGCCGGTACCTTCGCCCATTTTTTTGGTGGTGAAAAAGGGTTCAAACAGGTGTGCCAGGGTTGCGGCATCCATGCCGCAACCGTTGTCACTCACGGCGAGTCGGGCATACTCACCGGGCTTGGCCCCGGGGATGGCGGCGCAGAAATCCTCGTCCAGGCTGGCCACACCGGTTTCAATGGTGATCGAGCCGGTGTCCCTGATGGCGTCCCGAGCGTTGACGCACAGGTTGACCAGAATCTGATCAAGCTGGGATGGATCCATCTTGATCGCTCCCGTGTTTGCCCCTGGAATCCAGGACAGGTCGATGTTCTCGCCGATGAGCCGGCGCAGCATCTTGAGCATCCCTGCCACGGTTTCATTGAGATTGAGAACCTTGGGAGCCACGGTCTGCTTGCGGGCAAAGGCAAGCAGTTGTCCCGTAAGGGCGGCTGAACGTTCGGCGGCTTTGCGGATGTTGAGGAGGCGTGGATACAGTGGCTGGTCCTGATCCATGGATTGCATGGCCAGTTCCACATGCCCGAGGATGACACTGAGCATATTGTTGAAATCGTGCGCCACGCCGCCGGCCAGCCGGCCTATGGACTCCATCTTCTGGGACTGGAGGAGCTGGTGTTGCATTTTTTCCCGTTCTGATTCTGCCTGTTTACGCCCGGTAATATCCTGCAGGCTCAGCTGCATCAGTTTTCTTGATTGATGTGTAAAGGGGACCAGGTGCACCTCAGCATCCCAGTACGCTCCGCTGGGTCGCTGATGCCGCCATTCGAAAAGGATTTCTCCCTGTTCAAGGGCTTGTTGGATTCTCTCGGCAGCAACGATTTCCGAAAGACGGCCGTCGTATTGTTCTGGTGCGGAAACATGTTCAGGGCTTTTTCCCAGGAGTTCGCTGTCATCTGATAATCCGTATATACGCAGGGCAGCCAGGTTGCAGTCGATAAACTGGTGGCTCATGGGGTCAAGGACCGCCAGGGGGATATGGGAATCGTGGAACAGCATCTTATTGTACGATTCGCTTTCCCGCAGAGCATCCTCCGCTTTTTTTCGCTCGGTGAAATCGTAGATCAAAGACAGCATGACTTCTGATCCACCGAGATTGACCGTTTCCGCCGACCACAGAGCGTCCCGGATTTTTCCTGATCTAGTGATAAAGCGGATCGGCTCGTCCCGAAAAGATCCTTCCTGCCGCAGTCGCTGCCCCAAGCGGGTTCTGATGTCGGGATCTTCCCAGATACCCTGCTCATAGGAAGTTCGGCCGATAGTTTCTTCCCGGGTATGCTCAAGCATGCGCAGCCACTGTTCATTGACATCAATGAAACGGCCGGTTCGGATGTCGGAAATGACCATGGGGGCAGGCGACAGGGCAAAGGCTTTGAAAAAGCGTTCTTCACTTTCGCGCAGCGCTGCTTCCGCTTGCTTACGGTCGGTGATATCAACCGCTGAGGAAAGAATCAGTTTTTCACCGTCCAGCTCCATCAGGCGACTCGAATAAAGCGCATACCGTGGCCCTTCGGATGAATTGAAGAGAATTTCCCGGTGTGTGACGGCACCGGTTCGTTTCAGTTCCGAGAAAATATCCTCTGATATCGATTGATTGAGGAAAAGCCCCACTTCTTCCCCAGTACGACCCAGCACGTCTTCTGCCCGTTGCCCGATCCGGCTGCAAAAGACTTTGTTGACCATACGGAAGCGGCCTTGCAGGTCCGTGACAACGCAGCTGAAAGGCGCCAGATCGAAGAAAGTTTTCATTCGGATCTCACTGTCCTGCAGTTCCCGGTCGCGTTGTTCGACCTGTTGCAGGGCTTTGGCCACTGTTCTTCTCAGATGAAAGTTCCAGAGGAGGATCAAAGAGAGCAACGAAGCGATTATTACCGCCACCAGGCGGACAGTTGTCCATGAGATCGATGTTGCCTTTTTTGTGCCGCTCCAGGCGGCAACAATATCATTGATCTCGTCTTGGGAGATGCGACTGAAGCCCTCCTCCACCACTGTCGGGAGGGCTTTATTGTCCTTACGCACTGCCGCGTGGAGTGGATTGGTGGCAACAGGCCGCAGGGCTTCACGAAAAACACCCTCGCGATCGTGTTTGGCCAGGTAAAACCGGGCCACCGGCGCGTCGGCGACAAAAACCTTGATCTCTGCCCCCACCGCTGCCTCGATCAGGGCCTCGGCACTGGGATAATGGACCAGTTGGGCCTGCGGGTAGCGAGCTTTGATGAATGCCTCCGCGCTGTCGCCTTTGACAATGCCGATGGGAAACCCCCGCAGATCAGTAATTCCTCTGATACCGTGAATCTGTTCGTGGAAAAAAATCGTGGTGGCAATCGAGTAGAATGAAGTGGTGAAACCAAAGTGCTCCTGCCGTTCTTCGGTCTTGAAAAGAGCTCCCACGACATCCGCTGTACCGTTGCGGACGACGGCAAGGGCGTTGCTCCATTGCATGAGTTCAAAGTCAACGGGGATGCCGGTCTTGCTGCTCCATAATTTCCAGATATCGACGGTTATCCCGGCAGGGCGGTCATCGGCACCCAGGAAGACAAAAGGGGCATAGGCGACATCATCGGCAATGCGCAGGCGCTCGACCAGGGGCAAATTGTGGGCAGGCTGGGCAGTGGCAGGAATTGTAGCTCCGGTATCGGCAACCGGTTGTGCAGGCCAGAACAGGCTCGAGAGGAATACTGCGAGGCAGAACGATATCAGGGGATAACAGGTCCGCTTCACGAGTGTGGTGATCATAAACCTCCTACTATTTTTCTGACCTGCTGGTCATGGTCCATTTATCAATATTTTGCCCCAACCCGAGCATGCTGGCAAGGGAACAGATGATACGGATTCAGGAAAAAAGACGGACGTTTGCACCAAGGCCTCCGGATCAAGGGATTTTTCTGTGGGCTGGCCCTGATTCAGCGAGGTCGGTGTCTTTCACCTGAATCCGTGAGCGTTCGTCCGTGCGTCAGCTTCGTTGTTCGTGGCCATTCGATTAAAGTACACTTTATCGGACGGTTACGGACAGTGAAGATGGCGTGCGGACGGATGCCCCGAAGGGCGGCTGGTGAAAGTTTTTTTCAAGGGTTTAGCTGTAATTATAATATGATTACAGTAATATATATCAAAAAAGCGTCCAGCCGTCACGGATTCAGGTTTCAGTCATGTTCGACAAAAATCAACTGACTGGTATCAAACCCCAGTTCCCGCGCCCGGCCGACCAGAGTTTCCTTCAGGTCGTCGGTAATTGTCGGAGTTCGGGCCAGAAGCCATAAATATGACCTGTTGGGACCGCTTACCAGAGCATATTGATACTCGGCATGGTCCAGGGCGAAGATAACATAGGAGCCATAAAACGGGCCGAAAAAGGAGACCTTCAAGAACCCCTGATCCGGACTGCCGACAAAGTAGGCTTTGCCCTCGGCCTCTTTCCAGATCTGCTGCTCCGCCGAGTATCCACGATTGATGACCCTGACACCGCCGTCTTCCCGCATGCTGTATTCAGCCGTCACTCGGCTCAGCCCACGTTCAAAGGAGTGATCGAGCCTGGCGATTTCGTACCATGTACCAAGATAGGACTCCAGGTTGAAATTTTCCACAGGTTTGACACCATCGGGCATGCCGACGCATCCCGAGACAAGCAAGGTAAAGGTAATGAGGGCCAGTATTTTTTTCATGGTTTCTCTCCTGGTCAGCAGTATTAAGAAGCCTGAATCCGTGAGCGGATGCCCCGAAGGGAGGCTGGTGAAACGTATTTTTCAAGGGGTTTGCTGTAATTATGATATGATTACAGTAAGATATATTAAAAATAAGCGTGGCGCCCAGCCGTCAGGGATTGAGGAGAAGAACAGTCTATCGGTCTGTACCACTTTTAACGTGTATTCCCTATGAGCTGTGACGGCCGTTTGAAAAAGAGGCCCCTGCCTCCTCCTCTGCCTTGCCCAGAAGCCCATGGGCCATACGGATATGGGGGATATCCCGCCAGGAGAGGCCAAGAAGAGCGGCACCCAGGGCATCCACCCGGACCGGATCAAAGCCGGCGACAAGTCGGTTGACCGCTGGATCACAGGTTCTGCCGCCAAGATGGTATTCGGCCATCCCCACGGTAGCATCGATCAGGGAAAGATCCGGGGCCCGATACAGGTTCAATTCAAGGATCGATCGGTGCATCTGGTTATGAAAGAATGATTTTTTCCAACTCCCTTTTTGCCGGTAGTATTGAGGCGGTGCCAGACCCAGCATGTTTTTCATGGTCAGGGTGACACCCGCCAGGGAGTGTCTCTTGAGGACCGGTACGGAAATGAGTGCGCCCTTGAGGGCAATTTTCGGCAGGTAGATGGTCGGCAGGACTCTACAGTGCGGATTTTTCAGCATGGTCACGGGCTCGTGATTGAGATCGACCAGCTCGACATCAAGTTCACGGGCAAGTTCGGTAAACCCCAGTCGGGTGAAGATTTCCCCTGTCTCCAACCGGGCATCGCCGCATCCCTCGGCAATGATCACCCGGGCCCGGGAGTTGGCGCGGATATACGCCACCAGGGCGCGGATCATCTCCGGTGAGGTGGTGACTGGAAAGGGGGTACTGTTCACCAGATTCGGTTTGATGAGGATCTGTTCGCTTGCGCATAAAAAAGGACCGGCACCCAGACGATCCAGGCAGGTGGCAACCGAGTCGTGGTAGTTGACAAACCGTTCAACGATAGCGATTGGCTTTTGGTTCATTGGGGTCATTCCTCTGGCTGAGTGGGCTGAAATATTGTCCTGAATCCGTGCGCGCTCGTCCGTGTGCTTAAGGCTTCTGTTCGACATGCTTGCCCCACAGTTCCTGCGAGACGATGGACCCGACAATGAAAAGAAGGCCGACAAAGGTGGTGATATGAATTTGTTCACCGATAATCAGCCGGAGCAGGAGGAGCGAGAAAAAAGGGGTGAGGTAGATTAGATTTCCCACCCGGGCAGCAGTGGTGGCGAGTTGCAGGGCATGGAGCCAGAGGACAAAGGTCAGGCCCATTTCAAAAAGACCGATATAGATGAGAACCGGCCAGGCCGCGGCCGGCGGCCAGACAATGCCGCCGAACAACGGGCTGCACAGCAGAGTGCACAACAACCCGGAGCAGAAGCCCAGGAAGAGCTTCAGGACCGGGTCAAGGCCATCTCTGGCATTGAACAGCCAGAAGGAAGCCCAGATCAGGGTGGAACCGGCGGCCAATATCAGTCCCAAGGGGTTGAAATCACCAAAGTGGATGAATTGTCCCTGGGTGGCGATGATGATGGCCCCGAAAAAACTGACCGCCACCGCAATCAGCTGGCCACGGTTCAGGGATTGACCGAGGATGGGAACCGAGAGCAGGGTCAGGACCAGGGGCCAGGCGTAGTTGAGCGACATGGCGACCTGGCCGGGAAGACGGGCGTAGGCGGCGAACAGGACCACATAATAGAGAAAGGGATTGAGGATCCCGAGCAGCAGGGCTTTGCCCAGCACCGGGCCCGAGACATCCCAGAGCGAGCCCAGCTTGCCCTGGAGCACAAGAATGAGCAGCAGGACCAGGGTGGAGGTCGCCACTGAATAGATCAGCAGGGTGTAGGGGCTGACATGACCTAGGGCAATTTTGAAGGCTGAGGCCGCTGTCGACCAGAAAAGAATGGTGAGAAGCGTGAACAGGCAGGCCTTGGTGTGCCGGGACATGGAAACAATCCTGGGAAGATCCTTCGCGAGGAGGATTCAGAGGTTGGGGAAAAGAAATGCAAAGCATAGCGATCTATTATGCAATGCAAAGGATGCTGCACGCAAACATTCGTCGGGTGCGGGAAATGTTTCGTATTGCGTCTTATCGGTACGTTTGGCATACTCCTGCATCCGTGAAGGCTGGACTCTTGTTTTGGATATATTTTGCTGCAATTACGCTCACGGATTCAGGGTTATGTATTGTTTGCCCCCAAGATGTATCCACCGTTGTGCCGGATCAACCGATCCGGTTAACGGAACTGGCGGGTTCCAGCCTCCTGTTTGGCGGCAGAACCGATTGCACCGCATCAAGAAGGAAGGTCGTCATGAAAAAAATCGAACTGGCTGCAACCAGGGAGTTCAATCCTCTGGGAATGAAGAGTGTCCTGCTCCATGATTCCGAACATTTCAAGATTCTCAACTTCAACCTCAAGGCCGGGGCTTTGTTTCCGGTTCATTCCCACGACCTGGACGGTCAGTTGAGCATCCTGGTGATTGAGGGAGAAGGAGCCTTTCTCGGCGACAATGAAGTCTCCATCCCGGCGAAAACCGGTGACATGCTCATCTCGGACATTCGTGAACCGCACGGTGTCAAGGCCGGCACCGACATGCGGATTGTGGTGACCATCGCCCCGCCGATTTGAGGTCAACGGTCAACGGCACCCCAGCTCGCTTGTATCCTTCCTGAATCCGTGACGGCTGGACTCTTGTTTCGGATATATCTTGCGGTAATCATCTTATAATTGCAGCGGAACCCTTGGCAATACCTTTCACCAGCCGCCCTTCGGGGCATCCGTCCGCACGCCATCTTCATTGCCCGTAACCGCCCGATAAAGTTTACTTTAATCGAACGGTCACGAACAACGAAGCTGACGCACGGACGAACGCTCACGGATTCAGGTCCTTTTATACCAATCATCAACGCCCTGGCGGACATGGTCCGTTCAGGGCGTTGTTGTTATAGTCTGCACCATTCGTAGGCGTTCTGAAACATCCGCAGCCAGGGTGTGACCGGCAATTGGTTCATTTTACCCGGCAGCCAGTGCGCCTGCCAGGGCAGAAACGTCCGCTCCGGATGTGGCATCATGGCCAGATGGCGACCATCCGGGGAACAGAGGCCGGTGAGTCCCCCCGGGGAACCGTTGGGGTTGAAGGGATAGGCTTCGGTTGGCTCGCCTGCGTCGTCGACATAGACTATTGCCGCCATCTCTTCCTTCCAGACCCGTTCGGCAATGGCCTGCTCGGGAAAAAGGAGCCGCCCTTCGCCATGATCGACATGGATGCCAAAAACCAGATCGTCCATGTCATGGAGCATAATGGCCCGGCTGGGCAGGACGCGGACCGTGGCCCAGCGTGATTCGAACCGGCCGGAGATGTTGCGGACAAAGCGGGGTTGCTGATCCGCCGCGATCCCCTGCCAGGGGACCCAGCCTAGGAGAGCAAAAAGCTGGCAGCCGTTGCAGATACCAAGCGAAAAGGTTTCCGGCCGCTCATAAAAGGTCTGGAAAAGCTCTTGCAGTCGTTCGTTGAAGAGAATGGTGGCGGCCCACCCTTTGGCGCTTTCCGGCACATCGGCATAGGAAAATCCACCCACCGCCGCCAGGCCGCGGAATGACGAGAGATCGATCCGGCCGCTGAGCAGGTCGGTCATGGTCACATCCCAGGGTTCGAATCCGGCACTGTAAAAAGCGGCGGTCATCTCCCGGTCCGAGTTGGAGCCTTCATCGCGCAGAATGGCCACCTTGGGCTTGCCATCTTGTTTGAGGATTGCAGCGGGGGTGGCCTGAGGGGTGAAATGGAGCTGATAGCTCGGGCCGGTCCGGTCGAAGATATTGTATTTTTCCGCATCGGCACAATCAGGATTGACCTGCAGCCGTTCCAGTTGATAGCTGGTTTCCTCCCACCACTGGCGGAGCAGCACCAGGGAGTCATCGAGCACCATCTCGCCGTTGTATAGGATGGTAACCGCTTTTCTCTCCGTGGTCGTACCCAGCACCGTGCAGGGCAGGCGGTCCATTTCCAGCCGTTTTTTCACCCGGGCCAGGGTCTCCCAGTTACATTCGATCACCAGGCCGAGTTCCTCGCTAAACAAAACCTCCAGAGCGGTCGCCGAACCTTGCAGGGCAAGGTTGAGGCCGCGATTGCCGGCAAAGGCCATCTCCAGGACCGTGGTTATCAGGCCGCCGTCACTGCGGTCGTGGCCGGCGAGGATGAGATCCTGGTCAATCAGTTCCTGGACAGCCAGAAAGGTCCGTTGCAGCAGAGCCGGGTCCTCCAGATCCGGGACCTCGTTGCCGATCTGGCCATGGACTTGGGCCAGAGCACTGCCCCCCAGGCGGTTTTTACCTGGTGCCAGATCAATCAACAACAGCGGTGTGCCGGATGCCTTGAGGTCCGGGGTGACTTTTTTGCGGATGTCGGCCATGGCGGCATAGGCGGAAATAACAAGTTCTCTTGGGGACTTGACTGTTTCTGGCCCCACCATGGTGGCCATGGACAGGCTGTCCTTGCCGCCGTCCACGGCCATGCCAAGGGCGATCATGGTCGCGGCCATGGCCTCGGCCGCATCCCGCAGGGCAGTGCCTTCGCCGCTGAGCTTCGGGGCCCACATCCAGTTGGCTGAACACTTGACTTGATGGAGATCATCGATCCTGGCCCAGACCAGATTGGTCAGGGCTTCCCCCACCGCCATCCGCGCCCCGGCCGCCGGACTCACCAGCATCTTGATCGGTTGCTCGCCGATGGCGGTGGCTATACCGGTGAAGCCAAAGTGGCTTTGGGCGACCACAGCGACGTCACCAACGGTCAGCTGCAGAGGGCCGCAACATTGCTGCTGGGCAATGAGGCCGGTGACGGCGCGGTCCACCTTGTTGGTCAGGAAACGTTTCGACCCCACTGACAGCAGGCGCAGCACCTGGTGCAGCGCCTCGCGCACCCCGAGATTGTCCGAGGGGACAAAGGGAGACAGGGCAGGGGTTGTCCGGGTGTCGGTGAAGGTTTTCTGGGGAATGTTTCCAAGCAGCTCAGGGAGTTCAATGTTTACCGGAGTGGAATTGTCCCATTGATCATGGACTATGAAGCGGAGGTCGCCGGTGACCTCACCAAGGATTTCACAGGCTACCTTCTCCCGGGCGCAGATGGCCTGAAAATGGTCAATGTTCTCCGGACTGATGAGAAAGCCGTTGCGTTCCTGGTATTCGGCCACATAGATCTCCAGCACCGACATGGTGGGGTCCCCCACCCGGATATTGCGGATTTCAACCCGACCACCGGCATGTTCGACCAGTTCCTTGAGGACATTGGCCGGGCCGCCGGCCCCTTGATCGTGGATGACATCGATAAGGGTCTGGTCGCCCATTTCGTTGCAGGCGCGGATGACCCGATTCATCTTTTGTTCCATTTCGGCGTCGCCGCGCTGGACCGCATCAAAATCGAGTTCCGAGACGTTTTCGCCCTGGAGCATGGAGGAGGCGGCACCGCCCCCAAAACCGACCCGATAGGCCGGACCGCCGACCTGGACAATGAGCATGCCCTTGCGGGCTTCCTTTTTTTCGGTATGGCGATCGTCGATCTGTCCGATCCCGCCAGTGAACATGATCGGCTTGAGAAATCCCCAGCGCTCACCATTGTCCAGGCGCAGGTCAAAGGAGCGGGTGAACCCCTGGATGAGAGGCTCACCGAATTTGTTGCCGTAATCCGAGGCGCCGTTGCTGGCCTCGATCTCGATGTCGAGGGCTGATGCGAGGCTGTCGGGGCGATCATAATCGTTTTCCCATGGCAGGGGATAGCCGGGGATGTGCAGGTTGGCGACACAGTAGCCGGCAGTGCCGGCAAGGACAAAACCACCTCGGCCGGTGGCCTGGACGTCACGGATGCGGCCCCCGGTGCCGGTTTCGGCGCCAGGAAACGGCGCGACGCCGGTGGGAAAATTATGGGTTTCGGCGGTCAGCAGGGGATGATAGCGGACCGAGACCTCCTTGAGCGGTGCAGGTGCGCCGGGTTCCTCGGGGTGCAGGGTGGGGATGATGTGACCCGCCACCACGCTGGAGTTGTCCTTGAAGGCGACGAGACTCCCTTTGGGGTTGGCCTCGAGGGTTGCGGTGACGACCTGGAACAGGGTCTGTTCATACTCCTGGCCATCGATCACCTGACGGCCGCGGAAAAAGCCGTGGCGGGAGTGTTCGGAGTTGGCATTGTTGAGATCCATGATCTCGACAATGGTCGGATTGCGGCCGCAGCGTTCGACAAAATAGCGATAATACAATTCCCGGTCCCACTGGTCCATGGATATACCGGGGATGTCGAGCAATCCGTCCGGCCCCTTGGTCATCAGGTCGATCTCGTAGACCGACTCCGGGACAAGACCGGTCTCGAAGCTCATCAGTGGTGCCGGATAGACACATTCGGTCATTCGGTCGTGATGGGCTGCCAGGAAGGTCTCGATGTCTTCTTCCTCGGGGATCAGATAGCGGCGGGAGCGTTCCACCCGGCTGACGCAGTCCAGGCCGATGGCCTGACAGATCGACACCAGATTCGAGGACCAGGCGGTGGCGAAGTTGAGCCGGGGGCCGACCTCGATCACCCGTTCCCCGGCAAGTCGCGGTTCCGGGGTGACGGTCTCAAGGAGAAAACCGTCGGCCAGAAGCAGCCGCAGCCGCTCCATTTCCACTGCTTCGAGCGAACGGCTGGTTTCAATGTTGAAACAGTAGGCAAAATCTGCTGTGAGCTGACGATGGAGTTGAGTAACAAGAGAAGCCATGAACAGGCATATCCTTTTGGTTCAAGGGATGGAGGGAGTCAGTGCCCGTTCAGAAACAACGGTTTTTCCCTGACTCTTTTTCGCAGCATGGTGACCCGCGCCATGTGGTAGTGTGGCAGGAAGATACAGTACAGGAACCTGATAAACCACACAGGTATAACTCCGTTGACCGGTGATAATCAGGCCGATCAAGCAGGGCAAATCTATCATGAACCGTGGTTTTTTTCCGCCCCAAAGTAGACAATTTCTCCATTCTTTTTTCCTTCAGCCGGCCGGCCAGGGAAAACAATCACTGAAAAATGCGGCATGGTTGGAGGTGAACAGGGGTGGGTCGCGGTGGAGGATGCTGCTGATTGCCGGGTGCCGGGTGAATTCCCGATCAAGAAAGGTTCGGATCGCCCGCCGGTCCCACCCCCGGGGGTGGATAAAATCCCGGTACAGGGAGAGGTCGCCCGCGGAAAACGCAGTGCCACCGACCTGGACAGCCTCCTTGCTGCCGCGCGGCATGTTGAAAATCGCCAGGTTGAGGAAAGTGATGGCCTGGTGATTGCGAAGGGTGAAAGCGAGCGTTTGTCTGGCCTCGTCAATTGACTCCGACGGGGTGCCGAAGAGCAGGTAGACATAGGTGGCGATGCCGGCCTGGTGGAGGGTATCAAGGACCCTGATCACCAGGTCCAGCTGAATGCCTTTGTTCATGGCATCAAGGACGTGCTGGCTGCCTGATTCCAGACCGAGTTTGAGCAGGGCACAGCCGGACAACCGCAAGGTCCGGCAGTAGTCCGGGTCGGCCAGCTGCTCATTGACCCGGGCAAAGCCGTACCAGGGCGCACCCGGTGGATGCTCGCCCAGGGTCTGCAACAGGGTCGGACTGAGGGCGTTGTCCAGGAGATGGATCAGCATTGGTTGCATCTGCTCGCAAAGTTGGCGCAGATGGGTCAGGGCTGTTGAGGGGCGTATCGGCCGGTAGCGATTCTGCTCGGCGGCCTCCGGACAGAAGGAGCAGCGGTTCCAGTAACAGCCCTGCGAGGCTGCGTAGGGCAGAATCGGCCCGGGGGCGAGGTAGTCAGTCAGCGGCAGATCCGCATAATCTGGCACCGGGTCTTCGCAGGCATTGTCGATGCCGAACAGTCTCAGCAGTGGGTTTTCTCCAGGGCCGGCGATGCAGTGATCAACCAGGCCGGCAAAGGGATCGTTCCAGTCCCGGCTGTTCATCCACGAGGTTATGAGACCGCCGCCAAGGACCAGGATCAGATGGGGAAAGGTGCTCCTGAGGTATCCCAACAGGGCGAAGGTGGGGAGCGCCTGGCTGAGAAAGGAGAGCGAGATGCCGATCAGTCGGTGATTTTCGCTTGCCAGCAGATCAGGAAGCCGCGCACGAAACCAGGGGGTATAGATGCTGCGCTCGAATTGTTCGGCTTCCCTGAGCAGATCGCGACTGTTGAGAGGATCGGCGCTGGAGTCCTGATAGTTGGCAAGGCTGATGCTGAGTTCAGGGCGTGAATGGACCGCTGATGCCAAAACCCGGTTGATATCGCGGACCGCTCGTTGGTATCGATCCCTGTTCCGGTAGAGGGTGAGGCTGCGCAGGGCGACGAGATGGGCGTGGCGATGGCGCAAAGCCCGGCTCGACCAGGTGTCGCCCGGGTTTTCCGCCTGGTCGAGGAGGAAGAGTAATCCTTCCAGGTTGGCGTCCAGCAGGGTGCAGGGAACTCCATGGTGGCGCAGGCTGCCGGCAAGCAGGGCGATTCCGGCGGGCGGTGCATCCGGTTTGGCCACGGGGGGAGCAATCAGCAGCATTGCCCTGCGCGCGGAAATCTGGGCAATACCTCGGGCCGCCGCGGTCCCGGATTGGTCACACCGACTCTCTGGTTGTATGGAACACGATCTCGGGAAAGAGTTCCTGGGTGTGGGCCAGTCGCCAGCTGCCTTCAGCCAGGTAGGAGAGATGGCCTTCGGCGTCCAGGGCCAGGTTGAACTGGTATTTTTTCTCGAATTCCCGCAACTGTTGCTTGTTGTCGCTGCTCACCCAGCGGGCCAGTGAATAATTGAGCGGCTCATAGGCGGCATCGACCCCGTACTCATCTTTGAGCCGGGTCATGGTGACCTCGAACTGGAGGACACCCACGGCCCCGAGGATATACTCGTTACCGACAATCGGCCGAAATACCTGGATCGCACCTTCCTCGGCCATCTGCAGCAGGCCCTTTTGCAGTTGTTTCATTTTCAGGGGATTGCGCAGGACCACCCGTCGGAAATGTTCCGGGGCAAAATTGGGAATACCGGTAAATTTGAGTTCTTCCTTGTCGGTGAAGGTATCGCCGATCTTGATGGTCCCGTGATTGTGAATGCCGATAATATCCCCGGGATAGGCCTCGTCGACATGGGCACGGCTCTGGGCCATGAAGACCGTGGCGTTGCTGAGGTTGATTTCCTTGCCCAGGCGATGGTGCATCACCTTCATGCCGCGGGTGAAGGTTCCGGAACAAATGCGGAAAAAGGCGATCCGGTCGCGGTGGGCCGGGTCCATATTGGCCTGGATTTTAAAAGTGAAACCACTGAAGGCTTCTTCCTCGGGGTGGACCATCCGGGTCAGGGTCGCTCTCGGGCCTGGAGCAGGGGAGAGTTCGACAAAGGCATCGAGCATTTCCTGGACCCCGAAGTTGTTGATGGCGCTGCCGAAAAAAACCGGTGTCTGACCCGCCTTGAGATAATACTCGTAGGCAAACGGATTGGCGGCCCCTTCGAGGAGGTCGATATCCTCACGGAGCTTATCGGCGGCATAGGCACCGAGCAGTTGCTCCAGTTTGGGATCATTGAGGTCTTTGACCACGATGGAGTCTTCGGGCCGGGTGGCCTGACTGGGGGTGAACAGGGTAATCTGCCGCCGGTGCAGATCGTAGACCCCCTTGAATCCCTTGCCCATACCGATGGGCCAGGAGAGCGGTGCGCATTCGATCTGTAGTTTGTCCTCGATGTCGGCGAGAATGTCCAGGGGCTCGAGTCCATCGCGGTCCAGTTTGTTGATGAAGGTGATAATCGGAGTGTTGCGCATCCGACAGACTTCCATCAGTTTGGTGGTCTGGGTCTCGACGCCCTTGGCGCTGTCAATGACCATCAGGGCCGAGTCCACCGCGGTAAGCACCCGATAGGTGTCTTCCGAGAAGTCCTGGTGTCCCGGGGTGTCGAGGAGATTGATCTCGTAGTCCCGGTAATTGAATTTCATCACCGAGGTGGTCACCGAAATACCGCGTTCTTTTTCGATCGCCATCCAGTCACTGGTGGCATGCACCGCTGTTTTCCGCGATTTGACCGCCCCGGCCAATTTGATCGCCCCTCCGAAAAGCAGCAGTTTTTCGGTCAGGGTGGTTTTGCCGGCATCGGGATGACTGATAATACCGAAGGTTCTGCGTTTCTCTATTTCCTTGCGTCGTTGACTGCTCACGATTTATGGTGTCCGTCTATCGTTTGTTGGGGATTGTTTGTGGATGCGGGATCCGTGGTGTTCAGGTCATGCGGTTTATTGCTGCCACCCGGTGAGCGTGTGCTGGATGGGACAGAAAAGAGAGGGGCCGAAGCTTAAAATAACCCCATACTATATCTTGAAGGGCCCGATTTGTCCAATCTTGATTCTTTTTCCGGGTCCGGAGACGATGCCAGCAAGGAGAGAAAACCATGGAGAAAAGGCTGCTTTTTTTGCACGGTCTCGATTCATCGGCCCAGGGCACCAAGGGGCGATGGTTTGCCCACCATTTTCCCGCCATGCTGCGCCGGGACTATCATGGTGACCTGGCCGCGCGTCTGGAGCAGTTGGCGGAGCAATGCCGAGGCCTCTCCCACCTGATCCTGGTAGGCTCGAGTTTTGGTGGTCTCATGGCCACCATCCACTGTAGCCGCTATCCGCAACAGTGCCACCGCCTGATATTGCTGGCCCCGGCCCTGAACTTCGCCGATTTCGTCCCTCCCGCGGTCAAAATCACCACCCCAACCCGGATCATTATCGGCAAATACGACACGGTCACGCCGCCGGACCTGGTGCTGCCCCTGGCGGAACAAACTTTTGCCGCTCCTGTCGTTACCCTGGTTGACGATGATCACATGCTGGCAACCGTCTTTCCACAGCTGAACTGGCGCGAGATGCTTGCCTGTTGAAGCCTCGGTTCGTGGTCCAGGAGAATGTTCGCCGGCGGTGGCAGCAGGGCAGCTTGCGGGTTACCGGGAGACAACGGCAACGGTCTCGGCAGCGGCCGGGGAGAGATGGTTTTTCCTGATCAGGGCCTGCATGCTCAACACCAGCATGCGACTGGACTGGGTGAAGAAGCGGTTGATCATCAGTGCTTTTGTTGCCTCATATCCCTTGATGGTTCCCTGAGCTGGCTGGTATATTGATGGACCGGCAGCAGAAAGGGGAGGCCAGCGACGATACACCTCATGCTTCCTGTCCGCTGTCCTCAAGAATAAAAATACCGGCATTGATCTCCTGGTCGATTTCCACCATGGCCCGTTTCATTTGCTTCAGAGCCTGACGGATGCGATTTTCGTTTTCCACCAGGGCCAGGCGGAGAAAGTCATTGCCTTCCTCACCGAACCCGGCCCCGGGAGCCAGGGCCACGTTGGCACGGTTCATCATCTCGACGGAAAAGCGGATTGAGCCCATACGTACGTAGGGCTCAGGGATTTTCACCCAGAGAAACATCCCGGCCTTGGGTTTCTCCACCTCCCAGCCCATGCGAACAAGGCCTTCGCACAGCACGTCCCGACGCTTCTGGTAGATGGCCACCTGTTCGACAATGATGTCGTCACAGTCACGCATGGCGACAATACCGGCCACCTGGATAGCGGAAAAAATACCGTAATCGTAATACCCCTTGATGCTGGCCAGTCCCTTGATGATCTCCGTGTTGCCGACGCAATAACCCAGCCGCCAGCCAGCCATGTTGTAGGATTTGGAGAAGGAGCCGAATTCAACGCCCACATCCATGGCCCCGGGGATCTCCAGGAAGGATGGGGCCACAAGGCCATCATAGGTGATCTGGCCGTAGGCGAAATCGTTGATGACCATGAAATTGAACCGCTTGGCCAGGGCGACGATTTCCTGGAAAAATTCTCGCGAGGCCAGGGTGCCGGTGGGATTATGGGGGTAGTTGAGCATCACCAGTTTGGGATGGGGATAGAGCGATTTGCACATTTCCCTGACCTGACGAAGAAAATCTTCCTCCGATCCCAGGGGGAAACGGAAAACACTTGCTCCGGCGATGACCGCGGCGTAGACATGGATGGGAAAGGCCGGTGAAGGCACCAGCACCGTATCACCCGGACCGAGCAGGGCCAGACAGAGATGGGAGATGCCCTCCTTGGAGCCAATGGTGCAGATGACATCGTCTTCGCCATTCAACTCGACGTCATACTTGCGCTTATAATACAGGGCGATTTCGCGCTTCAGGTTTTTCATCCCGCCGGCGGCCGGATAGCGGTGGGTTTTAGGATCCACCGCCACTTCACAGAGTTTTTCCGTCACTCTGTCCGGCGTCGGATCCATGGGGTTGCCCATGCCGAGATCGATGACATCGATGCCCTGCCACCGTTTTTCCATCTTGATTTTATTGATCATGCCGAAGAGATAGGGTGGCAGCTGGCTCATGCGGTCAGCAAAACGGATGGGGGTCTGGGTACTCATGATACTCTCCTGTCAAAGGAATAAAATGCCGGGAGCCGGAGACCGATGCTCCTGGTCTAAGAGGAGATGGTCCTGAATCCGTGACGGATGGATTCTTTGTTTGATGTAATGATATAATACGCTGAAATGTATTTATAAATATGGAGAATTTGTTTCTGAATCAACCTGTCCCCGTCGCTCTTCAGGGCGTGCAAAGGGAGTCAAACACGGGGATGCAGCTGGCTGGTTTGTCATGCTTGTGTGTTGGACGAGGGTACGTACAGGCACTCCAGATCTGTCCAGGTGCGGCTGCCTGCTCTCACCCCATTGTGCAGCCAGTTTTGGCCGGGTAAAGATGGGGTGCCTGTGATCGCTCATGTGCAAACGAGCGCGAATGGATCCAGGACGGTAGCAAACAGATTCTGGTCAATACAACCTATTCAGGCAAGGTATTGCATGCAGATACCAGAACCAGAGCCTTACGTCAAAAAAATATCTTGCATCTCATCGCTGCAGACGGCGTAACAGTCGGGAAAGGTCTGGTTGATCCAGCCGGGTCAGGCCCATTGCCCGGGCCGCCTCCAAAGCCTGTCGGTATTCGGCCCCGGTTATGGTGCGGCGTAATTCTTCAAATTGATTGGCACTGGCGCAGGGATGATACTGGCCCATGATGTTGACATAGGTATGGGCAGAGAGGCGGGTGGCGATGAAATGCAGGATCTGTTCGGTTTCCGCGATCATGTCCGGCATGAGCAGGTGACGGATCAGCAAACCGCTCCGGGCGTATCCATTCGAGTCCAAGGCCAGGTCACCGACCTGACGGTGCATGCGCACCAGGGCCTCCCTGGCCCGCTCGGGATAGTCGGGAGCATTGGCGTAGCGGGCTGCGGTTTCCGGCCGCCAGAACTTGAAGTCGGGCATGTAGATATCGATGATCCCATCCAGGAGGGTCAGGGCAACAGTACTTTCGTACCCGCTGCAGTTGTATACAAGGGGCAGGTCAAGGCCGCCTTCGATTGCCGGCGGCAAGGCAGCCAGGATCTGCGCGACCACATGGCTTGGGGTCACCAGGTTGATATTATGACAGCCCATGGCTTGGAGTTCGAGCATGATGGCCGCCAAATCAGTGGCATCAACCTCTTGGCCTGCATCACTCCCCCGGCTGATATCGTCATTCTGGCAGAAACAGCAATGCAGGCTGCAGCCGGCCAGAAATATGGTGCCGGAACCGTGGGTTCCCACCAGGGGCTGTTCTTCACCGAAATGGGGGCCATAGCTTGCTACCCGCGCCCGGAGACCGGTGGCACACAGGCCGGTCTCGCCGGCAAGGCGATTAACCCGACAACGACGGGGACAGAGGATGCATCGCCCCAGGAGGCGACGGGCGCTCTCTACCCTTCGCTCCAGTTGACCACTGGTGTGGAGTGTTTTTGCGTCCATGGGTATCTCATCAGGCTCTCGTAAGGCGACATTGAACAGGAGGTTTCGTGGGAGCCGGCGGACAGTATACCGCACAAATACCGTACCGGTATCCATCAGCAAACAGCTCTGCAGCCCTGACTCTTTGCTGCGCGGTCAAATGGACTCCTCCCAGGAGAACCTCTATCCTGGATATCAGTGTGCCTCGATGCAGCACAAAATCTCTTTTACTGGATAAAACTGGATAAAACACTTTATTTCCAGAAAGTATACCCTGAATTGTTTTCTGTCCATACAGGGTGATTATTTTATGATTTTTTGCCAATGAGAGCGCTGTTGAGGCCGCCAAACCATTTCGATCGATGTTCAGGAGTGATTTTTCATTCTTCCTCAGCCATTCCTTCCAGCAAGGCCTTGAGGCCAATGGCCTGGATCAGGGTCAGGCATTCGTCATGATGAAAGAAACCGGCCATGACCGCCATGAACTGGCTGGCGAGAAAACGGGTATCCGTGTCGCTTTCCTGTTCCAGCAGTTGATGGCAGGCGACCATGTCGTTGGTTTCCACCGCGCCCAGGAGTTCGTTAAGCCAGCTGAGCTGATCTTCTTGAAAATGGAATTCAGCCATGGCCTGGGCATACATGGACACGATGGTGGCGCGATGATCGTAGATGGTGTCCAGGTCATCGGTTGCCGCTGCCTCAAGGATGAGTTCGATCTGTTGCTGCAGTTCCTGCAATTCCTTTTGTTCTTCGCTCATGGTGGTGTTTCTCCGGATTCGTCAAGGTGATGGTTGTCGTGCCTGGGTGTTGATGCCGGGGCGGGTTGGCCACTGCCCAGCATGGCGAGGTACAGTGCTCCAAGGAGCACCAGAACCCCCAGCCAATTGATCAAGGATGTTGGTCGAGAAAAAAACAGGACATCCCAGACAAAGGTCAGGGCTGGTTGCAGCAGGAGGAGGAACCCGACCAGGGAGGCGGGAATTTTCGGCATGGCGTTGGCAATCAGGGACCAGCCAATGGTCTGGCTGAGCAGACCGAGGCCGAGGAGGGCTGCCAGGCTGGTGGTGTCAGGGATGGTGAAGGATTCACCGGCCATGACCATATACCCGCCCAGAAAAAAAGCGGTGGCCCCGGAAACCAGCATCAGGTTGAAAAAAAAGGAGGAGGAACTGGCGGCTCCTTGGAGTTTGCGGAGGATAAGAAGAAAGCCGCTGTAGCTGATCGCGGTCATCAGGCCCAGAACAAGACCGAGTCGATATGTCGGCGGCAAGGCCTGCCAATCAGTGCCGACCACAAGAAACAGGCCGCAGCCAGCGAGGGGAAGAGCCGGCAGAAAAGTGATGCGGGGCCTTTCCCCGAGGAACAAAATGCCAATGATCGCCAGGCAGAAGACCTGAAAATTTCCCAGGATGGTCGCCAGGCCCGGGCCGATGTACAGGATGCTGGCATGCCAGCAGAACAGGTCCAGAGCGAAAAAAAAGCCGCAGAGGATGGCCCAGGCCAGGTGTCGGACGCTGAGGTGCCATGGATCACCTTTGCAGAGGCAGATGGCAAGCAGAAAGAGGAAGCCGAAAAAGACCCGGTAAAAAGCGGAAGCAGTTGGTGAAACTTGGGCCAACTGCACCCAGACGCCTGAAAAAGAGATAATAAAGGCCCCAGTAAACATGAGAATCACCGGGGACATGGCTGGTCCGGATCTCATAAGGCTGTGGCTCCGGACGTCGGGCTGTGGCTGGGTGGTCCGGTCTGGCACTGTTTGCAAAGAGTGCCAGGAAGCAGGCACTGACCACGGCTGGTCGGCCGGGTGATCAGGAACGCGGATATAATCAGTGCCGCACGGGCAGCGGGAGTGACGATGGTCTTCACTGTCGTATTTTCAGCGGTTTTCGAGTATTTTGAGCATTCGATGTTTTTTGCCGGTCTTGTCCGGTAAAGATACCTGTACAATACATTGTCTCATGGAGGAAGAACTGAAATGCAACTGCAGGAGTATTTTGCCGAAACCCAGGGCACCGGAATATTGGCCACCGCCGCTGTCTCCGGGGAGGTGACGACCGCCATCTATGCCCGGCCGCATGTCATGGACGATGGCAGCCTGACCTTTATCATGCGCGAGCGCCTCACCTATGCTCACCTGAAAGAGAACGGTCATGCTAATTATATGTTTATTGAGCAGGGGCCGGGGTTCAAAGGTCTGCGCCTTTTTCTGCGCAAGCTCGATGAATCCGATGACCCTGAACTGATCGCCTCCATGACCCGCCGGCACCTCAGTCCGCAAGAGGACGTGGCCAAAGGCCCGAAACATCTGGTCCGTTTTCAGGTGGTTAAAGTGGTACCGCTGGTCGGGGATGGCCCGGCCCCTGTGGGCTGATTGGTTCGCACAGGACCGGACCGGATGGACAGACGGCACGTTGTCTTTTTTCGATACTGATTTGAATTTTCATTGTTTTTTACACGGCAGGGAGGTGCGTGCTCTTTGCCGTGCCTCTTGCCGGTTGAAGAGGACCGGTTTTCACGCCCTGCAGGTGACCAGCAATTGGTGTGCGGGACACCCTGTGGGAGCGTCGGAATGAGTCGAAGCGATCCGTTCTTGATGCACGGGGGAGAGATCGGGTCGATGGTGCTCTTCTGCCAAGAAAATGCGAGACAGGCCAAAAGCATGCGTTTTGTTGATTGACAGTGCTTTCCTTCTCCTTTATAGTCGAAACACAATAGGTAGGAGACCCTTGAAGAAGGAAAACAACCAATAATATCCAAGACAATAGGGAGGTGAAAACGTCGAGAGTCAGGAGTGCTAAGCCGTAAGCAGTTAACCTAAAATAAAAAAAGGGGGAGTGCATTAATGAGTCAAGCACAAGCTACAAGTGATGTTCCTGTCGCCACTTTACCACGTTGGGTACCTTTGTTGGGAGGTTTGCTCGGTAGTACCGCCTGCGGCCTTTTGCTCTACGCATGGAGTGTTTTCATCGCACCGTTCCAAGCTGAATTCGGTTGGACGCGCGCTGAAATTGCGCTGGCCTTTTCAATCTGCTGTTTCGTCTTTGGTTTGACCACCATTCCTTCCGGTCGCCTCAGCGACAAAATCGGTCCCCGTAAAGTCGTCCTCATGGGGTCCGTGCTCGTCCTGATAGGTTTTTGCGCTTCCGGGTTCATCAACTCCAAAATGGGCCTGTATATCACGTACGGTCTCATTTGCGGTCTCGGTGGTGGTATGATGTATCTGCCGCCCATCGCCACCGGTCCCAAATGGTGGCCGGATAGACGATCCCTTGCCACTGGTTTTTCCGTTGTCGGTCTGGGACTCGGCTCCTTTATCATGGCGCCCATTGCCACCTGGATGATTGAAAACATGGGTTGGCGTCCGGTATTCTGGTATATGGGGATTGTCATGGGTGTTCTGGGTGTTCTCTCCGCTTTCTGCCTCCAGAACCCCCCCGCCGGCTGGAAGCCCGCCGGCTATACGCCCCCCGCGCCCGCACCGGGAACCAAGGCACAGGTCGATTACACCCACGATGAAGCCAAGGCTACACCGCAGTTCTGGATGCTCTATGCCGCCTTCTTCTGCTCCTGTTTTTCCGGCCTGATGGTTGTCGGCCATCTGGCAGGTGCTGGTATTGACCGGGGCCTGGCACCCATGGCTGCAGCTGGGGCTGTCAGTGTTCTCGCTTTCTCCAATGCGGCTGTCCGGGTCGTCATCGGCGGTTTTGTCGATAAGATCGGGGTCAGACCATGCTTTATGCTGCTCTGGTCGATCCAGGTCGTCATGCTGCTGCTCATCTACCCGATGGCTGGTAACGCGACCCTGCTGTGGATCGTTGCCTTGATCTTTGGTTGGAACTATGGTGCCCAGTTCACCCTGTTCCCCTCCGCCACGCTGGCCTACTATGGGCCCACGGCGCAGGGATCCAACTACGGGCTGCTGTTCAGCTCCTTTGGTTTTGCCGGCCTGGCTGGGCCAACGGTTGGTGGCTGGCTGTACGCTGTTCAGGGGAACTACATGATCCCCTTTGCCACAGCATCCGCTGTTATGGCCATCTCGCTGCTCCTCCTCTGGCTGGCCAAGCCGCCTGCACCACGTGGCTAAGATCCCAGGATCAGCATACGCGGTCGGCACCTGAGCAGTGCCAATAACCCCGGGAAGCCCAGGCTTCCTGGGGTTTTTTTTTGAGGTGCTTGTCCCACCTCCCCTTGTTTATGGACCCTGGTTCTCCGCTCTGCAATCCAGTTGTTTTTGTCCCTCCATCGTTTCTGTTCAAGCTCAGGGTGTCCCGGCTAACCCGGGATACCCTGTCTCTGCAGGGAGAGGCGCTTGAGGTCTGGGGAGAGGGCGGCCGATCACACCTCCGCGGCTTCTATGATCAGGAGCAGCACAGTGATGTTGTCTTGCCCTCCGGCCTGATTGGCGGCGGTCACCAACTGTTCCACCATAGAATCAGCGGCGCCGTTACCGCTATGGATGATACGGGCGATATCAGTATCGCTCAACATGCCGGTCAATCCGTCGGTACAGAGCAAGAGGGCATCCCCATTGCGAAGTGGTTGCTCCTGTATGGAAGGCGCAACCACTGGTGCGGCACCGATCGCCCGGGTGATGATATGGCGCTGCGGTGAACGGGACGCTTCCTGGGCGGTCAGGGTGCCCTGATCGAGCAGTTGGTTGACCAGTGAATGGTCACTGGTTAATTGAAGAAGGTGCGTGTTCCGCCAGAGATAAACCCGGCTGTCACCTACATGGGCAATGAGTACACCGTGTGGATGGAACTGCACCATGGCCAGGGTTGTGGCCATGGTCTTGCTGACGCGGGTACTGTGTTCATGGGTACGCTTGTTGACGATGGCAATGTTTTCGTGGAGTTGGGCTATCGTCCGTGGACACGGCCCGGATTTCTGGTACTGGTTCAGGTCGGTGCTGAGCGCCTCCAGGTGGGTCAGGGCTATGGTGCTGGCGACCTCTCCTGCCTCCAATCCGCCCAGGCCATCGGCAACGGCAAAGACACCGGCGCGGGCAAGGAGCAGGTAGCTGTCTTCATTGGTTGGGCGGACACGGCCCGGATCGGTTTTTGCCGAAACCTGTACCCTGAACCCGAAGAGCTGGTGATGGGTTGCAGGGGACGTCGGCTGGGCCCTTCTATTCAACATATCAAGGAAAAGCCAAGTGGAGCGCAAGGGTTGTCGTCGGTTGCGGTCATATCCATCGGTCTGTTCTGTTCGCCAACCTGGTCCTTTCCGTTGCTTTGTCAAGGGCTACAAAAGGGGGTGTTCTTGTTTTCAGCGGACCGTAAAAGTCCGTTGAGTGGATCGGGTCTTCCCCTGGGCGCTGATTTCCTGCTTGACCGTATAGGTGCCGGGTTGTGCGGATTTCGGCACCGCAAAGGCCAAGGTGTTTTCCCAGGTCCCGTTTGTTCTGGTTGTTGATTCCTTGTTGATGACCGTGACCTGTTTGCCTGCAAAAAACAGGGTCTGTTGTTTGCTGATGCGTATTCCCGCGGCCGGCGCTCCCATGATAGCGTATTGCACCCTGAGATTGATCCGTTCACCCGGAAGGACACTTGTCGGTGTGAGCGTATCCTGCTGAATGGTGAGGGTGAAGCCGGCTGACGGTTGATGCGCGATTTGTTTCCTGGTCTGCTGTTCTCCAAGAATTCTGCGGGTACTTTTTTTGATCGATTTGTTCAGATCCTGAAAGAAATGGTCGACCTTTTGCCTGGATTCCTGATCAGCGACCAGATAACCGGCGCCGGCACCGGCGGCGACAACAAGAGGAGCGCAGCCGGGGAGCAGGAAAAGGGCGGCAATGCAGAGCGTGGCATATATCAGGTTATGCATGGATTTCAAGACCCTGGTCAGCGAATTTTTCGGGTTTGCTGCTCCAGAACCTGCCATTCCGAGGACGAGGTTTCATTGGCATTGTTCTGGCCGCCTGGGGGTGTCGAGGTATGGCTGCCTCGACGCGCTTCCTCGACGGTTTGCAGGGCTGATCCGCTCTGCTCCCTGCTTCCGGTGCTCCGGATAGCGCCAGGTTCGATATCCACCTCGGCAGGTACGGTCTGCATCGGTCGGGCCGTTTCGGTAAACTGGCTGCTCAGAGGTTGATGGAGCAGGAAACGAAGACCAAAATACAAAAGGACCGCGGTTGTCAGCAGGAGAACAGCAACAGTGATCCGGGTTCTGTTCCAGGTGATGCGGCTCGAGACTTCTTGCGCAGGGATGAGAATGGTCGCGGCCTCCTTTGCGGGAGGGAAGCTGCCGGCGACGAGAGTCGCTTGTTCCTGGCCTGGCGAGTACACAGGTGGGGGAAGAGGAATTGCGGCCGCGGCGGTGAGCGCAGAGGCAAAAGCGTCGGCATGCTGGTACCGGTCCAACGGTTGCTTGGCAAGCGCCTTGTCCAGAATCGTCCGCAGTCCAGCCGGGACTGACGCCGGCACTCTCTCCAGGTCCGGGGCCTGCATGAGGTGCCCGGTGAATACCTCGGCCATTGTGCCGCTGAAGGGAGGCGCTCCAGTCAACAATTCATAGAGTATAATGCCGACCGCGTAGAGATCGGTGGCGGGCCTGATAGTACCGAAGGCCCGGGAATCGATGCGCTCAGGCGCCATGTAGGCCGGGGTGCCCGGGCCTTGCCCGCCGATTTGGGTCAGGCTGGTCTGGCCATGCCAGCCGGTCTCGACCCGGGCGATCCCAAAATCAGTCAGTTTCACCAGCCATAGATTGTCCCCCTGACCCCTGATGAGTATGTTTGCCGTTTTAATATCGCGATGGACAATATCATGGCTGTGAATGCAGGCCAGGGCTTGGAGGATCTGGTGAACGATAGCTAGCGTTTGCTCCAGGGGAAGAGGCGGGTCCCCGCATCGGGCGGCAAGCCGCTGCGCCAGCGTTTCACCGGCAAAATATTCCATAATCAGATACAGTCGCCCGTCATCGGAAAGAGAGTCGTACAGGGTGACAATATGGGGGTGAGTACCGATGGCGGCGTGCATGCGGCATTCACTTCTGATCCGCTCCCGAACTTCTGTGTTCATGCTCAGCTCTGGACGGATGGTTTTCACAGCTACCTGCCGAAGCAGGAATTGATCTTCAGCCAGGTAGACATGTCCCATGCCGCCCTCCCCCAGCGGGCGCTTGAGCAGGTATCGGCCGGCAATCAGCTGCCCGGCAGCACTGGGAGTCGAACTCGTGGGTGAATGTTGAGGATGATTGCCGGCAGCAAGTGTTTCCGGGACATTCAGCGGGGATCGCGGCGTTTCAGAAGCCATGCACTGAAAAAAAGCCAAAGAAGGGATTGGGTCGTTAGGACAATCAATCCACTATAATAGACCGATCTGCCGAAGTCAAAACCTATCACTTCCCGGATGGTGGTCTCAATCCAGCGTGTTTCTCCATTGAGCAGGGGTGTGTACAGTGCGGTACAGATCATCTCAAGCCCCCAGCGCGCAGGCAGCAGGTCGGCGGTGATCCGCAGCAGATGGTGCATATGGGCATAAAAATCCGGCCCGATGCCACCGGAGCAGACCAGCTGTGGCAGGACTACGGCTATGGCCAGGAGTACGGAAAAGCGACCTGGGGAGGAATCGAGGCTGCTGAGGAACAGGCCGATGGTCACCGAACACCAGGCGATGGCGGTCATGGTCAACCAGACGGAAAAGAAAGCCGTCTGACGCAGGGAAGGATGCAGCCAGCAGAGAGCGAGGAACACGAAACATTGCCCGGCTGTAATCGTCAGGCAGAAGGGGAGCTTTGCACCAAGATAGGCCGTTATGGGCAGATTGGCCATTCGCTCGCGGCGGTAAATGGCTTGTTCCGCGGAAATTTCGGTGCAGGAGATCAGGGTGCCGCAAAACACTGCGGTCATCACCATCATCAGGGCAACACTCAGGGGGATGGGCAGATTGCCGACGCCCTGGTACCGCAGGGCATACAACAGTTCGGCGGCGGAGCGGGGATCCTGGTGGCCGGCAGGGGAAAGCAGGGCCTTGAGCTGCAGTGCCATGACCGGCCCTCCCTGGGCGACCGTTGCTTCCAGGGCTGTTTTCTCCACCCTGATCACCTCTTCGCCAAGGGGGACATGCATCTGTTGGCACAAAGTCACCAGCGCAAGGATCAGAGGAATGAACAGCAACAGCAGTTGTCGTCTTCCGGCAAGACAGCGGATGTGCACATGCCGGGAGGCGAGAATGAGCCAGGAGCGGATCCAGGAGGGTGTCTTTGCTGTCAGCAATGGAGAGCCACTGCCGTGGCTGGTGCGACTGGAGATCGTCAATGGGGGAAGAACGGGCCGGGTATCGATGCGCCCGTCCTTTTTTCTGGTGAGTCGGGCACGGGCGGTAGGAGAGAGGTGCTGCTCGATATGACGAGAATACAGGGGAGATTTTCGGTATCGATGGGCATACCTGCTGGCGATTTCCTCTTCGTCGGCAAGGACTGCATGCCTGGCAACCGCTGCGCGGGGGTGATTCTCCCCGGTGAGCAGATCGAATATCCGGGTCGCCCTGGTCAGGGGCCGGCCCTTTTCACTGAAAAATTCCAGCGCCTCGCCAGGGTGACCATAGAAGACCAGCCTGCCCTGGGCAAGAATGGCTACCTTGTCGAGCAGGGCCAGGTTGTAGAGGACATGGGTGGTGATGACCACCGTGGTGCCGCTGCGGGCCATGGTCCGAAAATGGTGCATCAGCCGTTCTTCGCTGCTGGGATCAAGCCCTGCGCTCGGTTCATCGAGGAAAAGAATGCTTGGCCGGACGATCAGTTCCGCGCCAATGGAAACCCGCTTGCGCTGGCCGCCGCTCAGTTGATGGATGGGACGGTGACGAACCCGGTTGAGGCCCAGGTTTTCGATGGTGGCGGAAACGATGCTGTCGCGCTGCAGAGGGGTCATGTCCGGGGGCAGGCGCAGGCGGGCGATATAATCCAGACTGTCCTCCACCCGCAGTTCGCTGTGGAGAATATCATCCTGAGGAACATAGCCGATGGAATGCCGGAACATGTCTCCGGTGGCGGCCAATGGAGTTTCGTTGACCAGGACGTCGCCCCGATCGGGAAGGATCAAGCCGGAAAGCAGGGATAACAGAGTGGTTTTTCCGGCGCCGCTGGGGCCGAGAATACCGATGAATTCTCCCGGTTCCAGGGAAAGGGTCAGGTCGTCAACAAGTATTTTTCCAGGACGGCGCCGCTCCTTGCTGGTGAGACCCAGGCCGACGCACTCGAGCTTGATACTTTGACCGTACTGCCGTTGCACCGCGGTCAGAGCCCCGTCTGCCTCGAGGTGAAAACGAAAATGGGTGGTGCCGATAACGACGGTGTCATCGGAGCAGAGCAGGCTTTTTTGACGTGCCACACCGTTGACCCAGAGTCCGTTGCGGCTGGAGTTGTCAAGGATATGCAGGTGGGTTCCCTGTCTGGTGAGGATGGCGTGTCGGGCGCTGACGGTGGGTTCGCCTGGCAGGGGCAGATCACAGTCCGAGGCACGGCCGATAAGCCATTGGGCGCGGGGGGGCAGGGTGAGATGGCGAGGAGCTCGGATGCTCTGCTTCTGGAAGCGCAGGTGAGGATCGTTGCTGCGGCCGAGACCGATCAGATCCCCATCGTTGAGGGCGGTCCTGGCCTGGATTGGGATGCCGTTGATGAACAGACCATTGGTTGAACCCTGATCCTTGAGGTGAAAAATGCCCATCGCATCGGCCCGGATATGGGCATGCAGTCGAGAAACACCAGGTCCGGCAACAACGATATCACATTGATCGGCATCACGACCAATGTTCACCCCAATGGTGCCGAGCCGGAACTCCCGGTATGAGACGCCGGTGTCCAGAGCCACCAGATAGGCCGCGTGGGCCTGATCGATCCGCGGGCAATCGTGCAGAAGCTGTAGCGGCTCCCGCGGTGTTGCCCGCGGCAACATGTGCAGATGTGGTTCGGACTTTTTCTGCTGAAGAGGGTCTTTCCGGGTCATGAGGACATCAACCGGCTGTATCCGGACGGGGGTGGGAATTATCGACCGGCGGCAACCGGCTGGACCACAGGTTGCGGCGTAAAGGGGTTTTTCAGGTACAACTCTTCATTGTTGAGCGCCGGCATGATGGCGTCGAGTTTCTGCTGGGCTTCTAAAATCTGGGGAAAGGTGGGCGGTTCAAGAGCCTCGAAGGTGGAGCTGTCATAGTACATGATACCGCTGTCGGTGGGGTATTCCACCCCGATTTTGACGTTGTGCCGGCCACCGTCAACAGGAATATAGGCACGGAAGGTGAGGACATAGTCACTCTGCATGATGTTCTGTATATTCTCGATACTGCGGGTTATGGTGTCGTGGGTAGCGCTGATGGGATAATGTTTGCCGAAAGAATTGGTGGACAGGGCCTGGAGGTTGCGCTGCCCGGTACTGTTCCCAGCGGTGAAGCCAAGGGAATAGATCGGGATCGGAAGAGGCAGGTTGGCAATCCTGGTCATCAGGTCAGAGCGGTTGATGGCACTGTCGTCATCCTTGCCGGTGGCGAGAATGACGATGGAGGTGGACACAGGATAATCAATCGTGCTGCTGGCCGAACCACCGCCAACACCTCCTGCAAGCTGCATGGCTCCAGCCACGCCGTCATACAGACGGATTTTATCCGCCCTTGGCTGCAGGTCGGCAAGACGACGACCCAATGCGGCAGGTTCCCGTTCAAAGTTGGAAAGGATCGTGTAGCCTTCACTGCTGCTGTCAAGGGCCACGATCGCGATTTGATCCTGGGGCCTTTTGGCATCGATGAAGCGGGCAGCCGCCCGGACCAGGTTCTCAAACTCGACCCCTTGCAGCTTCTTGTCCGTATCGAGGACCAGGATGGAACGGATGGCCTCTTCACGGTTGCGAATCGGCTGGATGAAGTATTGTTTTTTGCGCGGATCATATGCTCGTCCCTGGACCATGACACCGATGTTGAGCACATTGAGATTCACCAGAGGATTCATATCCTGGTCAAAGGTGCGCATATAGACGTGGACAAAAGGGTACAGTCCTGATTCAACCCGAAAAATCTTCAGACCATAGCCCCCCTGGAGGGTGGAGGCCGTGGTGCTGGCCGGAGCAATGAGCAATGTCAGACCAAGGGCCAACACCGAGAAAAGCAGCAGCCTGGCCCGCCTGGTTAGCAGTGGCGCAGTCTTGTTGAACGACAGGTATTGCATGTCAATCTCCTTGGATAGAGGTATTTTTGGTTCATTATGATATATGGCCCTACGCTCGGCTCTGCGGGAACAGGTGCTCTTCCAGCGGAAAGAGGAGTGCGGGTTACAATGATGCAAGGGAGTGCTCTTGTCTTTTGCCGCTGCTGCCCTTCAGGGGATGTGTGCATAGGGTTTTCCCAGATGATTGACGGTACGGCCATCAGGCCCTTTACCATAAACAATCTTGGTGATTCCGGTTGCGGTATCCAGGATAAAAACTCCGCATCCTCCTCTGTCCACCGAGCAGGCAGCTATCTGATAGCGGCCGGCAAGGGACAGCGGTGTTGTCCCTTTGGTTTCCGGAGGCAGCACAGCCACCGGCAGGGTTGACGAGGGGTGGGAGACTGCAGCCATCAACAGGCAGCTCAACAGGGCAACCAGCGCCCCCGCTAAAAAACCGCTGCGAAATCTATTCGACCACTGCTCTTTCATTGATCAAAGCCTCCACGGAATACGTGTTGCCTGGTAGATAGGGCCTGCGCATGATTCGGGCAATATTTTCCTGGTCTTTTTCCTTTTGCTCGGCTGCCGGGGCTGCTTCATCTCCAACGTTCTCATCGGGCTGCGCCTGGGCAACAGCGGTGGCTGCGGCCGAGGGAGAGGGCGCCGGCACCATTTTTGCCGGGGTTGCCGCTTCTGTTTTCGGTGCGGTCTTGCGACCGCCGGCGGGATCCGGGTTGACCCGTACCGGTACACGGGCCGGTGTACGGGCGATCCGTTCCCCTGCTTCAAAGGCTTCCAGGTTTCTGGCGAGCAGTTGCCGACGTTCGGCCACCTGATCCATATCGTCGGCCAGGGAGCTCCACAACTCGATATAGAGGGCCGCATCCGGTGGAGCGCCTGCTGCCTGGGCGTCTGGTTTGAACCGGGCCAGGGCCTCGCGTGTTCGTGTATCAAGGCGGCCGTCAACGGACACATTGTATCCTTTCAGATACAGACAGGTTTGGATCTCGGCAATCTTGTCCCGGTCACTGAGTTGCCGGTAGGTTCCCGCGATTCGTTCAAGAACCACCGGATCAGGCGGCATTTCCGGTATCAGCTTCCAGTAGGGCAGGTACAGATATTTGCCGACAATCTGAAGCACACTGGTTTGCACGAGCAGGCGAATGGCGGCATGACGGCCCTGTACCTTGGTCACCGTACCCTTGAAGCCGAAACTGGGTCCGAAAATGGTGAACCCAAGCTCTTTGGCAGCCAGCCCCTTATACACATCGATGGAGTTGACTGTCTGCATGCGGGCAACTCCGGACATGGTTCTGAAGTCAACCAGATTAAAATCCAGGGTAATACGCGCCAGGCTTTCCTTGGTCCCCTGACCATAATCAACGGAAATGAAATCATTTGGCACCCAGGATTCATTGACATTGAAAGGTCGGGTGGTCACGCCGAAATCAGTATTGGCGCCACGGGTCTGCAGGCCGCGGTCAAATTCGGTAATCCCGCCGGATAGAACGATGTCAGGAATATATTTATCCCGGAAATCGGAATAGCCGGTGACCATCTGATTGTTGATGAATACAGGGACATAGGGGATGTAGACCACGTTGCCGCCGATGGAATTGAGGGCGCTCTTGGTCATTTCCGTGATATCCCGGGGTATTTCTCCAAACCCATACTGGGAAAGGCCGGTGTGGTCGGCAATGTCCTGCCCCTGGATGATGACGCGTTTACCGTAGATCTGGCTCATTTTCCCCAGGTCGGCCAATGGCTGGTCAAAGCTGGTGACTTTGATCTCGGGCAGGCTTGGCTGCAGATCGATATCAACCCTTCGGGGATCGACCTGCGCGCAGGAGGTCAGCAATAAAGCCATGAGCGGCACCGGAACGACCTTGCGCCACTTTTTCCAGCCCGGTGTTCTTTGTTTCGAATACAACATACCTTTGCCTCGATGCACGAGTTATTCAGCGATAATGGTCTTGTCGCCCCTGGACTGATCAATGATGACGATGTCGCCATGCAACTGAGACCCCGGTTCAAGGATGACACTGTTGAGAACCCCCTCCCTGGTGCGGACTATGCCGCCGGTACCGGTTGCCGCTCGGGAGCGGGCACGTTGGGCCAGGTAGGAAAAATTGAGATCGGGACGGTTGCCGATGGTGCTGTACTGTTCGATGCTGTCATCGATTTCAATGCCGTCATCGAGATCATTGGCCAGACAGGCGGCCGCCAGGCCCCCTGAGAGGATGCAGACCGTCCACAAGACTATTGCGCGCAATGGCATGACCTGTCCTCCCTGCTATTCAATAATGACCGAATCAACAGCGATATCGGTGTTTTTTCCTGATATGGCCACCGAGATGTTGCCTGTGTCCATCCTGGTGGTGATGGTGCCGCGATGATTGCTGTTCACCTGAACGGAACCGATGTTGAGCCGATTGCTGTCGCCGCGAACCACGCCACGGACACTGCCTCCCTCCAGGGAGTTATCAACGGCACCGGTGGCGGCCTGACGCACCATGACCGAGCCGATATTGGCCACATTGTTGCTGCCGTGCACGGTATTGTTGAGATCCTTGACAGAGACACGATTATGGATTTTTCCGGCCGTAGCGTCCTCCAGGAGCACGGAAGCACTGTTGACCGTGTTGGTATGACCTGTTGCCGAGGCGGAAACAGTGCCGCTCGCACTGACCAGGTTGCTGATTTCCCTGGCGTTGCTCTGCCGGATGTGGATGGAGGAGGCATTGGCAACAGTATTGTTCCCTTGCACCACCGCATGGTGTACCCCTTTTTCCACCTGGTTTTCCGCGCGGATATTGAGTAGATCGGCGCCGGCAAGGACGGGAGCCAGGAGTATCGCTCCGAGCAGGGTTATTGGGATGGTTTTCATCTGGTCCTCCGAAATTCTTCTGAAATGTAGGAGGTTTCCCATGCCCCAGCCATTGTCGGGCCGGCATGGGAACCCCTGGGTTTAATCCTGAATCCGTGACGGCTGGACGCTTGTTTTGGATATATCTTGTTGTAATCTTATTACAATTTTAGCAGAATCCTTAAAGAGAACCTTCACCAGCCGCCCTTCGGGGCGTCCGTGCGCACGCCATCTTCATTGCCCGTAACCGTCCGATAAAGTTTACTTTAATCGAACGGTCACAGACAATAAAGCTGACGCACGGACGAACGCTCACGGATCCAGGTTAATGAATGGAGATGGCAGCGGCGTTGGCCTGGTTATTACTGCCGTTCTGGACCAGGGCAGAGATATCGCCGGTTCTTTGCACGTTGTTGATGATGTGACCATCAATGACCGCGCCAGAAACAGAAATTGAGGCGGCATTGGCCAGATTCTGATCACCGTTTCTTACCATGCTGGTGATGTTGCCTTTGGTGTCCACCCTGTTGTTCAGGGATCCGGTCACCGATGCATTGCCGTTGACAGCGATGGAAGCGGCATTGGCCTGGTTGTCATTACCACCTTTGATCATACTGCTGATGTTCCCGGCTCTTCTGATCTCATTGTGTACGTCGGCCTTGACCAGAGTGCCTTGAGCCTTGTTTTCAGTACCTTGTTCACCCTTGGAGGGATGAGTGTGGGTACTCTGGCTGGTAAGAATGTAGGTGTTATGATGATTGGACCCTTTACTTTTGTTAAAAAATGATCCCGAAAGCGTGGAATCGGCCTGGGCAGCTGTGGCCATGGCAAAGACCAGGGCTGCGGCGAGTATCATTTTTTTTCGCATGCATCTACCTCCTGTGAAATGAAAAAAGACGAGTTGAACTGATTGCCTGCCCGTAAATAGCAAACAAAGTGCCAACCAGATTTTTCAATTGTTGCGGTAAAAAAATACTGATATTTTCAATAGATAGTGACTAGGTCGTGTTGGTGTCACATCAGAGAAGGGAAGGCAGGCTGCTGGGAAGCGGCGGAACAGGATCGGCTGTGTTTGAAAATCGAACACAGATTGGGCGGTTATTATGGTAATATTTTGATATGTATGATTTTTTTTGATTCTTTCCCTTGTCTCGATTCCGGTCAGTTTTCTGCGATGGTTGGCTGATTATCGGACAAAGGGTATGGAAACTTTGGATCTGATCAGCATCCTTGCTTGCTGACCGTTCGATGAAAGAAGGCTTTATCGGATGGGTACGGGCAATGAAGATGGCGTGTGGACGGACGTCATGAAGGACGGCGAATGCAGACCTGGTATGCCTATTTTTCTACAAGTACACCTTGATTACAGTATAATACATTCAAAACACCAGCCCAGCTGTCACGGATCCAGGAGAATGTTATATTTTTTTATCTTCTGATACAAGGTGGAGCGGGCAATGCCGACCAGGGCGGCGGCGTCGGAAATATTGCCCGCGGTCTGACGAAGGGCGAAACGGATATGTTTTTCTTCGACATCATCAAGGGTGGGAAACATATCGAGCCGTGGCGAAGCCGAGGTGGCAAACTCATCGGAAAGCGTGCGGATATCTTTTTCTGTAATCGCTTTACCCTGGGTGTGCACGGCAAGACGAAGGAGAACATTGCGCAGCTGTCTGATGTTCCCTGGCCAATGGTACTGATGGAGGAGCTGCATGGCGCCGTCGGTGCACGGTGATTCCTGCCAGTTGTACTCATGGGAGAATTTTTTCAGGAAATATCGTGTCAGGGGCTCGATGTCTTCCCGGCGATCACGAAGAGGCGGGACGATCAAGGTGAAACAGGAGAGGCGTTGATACAGATCGTCGCGGAATTCGCTGGCATCGATCATAGCCGCCACGTTTCGGTTGGTGGCGGTTATGACCCGGACATCGAGTTTTTTAACGGTATTATCACCCAGCCTGGTGCTTTCCCCGTTTTCCAGAAACCTGAGCAGCTTGGGTTGCAGGGTGAGGGTCATATCCGCGACCTCATCCAGAAAAAGGGTGCCGCCATGGGCCAGCTCCAGCTTGCCCGGTTTGTCAATGGCTTCATGAAAGGCTCCCTTGCGGGAACCGAAGAGTTCGCTCTCGAAAAGACCTTCAGGAATGGCAGCGCAATTGAGGGGTACGTACGCCCCTTTGCGTTTGGAAAAAGAATGGAGTGCGGCGGCAACGTGTTCCTTGCCGCTGCCCGGTTCTCCGGAAATAAAGACGGGAACATTGATGGGGGCAATGGTGCGGATGTCTTCATAAAGGCGAAGCATTTTCTCGCTGCGGATGATGGTTTCATCCTTTGTTGCCAGGCGCGCGGTCAGCGATTGACGATCACTGGATATTCTGGTTCGGGTGACAAGGGTATCGAGAAGGGCAGCACCTTGCAGGCTGATGAGTTCAAGCATGCTGAGATGGATCTGAGAGAAAATTTCGGGCTGGTGGTGGTCGAGGTACAGGCACCCGTTCGTGCCTCCATGCTGCAGCAGGGGCGAACAGATCACCGACGTCGAACGGCGGGTGGCCCGGCTGCTCCGCTTGTGCTGATCTTCCTGGTCGCCCATGGCGCTACACCCTTCAATCATCACCCGGCGGACGATATCCTGCCGGATTGCCTGGTGTTCTTTTTCAGGGTCAAAATGGGCGGTGGTGGCATAGAGGAGTTGCTGCTTTTCGTCGAGCAGGGCCAGAAATCCTCCCTGGGCAGGAATGAGTTCGAGGCTCCCGGTGAGCAGTTGTTCACACAGGGCCTGTTCATTGTCCGCCTGTCGCAGTTGGTGAAAAAAAGTGCACAGCCGCAACAGGTTGGTCTCGAACTCCGAGGGGGAGGTGTCCTCAGGCTGAACAGCACGGGGTGGTGGTATCTCGTGCGGGAAAAACAGGGTCGCGGATTCGACCACAGCAGGCTCGGATTGGGTACAATGGTGGGGGGTGGCCAGGACAGGCAGCGGAGCCTGCTGATCCTGATGGACAAGAAAAGTGAAAGAAAAATTGACGATGCGGAAGGTCTGGCCGTGGCTGAGCGGCACCGCATCAATTTTCTTCTTTTCCATCCAGACGGCATTGGTGCTGCCCAGGTCCTGGAGCATGTATTCCCCATCCGCACTGCGGCGGATGGCGGCGTGTTGACGCGAGACCTGGGGTGAATCGAGCAGAACGTCACAGCCTGGCTCCCTGCCGATGGTCAGGGAGTGTGCAAATTCTATCAGTCGATAATTCTGGGCATCCTGGCATATGATCAATTGCGGCATGACAGTGGCAGGGGGGGGGAGAGGAAATATTGTGCCTGGATCCGTGAGCGAACGTCCCGAAGGGCGGCTGGTGAAGGGTATTCTCAAGGATTCCGCTGCCATGATAATCTGAGTACAGCAAGATATACCCAAAATAAAAGTTCAGCCGTCACGGATCCAAGGTTGTGGACAGATATTTTTCTCAGCAAAGCATATTCGACCAATCCTGGAAAGCAAAAAAAAGAGTGCGGACCGGGAAGCAACAGGCAGGGAAGAGACCTGATGGCCCCCGGATGCTATCGTCAGCATCATTGCTGTCGTGGGAAAGTGTATTCCTTTGGCCACGGGATGCCGGTGACGTTCACCTGACAGGAAATAATCGGCCCAAACCTATTGAGCCAGCAATCCGGCGGAGGTTGCATCCCGAGATGAAACGGGTCAACCGGTTCGGGATATTTTCAGGTTAGAAAAATCTTGACTCGCAGCGCATTCCGGTTTTTGCTGTCTTACACTGTGATTTGGCAGCACAGTGCAGTGGCAACGGAAAAGGAGGATACTTCTGCAACTTGGATTGCAGCCGCTGAGTGCGGCCGGCAACGAACAGTTGTCCATCGAGAAACGAGATATTTTGTTCTGAATCAAGGCGCGTTGGCGAATGGTACCGCCGGGAGGGAATGAGTCTTCCGAAGAGTGCATCTGGCTGCGAAGCCAAGATTCAGATGAAGAGAGCCGTTTCTGGAAGGGTACGAACAAGGAATTGAGTACAACCACTATTTGCCTGTGCCGCCTTTCCTTGCTCGAACAGGGTTCACAAAGGTCTCCCCATCACTTGAAACCTCTATCACAGGAAAATGGATCTATGGCGGTGAGTAAAAACGAGCCTACAGGAAAAATGCCTGTTGACAAACCTGCATCTGCCGCGTTTCAGCTCAAGTATGTGGGCCGCGATGCAGCGGCAGGTATGATCACGGGAACAATGGCTATTCCTCTTTCCGTGGGGATTGCCATGATGTCAGCCTATCCGATCAAGGTCGGACTGGCAACGGTAGTTTTTGCCAGCCTCATCGGCTGGACTTTTTCCTGGTTCAGACCGGGGAACTACATCGGTTCTCCGGGAATCGCGGCCGGTCTGGCCCCTGTCCTCGCTCTGGGGGTCAGTGCTTTTGGGGTGCAGAATATGGCCTTCTGCATTTTCCTGACCGCTGTCATGCAGGCTGTGATCTGGAAATATAATTGGCAGAGGTATCTTCTTGTCGCGGTACCCGTCTTCCTGATTGAAGGGCTTCTGGCCGGGGTCGGGTTGAAAATCTTCATGAAGTTCCTCACCTTTACCTACGAACTTCCCGCCGACCTTGACACGACCGGTGCTTTCTGGAGCCTGGCCCGGGTCCAGATGATCACGATATCCCTGGTGGCCTTTGTCGGTTTTATTTATCTATTCAACAAGTTCAAAGACAAACAACCTGCCTTGCCTTATTTTGTCCTCATTGTAGCCGGCGTTGTTTTTGCTCTCTTTGTTCCTGTGCCCATGCTCCATGTCGAAGATGTCGCCCTCAGACTGGCTTTGCCCCTGCCGCAGATTGATGGGATCATGATCCTGATCTATATGGTGCTCTTTTGCGCCATGCTTGCCGTCATTGATGTGATCGAGCAGGTGATGAGCAACGCCGCGATTGAAAAAATTGATCCTTTGGGGAGAAAATGTAACAGCAACAACAGTCTTTTGGCCATCTGGGTGGCAAATCTTGGGTCGAGTTTCTTTGGCGGCATGACCAATCTCGACGGGCTGGCCAAAAGCACCACCAATAAACTTGCTGGAGCCTACACCAAATTTTCCTTGCTTTTCATTGCCCTTGTTGTCGGTTTTTTTACCATCAATGTTCAGTATCTGACCTATCTGCCCAAATTTGCCCTGGCGGCGGTGATGATGTTTTCCGGGTATAAAATGATTGTCGGGTTGATCCATGTCACCCAGTATGGCCGCTATGCCCTGATTCTCGCCACTGTATGCGGTGCGCTGGTCTATCAGGTCGGTATTTTTGAAGGTCTGTTGATTGCCATGGCCATACACGGCATCATCCATTTTATGGTTTATACCCAGAATGAGAAGATACCGGGCAGAGATGTTGTTAAAAGGTATTTTGAAAATCTCAAGAAACAAAGTCGCGATGTAAGTTGATGCTGTTCCTCTGCACAATCCATCCTGGATCCGTTGAGCGAAGGCCCCGAAGGACGGCTGGTGATGGATGCCACTGCACGTATAATCTGATGACAACAAGATATGCCCAAAACAAGAGTCCAGCCGTCACGGATTCGGGAGGAGGTGAACCATGTCCATGTACAACAGAGTGATGGTCGCGTATATCGATAACCTGGTCAGCCGAAAAGCGCTCAGAGAAGCCGTCAATATTGTCAAATTGCATCGCGGCACGCTTTGCGTTGTGCATGTGACCAGTAGTGAAGACACAGCCAAGCAGGAAGAAGGCTATCGGGTGCTGGAGACCGGTCTGGCCTTCGTTCGCTCTGTTGACAGCGCCCTGCAGGTGGAGACGCAACTGCTGACCGCGGACCCGATCTATGGATTGACGGGTGTGGGGGATGCCATTGTCAAGGCCTCGGAAGATTGGGGTGCCAGTCTTCTCGTTCTGGGAACAGCCAGTCGCAAAGGCTTGAAACTTTTTGTGGTTGGTTCGGTGGCGGAAACAATTGTAAAAAAAGTGGATGCCTCCATTCTTCTGGTCAGCTCCGGTTTTCAGGTCCCTGTTTTGTAGGCTTGACACAGAAACCTGGATCCGTGTGCGTTCATCCGTGCGTCAGCTTTGTTGTTCGTGACCGTTCGAATAAAGCAAACTTTATCGGACGGTTACGGGCAATGAAGATAGCGTGCGGACGCCCTGGTGGCGCCCTGGTGGCGCCCTTGATGGCGCCCTGATGACGCCCTGATAGGTGCCTGGGGAAGGGGAGTATCAAGAATTCCGCTACAAGTATAAGCCGAGTACAGCAAGATATCAAAACAAGCCCCAGCCGTCACGGATCGAGGAGAAGGCTGCACCCATGTCATATCCTGGGAATCAGGAGCATGAACCGCATGCCGGGTGCGGCGCATGACTGCCTGGCCCGGGAACAGGAACCGTTTCTCAAGGCTTCCCGTACAAAGCCCATGTTCCATGGCCCCTGGGGGTTGACGTGATCGGAGATAAAAAACCCCGTCCAATCAATTTCTGATTGGACGGGGTGGATGGCGGGGAACTGCCGCGCGTTTGCTTTTACAAGGTGCGGGTGAAATCGTCGATGAGGGTGGCGATGGCTTTTTCCGTGGCATTCTCGAACAGCGCATCATACTGATAGTCAGCCAACACCGATTCCGGCGAAACCTTGACATCCACCCGGTTGGTCCAGACAACCGCGCCGGTGTAGGCATCCTGAACCCAGATTCTCAGCTGAACAACAGCCTGCGGGATACTGCCGGTGTTATAGGCCATGTTACCCAGTCCCGCTCCAATAGCCCCCCAGACAATGGTGTTGCCCATGGTTCCCCCGGAAACACCAAAGATGGTTTGATCGGCTCTTCCTGAATAAGGCCACTTGGGGTCCCAGTCGCCATACAGGGCCCCATAGGTCCCGCCGGCCAGCATGTGGCCCCATTCATCGTATTTGTCGCTTCTCGCCTGACCAAAGGCCACCCGGTTGGAGACGCCGGTGACAAAACCGATTACCCCTTTTTTCCAGGGTGCCCAGGAGGGATCCTGCCGATCCTTGTACTGAATGATACGGCCGCGGACGATGTAGTCGGCGGAAAAGTGCCGGCCGATCTTGACGATTTCCTGCTGGGTCAGGCCGTGGGTGCCAGGGCTGTCAGCAACAGCGGTATTGGGGGTTGCCCGGTGCACCTGGTTGATGTAGCGCTGCAGATGGCCTTTCATCGCCGGCGACCAGTCGTTTTGCAGTTCACGTTCCAGGGTTGAGGCTCTTTTCCTTTGGTAGGAAACGACATTGATGATGTTCTGGTCAACGAGATAAAGGAAAACATCCTCGCCAACCGGCATGTGGAAGCTGTTTCTCGTCAACTGGTCGGTGAGGTTCTCGCTGACGAAGAGATTACGCCGATAGGCGGTCTCCAGGTTATCGGCGTAGGAATAATCAGCAAAAGGGAGCACGACCACGGTTCTGTTGGCCCCGACGGGATTTTTGGCCTCGGACTGGACCTTGAGCGATTCGTTGACGGTTACTCCGCATCCACTGAGACAGAGGATGGCTACACCTATAAGCAGATGGCGACTGAACTTCATACCATTTCTCCTGTTTGTGCTCTTGGCCATCAGTTGGCCCTTGCGTTAAGGATCGTCGGGGTCAGCAGAATGACTAATTCTCGTCTTTCCATACGTTTTTCTTCGACGCCAAAAAGATATTTCACCACCGGAATTCGGCCGACAAGGGGAGCGAATTTGCCTGATGATGATTCCACACTGTCGATCAGGCCGCCAATGATGAGCATTTCCCCATCTTCAACATCCACCATGGTCGACATCTGACGTACGCGGATCTCCGGCAGACCAACCACGAGGCCATCGTCGCCAAAGCTCCGGTATTGGATGGTGTCACCAACCAGATTCGTGGTGATCGGGGTCAGGTGGAGGGTGACTCTGCGGTTGTCGATGATCGAGGCCATAACGCCTAAGGCTATTCCATCAACGACATTATCGGTTTCAGCGGTAAAGGTGATTCGGTTATTATCGTCTACTTCCCTGGTGACAGTTCTTATGTATGCCACATTCTTGCCCACGGAGATCATGGCCGGCTGACCGTTGAGTACGGTGAGTTTGGGGTTGGCCAATACATGGGCATCGCCCTGTTCATTCAATGCATTGAGCAGGACGTTGAAGTTTGCGGGGTTCAGAGTGATTTTACTGACAAAGCGGGTAATGGAGGGGTCATCCCCCACGGCCGGGATCCATGGATAGACCTGTCCATCACCGCCGGTGCCGGCGGTGCCGAAAAAGGTTGTGCCACTGATGTTGAAATCCTTGAGAACATTGCTCCAGTCTAGGCCTATTTTGGAGTTGTCCTGCAGGTAGACCTCGATAATTTTTGCTTCGATGGCAACCTGTCGGTACAGTTCTTCTTTCAGGTTTTCGATATATTGGTCGACTTTTTCTAAAAGAGGTCTAGGGGCCGTCACAGAGATCATGCCCACACTCTGATCAATGGTGTAATACGCCTGGGCCGAACGTTGGATCATGTCGGTTGCCTGGATGGTGCCCTGGAAGGTCCTGGAGACATCGGCCACCTCGTCGTCAATAGCATCGGGGTCAATGGCAATGGTTTCTCTTTCTCTTCTGATGCTCCATACTTCCAATATGGTGTCCAGGTTCAGCTTGACATTGTCCCAGACATCGAACAGGTTCTGGTCGCTGGTTATCTTGACGGTTCCTTCCGAGCCGCTGGCGGCATCGCTGGCGGCGAGGAAATTACCACCCACCGTGGTGGTGTAGCCGCCTTTCATGGCAGGAATCCCCAGCCGATAAATTTTGGTGTCTTTGTAGCGGACAATTATGGTGTTACCCACCATTTCATGGAAATAATCGGCTTGCCTGAGGAGATTATCCACCGCTTCAAAAAAATTGTCATTAGCGGATATATCCACATCTACCAGAGTGTTCTGGTTGACATCACTGGCCCAGCTGACGGTCATGCCTTTAAGATTAGCCAGCCGTTTGAGGACATCCCAAAGTGGCTGAGGGCCGCCTGTGGAGCGGATGGTGGCGCCAACCCTGATCTGATGTTCGGTTGTGATTTCAGCGAGATCCGCATCCTGGCCGTCAAATGCGGTGACAAAGCCCGGCATTTGATAACGTACCGGCAGCTGCAGAGGTTGGGCCGGTTGCTCTGTGCGGACCTCTTCCACCGGTGGGGAGGCATTGAGCCGCGGGGGCTCGGGTTGCTTTTTCGTCCCACAGGAGGAGAGAGCGAAGCAAAGCAGAATCAGGCAGGGTGCAAGGTACTGGTGGTGTTTTCTCATTGAATCAATCCTCTGATACAGTCTGCAGCCGGTTAATACATCGGTTGAGAAATGGTAACCCGCGCATTGATATATTGTGCTAAATCCGGTGAGATACGGAATCCGGACAACAGGATGGCCTGATAGGTTGCAGTGGCTTTCTCCTGGTTCCCCATTTTGTCATACACCCGTGCCGTGGCGATCATGGAGTTAAGGTCGTCACCGTAGAGGGATCTGTGCATGTCGAGAACTCGCAGCGCATCGGCGTATCGCTGCTGATGTTCGCTGAAAGCGGCAAAACTGAGCAAAGCTTCTTTAGAGGGTTTATCGATGTTGAGGCTCTGTTCAAAGTATTGTCGGGCCAGTTGATTGTCCTGCATATTGGCCGCCGCGATGGCGGCATTGAGCGCGGCCATGCTGTTGGTCGCATCCAGATCGAGGGCCACTCGGGCAAAATACAAGGCTCTGGCGTTCTGGCGAAGCTGGACCAGGTACAGCGAAGCGATTTTGTTGGCAATCTGGCTGTTGTCGCTCCACTTGGCCAGGGCCTCTTCATAGAGTTGCACCGCGGTTTCAATGTCACCCCGTTGTTCAAAATCCCGGGCGCGGGCCATGATCTGTTTGGCTTCCATGACCCCGGGGGGTTGATCTTCAATTTGTCGAATCAGCAGGGCTTCCTGCTCGACAACTTCCAGGTCGGTCTGGAAACTGAGCCTTGCTTCAGCCTGCTGGGGCCAGACGAATTCTCGTCCTTTTGGATAGATAACCAGGGTATTGAACCGTTCTTCTTTTTCGAGACCCTTGAGGTTGAGGATGATGTCCAGGGCAAAATCCCAGGGAACTTCGTCCAGCACCAGGGTCAGCGATCCCCGGACCGATTCGTCGACAACGATATTGACTCCGCTGACGTGGCGGAGAAAATTGAACACATTGTGCAGGTCCATCTTCTGGAATTCGACCGAGATCCTTTCCCGGGTGTAGCCGGAGAAAAGAAAAGCATCTTCCATCTGCTGCTGCTGGGCCTGGGGAGACAGTCTGGTGGCAAGGGGGTCAATGGAGGGGAGATGCTCTTCGACATCCAGATTTTGATTGATCAGGCGGCTGACCTGATCCTGCCGAGCCGTTTCGTTGATGCGCACTTCAAGCCCGGTCTCCGCCGTATGAATGGTATACGGGAACAGGGTATCGAGACCGGAATCCAGGACCGCGCGTACCCCAGAGCCCCGTGGAGCCAACCTGATTCTCGCCAGTGCCGTGCCGACTGCCTGTTCCCTTGGCAGTGATGCGTCCATTGTGATTGCATTCAAGTCGATATAGAGCCGGGGCGGTGCTGATCCCTCGCCTTCGAGAACTCCATGGGAGTAGTCAGTGATGGGGTCGCTGGTCAGGAAACGGACCACGGTGGTGCCCGGTTGGGGGACAACCTGAAGTGCTGTCAGCTGGGAGACCGGGTTTTCCCCCGCTGTGGGGACCCCCGGACTGCCAGGGACGGCAAAAGAGAGGAGAATTTCGTTGTCCGCCAGCATTGATGTGAAGGGCGTGGACTCCGTCAGGGAAAAAGTCAGCCGGGTGATGGGGGGCTGGGCATCTGCCACCTCGGCCACGGACAGGGTGAAGGCCTCATGGGCGGGTAATTCCGCGGTCAGGTTGGCGGCAGGTCGGGCTTCGGCAATATCGATGATAATTCTTGGTGGGCTGGGCAGTTCGTATGCGGTAAAGAGAAGCGGTCGGGAGCCTTTGATCCGTATCTCCGTCTGGGATTCGATCATGCGCCAGGTGATGGATTCGATTTCCGTTGCCGCATCCTGGGCGACGGAGGGGGAGGAAACGCACAGGGTCAGCAGCAAAACACAGAGGGTTGTGCCAAGCCCTTGAGTATAAAATCCTGGAGAAAAACGAGCCATATCTATCTATCTCCCTCTTTTGTCAGTCGCATTATTATCGTATCCTGAACTTCTTCGCCTGCTCGAGTATACGCTGTTTCCGTAATGATGACCTGTTGAGGCTCTATCCTGGTGACCACCCCCCTCCTGCCGATGAGCATGCCTTCTTGCAAGAGGTATCCCTGGTGAGTTTGATCCTCGACCATGGCAATCCTCTTACTACCACTGCCGAGAATACCGACCAGAGTCAACTGACCTGGCTCGAAAAGCTGCATGCCGGTCAATTCAGCCTCAACTTCGACAATTTCGTCCGGATCCAGGCGCTGGGGGATGGGTGGCCGCGGGGTAATAAAGGGCTTGAAGGGGTCCGGCCGGCCCTCGGTCTGGTACACAAAGGGGGCTTCCAACGAGGGGGCGCCACTTGCATCGGTGCTGGTTTCGTCAATGTCCCGGGCAAAGGTGCAGGTGGTTACCGCCAGCCAGAAAACCGGGATGGCGAGACCGACAAGTGCACGAGCTGAAAATGTACAGGGTAAATAAATCCGCATAGGTGCGATCCATGGAAACAAAGGTGATGAATATGCGTAACCGATGTCTGTTTACCGGCGTCTTGGCCGGGACTGCTCCTCCGCCGGTTGCAGCGCGATGTTGGTGAAACGGTAGGTCAAAAGGCGACAGGAAGAGTTGAGCAGTATTTCCGTCCCTTCTTCCCCTGCCTTGTCCATGCTGATATTGTTGACCGTGACAATCCGGTCCAGCTTGCTGACCGCGTCGAGAAAGGCACCCAGGTTGTGGTAGGGCCCTCTGATTCTGATATCGACAGGTATCTCAGCGAAGAAATCCCGGGGGATTTCCGCTCCGGGTACGAACGATAAAAAATCCAGTCCGGCCCTTCTGCCCAGATCGGATATATTGCGCAGGAGATCGGGAATTTCCTGGCTGGTGGGCAGCAGCACGGACAATTCCTCGAATTGTTGCTGGACAGCGGCGAATTCCTGCTGGTGCCTGGGCAGCTCTCTTGCCGCCCGTTGCACCGTCCGTAATTCTTCCGTGGAGACTCTGATCTGGTTGGTTAACGAGGCCATTCTGGTCGATTGCGGCTGAAACAGGAAAAAATAAAACAAGGCCGCGGGAATGAGCAGGGCGGCGAGGCAGATCAACACCTTGACTTTCCTTTCCAGAGGCAGATATTTCTTTTCAATGAAAAGATCGAATTTTAACTGTTGTTTACCGGCAATCATCAGTTGCGACCTGTGTTTTAATCCTGGGTGAGAGTCTGGGGGTCCGGGATGGATACACTGCAGGAGATTGAAAATTGGATCAAGTCCCGTTCGGCGAATCTTTGCAGCGAGGAGTTTGCCAGCACAACATTACCTATCAAGGGAGAACTGGTCAGATCATCCATGAATGCGGCGACAGTCTGGTTGTCCAGAGCCATCCCTGTCAGGCGCAGGGAGGATCCGGTTTGGGAAAGGCCGGTCAACCACATGCGCTGCGGCGGCGTCATCCTGGCAACCTCATCCATGACCCGGACGGTCAGGGATGAGGATTGGTTGAGTTGTTCTATGACACCGATCCGGGTTTCGATTATCTGTTTGTCGGCTTCCAGCTTTTTGATTTCATTTAATATGTGCGTATACTGCTCCTTCTCGCGCTGCAGTTTCCGGTTCTCATCCTGCATGGCATTGATGGTGTTGATGCGGAAAAGCGCCAGCAGGGTCAGGAGAACGATAAGGGCGAGAAAAGCAGTCAGGGCAAGATAAATCTCTTTTTTGGCCCTGATGCGACGTTTGATGTCCCGAACGGGAAGGAGGTTTATTTTGATCATGATGTTTTAAAAAGCTGCTGGTCGGATAGCAAGACCGGTGGCAATAGCCATCTCTGGCGCTATTGATTCGAGATACTCGCGGTCAAATTTCTTTTCATCGCAGATCATATTTTGGAAGGGATTGAAGGCAATGACCGGCAAACCTGTTTCCTTATGGATATATTCCTGCAGGCCGGTCACCTTCGAGCCACCGCCGCTCAGGACCAGGGAGATCAAGGGCTTGTCCGGATTGTTGGCGAGATAGAGGTCGATGGCTTTTTTGATTTCCAAAACCCATTGGGTACAGGTGCGGGTGAAAATCTCCTCGATTTTCTCGCGCTGTTCTTCGGCCGCAACCAATCCCAGTTTGATTTGTTCGGCTTGCTCGTATTCGATCTCCAGGGCATTGGCCAGTTGCTCGGTGAGCTGTTCACTGCCGACGATAATATCACGCGCCAGCACCGAGACACCGTCAGATATGATGTTGATGTTCATCTTGGAGGCGCCGATATCGACCAGGGCCACGTTACCGGGTGCATCCGTCGTTGTTTCCCAGATATTTTCCAGGGCGAATCCGTCCACATCAACAAGCACGGTTTTGAGTTTGAGCTTATGGAGCATATCGAGGTAATCATTGATCACCTCTTTTTTGGCGGCCACCAGCATGACTTCAATCTGGTCTGATCCTTCTTTTCTGGGCGGGAGTTTCTGGAAATCGAGATACACATCGTCAATGTCAAAGGGGATGTATTGTTCCGCTTCGGCCTTGATATATTCGGCCAGGGAATCGTCATCCATGGTTTCAAGATTGATTTTCTTGACGATTACCGAATATCCGGATATGGAGATACCAATTTTTGTATTCTTGATTTTCAGGTTTTTCAGCAGGGCGGCTATGGCCTTCCTCACCTCATCGGGTTCCTCGAGCACCCCGTCTTCCACGCTCCCCGGGGGGATGGCCATGCTGCCGAGCGCCAGGAGTTTGTAGCCCTTCCCGGTTTTCTGCAACTGGCAGATTTTAACGGCATGTGAACCGATATCGATACCTGTGATCAGGTTCTCCTTTTTGCCCATGTTCTTCTCGTCTTGTTCAGAGTGGATGAAACCAAGTAACGGCGGAGATTCTAAGTGTTTTTTATCTGATTGTATTAAGCACATAAAAAAGGTACTTTGTCAAGAAGCGAGTGCAATTTTTTTGATTTTCTTCCGGCGGGAAATTCGGCGACAAAGCTGATTTCGGAAAGGTAGTTTGAATTTTTTTGCTTTTAATTGTATGAAATTAATAAAATTAACTTTCAAGGCGATCGTTATTTTCTTGCGATGAAGCTTTTTTTTCGTTTACATGGTTTTGTTTAATTTTTTTTACTTTTTTCTTCTTCCCCAAGGTTTTCCCAGTGGCAACATCCAGCACAGCTAAGAAAAAATCCGGTTTGCGTGAGAACGTGGAGGCGATTCTCATTGCTGTTCTCCTGGCTCTTTTTATCCGCACCTTTGTGGTGCAGGCTTTCAAGATCCCGTCCGGATCCATGCTGCCGACCCTGCAGATCGGCGATCATCTTCTGGTCAGTAAATTCATCTATGGCATCAGGATGCCCTTCACCGGCACGGTTTTGCTGCCGATCACCCAGCCGGGGATTGAAGATATCATTGTCTTCAAATTTCCCCAGGACCCCTCGCTGGACTATATTAAAAGGGTACACGGTGTTCCTGGTGATCGTATCGAGATCAAGGATAAAAATCTTTATATCAACGGGACACTTTTTCCCGACACCCACGGTGTTTTTCTCGACCCCATGATCTTGCCGGCCTCGGTTGCGCCTCGAGATAATTTCGGGCCGGTGACCGTTCCTCCCGAGCAGCTTTTCGTCATGGGGGACAATCGCGATAATTCCTTTGACGGCCGATTCTGGGGGTTTGTCGATATGTCGGCGGTTCGAGGGAAAGCATGGAGAATTTACTGGTCCTGGGATGTGCAACTGCCTTTGTTTTCCATCGATCGTCTTCGCTCCATCAGGTGGAACCGGTTGGGGGACAGCGTCCATTGATCCATCGACAAGCAGGCTGTCGTGCAGCGGGTTGAAAGGTTTGCCGGTCTGCTTGTTCTGCTCAAGGTGGGCGGCCGGTGAAGGCGAATTGTCAAGAAATCGCCTACTTATTAGCTGATTACAGCATAATAAATCAAAAACAAGAGTCCAGCCGTCATGGATTCAGGAATAAATCGTTGCCCGCCACCTTTTGTGGTGGCAATGGGCTGTTTCGGGTATCAGGGAAGGGAATCCTTTGCCTGCAACTGCTGAACGTGTACGATTTCCGGAGGATACAGTATGGCTCCCGGTATGGATTTCACCCACCGGCATATTCTCGATATGCATCAGTTCGCTCGTGAAGATATCGATCATATCCTCAACACCGCCGATTCCTTCAAAGAAATTTCCTCCCGGCCCATCAAGAAGGTCCCCACGCTTCGCGGGCATACCATCATCAATCTTTTTTTTGAACCCTCCACCCGTACCCGCCTGTCTTTTGAAGTGGCGGCCAAAAGGATGAGTGCTGATACCTTTAACATCTCCGCATCCACCAGCAGTGCAACCAAGGGGGAGACGCTGATAGATACGGCCAGAAACATTTCCGCCATGCATCCGGATATCATCGTCCTTCGTCATTCCAGTTCCGGTGCACCGCATCTGCTCAGTCGCCACGTCAATGCAGCCGTGATTAACGCCGGAGATGGCGCCCATGAACACCCCTCCCAGGGTTTGCTTGACCTGATGACCGTCAAGGAGCACAGGGGCAGCCTTGCGGGGCTGAAAATTGCCATTATTGGCGATATTACCCACAGCAGGGTGGCCCGTTCCAATATTGAAGGCTTTACCACAATGGGGTCCGAGGTCTTTGTCTACGGCCCCTCGACTTTGATCCCCCATGGGATCGACAACCTGGGAGCCACGGTTTGCACCTCGCTGGAGCAGGCGGTCCGCGATGCGGATGTGGTCATGACCCTCCGCATCCAGAGGGAACGGCAAAACGATCCCCTCCTGCCGTCGCTGCGCGAATATGCCCGCTATTTCGGTATTACCAGCGAGGTTCTTTCTCTTGCCCGGCCCGATGCGCTGATCATGCATCCGGGGCCGGTCAACCGGGGAGTGGAATTGACCCCCGACGTTGCCGATGGTGCCCGCTCCGTCATTCTCGACCAGGTGACCAATGGAGTGGCGGTTCGCATGGCCCTGCTTTATCTGGTCATGGGGAATGCATAATCCGTAAATCCGTGACGACAGGACGCTTGTTGCGGATATATCTTGCTGTCATCAAATTATAATTGCAGTGGAACCTTTGATAATAACCTTCACCAGCAACCCTTCGGGGCGTTCGTCCGCATGCCATCTTCCTTGCCCGTATCCGTCCGATAAAGTGTACTTTAATCGAACGGTCACAGACAATACAGCTGACGCATGGACGAACGCCCACGGACTCTGGATAATGTGTTTTTTCGCGGAGGATACATCGCAATGAACAATTCCTGGCGAATAACAAACGGCCGCATTATCGATCCCTCCACCAGCACTGATCGAATCGGGGAGTTGCTGATTATCGACGGGATCATAGCCGCCCCTGATCAGGCACCACCGCCTGGCACCCCGGTCATCGATGCCGCTGGTTGCTGGGTGGTGCCGGGGCTGACCGATATGCATGTCCATCTGCGCGAGCCCGGCGAAGAGTACAAGGAGGATATCCTCTCCGGCGCGCGGGCCGCTGCCGCCGGCGGGTTCACCGGGGTTGCCTGTATGCCCAATACCCGGCCGGTCAATGACTGCGAAACGGTCACCACGACCATCCTGGCCCGGGCTGCCGGGGCCTCGGTTCGGGTGTATCCGGTTGGTGCCGTCAGCAAGGGCGGTGAGGGAAAGCAGCTGGCTGAATTCGCTGCCCTGAAAACGGCGGGGGCGGTCGCTGTAAGCGATGACGGCCGCCCGGTGCATGATGCCCAGTTGATGCGCAGAGCATTGGAATATGCCCGTGATTTCGGCCTCATTGTTATATCGCACAGCGAGGAAGCCGCCTTGAGCAGGGGGGTCATGCATGAAGGGGCCATGTCGACCAGGCTCGGGCTCAAGGGCATCCCGGCCGCCGCGGAATCGGTCATGGTGTATCGGGAACTGGCGTTGGCGGAATGGGTCGGCGCCCGGGTGCATATCGCCCATGTCAGTACCGAGATGTCTGTTGACCTGATCCGGCGGGCCAAGGATCGTGGAGTCCGGGTGACCGCTGAAACCGCGCCCCATTACTTCACCCTCACCGATGAAGCGCTGGTTGATTATGATACCAACATGAAGATGAACCCGCCTCTGCGGTCCGCGGCGGACCGGGAGGCAATCAGAAGGGCACTGGCCGACGGCACCCTTGACGCCATCGCCTCTGACCATGCGCCTCATTCCATTCTCGAAAAAGAGACCGTGTTCGATGCGGCGGCCAACGGCATAATCGGCCTGGAAACAGTGCTGCCCCTGACCCTGGCCATGGTGCGTGCCGGATTGTTCGATGCAAAACGTCTGGTGGAACTGCTTGCCGTTTATCCGGCAGCCATCCTTGGCCTGCCCGCGGGAACGCTGCAGGCAGGTGTTGCCGCGGATGTCACCATCATCGACCCGGATGCCGAGTATGTGTACAGCGTAGACCGGGTTGTTTCCAAAAGCCGTAATTCACCCTTCCTTGACTGGCGCCTGCAAGGGCGCGCCGCCTGGAGCATGGTCGGCGGCGAGGTCAGGCACCGGGCCGGGCAGGGATAAGCCGGCTGCTCACCGGAACGGGTCATTCTCCACATACCGCGCCGGGTCATTCAGGCCGGCTTCCTCAAAGCCCTGCAGTCTGAGTGTGCAGGCATCGCAGCGTCCGCAGGCCAGGTCGGCCACGGGATCATAACAGCTGAGTGTCTGACTGTAATCGACCCCCAGGCGAAGCCCTTCAAGGATGATTTCCTTTTTACTCAGATACATGAGCGGGGCATGGATTTGCACCGGTCGACCCGTTACCCCGGCCCTGGTCCCCAGGTTGGCCATCTGGGTGAAGGCGGCAAGGAATTCGGGTCTGCAATCCGGGTAGCCGCTGTAGTCGACGGCATTGATGCCCAGAAAGATGTCCGAAGCCCCGAGAACCTCCGCCCAGGAAAGGGCATGAGCGAGAAAGAGGATGTTGCGGGCGGGTACATAGGTCACTGGTATCGCCTCTTCCATTTCGGTTGGAGAACGGTCCTTGGGAACAGGCAGGTCAGTGGTCAAAGCAGAACCGCCGATGGCATTAAGGTCGACGCGCAGCACCAGGTGGCGCTTGATCTTGTGCTGGCGGCAGATCAGGCGGGCACGGTCAAGTTCGACTTTCTGGCGCTGGCCATATTGAAAACTGAGGCAGTTGCAGCAAAAGCCCTGCGCGCGGGCCAGGGCCAGGACAGTGGTGGAGTCCAGGCCGCCGCTCAATAAAACAACGGCCTCTCTGGTGGCAACGAAATCTGTGTGCATGGGTGATGAGGGTGTGGAAGAAGCGTTGCTCCGGGTGCGCCGGGGAGTGGATCGGCGTACACCGGCGCATATATCGATTGTCAATTACCTGGATCCGTGAGCGAACGCCCCGAAGGGTGGCTGCTGAAGGGTATCATCAAGGATTCCACTACAAGTATAATCTGATTACAGCAAGATATATCCAAAACAAGACCAGCCTTCACGGACCCAGGTGCCCGCACAGGGTCAAAAGGGTAGGGCTTTGCCGGAGGTGTTGAGAGAGCAACGAACCCCGTCCTGCCCGGTGGGCACTTACTCGAGGTGAACCGGTATTTTTCTTGTTATTTTTATGGCCCGAGGCGTTACTTCTGCCTGATAGGCTAGAAATTGAACGCCTTTTCCCTGCGCCCAGGCCACGGTTTCCGCATACTTTCGATCAATATGCGCCGCCGGTTTGAAGCAGCGGGCGTCCTGACGCTGGATGCAGAAGAGCACCACGGCACCATGGCCGGCACTTCTGAGCGCAGCAAGTTCCATCAGGTGTCTGGTGCCCCTGATGGTGATTGCATCGGGGAAGAAAGCGATTTGCTCTTCAACCAGGGAGCAGTTTTTCACTTCCAGGTAGGTCGAGCCTGTCGAGCTTTCGATCAGAAAATCCAGTCTGCTTTGTCCGGATACGGTGATTTCCGCTGTGAGGGCGGTGATGGTACCGAAGTCATTGATCACCCCCTGTTCGAGGGCCTCTCTGACGAGCCCGTTGGTCCTGCCGGTGTTGACACCGATCCAGATTCCGTTGTGCTGCACCATTTCCAGGGTCCAGGGATATTTCCGCCGCGGATTGGCGGAGTGGCTGATGATCACCGGGCTGCCGGGCTCGGCACAGCCCCGCATGGAGCCCGAGTTGGGGCAGTGGACCGTCAGGGTCCGGCCGGTTTCCATCCGCACATCGGCAAGAAAGCGTTTATACCGTTTGAGGAGAATGCCGTTCTGGCGATCCGGAGGGAGCAGCATAGCGGGTTGTTTTCAGGCCCGAAATGGGCAGCAATCAGGCTGGCCACTTGCGGGTGTCCAGTGCAGACTTTTCCCTGAGTGGACAAGGTTATGCTTTCGAGTGGGCTTGTTTTTTACTCTATTTACACTTATTATGGCAGCAAAAAGTACGTCCTGCCGGAAAAGAGCGGAAACTGGTATCCATCGTTGGCCATATACCAGGTTTTCCGCCATAATCCAACCTAAAGGAGAACTTCATAATGAAACTCGGGCTTAATGGACTTGGAAGAATCGGCAAACTATCGTTGTGGCATCATGCCTCCCGCCAATATTTTTCGGAAATTATTGTCAACCTGGGGAGAAACGTCGGCTCCGGCCTGGTAGACATTGCCGCGGCCATTGAAAAGGACTCCACCTACGGCAGGCTCAGCATGTACCTCCACGGTCATAAAGGGGGGCGGGTGATTGAAAACCTGAATGAGGCCGCAGGCTCCATGACCATCAACGGCATACCGGTCACCTTTCTCCGCCAGGCACGGAACCCCCGGGATATCGATTGGCGCGGCAACCAGGTGCAACTGGTGGTGGACACCACCGGAGCCTTCAAGGATCCGACAGCAGATCCCGACGAAGGCCGGGGTTCTGTTCGCGGCCACCTGCTTGCCGGTGCGGAAAAAGTGCTGGTCTCGGCCCCGTTTAAAATTCAGGCCAAAGGGCTGGATATGCCTGAGGACGCGATCACTACGGTCATGGGGATCAATGATGACGACTATGACCCCTCCCGACACAGCATCATCTCCGCGGCCTCGTGTACCACCACCTGCCTTTCGTATATGATCAAACCTCTGATCGATCATTTCGGTGCCGAAAAAATGCTTTCCGCCTCCATGGTCACCGTGCATGCCGTCACCGGCTCCCAGCAGGTTCTTGACCGCCTGCCTGAGGCCGGGGCATCGGATCTGCGCAAGAACCGATCGATTCTCAACAATATCATTCTCACCTCTACTGGAGCCGCCAAGGCCCTGGGGCTGGTGATTCCGGAGATGAAATCCATCGGTTTCACCGCGGAATCGGTGCGCATCCCCACTTCAACCGGCTCGCTCATCGTCCTGGTGCTCAACCTGCAGGATGAACTTGAAAACCCGATTAACCGGACCCTGCTGAACTCCATCTATGAAGAGTACTCCAAAACAAGTCCATATCTGATCTTCTCCACGGAACAGAATGTCTCCTCGGATATCATCGGCATCCCAAAGGCGGCGGTAGTCATCGAATCCAATGAAATCCATACCCGAACCGCCAGCATCAGGGTCAACCTCCACAACCTGAAAAATTATAAATTCGAGGAAGGATTCACCGCCCCCATTCTCGAGGTACCGATCACCCAGGCGGTCATCTACGGCTGGTATGACAATGAACTGGGGAGTTATACTAACATGCTCGGAGAACTCACCGTTTCCGTGGCTGACCGTATGGTGTGAACTTTCGGCCGCTTCAGCCGGGCGATCTGGGCGGTGTTCTCGCCATTGAACAATCGGCCATGGCCCACCCCTGGAGCGCTGCCCAGGTCAAGGAGGAACTGGCTTTGGCGAACAGCACCGGGCTGACTGCTCTCCTGGATGGAAGGTTGCTTGGTTATGCAATGTTCAGGGCCTGCCGACCTGAATGCGAACTGATACGGCTGGTTGTAGATGAACAATGGCAACGGCGCGGGATCGGTCGAACTCTGCTCGATACTGGCTTGCAAATCCTGGTGGAGCAGGGATATACCACCTGCTTCCTTGAGGTGCGTGCCGCCAATGAAGCTGCAATCCATCTGTACCGCGCCGCCGGGTTTTTTCAGGTCGGACTGCGGAAAAAGTATTACACCCAGCCAAGTGAGGATGCTCTCCTCTTTCGCGCTGATCTGGTCAATCCTCTTGGAGAGAAATCATGAAAACCCTACGCGACCTTGATCCTGCCGGCAAAAATGTCCTTGTCCGGGTGGACTTCAATGTGCCCATGAATGAGCAGGGAGAGGTGACCGATGACCTGCGCATCCGGGCCGTGCTCCCCACCCTGCACTACCTGATCGAACATAAGGCACGGATCATCCTCTGTACCCATATGGGCAGGCCAAAGGGACAGCCGGTGGCGAAGTACTCGCTGGCCCCTGTGGCCGCCCATCTCGGGGCCGTGCTGGGCATGCCCGTTGCCCTTGCCCCTGATTGCATCGGCCCGGAGGTCGCCGCAGCGGTGGCGGAACTGGCCGATGGCCAGGTGCTCCTGCTGGAAAACCTTCGCTTTCACGCCGAAGAGGAAAAAAATGATCCGGACTTTTCCCGGCAACTGGCCGCGGGCATCGATATCTACGTCAACGATGCCTTTGCGGTGTCCCATCGGGCCCATGCCTCGGTGGTGGGCGTAACCGCCCATGTGCGCGAACGGGCAGCCGGTTTTCTTCTCGCCAGGGAAATGGAGTACTTCCATCGTTGCGTGGAAACGCCCCAGCGTCCCCTGGTGGCCGTCATCGGCGGCGCCAAGGTCTCGGGCAAGCTCGAGGCCCTGCATGCCATGCTGGATCGGGTCGACAGCATGATCCTTGGTGGTGCCATGGCCAATACCTTTTTGAAGTCGCAAGGCTATGATGTCGGTGCATCCAAAGTCGAGGATGAGTTGCTCGAAGACGCTGTCGAAATACTCCGTCAAGCGAGGGAGAAAAAGGTCAAGGTGTATTTACCGGTCGATGTGATCGCCGCGGACCGCTTCAGCCCTGATGCGGTCTGCAAGCAGGTGACGGTGCAGGATATACCAGCCCGGTGGATGGCCCTGGATATCGGTCCGGCCTCGGTGATCTGTTTCAATGAGGTGCTGGCCGATGCCAGGACCATTGTCTGGAACGGCCCTGTGGGAGCCTTTGAGTTGGAGGCTTTTTCGCGGGGCACTCTGGCCCTGGCGCACACCATCGCGGCCTCCCACGCCTTGAGCGTTGTCGGTGGCGGCGACTCCAATGCGGCGGTCAAAATGTCGGGTGAGGCGGATAATATTTCCTATATGTCCACCGGTGGCGGCGCTTTTCTCATGTTGATGGAGGGCAAGGAACTGCCGGGCGTCAAGGCCCTGGGTTGATACACGGATGGGTACCGAAGAGCGAAGCAAAGAGAGGAGGGGATTATGAGCAGGCGGCCGTTACTAGCCGGAAACTGGAAAATGTATCTTACGAGCGGGGAAGCCGTGCGTTTGGCTCAAGCCATAGCCGCGATCAGCCGGGAGCATACCGATCGTGACGTCATGGTGGCGCCCTCGTTTACCTCGCTGGCGGCAGTGGCCGCGGAGTTGCGCAACTCCGCCGTTCTGCTTGGGGCACAGAATGTTGCCTGGGAGCAGGAAGGGGCCTACACGGGAGAAATATCTCCTCGGATGCTCACCGACCTCGGGGTGCGCATGGCTATCATCGGTCATTCTGAACGGCGACACATTTTCGGCGAGGACAATGTCATGGTGAATCAGCGCCTGCTGGCGGCACTCGATGCCGGGCTTGTACCTGTTCTCTGCATCGGTGAGACCCTGGACGAGCGGCAAGCCGAAGCGACCTTCAAGGTCCTGGAAACGCAGCTGTGCGAAGGGCTTGAAAATGTGCCGCCAGCCCGGGCAGAGCAGGTGGTGCTCGCCTATGAACCGGTCTGGGCTATTGGTACCGGTAAAACGGCCACCCCGCAACAGGCCCAGGAGGTCCACCATTTTCTTCGGCAATTACTGGCAGGACTGTACGATAAAAAGATTGCCGAAACGGTGAGAGTGTTGTATGGTGGTTCGGTTAAACCTGACAATATCGACGAGTTGATGGCCCAGCCTGATATAGATGGCGCGCTTGTTGGTGGTGCGGCCCTCAACCCCGATTCGTTTGCACGGATAGTTCATTTTACATGACAACAATACTTATCGCAGTCCACGTTTTTATTTGTTTTTTTCTCATTGGCATTGTGTTGCTGCAACAGGGGAAAGGAGCGGATGTTGGTGCGACCTTCGGAGGATCATCGAGCCAATCCCTTTTCGGTTCAGAAGGCCCTGTGCCGCTGCTTAATAAAATCACTACCCTGGCGGCCATCATTTTCATGCTCACCTCTGTGAGCCTTGCTTATCTTGCCTCGACAAGAAGCACCGGGACGGTGATGGGCGACCTGAGGGTCGAGCAACCCGAGGAACCACCCGCGGTCGAGGAACCGATGCCGTCTCCGGTGGTTCCGCTACCGGCACCTGTGGTTCCGGTGACTCCCGTTGAGCCAGCCGAGGGGGCGTTGCCGGACGAACCAACACAATAAAAACAACATGCCGAAGTGGTGGAATTGGTAGACACGCTATCTTGAGGGGGTAGTGGCCCACGGTCGTGCGAGTTCGAATCTCGCCTTCGGCACCATTCATTTGCAAGGCTAACCTGCCGGATATCGGCGGGTTAGCCTTTTTTGTTTTCAGGGGTTCGATGAGCTGCAAATATCTCCCGTTATCAGAAAATCGCATCAATCAGCAAAAAAATGCGACCAAAAATGCGACCAGAAAATCCTCGCCTTGAGGCGGAGGTTCTCTGACTACCGTGAAAGCGCGTAAACGAAAAAAGGGGACGGTATCCTGTGCAGAGGTGAGGTTGAAAGGGTTCCCCTGCATGTCACAGACTTTTGAGCGTAAGTCGGAAGCGGTCCGATGGCTGAAACATTACAACTGAAAGAGCCTTGCGGAATGGCGGTTTTAATGGGGCTGTCCAGATTCCGTCGGCCAGCGGCATCGTCTCTCTATGCCGTCGTAGAGCAGCACGCCCCTCTTGTATACTGACGCGCCTCACCTTTTCCTGTCGTCCCGTGGCCCTCATGTTGGTCGAGTGTACAATCTTTAGGGTGTGCAAAAAAAGGATTGACAGGCTAACGAAGGTCTGCTAGCATAACGACCCAAAGGGTGAGCATTGCACATCTCGCCCAAATAACAATAGAGAGGATGGGTAACGGCTGGTCTGTGGAGAATGATTGGCAGGCATGAAGGTTCATTGCTGACAACGTAATCTGACAGGAATGGCACAGATTGATTGTTCGGTGGCTGAACTGACAATTTCCGGGCCTTGGCACAAAGGGATGGGAAAGGACAAAGCCTGCCACGGTTTTGGCGACCGTGTCGGCCGCCGGCAAGACAGCAGGCCAGGAATGCGTATGGTCAAAAAGACCTGGATCCGTGAGCATTTGTCCGTGCGTCAGCTTTGTTGTTCGTGACCGTTCGATTAATGGACACTTTATCGGATGGTTACGAGCAATGAAGATGGCGTGCGGACGGATGGCCCGAAGGGCGGCTGGTGAACGTTATTGCCAGGGATTTCGCTGCAATTATAAAATGATTACAGCAAGGTATATCCAAAGCAAGCGTCCAGCCGTCACGGATTCAGGAAAGAGTGACCAGGCCCGCGCCGTTTCTGCAAACAATTGCAGGCCGCTGTTACCTGGGTACGTGTGCTTGTTTTTTTAACTTCATCATGAATCGTTTAAGGAGGTGATGCCTAGAGTGGAGGGAAAGAAGTACCACCCTTTGCCCGGCAGGGTGCTGGGAAGGGGATGGCGGATCATCCCGTGGACGCAGGCAAGGTCAAAATTGCCAGCATAAGATATCCGCCGTGACCAAGATATGCTGATATTATGGCCGGTAGCCACAGACTCTGAGGGTGAGTTGTTGCACCATTATCAACGGAACAACTTTTGGAGAATGTAACATGTTGACTCAACAACTCAGACGCAAGGCAACATCCGAGGAAGGCTTTACCCTGCTGGAAATTCTGGTGGTCGTGGCCATCATGGGTTTTCTTATTGCCATGGTGGCCCCGCGCTTTGCGGGCATCGTCGGCGGCACCGAAGAAGTGGTGTGCGACTCCAACCAGCAGCGGTTGGTTACGGCACTGTCAACCTTTAATGAAACCAGGAACGGAAATTTTCCCAATGGTCTGGTCAACCTGGTGGATACGAATGATGCTGTAGCTTCCAACCTTTTTGCCCACTACCGCGTACCCACCACCACCAGGACCACCGACCCGAACGTCGGTCCGGCCACCTTTTCCAAGGACTTTGACGAGCACCATTGGTTCCAGATCCACATCCTGAATGATGCTGAAGCCAATGAACTGCGCAGCCTGGGCATTACCACCCTCTACAACCTGAATGCGTATGATTATGATGCGCTGGATTGCGGTTTGGATAGAGTTGAATGCACTGATGGCGTACCCGAGAATTACGAAACCGAAGCCTACCGGGAAGGTCGCGGGAACGTAGAAGGAAGGATGACCCCTGTAGACTCCGATGACCGCGGGGATTTCATGGCTCGAGTCTCTGTCCAGGGAGGTCTGGGCGTGCTCATGGCGGGCATGGGTGCTATAGATGACGATGCTGACATTGTCAACTTCGGCGGCATTACGGCGCCAGAAGAACATACCAGAGCCGACCATTTCGGCAGGTATGATACTCCCGGCCGCATCGTCCTGGGTGTCGGTCCCGAGAACACCCTGATCACCGAAGGCATGATCACCACCGCCGGGCTGTGCCCTGCGGGTATCAGCGGAGATCGGTTTACCTGGAACAACTACAGCATCGTCCTGCCCCGCCTGAGTGCGACTGTAGACAGGTATGCAGTTAGCGATCCAGAGGCAGAGGCAACAACTGATTTTGCTGTCTTTATGCGCAGCGTATCCGCCCGCGCCGATGAAGGCAAAGGAGTCATCCGCGAAGGCATCAACCTGACCACAACCCAGGCGTGGAATTTCTACACTGCTTGCCCCGAAGGCCACTCCTGGCCGGAAACCGACGAGTTGGATGATTGGGTCTTCTACACAGCTGCTGAGTGGCCGGAGGATTAATCATCAAAGCCTGGTTTGATGCAGACGACCGGGCATGACACCAACCTGAACCTCTCCGGGAGGGGCCGCACGGCCCCTCCCGGTCAATGTGCACAGCACGGCTATCGGCGCACCGCCCCATTCCATCCAGGGAGGAGCGGATCACCCCTCGGCGCCTCGCTCGAATCGTGACTGCCAGCGCCCTGGCGGTCGAAGGAAAGCCAAGCGCCTTGAGGTGCTTGGGATCGCCCGGCAACACCATCCAACCAACCGCCCCAGCCCACATCCCCACCCCCCAGGCGCAAGCGACACAATCGCCGCTGGCCGGCAAATCAATGTGTCGCGCCTTCCACCCGCAACCCTGCGCCATCTTGTTCACCCGGGACCATGCCCCAGCGCTGCAAAGCACTACTGGTGCGAAAAGCAGAGTCAGACTGCCTGCGCTGTTGACAAGGGACGGCATCCTTGGTCAGGGATTTCTAAGGTTATTCAAGGGGCTGAGGTGCAGTTCAAAGGGTGTGGTTCCTTTTCGGCGCGCCGACCGCAGGCGCGGGGCAGCAGTCATCCCGGCTGGGGGGCCATCGTGCCGATTCCGGCACAAAGGGCGGTGCGTTTCAAAGGCGAGAGCAGGGCTGACCTGGTGGTGCAGGCGTCCTGGGGTCCAGGGGGATTACCGCGGCCCGCGGCCCGCGGCCCGCGGTACGATCATATCGAAAAGGCGTCATATCGAAAAGGCGTCATGTCGAAAAAACGTTATGACGGAAGGGCGAAATCCGAAGGGAAAATGGCTTGCATATGCAGTCTGGTTTGCATGAGCAGTCTGGCTAGCATTAACTGTCTGGCTAGCATTAACTGTCTGATTTTTCTTGCCCGGGAGAGCGACGAGGGTCCTTGCCGGGGGGGGGCTGCAAGGTGGACACCCCGCGGCTGATCACCCGCCTGACCACCGAAGCGTTTCAGGCTGCGCCATCACACCGGCACAACCCCCGTGTTGGTGAGGGTTGCGAGCCTGCCCGGCTTTTGCCCCGGGTCACTCCCGTTGCAAAAGCTCGATGGCCTCGGCCAGGGTCGCATCAATAATCTCTTGATTCAGTTCATCCCGTTGCAGTGCCTCCTGCAGGCCTTGCAGCACCTCCAGGGTCTCCTCCTGACTGGCCTGTTGCCGTTTCATGCGCACAAAGCAGGCATTGAGTGGTTGGGCCAGGTCGCGGAAATGATCCGATTGCCGGAAAACCAGCGGTTGCCGGGGAAACACCCCGCGGGAGGCGTCGGTGAGCAGCAGAAAGATTTTACCCATCATGCCGGCCACTGCCCGGCTGCGCCTGAGGCTCCACAGGGTGGAGAGCAGCATCACCACCAGGGCCGCGCCGGCCAGATAGAGGGGAAAGAGCCGGTTGTGGCTGCCCACGAGATTGCCTTGGTAAAAAAGCAGGTACAACCAGGACATGAGCACGGCCATGAACAGCATCACCAGCAGATTGGCCGCCAGGGCCGCGCCGGCCTGGGGCAGCTGGTAGCGCAGGTGGACCAGATATCGTCGCCGTTGTCGGGTGGAATTCACAGCACCGCCTCCAGCATGAAGATCGAAGTTTTGGGCACCTGGATATGATCGACGCCGGCAAAGGCGCGCCGGTAGTGCTCCTTGTCCGGGCCCGCGAATTCCATGGCCTGCCAGCCCAGGCAGGACTGGCCCTTGCGGGCATCGATGCGGTAGCCGCGCACGGTGATGGTGTTGGCCACCGTGTTACGGGTGATTTCAAAGGAAATGGTCTTGCCGGTCCGGTCCAGTTGCAGATCGGTGATGGTACCGAAATTGGTCTTGCCTCCGGCCATGGCCGGGATTTTGCGGTTGAGCAGAAAGAGGGCCGCGCTTTTGCCGTTGAGCCGTTTCAGGCTGAGGCGGTTGATTTTTTTAAAGGTCTGCAGGAGTTTCATAATCGTACCTTGAGAAAGGGTATCAGGTCAGGGGCAAACACCGCCAGCAGCGTGCCCAGGGTCAGCATGGGGGCAAAGGGCAGTTTGGGAAAACGGCCGGCCCACTTGAGTCCCAGGGCGGCAAGGCTGCCGACCAGGGCACTGTAAAAGAGGATCAGTCCCAGGGGCTGCCAGCCGAGGAAGGCGCCGATCATGCCGATCAGTTTGATATCACCGCCGCCCATCACAATTTTGCCGCGCAGGGTTTCATAGGTGGTGACCAGCATCAGCGGGATGGTGGTGCCGAAGACCAGCCCGGCCATGGCATGGGTCCAGCCGGGCAGGGGGGTGAACAGACTGCCGATGATGCCGCAGCCGATGCCGATGATCACCAGGCTGTCGGGAATCCATCGTTGGCGCAGGTCGATGACCGACACCGCGATCAGGATGGCGAAAAAACAGATATAGAGATAAAAATAAGCCGTGGCGCTGTACTGCAGATACAAAAACACCGCCACCGCGGCCATGGCCGCCTCCACCAGCGGATACTGCAGCGGGATCGTCACCCCGCAGTCCCGGCAGCGACCGCGCAGGAGCAGGTAGCTCAGCAGGGGGATATTGTCATACCAGCGGATCCGGCCGCGGCAGTGCGGGCAGCGCGAAAAAATCGAGCTGAAGAATTCCCGTCGCCCGCCGGGCAGGCGGGAGATCACCACATTGAGGAAACTGCCCAGGGCCAGGCCGAACACCGTGATCAGCGCCAGCTGGGCCTCCAGGCTCATGGTGTTGATGTCAAAAGAAATCATGGTCCGGTCACCCACATATCGTCCTCGGTTCCCAGCAGGCCGTCGGCACCGGCGCTGCGGAGGATATACCCCCTGCCCTGGTCGATGACCGTATACACATACGGATTGCCCCAGTGGTCCCGGGCCAGGTCGCCGGCATGGTTTTCCTTGAAGGTGGCCGCCATCCAGGCCTCGAAACGCTCCTCCGCCGGGTAGCGGCCCTGCTTGACATACTGAATATCGAGCATGGTCGATATGGAGCGCAGGTCACCGGCGGTGGCGAGCTGCTGCCCGGTATGGATGGAGTCATCGATCAGGGCCCTGATACGCTCCGGGGCATCGGTGAAGACCAGTAATGTCCCGGCCAGTACCAGCACCGCAAGGGAGATATTGCCCATAATCCTTCAACTCCCTGCTCAGCCTTTCTGGTCTCCGGACGCATCCGGAGACGTCATGGAGACAGCGGCCCCGCTTGCGGCTGCCGCCTGTTGCCGGCGTTTGCGGCGCAGGCGCAGCAGGCCGAGACCGATGACGGCAAGCGAGAGGCCGGCAATGGAGAGCGGCAGGACAAACTTCTGGTAATAATAGGTTACCTTGGTGACATAGGTATAGACCACCAGTTGTTCGCCCTCTTCGCTGGTATAGCGCCAGAGGCCGTCACTGCCCCGCGCAAAGGTCATGCTGTCGGCAAAATCCGTTCTGTTCTTGAGGTCCAGGGTATCGAAATACACCACCGCCCGGTTGCCTTCCCGCTCCACCCGGTCAAAGGTCTTGACGTAAAAGCGCCCCTTCCATTGGGGTTCGCGGTCGCGGTGCAGCTCATTATGGACATAATATTCCATGAAATAAGCAAAGTCGTCCACCCCCGGCTGCTTCAGGCTCAGGTCGATCCTGACCCGGCCCTCGGTCGAATGAGCCTGGGCGGCATCACCCCCGCCCAGAATCAGGATCAGCGTGAGGGCCAGGGTCGTTGTCATAATTTTCATCCGGCTCACCTCCCCGCGGCCGCGTTCTCGTAAAATTCAGCCAGCCTGGCTTCATCGATGCGGACCTGGAATTGCTCGCGCAAGTCTTCATAGACCTGCCGCCACTGATCCCGGTAACGGTTGTAGAGGACATCGTTTCTGATGTAGCTTTTCCTGTCCTCGAAGCTGTGCTGCCGGGCCTCGGTCTTGCTTTCCAGGAGCAGAAAGTAGGTGGTGTCGTCGATGACCTCCGGGCCGGCAATCTCGCCGACCACCAGGTGTTCCACGATTGGCTGCCAGGAAGGCTGAAAACGCTGCAGGGTGCGGGTGCCGGTCATGCCGCCGCTGGTGCGTTCCTCTTCCTTCGCGGCATAGCGTTCCGCCGCCTCCGCAAAGGACAGTTCTTCCTCGCGCAGGGCGGCTGTGGCTGCCTCAATTTGTTCCGGAGCGACACTGAAGGCGCGCAGGGTGTAGCGGGCATGTTCCTGGTACAGGTTCAGGTGCTCCTCGTAAAAGGCCAGCAGCTCTTCTTCGGTGATGGCGTCCCGATCGATGGTGGTGATCAGGTCGTTTTCCATCAGTTTGAGAAAGAGACTACTCATGTGCTCATGGAGGGCATTGCGGATATGCGGGTCACGGTGCAGTTGTTCAGCCTTGCCCTTGGCAATGATCATCTCCATGTTGAGGACATGCTCAAAAGCGAACTCGGGGGTGAGCAGCTCGGGGGTGTCGCGGAAACGGGTGTTGCGCTGCATGCTCTGCAGTCGGGCGCTGACGTCCTCGCTGGTGATCACGCCGCCATCAAAGCGGGCCAGGACGTTGCCGTCTTCGGATTGGCCGCCGGAGCAGGCGCTCAGCGCCAGGGTGCAGCACAGGGCCGCAATCAGGTGTTTCATGGGTTGTTCTCCTTTGTTGATCGGATATGGATGACGACCGCCGGGTTGGCCCGGCTGTTGTGTTGGTCATCGGTTCTGGTTTTCAGGTCAGGCGGCCCATGCCTTCTGCCTGTATCCGGTAGCCATGTGCCCTGCCTTGCACCGGCACTGCCTTTGTCGGTATTGTTCAGCTTTGATACATGGTCAGCATCCCGGCCACCAGGGCCCAGGCCACGAAACCAACCAACCCGCCGAGAAAGATGATCAGCATCGGTTCGATCAGTAACGTCATCAGCTTGATGCGATCCTCCAACTGCTGTTCATAGATCTCCGCCACCAGCAGGACCTGCTTTTCCAGGTTGCCGGATTGCTCGCCGATGCGGACCAGGGAGATCATCAGACTGGTGAAGATGCCGGTCCCCGCCAGCACCACCGACAACTGTTCACCCGCCGCCACCTTTTCAATCGCCTTGTCGATGGCGTTTTTCGCCGCCTGATTGCCCAGGGTGGGTTGGGTGATGGTGAGCGCTTCCACCAGGGGAATGCCGCTGGCCAGCAGCGAGCCCAGGGTACGGGCGAACTGGACAATGGTGCCCAGACGGGAGATGAGGCCGAGCACCGGCATGAACACCTTGTACAGGTCGATGTAATGTCGGGTCTCCCGGATCACGAACAGCAGCACGGTCACCGCCACCGTGGCCATCACCGACATGACGATGGTCTTGCCGTTGGTGATCAGGAAAGCGGAGAGATCGAGCATCAGCTGGGTGTTCCACGGCAGCCTTGAGCCCTGGAGCAGTTCCGAAAATCTGGGGATGACAAAGGTGACCAGAAAGACCACCACCCCGATGGCCACCACCAGGACAACAGAGGGATAGAGGAAGCTGCGCAGCAGTAATTTTTTCAGGGCCGCCCGTTTTTCCAGGTACTCGACCAGGTCTAAGAGCACCCGCTCGAGAATGCCGCCCGCCTCGCCGGCCCGGATCATGTTGACCACGATCTCGGGAAAGACCCGGGGGTAACGGCTGAGGGCATCGCTGAACGAGACCCCGCCCTCGATGAGCATTTTCACCTCGCCGAGGATGAATTTGAACTTGCGGTTGATGGTCTGCTCGTGGAGCACGGCGATGGCCTCGGTAATGGTGATGCCCGAACCGATGAGTGCCGCCATCATCCGCAGAAAAAGCACCACCTCCCGCAGGCGGATCACCCCGATACTGCGCAGCAGCCGGTTGAAATCAACCCCGCCTTCCTCGACCTCGCTGATGGCCATGGGGGTCATTCCCTTGGCGAGAATGGAAGCGGCCACGGCGGACGGATCGGCGGCCACCATGGTGGAGCGACTCATGGCGCCTTTGTTGTCGATGGCTGTATAGGTATAAATAGGCATGCTTGCTTGCTCCGCGTCAACCCATGGTGACCCGCATCACTTCCTCGGGGGTGGTCAGCCCCTGGCGTATTCTGAGGATGCCTTCCTGGCGCAGGGTGCGGAAATTGAGATGGCGGAGCGCGTACTCGCGGATTTGTTCGGTGGGCGCGCGGTCCGCCACCATCTTTTCGATGCCCCCATCCACGGGCAGCAGCTCGAAGATGCCGCTGCGGCCCCGATAGCCTTTATTGCCGCAGGCCTCGCAGCCGCTGCCCCGGCGGACCTCGAAATGCTCGTCCTCCGGCAGGCCGAGCATCCGCAGTTCGCCGGCGGAAACCGGCTCCAGGAGGCTGCATTCGGTGCAGACCCGCCGCACCAGGCGCTGGGCGAGCACCCCGCGGATCGAGTTGGCCACCAGAAAAGGCTCGGCCCCCATGTCCAGCAGGCGGGTGAAGGCCGAGGGCGCGTCGTTGGTGTGCAGGGTGGAGAGCACCAGGTGACCGGTGATGGCGGCCTGCAGGGCCACCCGCACCGTATCGCCGTCGCGGATCTCGCCCACCATGATGATGTCCGGGTCCTGGCGGAGGATGGCCCGCAGGGCCCCGGCAAAGGAGATCTTCGGGCCCGGATCGATCTGGGTCTGATTGATGTTGCCCCCCATCTTCACTTCCACCGGATCTTCCAGGGTGGTGACGTTGACCGTGTCGCTGCGCAGCATCCGCAGCACCGAGTACAGGGTGGTGGATTTACCGCTGCCGGTGGGACCGGTGACCAGGACAATACCGTAGGGCGTGGTGACGATGCGCCGGAACAGTTCCAGGGTGTCCGACCGCATGCCGATGGCCTCCAGATCGATGGCGGCGTCATGCGGCGGCAGGATGCGCATGACCGCCTTCTCCCCGTAGACCACCGGCAGGATCGAAGTACGGATATTGGTGCCCTCGATGTCCACATCGAGGCGTTCGGGTTTGAAAAAGAAGGCCCCGTCCTGGGGCATTCGTTTTTCGGCGATGTCCAGCCGCGACAGCACCTTGACCCGGGTGATGAGCTTGTTGGCCAGGGAGACGGGCAGGGACTCGGCCACCACCAGCATCCCGTCCACCCGGATGCGGATCACCAGATCCCTGAGGGTCGGTTCGATGTGGATATCCGAGGCCTCCATGTTCAGGGCCCGCAGGAGCAGCTTTTCCAGCAGCTCGGAAATCAGATGGACATCATCATCGACCCCGGCCACGCTGCTGATGCGGATGGAGGTGTCGAACTGGCGGCTGTACAGATCGCTCTGCATCCGCCGCAGCCGGCTGTTGGTCACCAGCTGCAGGGCCACGGTCCGGTTGACCAGCCGGCTCACCGACTGGAGGGCGGCGATATTGATGGCCCCGGCGCAGGCGCAGACCAGTTCTCCCCCCGGCCCCAGGCCGGCGGGGAAGATCCCCAGCTTGAGGGCCAGTTTTCTGGGGATCTTGCCGGTCAGGGCCGGCTCCGGGGTCACGGTCTCCGGGTTGAACAGGGGAATGCCGAGGAAGCCGGACAGATGATGGACCAGATCCTCCTCGCCGATATAGCCCCGGCGTACCGCCAGCTGGCCAAAGGGATCCTGGACAATGCGCTGCTCGTCGAGGATGGCGGAGACCGCTTCCTTACCGAGGACTTTCTGCTGGATCAGGTATTCACCGAAACGTTGCCTGGGCATGCTCTTCCCCCTTATCGCCGCAGCGTGGTCAGCCGCTTCCGGAGCAGATCCGGCCGCCGCGCCGCCGACAGGGCCGTGTCCACGGTGATTCTGCCCTCGTACACCAGGCGGATGAGGGACTGCTCCATGGTCTGCATGCCCTCCTTGAGCCCGGTTTCGATGGAGGAGTAGACCATCTCGTCCTTGCCGTTGCGGATCAGGTTGGCAATACCGGTATTGATGAACATGATCTCCACCGCCGGTACCCGGCCGCTGCCGGAGGAATTGGCCAGCAGCCGCTGCGACACCACGGTGCGCAGGGAGGTGGAGAGCTGCTGGCGGATCTGGTTCTGTTCCCCGGCGGGGAAGGTGCCGACAATACGGTTGATGGAGCTGGTGGCGTCCCGCGAGTGGAGGGTGGAGAGCACCAGGTGACCGGTCTCGGCGGCGGTGATGGCCGTGCGGATGGTCTCCGGGTCGCGCATCTCGCCCACCAGGATGACGTCGGGATCCTGGCGCAGGGCATCGCGGATGGCATCGGCAAAGGAGGTCACGTCGGTATGCAGCTCCCGCTGAAAGATGATGCTGCGGAGGTTGGCGTGCTCGTACTCGATGGGGTCCTCAATGGTGATGATGTTGCGGCAGCTGGTGCGGTTGATCTCGTCGATGATGGTGGCCAGGGTGGTGGATTTACCCGAACCGGTGGCCCCGGTGACCAGCACCAGCCCGTCGCGGAAGCTCGGCAGCTGGGCCAGGCTTTGCGGCAGACCGAGATCGGCGAAGCTGGGCATGCCGTCGGCCAGCAGCCGGATGGCGGCCGACATGCAGCCCCGCTGGTAATAGATCACTACCCGGAAGCGGCCGATGCCCGGCTTGTGCAGTCCCAGATCCACGGAAAAATTCTGCCGCAGCAGGTCGTGGTGGCGGCTGGCCATGATCTCGGCCAGCAGCCCCTCCACCTCCGCCGGCGAATACGCGGGGCAGTTGTAGGGGGTGATCTGCCCCTTGATGCGGAAGGCCGGCGGCATGTGCCCGCTCATGTGCAGGTCCGTGGCCTCCAGATCCCGGGTGAGGAGGAGCAGATCCTCCATGGAAGGGGGTTTAGCGCTGCTCTGCTGGGACATTGTCAGGGCTTGCATCGGGTTCCGGAGGGGTTGAAAGACCGGTGGTGTTTTCCACCGTGGGATAGTCGAGCAGGGTCTCCTGATCGCGGGTGATCCGCGGGTGGGAGCTGCGCCGTTCAAGGAAGTCGCGGCTGGTCCGCCCGGCCAGGGCCGGGTGGGTGATGATGTGCGGGGTGATGAGAATCACGGTCTCGATCTTGGCCCGCTTGTCGTTGACCTCCTTGAAAAAGAAACCAAACAGGGGAATGTCGCCCAATATGGGCACCTTCTTTTCATACTCCTCCAGCCGTTCGCGGATGATGCCGCCGATGGCGATGGTCTGGCCCGAGGCGGCGGTGATGATCGAGGTCAGCTTGCTGCGGTCCACTCCATCCAGAGGGAAGGGGACCACCGCGCCGGTGACCGTGTTCACCACCCCGATGGAGCTGATGCCGTACTGGGGAAAGGAAATCTCCGCTTCCAGGTCCATGGTGATGGTGCCATCCTCGTTGATAAAGGAGCTGATGCCGATGTCGGTGCCCAGTTCTTCCCGTTTGATCTTGACATCAAAAATATTGGTGGTAATGAAGCCTTCCTGGTTGAAGAGCACCGTGCTCTCCACATCGTCACGCAGGGGCACTTCCTCGCCGACGAAGAACTCCACCCGGGAGTTGTTGGCGCTCATCAGGTAGGGGGTGGCCAGGACCTCGGCCCGGTTATCGCTGGCATAGAGCTGCAGCCGGGCCTGGATCCTGCGGTTGCCGAACAGGACATCAAAGGTGGTATTGGCCAGGCCGAGGCTGGAGCCGATGGTGGTGCCCAGGGCCTTGACCGGGTAGAGGATTTCCCGTCCGCCGTAGTTGAAGCGGTAGAATTCCTCCTCGACATCCCCGGTCGTTGCCCGCACCGGGGGGTTCCATGACCACTCGGCATCCGTGACGCTGCTCTCGCCGCGGCGGACCTCCCGATCCGGCCGGAATATCGGCGTGGCTCCGGAGGGGTCATAATCGAAAATATTGTCCGGATAGGCATACTGATAGGCCCCGGGTACATCGAGCTGAAAAAAACTCTCAAAACCCTCGCCCAGGTTGAGCTGGAGGATGGAGATCTCCAGCAGCACCTGGCTGGTGGGGGTGTCCATCAGTTCGATCACCCGGCCGATGTCCTCGAGAATGGTTTCATCCAGGGAGCGGGCGATGATGGCATTGTTGCGCTTGAACACCGTGATCACCGCCGGCACATCCCGTTCGAGCTGCAGGTTGAGATCCAGGGCGTTGCTCGATGCCAGTCCCCCGGGACCGCTGAGGGCCAGCAGTCTGCGGACCTCCTCGACATTGAAGGAGGCCGCCGCCGTCTCGTCGCCTCCGCCGCTGATCGTGGAGCCGGCGGCCTTGGTTTCACTGACATGGCCGTAGACCTCTTCCGATCCGATGTCGTTGAACTGCACCTTGGTGCTCATCACCGCCTGGAGGATCTTGGCCATGTCGTTGGCGTTGGTGTAGCGCAGCCAGTAGGCCCGGCTCTTTTCATTGCGGCGGATGACCATCTCCTCGCCGTATTCCCGGGTGGTCATCAGGGTGATGATGCGGTCATCCTCCCGGTACCAGAGATCGTTGAGGCGGCAGATGGCCTCCATTGCCTGGCGCAGGGGGATGTCGCGCAGGTATACGGTCACCGGAATATCGGCGGCCTGCCGGGTCACGGCGATGTTGTAGCCGCTCAGCTCGGCCAGGGTCGCCGCCACCTGGATGAGCGGTACCTCCCGCACCGCCAGCTGGTCGACCATGGTGCGCAGGCCCAGGGTGTGGGTGTGGGGGTGCGGTGTGGTCATCAGGCTCAGGGCCTCCTCCGGTCCGGTAACCTCGGTGCCGGAGAGGATGCGGACAATGGGCCGCTCCTCGGGCGCGGTTGCCGGCAGGCGGCTGTGGTCGAGTGTCCCGGCCGGCGGCGGCGCAAAGGGATGGCCGTCCTCGACCCAGCTCTCAACGGATTTGTCGGCGCAGCCGCTGAGCAGGACCAGCAATGCAAGTACTACGAACAACAGCGCCCTGTTCATAGCCAGACCTTATAGTCTTCGTTGTTCTCTCCGATCAGGACCGCTGACCGCTCCTCCAGTTGGGCCACGGTAAAGCGGTACTCGGTGGCGCCGATGAAAAAGCGCAGGGGCTCGCCCACCTCGACCTGGCGCAGGCGGCCCTGGTCGCGCCCACCGCTGCCCCCGTCCACCGCGAACAGGCCCACCTGGCGCTCACCCACCCGGATGATGCCCTGCAGGTTGATGGAGTCCACCACCTTGCCGTATCCGGCCTCAAACACTCTGCGGCTCGGCGGATCGGCAAAGGGGTCGCGGTCCGTCGCCGCCACGGTGCCGTCCTGATCCAGCAGGATCGGCCGCGGTTCTTCGATGTTCACCGCCACGACCTCCTCAACCCGCTCAAGGGGCTCGCTCGCCGCCGGGGCGGCTTCTTCCCCGCTGGTCGCCGCTGCGGCAGGCCCCGGTTCCGCCGCCGTGGCCTCCCTGGATGGTTCTTCCCCCTCGACCGCCGCGGTCGTCGCGGCTTCCGGAGAGCCGTCAACCACCACCGGTGGTCCCAGCTGGATGCGGTCGTTTGCGGCTGCCACGCCGACAGCCGGCAGCAGCCCGATGATGATCATTGTTATCATGATAGTGTGTGTTCTCATCCGTTTATACCAATAAAGTTGCCGTGATCAGGACCGCGCCCTCGTTGCCCGGGTCCCGTTCAATCCGCAGCCGGGAGAGCTGCACCGGCTGGGCCATGCCCTTGAGGCTTTCTATCAGGGCGACGAAATCCTGGTAGCGGCCGCGCAGCTGGACGTTGACCGCTTGCCAGATGAACAGCTCGTCCCGCACCTCCCGTTCCGGACTGATCTTGAGCACCGTCATGTGGTGATTTCTGGCCATGGTGCTGATGCTGGCCAGCATCTCGGTGACCTCGGCGGCGGTGCCGGTGCGGCCTCCCGCCTCCAGCAGTTCCTCGGTCAGGTTATCCAGCTCTCCCTGTAATTCCTCGATCTGCCGATTGATCTGCATCGTGTGCGGGGGAGCTCCCAGCCGGTTGTAGCTGGCAATGGTGGAGTTGAGCTGGCTGATGCTCCGCTTGAGGGCCTCGGCCTCGGGGTCGTAGACCTTTTTCATGTAAAAATAGCTGCCGCTTACCAGGATGACGGCGATCAGGCCGAAGGATTCCAGTTTGGTCAGTTTTTTCATCGCCATGCTCGTCTCTTCTTCGTCTCGGGGTCGCGTTGGCCGCGATCATTTGCCGGCCCGGGGTCCGGTATCCTGGTCTGTTTTGTCCCGGTGAATGTTCAGGTCCCGGGAATGGTTTCCATCTCGATCTGAAAATGGAGGCTGCCCTCGCCCCTGTGCTCCAGCAGCTTGATATTGACCGCCTGACACCAGGGATGCTGCTGCAGGGCCACGGCAAAATCGCCGATCACCGCGAAATCATCGCCGCTGCCCTGGAGGAGGAATTTCATCTCCGTCTGCTGGATGCTCTCCAGGCGCATCTGCGCCGGCAACTCGAAAAAGGCGCGCAGCACCTGGATGATATGGATCAGGTTGTCATCGGAGCCCCCCCGGAGAAAGGCGATCTGGCGCTGGAACCGGCTGATATCGCGACGCAGCTCGTCTTCCTGGGTTTTGAGCCTGTTGAAGGCCTCCTGCTGCCGCTGCCGTTCCTGGACCTGGGCCTGCAGTTCGGCGGTCTGGGCCTGGTAGCGCTCCCGGCTGTTTTTCATGTAGCCGTAATGGGCAAAGAGGCTTCCGGCCAGGAGCAGAGCCACGACAATGGGCACCACATGGCCGCTCTGGCGGATCCGCACCGGCAGGGGGATGGCGTCGGTGATACCGATCAGCCGCCAGGAGGGGCCGGAGAGTTCCCGCAGGGCGGCCCCGGCGGTAATGGCGTACATGGCGTTGAGGCTCTCGTGGCTGGCCGCGGCCAGCTTGTCGGAGCGGCTCAGCACCAGGGCCTCGGCCCCGTACTCGCAGCGTTCGTCGAGGTAGGCGATGATCCGGGGCAGGGTGGCGCCGATGCCGGTGAGCAGCAGGGGCAGGGGGCCGGGCACCTGTTTGAGGAGGAAGTCCAGCGATGATTCCGCCTCCGGCGACTCGCCGCCCTCGATCAGATCCAGCAGCACCTCCCGGCCCAGGGGATAGGTGTTGATCTGCTTGGGCCGCCGGCCCTTGACAATGGTGAAGTTGGCGTAATCGGCGCCGATGTCGAACACCGCCTGGGCACTGTCCGGCGGATCCTGGAACAGCGGCATGTAGAAACAGACCTCCGGCGGATACATCCGTGCCAGTCGCAGCCCGGAGCGTCGGAAGATCTGCTTCATCGCCCGGTAGACGTTCTGTTCGATCACCGAGACATTGACATCCATCTCCTCCTCATCCTCGGTGAGCAGCATCAGGTCCTCGTGTTCCACCCGGTCACCCTTTTCCGCGCCGATCAGGGCCTGGGTGCCGCTGACCCCGGTGTAGGGCTCCACCTCCCAGCGCAGGGCGTCGCGGAGCTGATACTGACGCAGCCGCTTGACCTTGGCCCGGTTCATGGTGATCTGCACCGAGCGGGCCAGGGGACTCACCAGCACCACCGGGCCGGTGCGGTAGTCGAGGCGCTCCATGATCTCCTTGAGGTTGACCGGATCAGGCAGGTCATCGCCGGCATTGGTGCGCTCCAGGGCAACGAAATTGCGCACCGACAGCCGCCGCCCCCGGGCCTCGGCCACGGCGGCGAGAATCCACTTGCCGGCGATCTCCACCGCCAGCATGCGCCGACCGGGCTGGAGCAGGGCCGGCAGGTGGCGCACCCGGGCGGCAAGCTGTTTCAGATCTGGAAGGGTGATTTTTGTTCTCATCGTTCTCCGGCGCCCACCGCCGCGACTGGGCGCCCCTGGTCAGGGTTCGCGGGGGAAATGGCTGTCTGCATCAATGGTCAGGTAACGCAAGGTGTTGTCCAGATCCTTGTGAACATGGAGGGTCAGGGGAATGACAATGTGGTCTTCGTCGGAGTCGACCTGATTATTGTTGTTAGTATCGTCCCAGATCACCAGCTGCCGGGTGCCGCTTATGGCCGGGGGATCCGTGGTGGCATCATAGGTAAAGGCCGAGGGGACATGCCAGTCATCGGGGAGATCGTCCGGCGCGGTGAGGATCTCGGTCAATGGGTCGCCGCTGTCGTTCAGGCCGCGCGCCACCATCGCCTTGGTCACATTCGGGGTGGCATTGAGCACGGTCAGGTGCAGGGTCAGTCGGGCACCCTGCCAGTGGTTGGCGTCGATGCGCAGCACCAGGTTGTCGGCGTTCCAGCCGTCGGGGTCGGCGGGGTCGTAGGTGGTGACGTCCACGGGCTCGGTGGGGTCGAGGTCGTCGCCGAAATCAAAGCGACCATCCTCGCCCCGGCTGAGCACCAGCAGGCTGTTGTTGGTTTCGTCGCGGAAAAAGAGGATCTCCCGACCCCAGCCGTCGCGGAGGATTTCTTTCTCGCCAGCGCCAAAGGGTGGCGGCAGATACGGGCCCTGCCAGCCTATGCCCCAGGTCCCCCAGGCGGGCGGATCCAGCTCGTGCGCGGGATCAGCCGTATAGGGCCGGGCGGTCCACAGTTCCCGGGGCTGGCCCTTGGTGTAAGGAACCGGCGGTTCCTCGTCGGTGGCGTCATCCCAGACAAGGTCCGCCTGCCGCCAGTGGAATAGTTTCGGCAAGCGGCACATCGCGCCGGTAAAGCCTGAATTGAACCCCCCCTCCGCCGGAGTGTCGGTTCCCACCAGGGCCCGGCGGATGGCGGCCAGGGTGACCTCGGTCTGCTGCCGCTTGCGCCGGTTCTGTTCGGCGAATATCGCCCGCCATTCCGAGGAATGGATCTTCATGATGATATTATCCAGGTTTTCCGGAGCCTTGGGGTTGTAGCCGCCCAGGTCGGGGTTGTCCGGGTCAAATTCCCGGGCCATGGTGTCATCCTCATTGATGATCCAGTTGCCGCCGGTCCAGTCGCCCTTGGTCGGGTAGGTGGCCCTGCCGTCGGCCCCCTCGGAGAGGATCCAGAAGATGGTTTCTCCGTCCTGGTCAGGATCGTCGGTGATGAAAAAGCGCAGGGCCCGGTTCCAGCCGTCCGCCAGTCGGTCGTCGGTCTGGAGCAGACGGAAGGCTTCCTTCTCGTCAAAGTGCTCGCCGCCGGCGAGGGCGGTATAATCGCCGTCCTCCCAGGCCTTGGGACCGGTCGCGGTGGGGGCAAGCTGGGCGTATTCCGCGTCGGTGGCGGCATAGTGGCTGGCAGCCTCGGGTTTGTGGTTCACCGGCGGCAGCAGATAAGGCCCCCGCCAGCGGTCGCCCAGGTCTTCGCCCGGGGCGGAGTAAATGTCCGGCGCTGTGCCCAGATTCGTGGGCAGTTCCTCAGGAGTGCGGGTCCACAACCCCCGGGGCTGGCCTTCGTTCTCCGTGGCCAGGCCGCCGATGTGGTCGTAATTGTTGACAGTGTCGTTACTCAGCTTGCGGAAGGGGCGGTGCCACTGCCAGCGCCCCTTGACAAAATGACCCGAGGGGCGAAAATAGACGTTAGCGGGATTCATGGCATAATCCGGTCCCTGGCCCAGGCCCGAACTCATATTGCCGGGGTTGTCCCAGCCGTAGCCGGTAAAACCCGGCTTAATCTCCGCCCGCGCTTCCCACAGGTCCGGCCATTCGCCCATGTCGCCGACATAGCCGCCGATGATGCGCCGGCCGGCCTCGTCAAAGCGGTCCGGATCGCCGACAATGGCCCGGCGGATCTCCTCCATCTTGGCCTGGGTGATCCGCTCCCGCTCCCGGTTGTTGAGCAGGCCCACCGCGGGGTAGATCATGGCCCCCAGAAAACCAAGAATGGTGAGCACCAGCAGCACCTCAAGCAGGGTGAACCCCGGTGTCCCGCTGCCGTGAAAATGTCGTCTTGCTGCTCGTCTCATTGCTGCCTCAATATTCTGTCTCTGGCGCGGGGACGCCCCCCGCCATGGTCTTCTTGCCACCGCGTGGGCAAACGATACAGCCGTTTACCCACCCTACGGTCCCACGCCAGAGGATGGAGCCGTAGGGTGGGCGGGTCTTTATCCGCCCACGCGGTTGTCTTTTCCACCGGTCCAGACCTGCAGGGTGGGTTGGTTTGTTTCCGCCCACGTGGTCGATCCGTCCTGCGTGTTCATAATCTGTCTGTTCATGCCACATCGTGGTCCGGCGTGGGCAAACGATACAGCCGTTTACCCACCCTACGGTCCCGCGCCAGAAGATCGAGCCGTAGGGTGGGCGAGTTTTTATCCGCCCACGCGGTCGATTCTCATGGTCGGCGGGGCCGCCCCCTGCCCACGCGGATAATCCTTCACCCCGCCATCCTACCGGCACGCCGGCCGGTTTCTTCTCAATCAATGGCCCCGTTGCCGTTGATGTCTATCCCCCATGTGGGCGGCTCGTCCCGGGTCCACATCCCGCCCTCCGCGTCCATGACCGAAAAAAATCCCCGCCGCTGCGGCTGGTACACCTGCACCGTCCGCCGCATCACCGTCTGCAGGGCCGCGGCCTCGTGGCGGCCGCTGACGGCGTAGGCCGTGACCTGCCCGCCGGATCCCAGGGGATCGACCTCCTCCAACCGTGCCGAGGTCGCCGCCAGGCGCGGCAGCACCAGGCTGTAATACTGCCACCCGTAATTGATCGGCCGCAGACCGCTCTCCGGACAGGTGGGGGCATTGAATACCATCCCGTCGCGCACCAGCGAGGTCTCCGTGCCCAGGCCAAACAGCATCCGGAACAGGTGCTGGGGATGGGCCCGGTCCGCCTCCTCGGCGGCCAGATCAAAAGTGCCGTCGGCGGCAAAACCGCCGCCGGTCATCAGCACCGCCACCCCGACCTCCACCGGCTGCATCCGGGGCATGCCCACCGCCACGTCCCGGTCATAAGGGGAATTGAGATTGAACACATACAAGACCCCCAACTGGCGCAGCTCCTCGGCCTCCGCCGCATCAAGGTAATGGATGCGCAGGCCGTGGCGCCGGTCCATGCGCTCGCTGAGCACCTCCGGGCCGGTACCCGGGTCCTGGTCCGAGACCATGGGCTTGTGGTAGCTGCCGTCCGCGCCGTCCACGCTGACAATATTGATCATCCCGGTGGGGTAGCGGCGGTTCTGCTGCAGTTCATGGGTGAGGAAATTCCCCAGCCGGGCCATGTTGGTCCGGGTGGTGATCTCCAGCCCCCGGGCGATGGTCCCGGCCAGGCGCGGGCTGGTCATGGCGATCAGAAAACCGAGGATGGCCAGCACTACCAGCACCTCCACCAGGGAATAGCCGCCTTGTCCCGTTATCCCGGGTCTGTTGTCCTGGTGTTGTCTGGGTTTCATTTCGCCTGCGTTTGTCGGGTCATTGCCGGGTCTCGCCTCGGGGATCTTGAGGGCGGGGCGGGTTGGTTGCCGCCCACGGGTTCGGTTTCCCCGCGTGACCATTGCTTGTCTGTTTGGTTGCATCCCGTTTCCGCGTGGGCAAACGATACGGCCGTTTGCCCACCCTACGGC
>NZ_JAFFQC010000089.1 GCF_016918545.1 Desulfobulbus alkaliphilus | reverse complement strand
AGGAGTCTAGTAAAAATAACTTGAACACTATGGGTTTTGTTTAGGAGCAATCATGTAGTTCCACTCGCCGTGAAACTCATCACGAATGAGCGCGAGTTGTTCCATGTCTTTGTCGGGCACCTTAATACCTGTAGGGTAGAAGGCCTCATCAATCTCCGCCTTGATTGTCAGCCCCTTGTTTGTTCGTGTGTTGGCAATGAGGTTCACAACCACGGCTTGGCTTTCCAAAGGACGCCCTCGCCAGTTCTCGCTGATATGACAGAACATACGATGCTCTATCTTGTTCCACTTGCTGGTACCGGGAGGAAAATGACAAACATGGATTGTCATATTGAGTTCTTGAGCAAGCTTCTGGATTTCAATTTTCCAGAGGCGAACGCGACTGCCATTACTACCCCCGCCGTCAGCGGTGATCAGCAGATCGGTGGCCTCTGGATAGAACCGTGCCCCCATCCGCTTCCACCAACGACGAATGGTTGCCACAGCGAATTCGGCAGTGTCATGGTTGATCCCCACGCTGACCCAGCCCTGATTGTGCGTCAAGTCGTAGACGCCGTACGGCACAACTTTTCCAAGCTCTTTGTCGGCAAAGTCGTGGACATTCACCTCTTCGGGCAGCCCTTTTCTTTGCCACTCCCGGCCAGCGTTTTTGAATCGACCGATCAATTCCTTCTTCTTGGTATCCACCGAAATAATCGGAAGACCATTTGCCTGGAATTGTTCAACCTTGTTGGCAATAAAGAGAAATTGGGCATCCCGGTCCGGGTTTTCAGTGCCTTCCCTCGCCTTGCGGTTCGATTGCATGCTGTAGCCAAGTTGATCCAGAAGCGTCCAGACAGTGCGTTGACTGACTCGGTGCCCTTGATCTCGCAGCTCCTGTGCCAGCTTGGTCGTACTCTTGCAAGTCCAGCGGAGGGGCGATTCGGGATCGCCACGGGTTATGGGATCAACTAATCGATTGAGGTCACTTAACAAATCGGGGTCGACCTCAGTCAACGATTTACGGCCGCCACCGGGCCGCCGGATACGTCCCGTAGCCCGCACTGGCGCAATGGGCAATATATCAGGTTGCTTGAGGTCACCCAAGCCGGCATATACAGTAGTGCGCGAAAGTCCACTGGCTTTTGCAACAAGCGATGGGCCACCTCTGCCAAGTACCACGGCATCCGCCGCAGCACAAATTCGCATGGTCGCTTCGTCAAGATGGGGCCGCAAAAGCTCATATTTTTGCTGGAGCATGGCAAGGTTGTCCATGCTGCGACTATACAGTCAAAAAATCGTCAATGCAAAACAAAAAGTGTACAGGTTATTATTGCTAGACTCCT
>NZ_JAFFQC010000088.1 GCF_016918545.1 Desulfobulbus alkaliphilus | reverse complement strand
TTTTCGTCCATTTCGTTTAAGCCCGGCCTGATTTCTTCCATAAAAAAAGGATTCATGCTCGGTGCTCTTGTTTTCACCGGAAAAACCGGCGAAAATCTTGTTTTCAGGGCGGAGTTATCCGTCCGGCCTGTCAATGCATTTTTTACGACAGGCGCCTGGTCTTTGTCAATGTGCCTGCTACCTGTCAGCCGTACTCATATGTTGGGCAGTATTGTTTTTCAAACCCATGCGCGATCATCCGTAAAATCGCTTCCATGGATGGAGCAATAAACGTATGGAAATAATTACGTATTCGCTCCCACAGTGCCCTTTTGCTGCCCACCTTGGCCCTGGCGGCCTTAAACAGCGGGCAACAGAGCTGCTGCACCTGATCCACGAGAAAGGCCAGCATCATCAAGTGCATGAAAACAGCGCTCAGGTGTTTTTTGCCCAGACCGTAGTTGTGACCGAGATTGTAGCCCTGGTTCTTGAGGGTGTTGAAGGTCTCATTCTCGATCCGCCAGCGGGCGCGACCGCAGCGCATGATCTCCATGACGTTGTCCGGGGTGATTTCAAGATCAGTGACCCAACTGAAGCGGTTGCAGACCTTCACCTCCCCGTCCTTGGTCTCGACCTCCCAGTATTCGAGGAAATTGACCCGTAGTTCGTCCTGGCTGACCTTGTTGAGCGGCACGGAATTGATGAAACGAAAAACGTGGACTTTGTCTTCATCCTTGCTGTCGGGCAGGATCAGTTCCGTGAGTTCTCCCCGCTTGGCCGCCTCGTCGATCAGGTTGAACAGAAAGACGTGATCCCCGGGTTTGGCCGCAAGGATGAAGCGGCAGTCATGGGCCTTCAAGTCCTTGATATGCGGGGCGTTGGCGCTCAGACCATCTTCGGTGACGATGACCTTCAGGTGCGGGTGTTCTCGACGGAAATCAGCGAGCAAGCGCTTGGTGGCGTTCTGCTCGCTATCGTTCTTGGTGCTCCCATCCTGCCGCCGGATAAGCTCCGGGCAGATTGGCAATACCTCCTTGCAGTCCGGGGAAACAAAGGCCCCGGTCACCATCTGCAGATGGTATTCGATCTTGCCGTTACGTCGCTTTTTGGTCAAACAGTAGTCGGCACCGATGTTTTCTGAACTGTGAATGCCGGTTCCATCGATGGCCAAGAGCAGGTGACCGCCCAGGCAGGTCATCCGCGGCAGCACCTTGCCCCGTTGCAATTGATGGAAAACACTACGGAACGGTCGCCGGATATGGGTCGGCACTATTTCGTCCAGAAGGGTCCGCATGTGCGTGTCACTGGGGATCACCCCCACGCCGTACACACCGTGGAGACTTTCCGGCTCATCCTGCCGCCGATGCTCAAAGGCAAGCAATGAGGGATCCTTGAGCGAAAACATGGCAAAGGCGCTCATCAGCGCGTCATCCAAGGGGATCGATGTATTGGCGGCCCGATGATCGGGCACCCGCTGCAGATCCTTACGGATGATGGCAAAGAGGGCATCGGCATTGAGATGAGCACGCATTTTGATTCGACGGAATGTTTGGGTTTCCTGGCGGGTACG
>NZ_JAFFQC010000087.1 GCF_016918545.1 Desulfobulbus alkaliphilus | reverse complement strand
AATTAGGGACATCCATGATAAGTATTGTCAAGGGGAAAACGGAGGTTTCCCGTTTCGCCCAGGAGTACGTCAGCGCCTGCCTTGCCTCTCCCCCGATCTCGATTGTTCCTCGGCGGGAGCGGAAGCAGGAGGGCCGTTCTGAGAATGGGCCAAAGTGAAGCTCGTCGGAGGAACGGCCCTCCTGCTGGAGCGGGTCACAAGTTTGAGCCAATTCCTGGCGATTGTCTAACACTCTGCCGCAACTCGATCTTTTTCATCTTTTCCAAAGGGTCAGCGTGATCACGCGACCAGACATCCATTTGCTGCATTCGAGGTCGGATACGGTTTACGGTACCCCGTATCTTCATTGACCCCGGCAGAAGATTGAGTTTGGGTCAACCCAACGGCCTCGAAACACTTCCATCGCTGTATCGCACAGTTCGCTTGCGGCTTACAGAGTCTCTAATTCGGCGAGGACCGGCGGGAAGATCATGTTTTTGGTAGAGCGTATGTGTCTGTTTTTTGCTTTCTAAGCTGCTTTTTGCTCCTCGCGGATAACGAAGTCGGTTTCGCTTTTATCAACCGCCATCATGTAGGCCACCAGTCGTCTGGCCACGGCGAGCGTAGCTCTGTTCCGGTTCCCCTTGCTCAATTCCCGCTGGTGGACCGCAGCAAGTTGCGGGTTCCAGCGAGGGGCCAATTTTGCCGCCTCAACCAAGATGGTCTGGAGATGTTTGTTGCGTTTTTTGGAGATCGGTCCTCGCTGTTCCTTGCCGGCTGATTCCCGTTGTGCACTGCACAGGCCACAGTAACTGATGGCCTGACGGATCGAGCCAAATCGGGTAACAGGACCGATTTCCAGAACCCAGGTCAACGCGGTGACCTCGCCGATACCGGGGATAGTCATCAATCGACCCACCCTCTCCCGGATCAGGGGGTTTGTTCGTAAGGTCTGGATCAGCCGCTTCTGGAACGTCTGGAACATTTCATACCCGGTACGACTCAACATCAGCAGATCCTTGACCGTAGGCGGGATTTCGTCAAGTCGCCCCAGCAGGTCATGGAAATATTTCTTGCCGCGCAGGCGCTTCTTATTGTAGCCGGCCCCAACCTCCATGAGCAGGCCAGACATCTTGTTGTGCATCTTGACCGCTGTCCGCATCAGGTGGTTGCGATACCGCAGGATCCGCCGCAGCTCCCTGATCTCCTGGGGGAGCATCGTGCATTCCGGTAATAGGTCAACCCGCAGAAGATCGGCGATCCTTTCCGCATCGGCACGGTCGTTCTTCTTCTTGGCCGCGGTGATGGCCTTGAGCATCTCGGGATGGGCTACTTTCAAAGCCAAGGCATGGGGCGTAAGAAAATCATAGACCCAGCCAGTAAAAATGGTGGCTTCCATGGCCCCAATCCAAGGTCCAGGGATACGCTGTACCCATGCATTCAGCGATAACCTGTCTGCAGGGATCATCCCTTGATCGATCAGACGTCCATCGATGCTTTTGATACAGTAGGCAATCATTTTCTTGTGAATATCCAGACCGATAAAGTAACATACGTTCATAGAAACCTCCCTGTGGTATATTTTGGGCGAGCTGGTTCTCGACCCAACTGTTGCTAAAACATTATACTCACATGGAGGTTTCTTTTCTTTGCCGGACTTATGCATTCAAACACTTCCC
>NZ_JAFFQC010000086.1 GCF_016918545.1 Desulfobulbus alkaliphilus | reverse complement strand
GGGCTGCAGGGTGGGCGGGTCTGTTTCCGCCCACGCGGTTGTTTATTTTCCATCGGTTCCGCGTGGGCAAACGATACAGCTGTTTGCCCACCCTACGGCGTTCCAGGGATGGATCTGCAGGGTGGGCGGGTCTGTTTCCGCCCACGCGGTTATTTTTGTGCCATCAGGGGCAAAAAACCCGTGCCGTCTTCTGGAGGTTCCATGTGGGGTGGAAACTAAGACGGCACGGGGAAAAACTTGTTTCCTGCCAGATGCGGCACACCCTTGCTCCGGTGGCGCCGCCAAAAACCCGCCCCGCGGGACGGTTTCCCCACTATCCCGATCAGGTGACCGTTGTTTTGCGGGGCGGGTTGTTCTCTTGCCGCCGGAGGCGGGCATCGGCTGGCGGCGGGCTGCTTCGCCGGTCCTGCACAATCGTGTTGTGTCATCACCCTCGTCTCCCTTGCTGTTATGCATCGGCCCGGCAATGGCGGAACGGAGATCAAGGAGGAACGATGCTTGGTGTCAGGCCGCCGTTGCGGCGGCAACCGCCATTGCCGGCGATGCGGAGGCGGGATGAGGCGGTGGCTGGTTCTTCTCTCCCCTCAGCGAACCCTTCATCCCAGCCGGCGATTGTGTCAGGGACAACCGCCGGCTGGAGTGAATGATCTTTGTTGAGATACCCGGCTGGGCTTGGCGCCGCTGGGTACATGGTGTCGTACTCCCAGTTTTCTTGTGCTTTGTGAACGGCAAATATTCGCTGCTTCAGGCTGCCGGTAGTGTCTTGAGCATTGGTGATGATTGAGTCATCAGTTCAGCCCGAGCACAAGCATCGTCATACGCGGTGGCGTTACGTTCATCTGTCCACGGGCAACCAGTTCTTTCTACAGCTAAGAGGGTCTCCCGGCGCCCCGCCCGGCAGCGGACTACTTCTGTTGTTGTCCAGTTTTTGCCGCGGACGCCATCCTCACCGGCAGACTTGCGTCGGCGGCCGCCCGGGAAGAACGTCGTTCGGGATAGTCCAAAACAAAACGGTACTCCTTGCCGCAGCGGATGATCACTTCCTTCTGCCCCCGCCGCAGGATCTTGAGTTCCACCTCGATGCGGCCGTAGCCGTCGTGACCGAACAACTCATCATACAATGCACTGATCTTGTCCTTGACTTCGCTGTTGGTCGCTTCACTCATCGCCGCCCTCCCTCCAGGCGTACCCGGTCAAGGGACCGAGAAGTTAATGTATCCTTAACTGATTAAGCAGTTCCATATTCAATTTGTTATTCCTAATTGCGGCCCACTCTACACCATCAGCAAAAAAAAAGTTGTGACCTGGGTCACACTTTTGAAAAAAAAAGCCTCGGATGCCCCTTTTTTTAGGTTTGATGTTAAATAAACGCAGTTTTTCAGTAAATTATGCTTTCGCTTTTTTTTCTTGCCCTTCATCAGGGCCACGTTTTCTGGTGTGAACATCTGGAAACGTGGCCCTGATCCACGATGAATTAATGCCTCCTGATTTTTTTTGCATAGCCTGATAATTACATGGCAATTTCCGGCGACAGGTGTAGAATGGCGCAATTTTCGCACTTCCTTTATATGTTGCAGGTATCTAACAATTCGGCCCGGCGGAAACCTTCCCCGCGGCGTTTTCCCGCACGACATGGGAAAACATGCATCCCGCAACCCACACCCCCGTACGGAAACGTTATGAGCGAGCACCTCAGACTCCC
>NZ_JAFFQC010000085.1 GCF_016918545.1 Desulfobulbus alkaliphilus | reverse complement strand
ATGATATACTTTGAAAGGTTAATCATAAGAGCGTCTGTTTTTCCTCCATGACCTGAACCGTTTTACCGACAATGACAGCAAGGGAACGGTTGTGGGGTGTGGGGAGGTGGGGTGATTGCGACGGGTGTTTTGTTGGGGTTCGTTCCTCACCCGCAACCTACAATGTCATTTCATGGGTTGCGCCCGTGGTGGAGTTCATTCGGGAGGCCTTCCTATATGTGACAGCATGGGCAAACGATACGGATGTTTGCCCATCCTTATAGTAGGTCCAGCAGTATACAGTTAAAATGTATGGTGGTTATTGAGAAAATTGTTGAAAACTTCGCCACCGATGGAAAAATCATTCTGGATACGCCTCACTCCGTCACGAATAGCCCATCCTCAACGTTGTAACGTTTATCGGTAGAGTTTCGGGCGGAGAAGAGTCGTCGGCCATAACGAATGCTCAGAAGTTGCCTCAATGGCTCGCTATAAGGTCTTCGCATTGCCGACACCGCGTATCGTTTTGATTGGATACCTCTTATCTTCCTCAATCCTCAAGACGGGAGCCGCGCAGATGGAAACCAAAATGGATGACATTGTTGCCTACCTGGGCATAGACTGGGCCGATCAGAAACACGACCTGCACCTTTGCTCCCCATCTGGGAAAATGCTTGAATGTCGCCAGATCGAACATGCTCCAGAAGTGCCCAATGAATGGTTGGCCAAACTACGGCAGCGTTTTCCGCAGGGGCGTATTGCCGTCTGCCTGGAACAGTCCAAGGGCGCCCTGCTGTACCACCTGATGAGCTACGATTTTCTCGTGCTCTATCCCATCAACCCCAAGGCCTTGGCCCGTTACCGCGAAGCGTTCACAACCAGCGGGGCCAAGGACGACAAACCGGATGCAGAATTTCTCTGTGAGCTGATCCGTTGCCACCGGGACCGGCTGCGTCCTTGGGTACCGGAAGACGAACAGACGAGAAACATCGCGGCCCTTGCGGAAGCCCGGCGCAAAGCCGTCGATGAGCGGACTCGCGTATCAAACAAGTTAAAGGCAACACTCAAAAGCTATTTTCCTCAGTCACTCCAACTGATAAGCGTCAATCTCCATGACCCGTTATCCCTGGCCTTCCTTAAGCGCTGGCCGCGGCTGGAGAGCATCCAGGGGACAAGCGACGCCAAAATCAAGAAGTTTTACACTTCACAGGGGAGTCGCTCCGAGCAACGCATCACGGAGCGGATACAGCTCATCAGGTCCGCCTTGCCGGTGACAAAAGACATTATCTTTGGGGTCAGGCCTAGAAGATGCCAAGAATGTGTGTTCAAGACATACGAGCCCTTGCATTTAAACCCTGGATGAAAATCAGACAAGCTCTATTTTTTTATAACTAGTGCCTGAAAGAAAACCCCCATTTTTTACCCAACGGCGCCTCGGCGGGGGCATCGCTAATGAGAATGGTTTTCTTTCCGGTGTTGGTTTTTAGCTTTAACGCGCTAAACATGAGAACGGTTCCCATGTAGAGCGATCAGAGGACAGAGTTCTCCCGTCGTCTGCAAAGCCGGGGCAGCCTGTTCAACTCAGGCCGCTTTTTTGTACTGGCCGCGCTTTCGTTGAGCGGCTTCTTGCTCCTGCTGGCGCAACACCGCACCCAGACGCTGTATGTTCCGTGCCAATACCGCCATGGCGACGTAGCGTTTGAAGCCCTTGATGCCGTGGTCGAGACA
>NZ_JAFFQC010000084.1 GCF_016918545.1 Desulfobulbus alkaliphilus | reverse complement strand
GCTTCGCCTTCCCGAAGGCTTCGATGCCAACCCAATCGTCACTTCCACAAAGCATGCCGCAGATGGCAATGATAATGATATCGATCAGTTTATGGGCACTCCTTCCTGTAATCCGAGGATCTTTCAAGGTCGAAAAATGAGCAACAAGTGTCGTGTTGTTGAAATCGTTTTCCATAGTCCCCCCGTCGTAAATTGAGTTGAGGACTATGTATATATTATTATCTTACCCTGAACGCACGCCCTAAATCGAATTATTGGAATTTTGATGCGATTGCCCTGCAAAAAAGAGAAGCCGCAATCTAGAAATCGAGCTGTTCGACACTCAACCCCATGGCTTTGGCTATCTTTTTCAGGCTAACGCGGCGTGGCTTGACGCTGTTCTCCATCTGGGCGTAGGCCCCCTGGGTCATATTCGCCCTTGCCGCAACCTCGGCCTGGGTCAGTTCAAGATATTCACGCCAGGCGCGCATCGGCGACCAGTCGTGGTCAAAGGTGAGATTGACAACTTCGTGGGGGACAAGGTTTTCCTGGCGGTCGCGACTGGCCAGCCAGTCGGCATAAGGGACCACTACGAAGGCGGGGGCACCGTTGCGGTCGTGGATGATCTGGATATCAGTACGTACGGTCATCACGTTTCTTTACCTCCTGGATTTCGACGATGCGCACTTCGCCGTCATAATCGAACAGCAACCGGTAACTATCGGCCGGTAACCGTACCGAGAATTGGCCAGGACCTTTACACTCTGGCAATCAGGCATACCAGCCAAGCCATTGACGGCGGAACGGATCATTGCGTTATCCTGCCTGTCGATCTTGCGCAGTTGCTTCAAGGCTTTGACATGCCATTTAATGGTATTCATTCGAAAAAATATACGTTTTTATACGATAAAAATCAAGCATATCATTGGTAACAGCCGGTTGCCATGAAAAATTAGGGGGGAAATTAGGGACGCTTCCCCTATTTTGTGTACTTTGGGAGATTGGCATTTCTCTCTGTGAAAACAGGGGAGGCGTCCCTAATTTTCTGCTGTTGTTGTCCTGGTGCCGGAACCCCTCGCAATAATCCTACGGCACTGAGATCTTCACCAATATCCGGTGTTTTTCCAGCGTGCCAGGGCGTGTATATTTTAACGCATGATCTTAGCATCTTCTAGGCCTGACCCCACAGACATTCTCGTTATTGAGCATTTGCTCATTCCACCGCATCTGACTGCGTGCTGTCATCCAGAGGATCCACCACGGTGACACCGCAGACCCGGGCAATGGAGCGGCAGAGCCGTACCAGGGCTTCCCGATCGACCTGATCAGCCCGACCGAAGCTGTGAATGATTTTGGCGGAGGATTTGCCGGTCTCCGGATGGCGTTCGCTGTGGGCCAGTTGGTAATAGACCGTTACCGTGCCGTCTTTATTTTTCCTCTGGGTTGTTCGCAGGTACATGATAGCTGTGGAGGATATAAATAACCTCCTCTATTGTCAATGAGAGGAAGTCAGAGATACCCCCAGTTCAATGAAAAAAATATATTTTCAATTATTTATATACCAAAGGACGCTTGTCTGATTTTCATCCAGGGTTTGCGTGCAGGGGAATGTATACCTTCAATGCACAATCTTATCATCTTCTAGGCCTGACCCCGTAGATTCCTTGACCCCGTAGATTCCCTTGATTTTGTAATGCACTTGAATTAAACTTTTATCAAAACTAACCAAGGAGGATAAAATCATGGCTGCTAATGCACTGGTACAAACCCGCGTAGACGCCACTGTAAAAAAACGGGCGGCAGCGGTATTGGAAAACATGGGTTTGACCGTCTCGGATGCTGTCCGCATCCTGCTGACCCGCGT
>NZ_JAFFQC010000083.1 GCF_016918545.1 Desulfobulbus alkaliphilus | reverse complement strand
ACCCTGAAAATCGGATAAAGCGAACACTTTAATCCCTCAACACAGCTCCATGAGCACGGTTTAGTTGAAAATCCGTGTTTTTTTCTTGCCCTTTAACATGTACGTATTATATTTATACGCACATGTTAAAGGGGGGATTACGCATGGCTAAGCCAGTAACAGGAAAAACTCATGTCGGCGAGCGTCGGGAAAAGCGTCCAAATGGCGATATTTACGTCTATGAACGGATTACGGCCTACAACGAAAAGACCCGAAAAACCTATACGGTCAGTCAGAAGCTCAAAGGGAAAATTAAGGCGGGCACGCAAGAATTTGTGCCAACTCGTCCAAAAAAAAGCAAGGGCGAAGAAGGCGTTGTCGATGCAACACGTCAGCATACCGGCCTCACGGACATCCTGGAATGGGTTGGCGAGGTTTCCGGCATTGATGATGATGTACGTGCTTCATTCAGCGAGGGTGATGCGGCGAAGATTCTCTCTATCGCACGCTACTGGATCGGTTCTGGTGGCAACACCCTGCCGCGCCTTGAGAGCTGGCAGGTGATGCACCCTCTTCCATATCGTGAAGCGATCACTGAAGATGTGTATGGTAACCTGTTCAAGAATGTTGGTCGCAATGAAGAAGGCATCCAGTGCTATTTTTCAGCTCGGGCGGTACGCCTGGGAGAGTCTCCCGTGCTGGCATTTGACTCAACCACCATCTCGACCTACTCCGAAAATCAGTCGGAAGCACGGCGGGGGTTCAACAAGGATGGCGACGGACTCAACACGATCAAGCTTTTGACTTTATATTCCGTGAAAGCTCGCGAACCGATGGCCTTCGCGAAACAACCCGGTAATATTCCGGATGTCATATCCATTGAAAACACTCTGAAACAAATCAAGTGTCTCAATCTGGAAAAGCCTCTGATTGTCACTGATAACGGCTACTACAGCCAAAAGAACATGATGGAATTCGCCTTGAGCAATGTTAAGTTTCTGACCCTGGTTGATCCGAATATTGTCTGGGTCCGCGAGACAGTTGATGCGCTCCGTGCAACACTGGCGGGCATGTCCAGCACGTGTCCGTTCGATCCGTCCATCTGTGGAGCAACTTCGCATAGAATGCACCAGTTCAGCCGGGTACGCCAGCGATCACGCAACGACAAGGTCGCCGGTGAAAAAGAAACGTTCTCGCGCCGTTTGTATGTGCATGTTTACTATTCTCCCGACAACGAAGCCAAGAAAGAACTCGCCTTCCGTAAGGACTTGCTTGAACTGAAGGCGCAAATAGAAGGAGGAGAAACCGAGTTCACGGGTTCAGCGCAAAAGAAAATAGACAAGTACCTGAGTTGTTCCAGGAAGGGGCGTGGGGGACAGCTGAAGGTAGGATTCAACGATAAAGCAATTACCGAAGCAAAGAAGTACTTCGGCTATTTCGCCCTCGTCAGCAATCAGACCATGGACACATTTACCGCACTTGAAAACTATCGGCTGCGAGAAAAAATTGAAGAACTCTTTGCCGTACAAAAGGGGAGGCTCGACGGTGCGCGACCGCGCACATGGTACCCAGACAATTTGCGTGGAAGGCAATTCACACAATTTGTCTCACTGGGCTATCATTGTTTCCTGACGAAAAAGATAAAGCAAGTGCAAGACAATCTCGGGAAGCAAGAACCCGGAAAACCCAAATCACTTGTCAAGCTTGAAAAGAAACTGGAAGACTGGCTTGCGCAGCGCTCTCTCACCCAGGTCCTGGATTGGTTTGACTGCATTGAAACCACCAAGGTACAAACTGCCATGGGCAGCTATCGATGGTCCACCGAATCAGTGGCCAGAGACAAACTGTTCTTGAAGCACTTGGGAGTAGATGCCAAATAGTGTACGCTTTAGCCAACTTTCAGGT
>NZ_JAFFQC010000082.1 GCF_016918545.1 Desulfobulbus alkaliphilus | reverse complement strand
GATCATTGTCCAGGGCGGTGACCAGGCGTCGGCAATGCGCCAGGAGACCTGGATCGAACAGCAGTTGGTTACCGAGCAGGGCGATCCCCACGCCCCCATCCATGCTCTTGATGCTGAGGTAGTCAATAATCCCTTCGCAGACAAAGACCTCGAAGGATGCGGACAACTGCGTCCAGTCCCGGCTGTAGACATGTTTGGTGCCCAGCACGAATTTGCCTGGACCGGCAATCTCGTGGTTGTCCAGGCAGCGCAACACACCAGCCTCATCGCGGACCGCAAAACAGCAGTATGACCTCTCCTGGTACCGGTTATGGACAACCTCGCCCTCCTCGATCAACTGCTCGACCAATTCCGCGCCAATACCCCGTCCCAGCAGATAGTCCCGGCAGACCCCCGGGTCCTGCAGGTGGAATCGCTGGTAGAGTTCGGTGATGTCATACCGCTTCGCTCTTTCGCCAGAGGCCGGCGGTAATGGCAGAGAACCTGTCACCGTCCCGCCGACCAGTTCCCGGACCCGTCGGATGGCCTGGCCAACGTCGTTCAATCCTTCCAGGGCCCCCACCAGGTCGATAATGCTGCCGCCCAGACCGCTCGAAAAATCCTTGAACAGCCATCTCCCGTCTTGTTCCCGCACGGTCAGGCTCGGCTGCCGGTCTGCCGTAAAGGGGCTGCGCGTCACGTAGCCGGAACCAGCCCGTTGGAATTCCAGGCCGTAATGCGTTTGCAGAAACTCCACCAGGTGCACCTGTTTCAATGCATCAACAGCGATGCTCATCCCTCACCTCCTCCAGCAGTTTGCCATTGAGATAGACCGCAATACCTGCTGCTGAGCTTACCACACTGACGCTGTTGTCCTGAATCTTAAAAATGCAGTATCCCTTGGAAAAATCAATCTCCTTGCCCGTCAGCTCCGCCTCGATCCGGCTGCGCTCCGCCATGACCCCATAAAACCTGTCCGCCGGCCGAAAACCGTCGATGCCTTGATGCGGCCGGTCATAATTGTAGCTGCGGATATACGTGGCCAGCCCAGCCACCGCTTCCGCCAGACCGGCAAATCGGGTCCGCCCCAGCCACTCCCGTTTCAGGGTCTGGATCAAACGCTCCACTTTCCCCTGGCTTTGCGGACTGTGCCGATTACCCACCAGATGTTCGATCCCCTGGTCGTCGAGATACTGTTGGAACATGGTCTGTCGGGCACTCCAGCTGTAAAAGCCGCTCCCCTGATCGGTCAGCAACTTGTGCGGCTTGCCGTGCCGGCTGCAGGTCTCATGCAGCACCCCCAGCAGCGTCTCCCCCTTCTGGTCGCCGCAAAGCTCCGCACCAACACAGAAACGGCTGTAATCATCGACGATCACCACCAGATACTGCACCGGCAGGCCACGCAAATACACGTAGCTGACATCCATCTGGTACATCTCACCGGCATGGCCCGCCTCGAAACGACGGCTCCCTTTGCCGTTCTCAACGGGGCGGTCGAAACTCGAATCATGTCCCGTCAGCAGACCATGGTTCTTCAAAACCTGCCGGATCTGCTTGCGGCTCACCACCACCAGGTGATCCGACTTCAGACGATCTTCGATCCGCTTGAAACCAACACCGCCATCGTCTCTCCGATACCCGATGATCAGCTCCTGGATCTCAACCGGCAAGGGCGACAGATCATAGGGATCCGGTTCATCTACCGCGGCGGCACCAACAGCAACGCCACCATCCGCATTCCCCTCGGATGCAACCGGTGGCACATCCTCAGCGCCATCAGCACCAAGACCAGCCGTACGTTGCCGTCGGCTCAGCTCGTAGAGCCGCCGAACCGGAATGCCACATTGCTTCGCACCCTCACGATAACTGAGCCCCTGTTCCTTGATCTTCTCTGCCAACTCCGCTACCTGATCCCAATCGATTGGTTGTCTCATGCCTCGATCCTCCATGTTGAATGGGGGAGGCTGTGGGGGGATT
>NZ_JAFFQC010000081.1 GCF_016918545.1 Desulfobulbus alkaliphilus | reverse complement strand
GAACACCCCCATCGTCCAGCCAAGACAATTGCAGAGACGAAGCCCAAATGCTTAGGGAGCAAAGCCCCACTGTGGCAAACGATTATTCAAACAGAAAGTTCCGTGGTAGAGAGAAGTTTCATATAAAAGCGCGGTCAATGTAATCGTCCGCCGGCGAGGGAAAACCGGCAGGAAACCCCTGTCTCCACCAGAGGGATGGGCTGAATAATGAAATCACCCGGATAGCCGACAAAGGCAACGTTCGCTGCGTGGTGGTTCATGATGGCTCCAGAAAAATGAGTGGCATGGAGCTGATTTTTACCCCATCCCCATGATACCGTCAACGACACCGATTTTCCATTCTTACCCTGTCTTTCGCCATGCGATTTTTTCCGGTGGGTCGCTATCAATCACGCGTCCAATGAGGCTGATCACTTTCGTTCCGGTGGACACTGTCAACAAACTCTTCATCAATTTCAAACAAATCAGGCGTCGAGCGATGAACGCCGATGCCGTGTTCCATCAGGAGCATCACGAGTTGCTCACCGTTCATCAGGGCGATGGGGGTCTTGTCTGCCTGGGCGGCCTCCTTGATGGCTCCCGGGCTGAAGTCGCTGGTGGTGATGATCAGGCCTTGCTCGTGTGCGCCGAGACTGCCGCGCACCTGCTGCACCACCGGAGCCTGGATGTTGTTCTTGAGCTTCCACTTCTTGACCTGGACGGCCATCTTGATGCGGATCACGTCACCGACCACCAGGGTGCCCCGGACATCGATGCCGCCGTCGCCGCTGAGCTTGGTCACCTCGACCATCTCGAAACCGATCTCTGCCAGCAACTGCGAGATAAGCTCCTCGAATTCGCCTGGTTTCATGATCAGCAGGCGCTCACGCAGCGCTTTTCGAACCTGGTGGTTGTGCTGCTCGATCTGGAATGCGAGACCGCGTCCCAACCATTGGCTCAGACCGATATAGCCACGGCCGTGCTGGACAAAACGGGGCCGTTCCCCTCGTTTCTGCTGGCGCTTGATTTCGGTGATCACCTGGGCGTACATGGTGGCGTCCGGCGTTTTTCCTCCCGTAATCAGCCATCCTTTTTCAATGGCCTTCGCGGTGACCTCCTTGTAATGCATCGGCTTTTTGCCGCCGAACATTTCAAGCACCTTCTGAGCGCATTCTGTGAAGGAGAAGCCTGCATTTGCGGACGACGGGTTTGTCGTTTCTTGCACGTCCAACGGAACCGACCCAGTGCCGCTCGGCATTTCAGTGGATTCCCGAAGAGCGAAGGTCTGAGGGCCGACCTTTACAAAAGGTGACTTGTCACCATTGCTCTTGATCTCGGAGTAGAGCCGGGCGCTGACAGTGGCGTTTGGAGTCTTGCCTCCGGAGTGCCAGAGACCGGCAGCCATAACCTGCTCGGTTATATCCTTGGTGTGCAGCGCTGTACCCGCCTGTTGCAGAACCTGAATGACTGCCGATTTAAGGTCCATGGCTCGCCCTCGTTGCGAATTGTTCGGCCTGATGTTGGTAGGTCACGCCGAAAATAGTGTCGCCCAGCCATTTTTTGAAGGACGGGTTGTCGCTGAACTGTTTGAACAGCTCGGTGTGGTCGGCCAAGAGGTCGATCATGACTCGTTGCAGTGCGGCGTCGTGTTCGATCCGAGCGGTCTTTTTGTCGTTGTTCCGCATGGCGTTTTGGTAGGCAACATCCGCTATCACTTTGGCCGGGATCTCCTCGGCGATAACCTTGCGGATTTTGTCACCGTCTTTCCATTCAATATTGCCAAACTGGTCGTTGAACGCCTTAATAATGTTGCTGAGCTGATCAAGCTCCGGTTCCGGCTTGCGGCCACCGCCGCTGGTTGGCACCGGACCGATTTCGACATCCTGATCCGGAAGGCCTATCTTCAGGCTGGTTAGGAGTCTAGCAATAATAACTTGTACATTTTTTGTTTTGCGTTGACGATTTTTTGACTGTATAGTCGCAGCATGGACAACCTTGCCATGCTCCAGCAAAAATATCAGCTTTTGCGGCCCCATCTCGAC
>NZ_JAFFQC010000080.1 GCF_016918545.1 Desulfobulbus alkaliphilus | reverse complement strand
CCATTCCGAACACGGAAGTTAAGCTCTTCAGCGCCGATGGTACTGCATGGGAAACTATGTGGGAGAGTAGGTCGCCGCCGATCCTCTACAAAAAACCCCCGTCGATCAATCGATCAACGGGGGTTTTGCTTTGCCCTCCTCCATATCGGTCGGACACTCAGGATCTTATCAGCGACTCAAGCACACAGGCAGGTGGCTTTGTTGCCAGTACCAGTTACCCGCAGAGGTCAAGGGGTTGTAGCTGCTTGATCCATGACGCTCACGGATCCAGATGATTATTGTTGCTCATTACTCATTGCAGTGACCCGTGCCACCTCATGGCATAAATTTTCTGCATTGAAGGGTTTGGCGACATACCCATCCAGCCCCATTTGCCGATAGGTGTCAGCCGTGACATGTTCGCTGAACCCGGTGCATAAAATGACAGGAATCAAAGGGTTTATTTTTTTTAATTCGGCGGCTAATTCGATACCTGTCATGCCAGGCATTCCCATATCGGTAATAACCAGATCAAAATCTCCTTTTCGTTTTTGAAAAAGAGCCTGGGCCGACTCACTGGATTGGCAAGATTCAACCGTGTATCCCATATGCTCAAGCACCTGGGTGATGAAACCGACAATGGGATATTCATCATCAACCACCAGGACGTGCCCCTCGCCAAAAATTTTAAATCTCTCCTGTTCAAAGGTATCCTGGCAGCCATCATGATGAACTTGAGGTAAAAAAACCGAAAAGCAGGTACCCCTGCCAAGGGTTGATTCAACAGTCACCGCGCCGCCATGATCATGGGCGATTCCATGTACAACAGACAACCCCAAACCGGTTCCTGCCCCAAATGATTTCGTGGTAAAATAGGGTTCAAAGATCCTTTCCATGAGTTCCTGGGGAATTCCATGTCCATTATCTTCAACCTGAAGGCAAGCATATCTGCCCTGCTCTACATTGCCAATTTTGATTCCCTGCTGCGGTGTAATATTGACTGTTTGTAAACGGATTTTTATTGTGCCACCTTTTCCACTCAAGGCCTGATATGCATTGGTGCATAGGTTCATTATTATTTGATGTGCCTGGGTCGGGTCAGCTTTCACTAATGGAGTATCTTTTAATTCAAGCAATAATTCTACATTTGCGGGCAGACTGGCGCGTAGTAATTTAGTTGCCTCTTTAATGATCAAACTAATATCAAAATTCGAAATATTTTTTTCACCTTGACGACTGAATTTTAAAATTTGATCTACCAGCTTACCTGCTCTGTCAGCAGCTCTCACAATTTCTTCTAAATTATCATATAATAATGATCCTTTATCACATTGAGCTTGCGTCAATTCAGCATAGCCGAGAATTGCCGTTAGAATATTGTTGAAATCATGGGCAATCCCGCCCGCCAGAGTACCGATAGCCTGCATTTTTTGCGATTGACGGATCTGATTTTCAAGAATCAAATGCTCAGTTATATCTCGCTTAACTGTCACATAATTGATTATTTTTCCCTCGCTATCTTTTACAGGAGTAACTGTAGTTTCCTCCTTATATCTCGACCCGTTTCGTTTTTTATTAACTAAAACTCCGCGCCATACGTTTCCTGAAGAAGATTCTTTCCACATTAATGTATATTGAACTTTAGACGATTCATCATCATTTAAAAAATCATAACTTCTCCCTATAACTTCTGAAAACATATACCCACTTGTTTTTTCAAAAGCTGGATTTACATACTGAATTTTCCCGTATACATCTGTTATAATTACAGATTCAGCGACTTGATCAACAGCTGTTGATAACAATTTTTGCCTTTTTTCTATACTTATAGTTTCGCTTAAATCTTTAATTCTTATTAAAATCAGACTATCTTCACCTGAATCCATTTTGCTGATTTTTAAACTAACCGGGACAATTTTTTCTTTCTCGTTAACAATAAATGTCTGTATTTCTTTATATTTTAGATCATACTTTTTAAATGTATTATAAAATTTCAGATACTCGTCTCTTTTTTTGTATTCAATAATGTCATAATGCCTGATGAAATCATTATATTTTTCACATTTAAAAATTAATGACATAGCTGATTTATTGCATTCTAAAACATAATCACTAAATATATCTACAATTAAATAAGCATCTGTAATATAA
>NZ_JAFFQC010000007.1 GCF_016918545.1 Desulfobulbus alkaliphilus | reverse complement strand
GCTAGGTTCGTGGGGTTGGAGATTGGTAATAGGGGCAGGGGCAGGGGCGGAAAGAGTTTGAGCAAAAAAAAACCCGGATCGAAACATTTCGATCCGGGATATCCCTTTTTTATCCGCGGAAAAGCTATGCCGGGGGTACGCTGCCGTCCTCGCAGTCGTCTCCTCAAAGTCCAGGCAGGTCTTCTGACTCCCGGTTCATCCTACTTGCCGCGTCTTCCCAACCTTATGGTCAGTGACATCAAAGCGGCTTTCGTCCCCGGTTACAGCGGCGGGCCCGTCTCCGAATTGCACGGAGTTCCCTTTTAAGTTCTTACGAACACCTGAACTGGACACCATAGAACCCATGGTGTTATGAAAGTCAAGAAAATAATATCGATCATGGAAGCAACAGTGATCAATCGGGTGGAGAAATATATCGGTGGAGGAAAATTGAGCAGCGTCCCTAATCTACGGTTGCAGACAGGTAATTTTGCGCATGACACCTGAGGGTTCTGTCGATAAGAGCTTTATTGGGAAAACGCACGGACGAACGCTCTCGGATTCAGATTTGTGAAAAAAACAGCCAAGGTACGGGGTGGTAAAAAAGGGCAGAAATGAGTTGGGGAAATGAGCATCGCCTGGATTCAGGCATCAATGAAGGCAGGCGATGATCCTCGATATGACCACCAGAACGGTCACTGCCGAAGTGGGCCTGAGAAACCTGTACCAGGGACAATCGATTCCAGCCTTGCATCGAAAGTTGAATTGGGATATGCAGAACCGTTCTGGAGCAGCAGAAAACCTGCCATGTGTCGTGCATCCGGTTTGCATTGCCTTCAGCATGGCCATGGCATAATTCGTTCGGAATGCCAATGCTTTGAAAGACTTTGATCAAATGTTGCCTTATGCACTGGAACGTATCGGCCCGCATTGAAGGGCTCTAGCGAGTATCCAGGTCTGCACTAGCCTGGGGTTCGAGCCATCGCTACAATGCAGATGCGTGACAAGCCATACAGGTCAAACCCCTTGATAAGTTACAGATCAACGACCAGAGGATTTGCCATGTTGAAAAAGATTGTGCAACCGTTGGACCTGAGTGAGTCTCTTGCAGATGTCAAGATTCGCGCATCATTTATCGACCGGTTCGGTGGCCAGCAGATTGTCCTGCTCCACGTTATGACCCCTGGGCTTGGTAACAAAGACCTGATTCAGGCCCGGTTAGCACATCTTGTCGACGAACTGAACCAGGTTGGAATCCAGGCTACGCCCCTGCTTATGGAAGGGCATGTAGCCTCGGAAGTCACCCGTCAGGCCATGGACCTGGCAGCGGATGTCATTTACCTGCCTGCCAGTAGAAAAAACTTTCTGGTGTCCTCGTTGCTGGGAAGTACGACAGAAGACATCATCCGGCTTTCCGATATCCCGGTCTTCATCCATAAACAACGCCCGGAGCTGGAGCATACCGAAAAGGTGCGCCATCTTGTTTTTGCCACTGATTTCCGCAAAGCGGCGAGCCGGGTTTGGCTGTATGTCCGCATGCTTGGCCAGTTTATTTCCAAGCTGACAATTCTGCATGTGGGTGAAAGGGCGTCCGACCCTTTCACCGAACAATTGCGCAGGGAAAATGTCGAGCAGATGCTGAAGGATCTGACCGGGAAATTCGAAGATGACTTTCATGAAATGTCTGTCATCTCCCGGATCGGTTCGCCATCTAAACACATTATCGAGGTTGTCGAACAGATCCAGGCCGATTTGGTCGTTCTTGGGCGGCTCAACGAACCATTTCCTTCCAAGCTGCTTGGTTCTACCTGCGCGCGGGTTACCTCGGGAGTCTCCAGTTCTGTTTTGCTGGTTCCGTAAATAGTACTCTATTCGGGAATTTTCCATGTTTGACAACAAGGTCTTTTTGATATCACTGGTCATCGTCGTCGTGTTCGTCCTTGCCGGGGTGGTCGACCCGGCATTACTGGATCGAGTATCCACTTTCCTGCACGGTGCGATCATAGCCCATTTCGGCTGGGCTTACATGCTTTCAGGCTTTTTTTTCCTCATATTCTGTGTGGTTCTGGCATTGAGCAGGTATGGCACGATCAAGCTGGGTCGCGATCATGAAAAACCGGAGTATACCTACTTCGGCTGGTTTAGCATGCTTTTCGCCGCTGGGATGGGCATCGGCCTGATTTTCTGGGGCGTGGCCGAACCTCTCAGTCACTTCATGGACCCGCCGGAATTTGTCCAACCGGAAACCGGACAAGCGGCCACCTTTGCCATGCGCTACAGTTTTTTTCACTGGGGTCTTCATCCTTGGGCGATCTATATCGTGATGAGTCTGGGTATCGCTTATTTTTCCTTTCGTCGCGGCATGCCGCCCCTGATCAGTTCCTGCTTCTACCCCATGCTTGGCAACCGGATTTACGGACCCATCGGCCATTTTATCGACATCATGGCCGTTTTTGCCACCATCTTTGGAATCGCCACCTCACTGGGACTCGGTGCGATTCAGATCAACAGCGGCCTTGAACACCTGTACGGTCTGCCTTCCTCCAGCACATTCACGCTGCTGATTATCCTGGTCACCACCTTGCTGTTCATGGTCTCCGCCGTCGTTGGCCTGGATAAAGGCATCCAGACCCTGAGCAAGACCAATATCTTTCTCGCCTTCATCCTGCTCCTGTTCATGCTGGTTGCCGGACCAACCTCATATATTCTCAACGTGTTTACCAACACCATAGGTGGATACATGGGCAGTATGCTGGAAATGAGCCTGGCCGTGAATCCGTTTCTGGGGCAGGAGTGGTACAAAAGCTGGACCTTGTTCTACTGGGCCTGGTGGATCGCCTGGTCGCCGTTTGTGGGCATATTTGTGGCCAGGATTTCCCGTGGACGAACCATCCGCGAGTTCATCTGGGGAGCGCTCCTGGTGCCGACTCTGTTAACTTTTGTCTGGTTCAGCGTGTTTGGGGGGGCTTCGTTGTTCCTGGAGCTGGAAAAAGGGACGAGCATCGGCATGGCGGTCCAAAACGACGTCTCCACCGGTCTGTTTCTGGTCTTCGATCACTTTCCAGGTTCGATGATTTTGGCCAACGCCGCCATTGTGCTACTGATCGTCTTTTTTGTGACCTCGGCGGACTCCGCCACCTTTGTTCTGGGCATCATGACCAGTAAAGGGTCGCCTAACCCCACATTGGCCAAAAAAATCACCTGGGGAGTCATCCAGTCCTCCGTGGCCTCCATTCTGCTTGTCTCCGGTGGATTGGCGGCCCTGCAACGGATGGCCATCACCGCTGCCTTGCCATTCAATTTCATTTTGTTGTTGATGTGCTACAATATCTGGAAGGCCCTGGCCTCCGAAAAACGGGAAAGTCAGTTGCAGCGGTAAGTTGGGTCTGCTATGCCAAGGTCTGGATGGAGGGACGAAGGGGGGCGGAAAGGGGTCATTTGCGGAAAGGGGTCAGCGGAAAGGGGTCAAGTCTCTTTTTGGCTTTTGTATCTCCTCTCTCCGATTACGCTGCGATACCATGCGATTGGGAGGTAGCTGCAACAGATCGACATAATTTACACCTGTGACATATTCACAGTAAGAGCCAAAGAAAGACTTGACCCCTTATGCTGACCCCTTATGCTCGGCTCTCCAGCATTCTTCCTCGTTATCTGCTCACTCCACCCGCTGCGGTCAAGGGCTGACCTCAGGATTCCTGAGGCAACGCACGGAAAACCCTGAGGCCATATGGGTGGCGCCCCTCAAGACTCGGTCATTCCCATGCTCCAGTATACGTGTCCGGATAAAAGATTGTGAGCCGTCATCGGTAGAACTCCACCAGTAAGAGCCTTCACCAATGTGGGAGAAATTGCCGGTAGCTATCCGGGCGCCACCGGGTAAACCTGAAAAACCGCTTTCGTTGGTGCCGTTACCGTTCCTGTCCCAACCGCTCTTGCTTTTCAGCTTCTTTCCGGCGACTTGTCGCCCGCCGAGATAGCTGACCAGTTCGTTCCAATCTTCATCTGAGGGGATTTGCCATCCTTCCGGAGCCAATCCCCTCGGATCCATCACAGCATACCAGTTGTACAACTTGCCGTACTTCTTGCCATTGGCAGGGTCATTATTGTAATAACACCAGGCAGGTTTTCCTTCTTCTCCGGCTCTTTCCCATTCTTCATCGGTTTGAGCGTGTGGTATAGGATCACCATTACGGAACTTGTCAACGTTCAGATTTGACGCCATCCAAACTTGGCTGCCGATTTCGACTTCTTCGGATGAAGCTGTTTGCTCTGCGTCTCCACTGTCGGAGCCGCCACAGCTTGTCATCATCATTGCAGTCATTACCGCTGCAATCAAAAAGGATCTTGCACTTTTCATTTTTTACCCTCCTTCATTCCTTGTGTAACAATCCTGGATCCGTGCGTGTTCGTCCGTGCCTCAGCTGTATTGTCTGTGACCGTTCGGTGCAGTGCCTTGTTAGCCGATTTGTGCTTTCAGTTGCTGTTTTCTTTGCTCACTGATTTCATTCCAATGCTTTTCAGTTAAAGCGCCTTCAAATGAATGCAGGTAGTAGCAAACCGGTAAGGTCTTATTCGGATGCTTCTCCTTGATCCTACTGTATGCATTAACCGCACCAACTCTCCTTAAATCGCTCTCAGAAAAAATTCCTACTTCGTTCAGTCGTCCTGCAATCTTCTTGCCGATATTCCTGAGGTCGGTGATTTTCCTATTCCGAGACATAGTGTTCTATGGGGTCAGATCTTGAATCTTGAATTATGCTTTTTCCCGATGATTTTACTCACCGTTGAATAGTGCAATCCTGTCGCAGTAGCAACCTGTGCCTGGGTATAGCCATACTCATGGCAGGCCTTGAGGATGGCTGCGTCACGCTGCGCACGGTCTTCCGTGCCCTGTAAGATCGTCTCCAAGGCTGGACGGTCGGCAAAACGCTGCACACGAGGAATTTCCGTCAACGCGCTTTTGTCCTTGAGCAGGGGAGAAAGTTTTTCCAGAAACGGGTCGTCTCCGAGCAGGCACTGTCCTTTGATGTCATTCCAGGGCGATTCTGAATCAAGCCCCGCCTTGACAAAGAGACGGTATTTTTTCCGGGCCTGGACGCGATCAGCACCAAACTGTTCAAGAATCCAGTCCACAGCCAGAAAATCCGGTTTCTTCCGAAGCCCCGCCGTGGCCTGGTAACTGGACCACGGGTACTTGCCAGGCTCCTTGACCATTCCGGCCCTGACCGGGTTCAGGACTATGTACCGGCATAGTTCGAGAAGATAGGCGTCCCGGTCAACGACAATGGATTTGAACCGTCCCTGCAGCACGTGACCAACCCGGCCATGCCGCCGGTTGAATGCCTGCGTGTAGACGCTGTTGAACTGGCGCATGGCCTTGGACAGATTGGCATCCGGAGTTTCAAGCAGGAGATGGAAGTGGTTGGTCATCAGGCAATACGCGTGGCAAATAACGTTGAACCGGCGCATTGTCAGTCCGAGGACGGAGAGAAAGGCGCTCCTGTCGATGTCGTCCAGAACAATGGCAGCCTGTGCGTTGCCCCGGGATGTCACATGGTAGATGGCTCCCGGAAATTCTATGCGGAGTGGTCGAGCCATGAGGTAAGGATACTCCGAAATAATTCAAGAATCAAGATCTGACCCCAGTTCCTTGTGACCCCAGTTCCTTGTGACCCCAGTTCCTTGGATACTCTACATCGTAGGGTCTTCCTTGGTCCAATTGACGACTTTTAATCCCGGAATTTTCGAGTAGTGGCGTTCATTGTTGGTAACCACGCAATAGCCGGTGGTCAGTGCTGCGGCCCCGATTATGAGATCAAAATCGTCAACTGGTGTGCCTTCATTATAGAGTTGCACCTTGAGGACACCGAAAATATCCATAATTGCCGGCGACACATCAACCAGGGGAAAAATTTCCTTGAGCCGATATACCTTGGCAAGATTTTCGGTAACCCTGTGCGAGCGATGAGCACCAAAGACCAGTTCCCCATAGGTGATAACGGAAATCGCCTTAGGGGAGCCCGCAAACTTACGAAAATTGGCAACTGTTACAGGATCACCTTTCAACGAATAGATGAGCGTATCGGTATCGAGCAAATACATTACAGTGTGTTCTTGAACCTGGTTGCCGACTGCCGGTGCGCGCGTATTTCATCTGCGATCTCTTTTGCTGATCGGTCTTCTTGCCACGTGCCGCATAGGCTGAGAAATTCTTCAGTTGCGGTGGTGGCGGTATGCCGAACTGGTTGAGAAAGATGCTCCTTCAAAATGGCAACAACCTCTTGGCTGATGGACCGGTGGTCCCGTTCCGCTAGCTTTCCCAACGCTTCGTATAACTGGTCATCAATAGATCTGACTTGTAATGTGGCCATGGCGTTCCTCAGGAAATTTTTAGCTGATGACAATATAATACGTTTCAGTGCATGAAAATGCAATCATTTTGCATGAACAGTAACTGGCGGACATGGTTCTTCATGCCGGCGGCTTAAGAGAAACCCGAAGGCGCTCAGTTTCGAACTCCATTGGCTCAGTCATTTCCTGCCGCGCCGGTTCTTGATATAGCATAATGCAGGCTGTTGAGCGAAAGGAATCGAGTTATGATTCCGAGGATTACTTTGTTCAAAATAGTTGTTCATGGTTGCCGGGCCGGTGATGCGGTCGACCGAACAGCCGCCAGGATGCCCGCTCCGTTGGGAAGTTCAAGAGGCAGCCGCCGAACCTGGTCGAATCCAGCCTGGTGGATCATGGAAGACAGTTCCCCCTGCGTATAGGCCTGGCCTTCAGGTGTGCCGATCAGCATGTTCAGGGAGAAAAGCGCAGGGTGGATTGGTGTGGTGCGGCTGTCGTCGAGGATGAACTCCTGCACCAGCAGCAGGCCGTCCTCGGTGAGTGCTTCGACCGCCTTGGCGACAATGGTGGCGCAGGTTTCAGGGCCTTCGCTGTGGAGCAGGTGGGAAAGCCAGACCACGTCAAAGCCCGAACCGATGGGATCGACGACGAGGTCCCCGGCGACAAAGTCGATTCGATCGGTCAGATTAAACCGGGCCACCGTTTGTTCGGCAAAGGGACGAGTGGTTGGTAGGTCGAAGACGACCGCGGTCAGTTCCGGGTTCTGTTGGCAAAAATGGATGGCGTAGGTGCCGGGGCCGCCGGCCAGGTCGAGCAAGCGGCGCCGGCCACCCAGGTTGATGGCCGCTGCCACCTGCGGGGCAATCCGGTTGGCCAGGTTGAACATGCCCATAAGAAAGCTTTCCCGTTCAAGGCTGTCGACATCGTGGGACGAGCGTTTGCGCACCGGTTTCCCGTGCTGAACTGCTTCGTCGAGCCGGCTCCAACCGTCCACCAGAAAATGATGATGCATGATGATGTGGCCAAGATAATGAGGCGACTGTCGGGCGAGATGCTCGGCGCTGAATTTGGTGGCGCTGAACCGGTCCTCTTCCTTGCGCAGCAGATCCATCGCGGCCAAAGCATGGAGCAGCATGTCGAGGCCGCGAGCGTCAACCTCAAGCAGACGGGCCAGGTCCGCAGCCGTCATGGGTCTTTGGGCCAGGTGACTGAAAACATCCAGTTTGACTCCGGCGTGCAGAGTACATGGTTTCCAGCAGCCGCTGGCTACCTTGAGGAGTTCCGGGACCGTCATGGCGGCGTTGGCCTGCTCCTGGGCACCTGAAGTGTGGATCATGCTGTTTGTCTCCTTCCCGGTCCTTCTTGCGGGGATACGTTTTCCTGAATCCGTGACGGCTGGACTCTTGTTTGAGTTTTATTTTTTGAAATCAGGTCATAATTGCAGCTGAATCCTTGAAAATAACTTTCATCCGCCGCCTTCGGGGCGTCCGTCCGCACGCCAGCTTCATTGCCCGTACCCGTCCGATGAGGTGTACTTTAATCGAAGGGCCACGGACAATGAAGCTGGCGCACCGACAAACGTTCACAGATTCAGGAATATATCAACCTTCCAAGGCCTCGCGTAGTTTTTCCCCCAGGACTCTCATCGAAAAGGGTTTTTGGATGAAATGCACGCCTTCGTCCAGCACTCCGTGGTGGGCGATGACGTCGTCGGTATAACCGGACATGAACAGGGTTTTGATACCGGGGTAGCGAGAAAGCAGATTCCTGGCCAGGTCGAGGCCATTCATCCCGGGCATGACTACATCTGTCATGAGCAAATCGATGCGGCTTGAGTGTTCCTCGGCCAAGCGGATGGCTTCCTCCGGGGAACCCGCCGTCAGTACTGTGTATCCTTGGTGTTCGAGCATGGTCCTGAGCATTTTCAAGATTACCGGTTCGTCTTCTACCAGTAATATGGTTTCGTGGCCGCGCATCGTCGCCCCAACCTGATCCTGTACAGGCAGGGGTTCGGTTCTGATGACATATTGCGGCAGGTAGATTTTGAAGGTTGCCCCCTGGCCCGGTTCACTTTCCACGTCGATAAAGCCGTTATTCTGGGTGACGGCGCCGTACACGGAGGCGAGCCCGAGACCGGTACCCTGGCCCTGCTCCTTGGTGGTGAAGAAGGGTTCGAACATATGGTTGATGGTCTCCTGGTCCATGCCGCAGCCGTTGTCACTGACCGCCAGCAGCACGTACTCGCCCGGCACCACCCCGGTGTGAACAGCGCCCCAGGCATCATCGAACGAAGTCAGGCCTGTCTCAATCGTGACTTTACCATGGCCCTTGATGGCATCCCGAGCGTTGACGCACAGGTTGGCCAGAATCAAGTCGATCTGGGCGGGATCCATCTTGACCGGACAAAGGTTCCGGCCAGGCAGCCAGATCAGGTCGATGTCTTCGCCGATGAGCCGGCGCAGCATCTTGAGCATTCCTTCAACGGTTTCGTTCAGGTCGATAATCCTGGGCGTAATTGTCTGTTTGCGGGCAAACGCCAGAAGTTGGCGGGTCAGGTCGGCGGAGCGCTGAGCAGCCTGATTGATTCCGTGCAAGGCCCCATGCAAGGGATGGTCGGCTGCCATTTGGCTTAGAGCCATTTCTGAATATCCAAGGATCACGCCCAGCATATTGTTGAAATCGTGCGCCACCCCTCCGGCCAACCGGCCGACTGTTTCCATCTTCTGGGCTTGAAAAAGCTGTTCCTGCAGTTTTTCGTGTTCTTTTTCCGCCGTTTTACGTTCGGTGATATCGTTGACAAAGCTCAGGTTGGCCAGGTCACCATCCCAGTTGATAATCTGGGCACTGAGGTTTATCCACCTGACAGATCCGTCAGATGCGACCACTCTGAAATCGTAGGATTTTTCCAGGTCCTCCCCTCGCATCCGCCGGATATGCCGGTCGAGGACCGTTGCCCGGTCATCAGGGTGGATGAATGTAATAAAGGGTTCTGAAGTGATTTTTTCAGCGTCATGGCCCAGGATATGCTTCAGTGCCGGGTTTGCGAATTCTATGGTATCCCCTCGGGCGACCAGTATTCCATTTTCCGCCCCTTCAAACAAGTGGCGGAATTTTTCAAGTGCTCTGGTTTTTTCCGCGATTTCCTGATGCAGCCGGTCAGTCAGCAGACGAATTTCCTTCATGGGATAGGATTCGCCCTCATCATGCATTGCACTCGCGGTGGATAAATGCATATGAAATATCGAAGGGCTGCCATTGCATCCTGTGAGGACGCACGACAAACGCAACCCCCGCATGCTCACTTGGTGCAAACCAGTTTTGAGATGCCAATCGAATACCAGTAAGGCTACAACAACCTCTTCCGAAACAGGGTTGAAAATTTTTTGGCGTACAACAAATTCTATAGGCTCCGTAATATTTTTTAGATCTCGCTCGTATAAGGACATCGCTGCAGGCAGATCAACGGCAATCTCATCTGCACCGGTACCGACACCGTTCATTTTTGGATGCAGCATGGCGGCAACGGAATTTAAATCCCGGTTCGTGAGGTAAGCATTCAAGTACTGCAAGATACATTTTTCAGCGTTTCTGGCAGCCTTTTCAACCGCTCTCTGTTTTTTGTCCACATTCAATGCAAGTGTTTCCTGTTAAATTGGCCGAAAGGTCCAAGCATTCAGGCAGAGAAAGATTTGCCTTGTCATGCCTCGTTTGGGAAGCACACTGCCGGGTTAAGCTGATTCCTGATTATCTCTGGCCGTGCGAGAAAAAGTATGTCCAGTGCATGTAGACTGGGAAATCAACCAGGTTTCCTCTTTATCGGTTCAGAGGAGAAAATTCTCTGCTTACACTGTGCTTAAACAAGCCCAAAAAACAAAAAAATTCAACCTCAATAATGAATAACCAAACGGGCTGTCAGTATGCTCCAGAAGGAATGCTGCACGATGCTCGCGCAAGGCAATTACAGGCACCCCTTCTTGCACCGAGCAAGTGTCGGTACAAGAGGGCTATAACGTTCGGCCACGTCGGCACAAATCGGAGGAATCCGTACCTGCGTACAAGAGAAGAGCCTGATGCATCAGACAGGTGCGAACCCTGATCAGGTATATGATCGCTCTGGTATCAGGGAATTGCAAAAAAAAGTTCGGCGGGAGGACTCACTGGCGATGGGAGGGCGGCTGGCACAACCACATCCATCGCCAATGGAAGAATGGATGGACGTTTATTTGTCCTGGTGGGGATGTTGAATAATTTCTCCTTCAATAATGTAGACCACTTCTTCCGAGAGGTTGGTCACATATTCGGCGATTCGTTCCATATAGCGGGAGACTGCCAGGTAATTGAGCAGCGCGTCAATATTTTCCTGGTTCTTGACGATCAATTTCTTAATCGCCTGCAAGTTGGAGCGATGTATTTCATTGACCGCTTCTTCGTCGTTCAGTACCGCCTTCGCCAGATCCTGATCCAAATTGATCAGGGCATCGAGACTGCGCGTCAGCATGGAGTGAACGTGGTTGGACATGCTGTCGACATCGAAGGGCAGATCGACCGGCGGCATTTTATTGAGGATCTGGGCCCGGTTGGCGATACTCGCGGCCAAGTCAGCAATTCGTTCAAGATCGTTATTGAACTTGAGGGTAGCCATGAGAAAGCGGAGATCGAAGGCCACTGGTTGATGGAGAGCAACTATTTTAAAACACTCCTCCTGAATGTCGATTTTTTTGTCATCAATCTCCCTCTCGCGGCGAAATACTTCCTGGGCCGCCGCCATATCGCCTTCGTTAAGGGAGCGACAGGACAGGGTATAATTCATTTCCACCATCTTGAAGAGATAGACCAACTGGGCCTTGATTTTTTCAATCTCACGTAAAAATATCTGGGACATAATGGGCAATCCTTTGTGGAGGGGCTCCCCCCCCGGCAGGTTTCTCTTTGGCAACGACATGAATCCGTGACGGCTGGACGCTTGTTGTGGATATATCCTGCTGTAATCAGATTATAATTGCAGTGGAACCCTTGATAACAACCTTCACCAGCTGCCCTTGGGGGCGTCCGACCGCACGCCATCTTCATTGCCGGTAACCGTCCGATATAGTGTACTTTAATCGAACGGTCACCGGCAATAAAGCTGACGCACGGACGAACGCTGACGGATCCAGGAAAGAGTCAAACCCTGACCAGAGTCAATCCAGAAATGGGATACTTTGTCTGCATCGAGGTGCGTCGGCAAAGGTAATCAAAGGAATAGAAGTACAATTCCAAGGAATACATCATACAGTGCAATAAAGAGTCAGGGAAAAATAACCGTTTCTGGATAGGCACTGACTTTGAGTATGGTCGATCGCCGCAGGATCAGAAGCGGCCGGGGTTGCATTAATAACACTCTTTATATCCCATAACCCTTGGCTTTGAGAAAGGCGTCGATGGTGCCCTCGTCAACCTCTTTCATGGTTATGCGGTCCGGCCCGGCCAGGGGTCGGACGTTATGAACCGCCGGAGCACCCTTGCTGTCATATTCGGCCAGGGCCTTGCTGTCGGCATGGAACACCCAGAGATGGCCGCGCCGATCCATTCGGGTGACAAAGCCGGATATGGCCTGCAAGTAGGCGTCGATGGTGCCCTCTTCAACCTCTTTCATGGTTATGCGGTCCGGCCCGGCCAGGGGTCGGACGTTATGAACAGCCGGAGCGCCCTCGCTGTCATATTCGGCCAGGGCCTTGCTGCCGGTATAGAATACCCAGAGGTGGCCACGCTGGTCCATCCGGGTGACAAAGCCGGGCTTGGCCAGCAAGTAGGCGTCGATGGTGCCCTCTTCAACTTCTTTCATGGTTATGCGGTCCGGCCCGGCCAGGGGTCGGACATTATGAACAGCCGGAGCGCCCTCGCTGTCATATTCGGCCAGGGCCTTGCTGCCGGTATAGAATACCCAGAGGTGGCCGCGCTGGTCCATCCGGGTGACAAAGCCGGGCTTGGCCAGCAAGTATGCATTGATGGTGCCCTCTTCAACTTCTTTCATGGTTATGCGGTCCGGACCGGCCAGTGGGCGAACGTTATGAACCGCCGGAGCGCCCTTGCTGTCGTATTCAGCCAAGGCCTTGCTGTCGGCATAGAAAACCCAGAGGTGCCCCCGCTGATCCATTCGGGTGGCGAAACCGTCACGATCATACTGGGCAGTTACCTGGTCATACTGGGCAGTTACCTCTGCGGCAGCGTGAGTAACTTCGTTACCGGCAACCGACTTGTTGGAGTTGGAGGTGCAGCCAAGAGTACAACTCAAGCCTGCAACCAGCGCCACGGCAACAATCGTTTGTTTCATATTCTTTTCTCCTTTGTGTTGTTGTAATGGGATGGATTGAATGTAGGGCGGATAGGTTTGCCGTCCCGGCTTACCACTCCCAATCCCTGTTTATCTACATTGAGCTGTTCTGGAAAGGGTCCACCAGACCTGCTGGCAGATAAAGTAAAAACGCCTGGTTACAAGCATATTCCGCCTTTGTCGTGGCTCTTTCCATTGTCGACAGTTATCCGAAACGGCCGGTGATATAGTCCTCGGTTTCCTTCAACTTGGGTTTCTTGAAGAGTGAGAGGGTCGGTCCATACTCCACCAGCTGTCCCAGATACATGAAGGCGGTGTAATCACTGACCCGGGCAGCCTGCTGCATATTGTGAGTGACGATCAGGATGGTATAGGTTCCCCGCAACTGGTCGATCAGGTCTTCGATTTTAGCTGTGGCAATGGGATCCAGGGCCGAGCAGGGCTCGTCCATCAGCAGCATCTCGGGCTCGGAGGCGATGGCTCGAGCCACGCAGAGCCGCTGCTGTTGACCGCCAGAAAGCCCCAGCGCACTCTGTTGCAAGCGATCCTTGACCTCGTCCCACAGAGCAGCTCCCCGCAGGGATTTTTCACAGACTTCGTTGAGTACCTTACGGTCGTTGATCCCGTCAATCCGCAGAGGATAGATCACATTTTCGTAGATGGTCATGGGGAAAGGATTGGGTTTCTGAGCCACCATGCCCATCCGTTTACGCAGTTCAATGACATCCACTCCCTTATCGTAAATGGAATCGCCGAAAAGACGCATATTTCCGCCAATGCTGACCGAATCCACCAGGTCATTGAGTCGGTTGACCGAACGGAGCAGGGTTGATTTGCCGCAACCGGAAGGACCGATCAGGGCGGTAACCTTCCCATAGGGGATCTTCATCGAAATATCGAAAAGAGCTTGATCCTTCCCGTACCAGAGGCAAAACTTCTCAATGTCGAGAACGATCTCCTCCTTGTCGATTCTGGCATCCACCTCCGGAGGAAACCACTTGCCGGCAGCAATGGCCTGGAGGCGGTCGTTGGTGCGGCGCTCTTTGAAAAGAGGCAGGGGATTACCATCGCCGTTGGTAGCCATCTTATCCATTACAACTTGTTGTTCCATTGTCACCCAACTCCTGTCATTCAATTAATACTCAGATAGCGCTGACCACGAATTTACGTCGCAACCGGTTCCGCATATAAATCGCTCCCAGGTTGAGCAGGGTAATGATCAGAATCAGCAGCAGAGTGGTGGTAAAGACCATGGGGATAGCAGCTTCGCTGTTCTGGCTTTGGAAGCCGAGATCATAAATATGGAAACCCAGGTGCATGAAGCTTCGTTCCAGGTGAACGAAAGGCGCGAAACCATCGATTGGCAATTCCGGGGCTAATTTAACCGCCCCTACCAGCATCAGGGGGGCCACCTCGCCAGCTCCACGGGCCATGGCCAGGATCATCCCGGTCATAATGCCAGGCATGGCCCTGGGCAGCACGATTCGCTGCATGGTCTGCCATTTACTGGCCCCGGAGGCATAAGAACCTTCCCGCATGGAGCTGGGGACCGCCGCCAGAGCTTCCTCAGTGGCTACGATAACCACCGGCAGGGTAAGGAGGGCCAAAGTCAAACTGGCCCAAAGGATACCGCCGGTCCCGAAGGTTGGTGAAGGCAACTTGGCGCTGAAGAAAATCTGATCGATAGTGCCTCCCACCAGGTAGCAGAAAAAGCCCAGCCCGAAAACTCCGTAGACAATGCTGGGTACACCAGCCAGGTTGTTGATCGCGATGCGGATGGTACTGATCAACGGTCCGGCCTTGGCATACTCCCGCAGGTAAAGGGCGGCGAGAACCCCAAAGGGCACCACGCAGATACACATGATCAGGGTCATGACCACGGTGCCGAAGATGGCCGGAAAAACTCCTCCCTCGCTGTTGGCCTCGCGGGGATCGTCACGCAGGAACTCAACCCAGCGGTCCAGATAGATGCCGATCCGGTTGAGCAGGCTGAGCTGATTGGCGGGATAGGCCCGGACCACCTCGGCCAGACCCATGTTTTTTTCGAACCCATCAAAGGTGACAAATCGTAGCTGATAACGGTCGTTTTCCCGGTTGAGAGCATTGATTCGATCCCGTACCAGGGCATGTTCGGCTCTGAATCCCTGGTCAGCCTCGGCATAGATCGCCTGCTGCCGGGTCAGTTCCTCCCGAGCCTGGAGATATTCCGTGGAGCTGCTGCCATATTGCATCCGGGCCTGTTGAGCTGCCATCTCCGCGGCCCGGACCTGCAAACGCGCCCGTTCCTGAGCATGGTTTATTTTACCCAGAGCCTTCCTCTCCAGGTGTCGTCTCTGCTGCCAGCGCTGGCGCACTTCTGCATGATATTCGTTGAATGCGGACCAGGTGGTTTCCGGGGTATCGGCCACCAGTTCGCCGTCAATCCAGAATTCACGGGGTTCTCCGTAGAAACGGCCCCAGGTGAGTCGTTCCACCACCATCCCCCATTGGGGATACCGCCTTTCGGTCACGGTAAAGTCGCTGACCCAACTGAAATGATCGCCATCTAACTCGAAATTACCGGTCCGGACCAGTTCGCGCTGAGAAATGCCGTCATTTTCCGCCAGCAGTGATTTCGCTTTGCTCCTGAATTCCTCAGGCAAGGCGGCAATAAGCTCCGGCCGGGGCAGATAGGAGCCGGTACGGGTAATTTCGCCACTGACCACCTTGCCATCGGCGAGCACAAAACTGACCATGGGGCCGGGCCAGAAGGTGGCCATCCCTCGTACAGTCACCAGGATCACCAGGCCGATGATCATGACCACGCAAATGGCCAGCATTCCACCGGCCAACCAGACCATGGGCTGGCCGTGGGCTGAGATGGTGGAACCTCGGCCCAGAGTTTTTCGCCAGATCCGTCCGGTTCCTCCTCCACTGCTGACAGTTGTCCGGGAACCCCCGGGGGTACCCGGATTTTTAATATCAGTTTGAGAACTTGTTTGACTCACTGTACCTCCGGCTCAACAACAAATCGCTCCAGGGAAAAAGACATTTAAAGCTGATAGGCCCGCTTGCGGAAACGTTGACGTATCACTTCGGCTATGGTGTTAATGACAAAGGTCATCAGGAACAAGGTTAAAGCCGCCAGAAAGAGCACCCGGTAGTGGGTGCTGAAAATTACTGCTTCCGGTAACTCCACTGCGATATTGGCCGATAAGGTCCGAAAGCCGTTGAAGATGTTCCACTCCATCACCGGAGTATTACCGGTAGCCATCAACACTATCATGGTCTCGCCAACCGCGCGGCCCAGGCCCAACATCACTGCTGAAAAAAGGCCGCTGGCGGCGGTGGGAATGATGATCCTCACCGCGGTCTGCCAGGGAGTGGCCCCGGAAGCCAGAGAACCGGCCCGCAAGTGTTCGGGTACGCTGGAAAGAGCATCCTCGGCGATGGTATATACCGCCGGGATGATGGCAAAGCCCATGACGAAACCGACCACCAGGGCGTTGCGCTGCACGTAGGTTCCCATCACCTGGCCGATGACCGGGAAATCTCCCCGGGAGTCGAAACCTATCGAGGTCAGCAGCGAAGCCAGCAGCCAGGCTAGAACCAGCGCCACCACTGCTCCGGCGGCAAATTTGCTCAATTCCACCAAGCCGTTATTAAACCGACTATAGTTGCGTGTTTTTTCTCGAATCCAGGGATTGAGCCAGCCGGCAGCAAGGAAAATCACCGCCAGGAGAGAAACCGGCAGGAACATGATGAACCAGCCTCCGGTTCCGGTTCCTACCTGGCCGTCAAGCCAAGCCTTGATATCCCCGGAGAAAAGGAGAAATTCCAGAAAAGGACCGAAATAGCCGGCAAGAAAAGTTCCCAACGGCAAAGCCAGAAAAATCAGAAAATAGAAGCGGAACCGGCTCATCCGAATAAAAGTGTCCACTGGCAGCAGTTGCAGACCGTAGGCAATGAGGACGAAGCAGAGCGGTACGGTGATGAAGGCCGCCAGCACCCCGGCCACCGCCCCCTCAACAAAGGTGGCAAACACCAGGGCAGCCAGAAAACCCAAAACCACGGTGGGCAGGCTTTCCATGACCTCCACCAGGGGTTTTAACCGGGCGCGGAGGTAGGAGTTTTCCATGAACTCACTGGTATAGATGGCCGCCAGCAGGGCCAGGGGCACCCCGAACATCATGGAATAAAAGGTGGCCTTGAGAGTTCCGAAAATCAACGGAGTCAGGCTGTATTTAGGCTCAAAATCATCGGTGGCGCTGGCCGATTGCCAGACGTGGCGAGGTTCATTCATCCCCTCATAGTGCACCTTGCCGAACAGGGTCCGAATGTTGGCGGCGGGATGTTTGGTATCCAGGCCCCAGGCGGTGAAGCCGTCTGGAGTGAGAGCCGCTACAAGATTTTCCCGGGGGGCCAGGTTTACCGCCAGTACCGGACCTGAGAAGGTCTGGTCCTCAATCAGCAGCTGGTTGCTGGTCACGTGATAAACTCGGACGCTGCCGTCGGCAAAACCGGCGCTCATCAGTCGGGTCCGCATGGAGACACCGAGACTGGTCACCGGGGCCGAACCTTTGTCCAAATTATGAACCATGGTCATGGTGGAGCCGTCGGCGGTAGCCACCCCCTCGGGTCGAGTCCGAAACCAGGCCCGGATATGGCCTTGGGAATCACCCACCATCAGGGTGGTCTTGCCGATGAGAAAAGAGAGGGAGGTGATTTCAGCATCCTGCTCCGGCAGCAGGGTGAGTTCCTCGGCAATCCGCAGATCGCTCAGAGTTCGGCTATCCACCCGCAACAGGTGGCCGTCGGGCCAAATCAGATAAACGGTATCGCCGCGTCCGGAAATCATCAGCCGTTTGGGGATGCCGCGCTGGTCAATATCCAGCTGTATCTCGCCGCCGCTGACCGTGGTGGTTATTTGACCGGTAAGCATGTTGCGGCGGGAAGTGATGTTCTGCACCTGCAGCATTCCATCGGCGGTGAGCGTGGTGATCACCGGACCGCTGGGCAGGACAGAAAAATCCAGGAGTTGTATTTGCTCAAGACCAGTGGCAATGGGTGGCTGTTCGTCAATGTCCAGCCGAAGCCGGCGTAACTGACCCACCGGGGTCCGCTGCATAACACCACCCTCATAGGTGGCGATCTGGCCAATCTCCAGGTTCTGCAAGTTGGCTGGCAGATTCTGTTCGTTGACAAAAAATTCAGTATTGATGGAAATCTGGCTCAGCTGAATTCGGCCGTCGGCAAAAGCGGAGGCGAGAGTTTCCGCATTGGGATCATAGGCAAAGGCGCTGGGAATTTCCCCGCCGGACAACTCAGCGTTGATCAGGTTTTCGCCGGTGTCGAGCCGGAAGGAACGTGCCTGCGATCCTTTGTTCTCCAAAACCCAGGCAGACAGCAGATGTTCATCGGTGGTCAGAAAAGCAACATCATGAGTACTCCGCTCCCCGAGCGGAACCTGATGCTGCAGGGTATTCTCCGCCTTGGCAAAGAGGGGGACCACCACGCTGGTTAGGTAGACAAAGACCCCGATAACGGCGATGATGGTTCCCACCCCACCTAAGGAAATCAGGATACGGGCCAGGTGGTCGATGATCTTGATACTACGCTTGGTCTTGTAGCGGCGGCCGGTACCGGTGAATCTTTTTTTTACGCTCATGCTCTAAGGTCATCTCTGGCGGAATTACCGAATCGATCCTGAAGAATTCTGAGTTTCCGGTTCAGGAACTCGGGGCATTACGCCCCGAGTTACCGGAACAGGAAAACAGGAGTGAGAGGAATTGATGGAGCTGCAGCTTAACGGATTCCCATCTTGTTCAGGTGCTCTTCCGCGATCACCTGGGTGATGGGATAGTAACCGTCCCGGACCACATCGGTCTGACCGTCCTTGCTGAGCATATATTTGACGAATTCCCGGCGCAAGGGGTCAAGATCGCTACCAGGCTTGTGGTTGACGTACACATAGAGGAAGCGGGCCAGGGGATACTCCCCGGTGTAGGCATTTTCTGGAGTGACGGCGATGCACTGACCGTCTGGGGTAGCAGCGAGAGGTACGGCCCGAACATCCGCGGTCATGTAGCCGACACCGGAATAACCAATCCCGGCCAATTCACTGGCAGCACCTTGAACCACTGAAGAGCTGCCCGGCTGTTCCTTGACCTCATCTTTGTAATCTCCACCAAACAGAGCGTTATCCTTGAAAAAACCGTATGTGCCGGAAGCGGCATTACGACCGTAGAGGCTGATGGGCAGGTTGGCGAACTGACCGGTGAGGCCCACATCGCCCCAGGTGCGGATATCCTGGTCATGGCCGCCGCGCCGGGTCTTGGAGAAGATGGCATCAAGCTGCTGGAGGGTCAGGCACTCGATAGGGTTGTCCTTGTGCACATAAACCGCTAACATGTCGATACCGGTGGGAAGTTCGGTGGGCTTGTAGCCAAAGCGTTTTTCGAAATTATCGATTTCCTGACCGCGCATGGGCCGGCTCATGGGGCCGAAGTGCGCAGTGCCGCTGATCAGGGCGGGCGGTGCGGTTCCCGAACCCTTGCCTTCGATTTCAATCTGGACGTTAGGGTAATGGCGCATGAAACCTTCAGCCCAGAGAGTCATGGTGTTATTCATTGAGTCGGAACCAATGCTCTTGATGTTGCCAGATACGCCGGCAACCGGCTCATAAGGTTTGAGGTTGGGGTCCACGTGAGCGGAGGCCAGTGCAGGCAGGGTCAGCAGGGCTGCCAGGGCCATGAGGGTTTTTGTTACGGTCTTCTTTTTCATGTTACCAATCTCCTTCTGTTTTTGCAGTTTACAGTCGGTTTGCGTTGCCGTCTGTTCGTTTTGCCATCGAATCTTTCGCTCTTCTCCTTCGGAGAACGACCCGGCTAAATCAGGTGCATATAGTGACTGAGAAAAATTAAGGAATGGTTAAGATTAGATTAAGGAGTGATGAAAAAGCGAAGGTCATAAAAGACGAGTTGAAAAATTAGAGATGACAGTTGATGAATTTTTTCTGACCTGAATGGTCCAAGCACCGGGGGTTTGTTAAAATTTGATTAGGTCGGCAGGTGCCTCTTTTCCTTGCGAAGGTAATTCTTTAAAAAAAGGAATATAAATTGATAAAATGGGGGCTGAGAGAACGATAGTTCTTGGTCCTTATCAGCTGCAGGTTTTGGGTAAACCCAATCGGAGAGGCAGGAATTTTCAGAGGACAGCGAAAGTATGAGTGAACAACAACCCATCACCGACCACGTCCCATCGAACCAGGATGTCGAGGTTTTACTTGCCGAATTATCGGCCATTCGGACGGAAATGATCAATGAGGCAGAACGATGTCGTCCTCTGCTGGATGCAGTCCATCCCAACTATCGTGAGAGTGCGCGTAACCTTCTCCATTACCTCGTCCTGCGCCGGCGTGATCTTCGCCTCCTCCAGCGCCGTCTATCCACCCTGGGACTTTCATCCCTGGGTCGGGCTGAGTCCTGCGTGCTGGCCACCGTCGATGCCGTCCTTGACACCCTGGATCGGTTGGTTGATACCCCCCTTTCTTCTCGGCTCAAGCAGAAGGGGACGATTCAGTTCGTCCAGGGCGCTGAACTGCTGGCCAGGCATACCGACAGTTTGCTTGGACCAGCGACTCCAGGACGAGGCGTGCGGATCATGGTGACCATGCCCACCGAGGCAGCCTATGACTACAGCCTGGTCCACAACCTGCTCCAGCGTGGCATGGATTGCATGCGGATCAATTGCGTCCGGGACGATGCCGATATCTGGCTGCGCATGATCGAACACCTGCGCCGCGCGGAACAGGCCCTCGGCCGTTCCTGCCGGGTCATGATGGATCTTGGAGGCCCTAAACTCCGAACCGGCCAATTGGAGCCCGGTCCCGCTGTGCTGCGGATACGTCTTCGTAAGGATGCGTATGGACGGGTGATTACCCCGGCGCGGCTCTGGTTGCATGCTGACGCGGCAGCGTCGCTGCCGCCGTCGCCTGCCGATGGTATTCTGCCGGTGCCTGCTGCTTGGCTTGCCCGGCTGCGGCATGGGACCCAGGTGCAATGCATCGACGTCAGAGGACGACGACGGCAAATGAGCATTGTCGATGTTACCGCGCAGGGTTGTTGGGCGGAAATGAAGCGAACAGCGTATATCGTCCCTGGCACCTGTTTGCGGTATCGGCAACAAAACAGAGATGAAGGCTGGCACGAGGCAGTGGTTGGCGATCTGCCACGAACCGAGCGGCCGATTACCCTCCAGCGCGGCGACCTGCTGACCGTGACCGCGGCGACAGTCCTCGGTCGACCGGCCAGTTACGATTCAGCCGGCTTTATCCTGACCCCGGCGATGATCGGCTGCACCGTTCCGGGGATATTTGCCGATCTTCGGGCTGGAGAATCCATCTGGTTTGATGACGGCAAGATCGGAGGGGTCATTGAAGGGGTCGAGGAAGAGCGGGTTCGCGTCCGGATAACCCATGCCCGACCAAGAGGGGAAAAACTGCGCAGCGATAAGGGGATCAATTTTCCCGAGAGCAAGCTTGCCCTGGGTGCCCTGACAGCCAAGGACCTCGAAGATCTTCATTTTGTTGCTCACCATGCCGATTTGGTGGGTCTGTCCTTTGCCAATTCCACAGCCGATGTCGAGCAGCTGCAGAGCCATCTCGAGGCCTTGACAGGTCGACAACCGGCGGTGGTGCTGAAAATTGAAACCCGCCGTGGTTTCGAGAACCTGCCTGACATGCTGTTAACCGCCATGCAGGCACCGTGCTGCGGGGTGATGATAGCCCGGGGGGACCTGGCGGTTGAATGCGGATTTGAGCGGCTGGCCGAGGTTCAGGAAGAGATCCTCTGGATCTGTGAGGCCGCCCACGTGCCGGTGATCTGGGCTACCCAGGTGCTTGAATCCCTGGCTAAAGAGGGCATGCCGTCCCGAGCTGAAATCACCGATGCCGCCATGGGCCACCGGGCGGAATGCGTCATGCTCAACAAAGGGCCCCATGTGATGACCGCGGTCCAACTGCTTGACGGGATCCTGCGTCGGATGCAAAACCATCAGACCAAGAAGCGAGCCATGTTGCGCGCCCTGCGCCTTGCCCGTTTACTGCCCAAGGGATGAAGGAGACATGAAGAGTTTTGTCAGCTGATGAACAGGCGAATGCATTTCCGGAGACACGTGACCCTTGAAAAACCGCTTGGTTTCCAAATCGATCCTCGGGGCGGACGCTTAAGTGCAGTCAAGTTGGCGAACCGCCTTTTTTGTTTACTTTCAGCCGGTTTTTTACTACCAAGACCACCATTCCCTGCCTTAACGGGTATAAATATCTTTTCCACAACACCAGACAGATTATGAACAATATCCCTTTGAACGAACGTATTATTTTTGCCCTCGATTTTTCCGACCCGGAGAAAGCCAAAGAGTGGGTGGAGAAGCTGGACGGGAGAATCAAATTTTTCAAAGTCGGCCTGCAACTGTTTCTTGCCGGGTGGTGGCCGGTGATCGATCATATCGTGGAACGAGGCAACAAGGTGATGATCGATCTCAAGTTCTTCGACATCCCGGAAACGGTCAGCCTGGCTGTGCAGCAGCTCAAAAACAGGAAGGTGACCTTTGCCACCATTCATGGCAACGATCCCATCATCAAGGCAGCGGTGCAGCACAAAAACGGAGTGAAGATCCTGGCCGTGACCGTCTTGACCAGTTTTGACGAAGCCGACATGAAGGACATGGGGTTCACCGGCACCGTTGAAGACCTGGTGCTGATGCGCTCCAGGAAAGCGATCGAGCTTGGCTGTGACGGCGTGGTGTCCTCCGTTTGGGAAGCCGGGAAACTGCGCTCCGACATTCAGAAAAACTATGTGATCGTAACTCCCGGTATCAGACCGGGGGCGAACGTCGACATTATCCAGAACGACGACCAGAAACGTATCGCCACCGCCAAGGATGCTTTCCGCAACGGAGCTGATTATGTGGTCATCGGCCGTCCCATCAGCACCTCGCCCGACCCATTGGCCACGGTCACGGATATTCAGCGCGAGATTCAGGAGGCCCTGATGGAGCAAGCCGCTCAGGGTTGAACCTGTCGGTTGCACCATAAACCACCAATCATCTTGCCCTGATTTTTGTCTCATTTTTTACATCCACCTGGCTTTATCGGGGCCACCGTTGACAACTGTTGCGGTCTTTTCGGGTCGCTCCGGCGGTGGTTATGAACTGTCGATGGGTTGGACGGTACTGGAGCACGAAAAGGCTGCGTTGACCTGGCAATCCCGCCCATGAATCTGGAGCGATGCAATGGATGATCTGTACAACCCCAAGGAACCGCTCATTCTCAGACTGCGTCTGGTGATTCACTTTTTGGTCCGTTGCCTGGCCGTTCTGATGACCCTGGTCATTTTGTGGGGGGTGGTGGATGTGGGCTGGGTGATTTACCAGAAGCTGCGGACGCCGCCTCTGATGATGATGAATATCAGCGATATGCTGGCCACCTTCGGTGCTTTTATGGCTGTTCTCATCGCTATCGAGATCTTTATCAATATCACGATTTATCTCAGGGACGATGTCATCCATGTGAAGATCGTTCTCGCCACCGCGTTGATGGCCATTGCCCGAAAAGTTATCATCATGGACGTTGAAACAACCACGACGGAGTACATGTGGGCGACCGCCGCGGTTGTTCTGGCTATGAGTATCGGCTACTACCTGGTCGTCAAAGACAGCTCCTCGACCAGGGTTGCTGGTGGTCCGCAGGATCCCTCCAGAGTTCATCTGCGCCACCATGTGGCAGCGGACGATTCCAGGGATACTGTCCAGAAGGGCGAACCGCCCGTGGGCAATGCCTAAGGGATCACATGCACCCTACACCTGCGTTTTCTGCACCCCCTCAAGCCGGATGTGGTCAGTTGGCGGATGCTGGCAACAGCACCAGTCCGGCCATCAGGCCCATTGCCTGCTGGTCGGCAGCAGGTGAATGCGCGGTTATTTTAGCAAATGGCCAGCCTGCTGCCTCGGCAAGAGCGGAAAAATTGATCCCCAATGCGGAGATCGAGGGGCGGGCCAGTTGGGCGTGGGGGCAGGGCAGGCTACGTTCAAGAACAACGCAGATTTCTTCCTGCGGACAGAACAGTTCCTTGCAGGATCCGGCGGCCAGACCCATGGTGCCCACCAGTCCCAGACGGACAGCCTCCTGTTCGACTCCAGCGGCGATGCTGTGAATGGTCCGCGTCAGGGCCGGCCTTTCGACACCCAGGAGGAGTGCGATCGGCGCATCAATCTTGAACGCCAGCATCTGCTGAAATCGGCGCAGATGTTCTCGAAAAGAAGAGGGGGGCATGGCGTGGGGGGGACACCCGGGCGCCAGTCCGTAACTGGGGCAACGGTGCGGAGCGGCACACAGGGCTGCAAAGCGTTCTTCCACCACCAGGGTTTCAACAGGAAGGAGAATGGCCGCTGTGGCGCCAAGGCTGAGGGCTTTTTCAAGCAGGAGCGTATGGATCGTTGGCATCGGCATGGCGGCTGGCTCGCAGCATTCAGATTCGTTTTTCATGGCGCAGGATCGTTATCGTGGACTTCCAGCAGCAGATCAAAGCGCATATTACCCTGCAGGGGGGCATCCACCACCATGAAGCGGCGGCGCAGGGCCGCTTCGGTTCCCAGGGCGAGGGTCTGATGGAAAATGGTTTGGCTGGGTCGGAGCATGGCATGTATTTGCGGTCAGGGGGGAAAGGAGGTACCCTCAACCCTGAATCCGTGACGGCTGGGCTCTTGTTTTGGTAATATCTTGCTGTAATCAGACTATAATTTTAGCAGTATCCTTGATAATGACCTTCACCAGCCGCCCTTCGGGGCATCCGTCTGCACGCCATCTTCATTGCCCGTAACCGCCCGATAAAGTTTACTTTAATCGAACGGTCACAGAAAATAAAGCTGACGCACGGACGAACGCTCACGGATCCAGGTCAACGATCCAGATCCAGGTTGTCGAGAAAGTAGTACATCTGCTGGAACCACCAAGGCCAGTCATGATCAACGTCATGGCCCCAGTAATCCACCCAGGTCGGGATGCGTTTATCTCTTAAGACATCATCCAGTCGTCGGGTATCTTCGAGCGTTTCTATTTCCCACGCCCCCTGGCCGACACAGACGATGATGTCGCTGCGTCGATACCAGTCAAGAAACCAAGTGTTGTTAAGACCGGGGAGATAATGCAGGGGTGAGTTGAAATAGACCGCGGGGATATCATCGGAATTCAGACCGAACTCGGCGTGATCGAGCCGATACAGGCCGCTGAGGGCAATAGTGCCGGCAAAAAGATCAGGGCGTTTGAGAAAAAAGTTGACTGCATGGTAGGCGCCCATGCTGCAGCCGTTGGCCATGACCCGGATGTCCGGCTGGTTGCAGTGGTTGCGGATGAAGGGAATGATTTCCCCCGTTACATACGCTGTATATGCTTCATGGCGGACATTGCGCGCCACCGGCGGCACCGAGAAGTGGTACCAGGACTCGGCGTCAACGCTGTCGATGCAGAACAGTTTGACCTTGCCGGCATAGATGAAATCAGCGATGGCATCGATCATGCCCATACCTTCGTAGTCGTAATACCGGCCAAGCGAACTGGGAAAAACCAGGATCGGCATACCCCAGTGACCGTAGACCTTGAAGGCCATGTCCCTTTCGAGGTTGGGACTGAACCATTGATGTTCTTCTATCTGCATACAGACACCTCTGGGGTACGGATCTGATGGATAAAGCTGATGATGTCATGGAGTCGTTGTTCATCCCGGGTGCGGAAGATATAACCGATGTCACCCAGGGCGCTGGCAAAAACTCCCGGCACCTGATCAATCCGGCAGATGTCCGCACCGTATCGATCCAGGATCTCATGGTGAGAATGGACGTAGGCCAGGTTGTTTTTTCGGCTGGCATAACAGCAGTGGTAGATCCGTTCGAAATCGATCGCCGTGCGGCCGTGGGAAAGCAGTTCCGCCCAGATACGATAGATATCGATATCGCAGGCATAATTGAACATATCGGTGGTAAAGCCGCCCGGCGGCCGCATATTGACTTCCAGGGCGGTGAAATCCTCTTTGCCCGTGTGGAAAAATTCGATGTGAAAAAAGCGCTCGCGGACATTAAAGGCGCGCAGACAGCGGCGACCAGCATCCTCCAGCGCGGTGGGAATATCACGCAATGAATAGTAGGCCAGGTGACGGGCTTCATTGACGGTCTCCATGATTCCCTGACTGAAGACGTGGGCGGTTTGGAAAATCGGTTTGCCCTCAAGGTCGCACAGGCCGTCAAAGGAATAGATGGTGCCGGAAATAAAGGCTTCCATGATGTAGTCCACTGGGGGCTTCCGAGCAAAGAAACCCAGCAGATCCTCTTCCGTATCGAGGCGGAAGGTGTCCAGGGCGCCGACACCCTGGTCGGGTTTGGCGACCACGGGGTAGCCGGTTTCGCTGATCAGGGCACGAGCCTCCTCCAGGGTGCGGACCACCCGGCCGGCGGCTACCGGGACCCCCGCCTTCCTGAATTGTTCCTTCATTTCCGATTTACGGCGGATCATGCCGATGTCACGTTCCCGCACGCCGAATACATTGAAATCATCCCGCAGGCGGGCCTCGCTTGCCAACCAGTATTCATTGAGGCTGTCGATCCGGTCGATTTTGCCGTATTTATGAGTGAAAAATCCGCAGGCCCGAACCAGGTCCGGATAGGCTTCCAGCCGGTCCACCCGGTAATATTCAGTCAGGGAACTCCGCATCTCCTCGGTAAGGGCTGCATAGGGGACGTCTCCGATACCCAGCACAGTGGCTCCAGCCTGGCGTAAGCGCAGGCAGAAAAGGTGGTACTGTGGCGGAAAATGGGGCGAAAGAAAGATGCAGTTCATGGTAACTTCGGTTCAAGGCTGATCAGTGGTTTGTCTGAAAAGAATATCTTCTACAGTTTAAGTATACCACGGGATTGCCGACCTGGTAAACCGGGGAATGCGGTATGTCGGCATGGAGGTTTTTTTCCGCTCCACTGCACTGCTGAAAATGGGGAGCTGATTCTGGTCCTTCATTCTCAAACTCAGGTATTTCTACCTGCTGCTGGTTGCCAGTTTCAGCGCCAGCCCGGCAAAGATGACAGCAGCGGTTTTGTTGAGCAGTTGTTGCGCATAGGTTGAGCGCTGGAACCAGCTGCCGATCAGACCGGCCATGAGGCTGAACATGCCGAAAACCAGCAGGGTGGAAAGGATGAACAGGCCTCCCAGTACAAAAAGCTGCAGTGGCAGGGCCCCCTTATCCGGGCTGGTGAATTGGGGCAGAAAAGCGAGGAAAAAGATCGAGACCTTGGGGTTGGTGATGTTCATGACGATGCCGCGCAGGTAAAATCGCGACAGGCGCTTCTCACGGTTTTCTGCAACAGTCAGGGAAGAGACGCCGGCACGGAACGCACCCCAGGCGAGATAGAGCAGATAGGCGGCACCGATGAATTTGAGCAGATTGAAGGCCAGGGCCGAGGCATGAAATACGGCGGCAACGCCCAGGGCCACGGCGCTGGTGTGGACAATCAGACCGGTGCACAAACCAAGGGTGACCACCAGGCCGACCTGCCGCCCCTTGATCGCCGACTGGGTCAGAACGAAAATGTTGTCCGGGCCGGGAGCGAGGGCGAGCAGCAGGGAAGCGGTGGTGAACAACAACAGCGTGCCGGGTTCAAACATCTGATTTTCCTTTCAAGGCAACGGATTGTCAGGGAGGGACAGCTTGCTGCCGTTCCTCAGCAAATTCCGCTCAGCCATTCCTGCAGGGAGCGTACCGTCGACTCTCCCGCCTGACGGGCGGCAATACCTTCCGCGGTCGCGGCGGCAGCGGCAATGGTGGTGATATAGGGGATCTTGTGCTTGATGGCGATCTTACGGATGTAGGAGTCGTCATGGGCGCTGATCTTGCCGGACGGGGTGTTGATGATGAGCTGGATTTCTCCATTTTTCACCGCGTCAACGATATTCGGTCGCCCTTCATGAACTTTAAGGATCGTCTGGGCGGTAATGCCGTTCTGCTTGAGAAAAGCAGCGGTGCCGCCGGTGGCCAACAGGCTGAATCCTTCTGCCTGCAGCCGGCGGGCAGCGGTAAGCAGGAGCGCGGTCTGGTCACGTTCGGTGACCGTGATGAGCACGGAGCCGCTCAGCGGCAGGGTGCTGTTGGCGCCATCCTGGGCCTTGTAGAAGGCAATGCCGAATGAGGCATCCATGCCCAGAACTTCACCGGTGGAACGCATTTCTGGACCCAGCACCGGATCAACTTCCGGAAACATGTTGAATGGGAAAACCGCCTCCTTGACGCCAAAGTGGGGTATATCCCGGTGGACAAGATCGCAATCACGCAGAGTTTTGCCAAGGAGGATTTCGGTGGCGATACGGGCCATGGGAATACCGCAGACTTTGGAGACCAGGGGCACTGTTCGTGAGGCGCGTGGGTTGGCTTCGAGAACATAGACCGTGTCGTTGCAGATGGCATACTGAATATTCATCAAACCCACCACCCCCATTTCACGGGCAATGGTGCGGGTATAGTCGCGGATGGTGGAGATGTGCGCTTGCGGAATCCCCACCGGTGGAATGACGCAGGCGGAATCACCGGAATGAATACCTGCCTGCTCGATGTGTTCCATCACCGCGGGAACAAAGGCATCCATGCCGTCGGCAATGGCATCGGCTTCGGCCTCGATGGCGTTTTCCAGATACCGATCGATCAGGATCGGACGATCCGGGGTGACATCCACGGCCACAGCCATGTAGTCGCGCAGCATCAGTTCGTCATAGACAATTTCCATACCGCGACCGCCGAGCACATACGAGGGGCGCACCATGAGCGGATAGCCGATCTCGGCGGCAATGGCGATGGCCTCTTGTTCATTGACCGCCATGCCGCCCGCGGCCATGGGGATACCCAGTTTCTGCATCATCTGATTGAACTGGTCACGATCTTCGGCCAGGTCAATGACCGCCGGCGAGGTCCCGAGAATGTTGACCCCGGCCTCTTCGAGTTGCCGGGCGATATTGAGCGGGGTCTGGCCGCCGAATTGACAGATCACCCCCTTGGGTTGTTCCTTGTGATAAATCTGGAGCACATCCTCAACGGTGAGTGGTTCGAAATAGAGTTTATCGGAGGTGTCATAGTCGGTTGAAACCGTTTCCGGGTTGCAGTTGACCATCACGGTTTCATATTGCATATCCCGCAGGGCAAAGGCGGCATGGACACAGCAGTAATCGAATTCAATCCCCTGGCCGATCCGGTTGGGGCCGCCGCCGAGGATCATTACCTTGTTTGGATTGGTCGAGACGGCCACCGTATCAGGAGTGTTGTAGCTGGAATAATAGTAGGCGGCATTTTCGACCCCGCTGACCGGTACGGCATGCCAGCCCTCAATCACTCCGACCCGGGTGCGCTGTTGACGAATGTCGGTCTCCTGGATGCCGAGAATCTTGGCCAGATAGGCATCGGCAAAGCCTTCTTTTTTCGCCTGGGTCAGCAAGTCCATGGGCAGTTCTCCGCCTTTATACCTGCGTATTTCCTCCTCTCGCTGCACCAGTTCCTGCATCTGTTCGAGGAACCAGCGATGGATTGAAGTCTTGCGGTGCAACTCCTCCACCGTTGCCCCTTTGCGCAGGGCTTCATACAGAACAAATTGCCGCTCGCTGGTCGGCACCGCCAGGCGGGTCATCAATTCTTCAAGCGACAGGAGATGCAGGTTATTATAGAAGCCCAGTCCGCTGCAGCCGGTTTCCAGGCCACGAACTGCTTTTTGAAAAGCCTCCTTGTACGTCTTGCCAAGGCTCATCACTTCTCCGACCGCTCTCATCTGGGTACCGAGTCTGTCCTCAACACCCCGGAATTTCTCAAAGGCCCAGCGGGCCATCTTGACCACCACATAGTCACCGGAAGGGGTGTAGAGGTCGAGACTGCCATCACGCCAGTACCTCATGTCCTTCAAGGTCAGGCCACCGGCCAGAAACGCGGAAACCAGAGCGATGGGGAAGCCGGTCGCCTTGGAGGCCAGGGCTGAAGAGCGTGAAGTGCGTGGGTTGATTTCAATTACAACCACCCGATCGCTGATTGGGTCGTGCCCGAACTGGACATTGGTACCGCCGATCACACCGATGGACTCGACAATCGCGTAGGCCGCCTGCTGTAGACGCTGTTGAAGTTCCACCGGGACGGTAAGCATGGGCGCGCAACAGAAGGAGTCACCGGTATGGACGCCCATGGGATCGATGTTTTCGATGAAACAGACCGTAATCAGGTTGTTGTCGGCATCGCGGACGACCTCCAGTTCGAGCTCCTCCCAGCCGATAACACATTCCTCAACCAGAATCTGGCCAATACGACTGGCGGCAATGCCTCGGGCGGCGACGACCTGCAGTTCCTCCTGATTGTAGACCATGCCCCCACCGGTGCCGCCCATGGTGTAGGCAGGGCGGATGACCACCGGATAGCCTAGATCATTGGCGATCCTCTTTGCATCCGCGATCGTATAGACGGCGGTGCTCCTTGGCATCTCGATACCGAGGCGATCCATTTCCTTTTTGAAGGCAATTCGGTCTTCGCCGCGCTCAATCGCTTCCAGATTGACACCAATGACCTGCACACCGTATTTTTCTAAAATCCCCAGACGTGCCAGGTCCGTTGACAGATTGAGGGCTGATTGTCCACCCAGGTTGGGCAACAGTGCGTCTGGCTGTTCACGGGCAATGATTTTTTCCAGGGTTGCCACATTGAGGGGTTCGATATAGGTGATATCGGCCATGTCCGGGTCGGTCATTATTGTGGCCGGATTGGAATTGACCAGAACAATCCGGTACCCCAGCTCGCGCAGCGCTTTGCACGCCTGTGTCCCGGAATAATCGAATTCGCAGGCCTGGCCGATTATGATCGGTCCGGAACCAATGATCAGGACCGTATGGATATCAGTGCGTTTTGGCATGGCGATTCTCCTGGTGAATGAATCGATCGGGGGGGCAATGACCGGCAGCCGTCGCGGTGACCTTGAGGGGCTTTGTTCACCGGTCAAATGCTCCTGAATCCGTGACGGCTAGACACTTTTTTTGGGTATATCTTTCTGTAATCAGGTTAAAATTGCAGCGGAATCCTTGGGGATAATCTTCGCCGGCCGCTCTTCGGGGCTTCCGTTCACACGCCATCCTCAATGCCATACCTGTCCGATAAAGTGTCCTTTAATCAAACGTGCACGGATCCAGGTGCTGGTTGTTTTTCAGACTGAGGGCGTGCGCTTTGCTGCCGTGGTGGATGCTTTTAACCGGTTTATATCACGACGCATTGCCCTGCCAGGGTATGGAGAGCAAAGGTTCCAGGTTTGCGCGAGGACGGTTAGGCCAACTAATCGAAATGAGCGTCAATGTCAAAATGATTATTCGAATTCTTTTTTGAAAGCCAGGAACTCCTGCTTCAGCGCTTCTATTTCTTCCTGGAGACGGGCGACGGTGTGTTCCAGGGCAGCGATGCGGGCGCTTTCCGTTTCCACCGTCACCATGACCGGTTCCTTGTAGGCTTTTTCCTGGTCGAGGTTTTCGGGTTCACCGGACAGCAGGTGAGCATACCGAGGTTCTTTTTTCCCAGGCTGTAGAGGCAGTTTGATAACCAAACCGGTTGATATGAGATTGTCAAGTGATTGGCCCACCTCCTCCAGGTCGTCAAAGGAAGCGAGTCTTTCGGCTCGACTGCGCAATTCCCCGGCTGTTTGGGGTGCGCGGACAAGGAGGAGGCTGAGCAGGGCAACTTCACGAATGATCAGATTTTTCTCTTTGGTCAAGGTCTGCCAATACTTTGGAACCCGGCCGGCGTCACTTTGGCAGACCATCTGCTTGGTTTTCAGAGTGTGCAGGGCTGTGGCCACTGTTTTATCATCCAGAGCAAGTACTGGGAAACGATTGGTTTTCTGATTGCACGCGTTGATGAGAGCGTTCAGGGAAAGAGGGTAATACTCAGGCGTGGCCAGCTCTTTTTCCATCAAGCTGCCGAGCAGCCGGGCTTCAATGGCATCAAGCATGATATCCATGGTTGTAATCTCTTTGATTTCCACTGTGGTAAGACGTCGCAAGGAAAGTTCAGGTCACTGAAACAGAAAAGCGCCCTTGCGGCTGAATGACGGTCTGTGAATATCCTGAATCCGTGACGGCCGGACGCTTTTTTTGGGTACATCTCACTGTAATCAAATTATAATTGCAGCGGAATCCTTGAGAGTAACCTTCACCAGCCGCCCTTCGGGACGAACGCTCACGGACTCAGGAATATGTCAGGACACCACAGGGTCGGTTTCGAAGAGATCGGTCCAGGCCAGGGCCTCGAAATAGGTCTGGACCATCGTCTCCGGAGCAATGGCAAGGCGCCTGAGATACTCGCTGCACGATTGCAGGTCGCCCTGTTCATAGGCAATAACCGTCTCCAGGTACAGGGCGAAAGGGCCCGTACGCTCACTGAGGGCCATTTTGACCTCATCGGTGAGAGGCAGCTTTTTCATAAGTTCAGGCATCGGCATGTCAAGCATGGCGTCGAGAAGCGAGAACAGGCCAAGCAGAAAGAGTTGCGAGGTGTCGAGTTCGTCCTTGCGGGGCTCGGCAAGGAGTTTACACAGTTGCGCCCGGACCATGGACAGGCGCATGAGTTCCGTGGGCTTGCCCTCGGAAAATTCGGATGCGGCAGCCAGGGAGACGAACTGGCGGACGCCGCTCTCTCCCAGGTAGAGCAGGGCGTAGCGGATGGATGTGACCTTGGTGACCAGGGAATAATAGGCGGAATTGATGTATCGCAACACCTTATAGGAAAGAGATACATCCGGGGTAATCATTTTCTCAATTTTTTTCAGGTTGATTTCCGGCCGGCATACTTCCGTCAACAGGTTGAGCAGCGTGATTTTCGAAGAATTCAGGGTTTTGTTTTTTATCACTTCGGGTTTGTTAAAAAAATATCCTTGAAAATAGGAAAAACCCAGGGACATTGCCAGATCGAATTCCTGATGACTTTCAATTTTTTCAGCAAGCCATCGAATTGCCTCAAACTGCTTGAGCCGCGCCATACCGTTGCGAATGGAGTCCTTGTCAACGGCCAGAAAATCGACTTTGACGATATGGACCCAAGGCATCAACGGGTCCATTGTTTCGTCAAAATCATAATCGTCAAGTGCGAGAATGTACCCTTTTCCGTGGAGGATCTTGCAGGCGGCGAGGACGTCGGGTGTCGGCAGAATTGATTCCAGAATTTCGATGATGCATTGTTCCCTGGGGAGGTATGTTGGCGTCTGTTGCAGGAGATGGTTTTCGGTGAAATTAATCAGGGCCCGACGACCACCGGTGATGGTCTCCAGGCCGATATTGAAAAGAACATGGGCCAGGACTGTATTGGTGGCATCGTCACCGAGAACGGAACTCGGGCAGGTATTCTCGATGCTGGAACGGTACAGAACCTCGTAGGCAAAAAGCTGTTTTTTCCTGTTAAAAACGGGTTGTCGAGCAATATAGATATCCATTGTGTCAGGGTTGGCGAGTCTTATCTGAGGCGAACTGCCCTGGTGACATGGTGGATAGGAAATTCGACTTCCGGTATGCCCGGCAACTGTCTGAAAGTGAGGACAGCCTCTACCACCACATCCTCAATCCCGTCGGGGAGTACTACCTCGATAGTTTCTTTCTTGGGAACAAAAGGATGGAGGCTGGTGTCGCGGATGAGGGTCAATTTGCGATCGGCGGCGTAAACCATAGTGTCTTCGGCATATCCCATTTTGTGCTGGGGCATGTAGATAATGTTTTTCTGAAAGAGTTCCTGCCCGTCTTGTGCCGAGACCTTGACGTCGAGGGTTACCCGGTTGGGAGAGGGGCAACCATCGGGAAAGCGATGGCCGATTCTGCTGACAACCTCAGCATCGATAACCACCATGGGAATCAGGTTGACGGCGTCCGGTTTCATCCGATAGGCGATGATGGTGAGGTTGAGGTCGATCCATTCCTGCAGTCGTGCCGATGTCTCTGCAATGTTTTGATAATTTGGTGGGAAGCTGTGGCCTCCTTCATTGCGCATGTGACAATCCTGGCAGGACTGCGTCCCACCCATGGGCACATAAAAATGCTGGTGACTGTCAAAGGTTGAGGTACACCACATCGGTTCATCGTAATGCTGAACGTTAGGTCCCTGGTGGCATTGGGCGCAGAAAATCGTATCCGCCATCATCTCGTTTTTAGCCGCTTTCGGGAACCTGCTGTCTCCATGGGGCCCGGAAAAACCGGGGCCGTAGATAGTATCGGGCCTGGGATTGCCGTCACGGAATTTACGCAGGATGGCGTTTCTGTTGTGGCAGACGATACAGGTGATCTGAAGCTTGTCCAAAACCTCTTCATCTTCGTCGATGATGGCTCTTGCTAGTTCGTTGGCAACTTCTTCCGAGGCGTCCATCATCTGGGGTAAATGGCACTCGATGCATGGTTTAAGGAATTCCCTCATCCCGGGAGCCACTTCCAGGGATTTTTTCAGTTCTGTGTCCCTGGAGAGGACATACCCTCGAAAGGTGGCAAGGGTCCTGCCAATAGGCCCATAGAGAGGGCGGGCATGGAGCGATTGTTCCCACTCTTCATAAATTTCCTGGTGGCAGACCTTGCAGCTTGAAGAGTCATACAGCTGCACAAGTTCATCCAGGGTCTGCACCTCTTGGGCCGATGAGGCGCTGGACACGGCTGCCAATATTAAAGTTGTGAGCACTCCCCATATCAGCTTCATGATCTCCTCCTGGTACTCCACGGTTGATCAGAGAACGACCCCGTCAGGGGACCGCCCGGTGGCAAAAAACAGGATTTCAAGTTCTGGTCCGTAACCGGTTTCAGTTGTCTGATATGTTTAATTTTTCTTGTGCACCCGGTGATCGGACCCATGGTTGCATCAAGGGTTGGGCAGGCAAGAGGGATCATGCAATCGTCCTCTCGGCTGGTATGGAAGCTGTTCAGGTTGTGTGACTACAGCTGGTCAATACTGATAGGCAATGGGCGGTCGGTCGGGCCGACCTTGCAGAGGTCTCGAGCGAAAAATGGCTTTGGTCGAGTGGTCTTGGACACAATTTAATAAATTATTTTATACAAAACAGCAAGTTGCAAGTCAAGCCTATTGTGCTTTTATTGATTCCTGAATCCGTGACGGCTGGACGCATGTTTTGAAATATCTTACTGTAATCAAGTTTAAATTGCATTATAATTTCTGATAATAACCTTCATTTGCCCCTCTTCGGGGAAGAACACTCACGGAGCCAGGTGATTGTCATGATCACGTGTGCCTTGCAAATTATGTATAGGCTTTGGTACGATGAAAGTTAAATCTGTTTCAAGTTGTCCTCTTGCCTCAAAGGAGCGTACCCATGAAAGACTTCAGTTTCAAAGATGTTTTCGATTTGATGAGAAAAACAGCCCCTTTTCTCATCTTTCGTTTTCTTGTTTATTTCGCCATAACCCTTTGTTTTGTGCTGATCACCGGCGCGGGGGCAGGGGTTGGGTACGGGGTCGGCTATATTGCCAACGCCGCGCCGATGGGAGGAATGTGGGGTGGTCTGGTCGGATTTGGTGTCGCCAGTGCCATTATGTATCTGATCCGTGAATACCTGCTTTACATTGTCAAAGCCGGCCATGTCGCGGTCCTGGTCACCTTGATCGAAGGCAAGGAGATTCCCGGCGGCAAGGGGCAGGTCGATTATGCCCGCCAGATGGTTCAGGAGCGGTTTGCTACCTCGAGTCTGCTTTTTGCACTGGATCAATTGATTAAAGGGATCCTGAAAACCTTTAATAAGACCTTCATGAGTGTCGCGACCATCATTCCCATTCCGGGAGCCAAGGGCTTGGTAAAATTTTTCAATACTATTCTGACCTTGTCGCTCACGTATCTCGACGAGGTCATCTTGGCCTATCTCATCAAAACCCGTACGGAAAATCCCTGGGCATCGAGTCGCACGGCAATTATACTCTATGCGCAGAATTATACCAAATTTCTCAAGAATGCCGTGTGGCTCGCTGTTTTTGTGTGGGTTTTGACATTTATGATTTTTTTGCTGGTTCTTGGGCCCGCGGCTCTGCTGGTCAAGTTGTTCCCGGGAACCGGTGGGCCATTGACCCTGATCGTGGCGCTGGTTTTTGCCTGGGGCATCAAACAGGCGGTCATTGAGCCGGTGGCGATGATCGCTCTTATGCTGGTGTTTTTCAAAGTGACTGTAGGGCAGACCGCTGATCCGGAATGGGAAGCGCGGCTTGAAAGTATTTCTATCAAATTCAATGAGTTGAAGCAAAAAGCACTCAAGACGCAACAAGAGCAGACAGCACAATCCGGAGACAGTCAGGAGCAACCACCATCGCCATCATGACTTGTCCGGCACCCACCTTGCTAAAAACAAAGGGGGGAGAGCATCTTTGATGCCAGGATCCGTGAGCGTTCGTCCGTACGTCAGCTGTATTGTCTGTGACCTTTCGATGAATGGAGACTTTATCGGACGGGTACGGGCATTGAAGAAGGCGTGCGGCCGGACGCCCCGAAGGGTGGCTGGTGAAGGGTATTCTCAATGATACCGCCGCAAGTACAATCTGATTACAGCAAGATATATCCCCAAAAAGCGGCCAGACGGCACGAATTCAGCTAATGGTCTTGCAATAAAACGCGTTTCACTCAGTTCCAAAACCAGCTGACAGGGGGCAGAGTGTGTATCGTTCTGCTCGTATCCATCCGGAAACAGCTCTTTTCCCTTGGGTCTTTGTTGCGCTGTCAAATGTCCTCCTTCTTTCACCCATCCGAATATGCCGCTTTGCAACCTGAACATTGCTGATCTTCGCTTGATCGTCGATCCAGGCGAACTGGGATGTACCGACACTTCGGAACTGGTGGAGCACCCCTTGCCCTGGATCGGCCAGGAACGGGCGGAGAGTGCCGCCATTTTCGGTCTCAGCATGGATCAGACTGATTACAATCTCTTTGTTCTGGGTGAGGTTGGCAGCGGCCGTTCTTCGTTGCTCAAACAGGCCATGGATTCGGTTGCTGATAAGCGGATGGCTCCGCCGGATCTGTGTTATCTGCATAATTTCGATGCCCCGGAACATCCTCGCGCTCTCCGTCTGACCGCAGGGCATGGTCGGACCCTCATCCAGAGTATGGAACGGATGACCAAGACGCTGTTAAGAGCAATACCGCATACGTTGGACGGGGCCGAATACAAGCTGGAAAGCGAGCGCATCACCAAGAGTTACAACACGGAAGAGTCGCGGATTTTCTCCGAACTTGAAACCTTTGCCGAGGCCCGTGATTTTACCCTGCGCCGGGAATCCGGCCAGATGCTCTTCACCCTGCGGGGCAAGAAAGGACGGGCCATGACCGAAGCCGAGCTGATTGCCCTGCCCAAAGAACGGCGGGCCGAGATTGCCCAGGCAGAACGGGAACTGCTTGCCGAAATCAACCGCTATTTCGAAATGATCCGCCCCATGGAAGAGGTGATGAACGAGGCTCTTGCGACCTTACGGCGCCAAGTCGTCAAGCCACTTCTCGACCGTGAGGTTGGCAGGATACGCACCTGCTTTGCGCACCAGCACAATGGTTCGGACCGGCTTGATTCCTATCTGCAGCAGGTGATCGACGACCTGCTCAACCATCTGGAACTGTTCAAAGCTTCCGGGGGTGATGACGAAGGCCGCCAGGAGGCCTTGACCAGATTGCTGGCCCGTTATCGGGTCAATCTGGTCGTGGACAACCACGGTCTGCTCGGTGCCCCGGTTTTGATCGAAAACAACCCCCTGTTTCGTTCCCTGTTTGGAAGAATCGAATATCAATCCGAGAACGATACCCTGGTCACTGATTTTTCCCGCATCCATGCCGGCAGCCTGCACAAGGCGCACGGTGGATTTTTGATGTTGCATCTGCGCGATCTGCTCGCCGATGGCCTGGTATGGGAAAAATTGCGCCGCTTTCTGCGCAGCGGCCTGGTGGAGATAGAAGAACCGGGCACGACTTTTGCCCCTATCGCCGCGGTTTCTCTTCAGCCTGAGGCGGTTGATGTCGATGTCAAGATTGTGTTGATCGGTTCTCGCCAGCAGTATTATGAATTGCAAGAAGGCGATCCGGAATTTGCCCGCCGTTTTCGAGTAAAGGTTGATTTTGCTGAAACATTTCCAGCAAACGATCAGACCCGCCGCCTGTCAGCCGTTTTTGTTGCCCATACCTGCCACAAACTTGGCCTGCCGCATTTTTCTGCAACTGCTGTTGCCCGTTTGCTGGAACAGAACCATCGTGAAGCAGCAGACAGAGTGCGGCAAAGCGCAATCTTTGGTCATACCGAAGCACTGATTATGGAGAGTGCCGCGCTGTGCCGGGCTCGCGGTGATACAGTTGTTGAAGCTGCAGATGTCGATGCGGCCCTGGCTGCCCGTTCGCGGCGTCACGATTATCCTGAGCAGCGGATGCGGGAAGCCTTTGTTCAGGGTGATGTCCTGATTGCACTGCACGGTAAACAGGTCGGCCAGTTGAACGGGCTGACCGTTGTCGATCTGGGTGATCACTGTTTCGGCTTTCCGATGCGTGTCAGTGCGCGGACGTACGCCGGTGAAGACGGGTTGATCAATATCGAGCGTGAAGTGGACATGTCAGGACCTATTCACGACAAGGGCGTGCTTATCCTCCAACATTACCTGGCAGCGCTGTTTGCCCGCAATGCTCCGCTCGCTTTGAATGCTTCCATTGTTTTTGAACAGGAATACAGTGGGATTGAAGGTGACTCCGCCTCCTGTGCCGAACTGTATGCCTTGCTTTCTTCGTTGTCCGGACTGCCGCTCAGGCAGGGCATTGCTGTAACCGGCGCCCTCAACCAGTATGGCGAGATGCTGCCGGTGGGTAATATCAACGAAAAGATAGAGGGCTACTTCGGTCTCTGTGCTGACCTCGGTCTGGACGGCAGCCAGGGCGTACTCATCCCCCACCGCAACCGTCGCCGCCTGATGCTCGACCACAAAGTTCTCAAGGCTGTCGAACAGGGGCTGTTCCGGATTCATACCGCGGAGCATGTCATTGAAGGGTTGGAATTAATCACCGGTGTGCCGGCTGGTTTAATCAACGGCAGTGGTCTGTATCCTCAGGGTACTGTACTGGGGCGAGTTCAGAAAACCCTGTCTGTCTACCGACGTGCCTGCCAGGCCTCGGGACAAGGCAAATCTTCTCGATCGTAGAGCAAGTATGGATCGCAAAGGGATACCTGGATCCGTGACAGCTGGGCGCTTGTATTGGATTTATCGTGCTGTAATCATATTATAATTGCAGCGGAATCCTTGACAATAGCTTTCATCAGCCGCCTTTCGAAGGCATCCGTCCTCACGCCATCTTCACCGCCCATAACCGTCCGATACAGTGTACTTTCATCAAACGTTTATTGACAATAAAGCTGACGCACCGACGAACGCTCAGGAATTCAGGGGATAATCGTGACCCTTGGGTGCGGATAATATTTTCCGCCAACTCCTGCTAGTGCTGTCGTTCAGCACCTATGGTGGTGGGAGCGCCGTGACCAGGATATACGAGGGTGTCATCGGGCAGGGCCATCAGTTTTTTGGTGATGCTTTTTTTGAGTTGCTGGTGGTCATGACCGGGAAACAGACCAGGAAGGACTGTGCCGATTTTTCCCTTGAGGAGGGTGTCGCCGGAGAAGAGGACCCCATGACCGTAATAGCAAACACTGTCAGCGCTGTGTCCGGGGGTGTGAAGAACGGTGAAGGAGAGGTCATCCAATTCCACGGTGTCATGGTCTTTGAGTTCTCTGTCCGGTTTGTACGGGAACTGGAAGGGGGTGAAGGTCAGCCCCGGTATGACCAGGGGAGGATCGGCCGATGCCGCCTCCGTTTCGGCGCTGGAGGCAATAAACAGGGCGTTGGTTTTTTTTCTGATGGAGTCAAAGGCACTGACATGGTCGAGGTGCGCATGAGTCAGGGCAATGAAAGCAAGGGAGAGATCGAGTTCTTTAATGGTTGCCAGAATCCGCCCTGCCTGCACGCCGGGATCGATGATCATGGCGCGTCGGGTCGTTGCGGAGGCAACAATGTAGCAGTTTGCTAAAAAAGTATCACCTTCGAGTACTTTGATAATCATGGGCGCCTCCTTGCCGTTTCCTTGAGGACCGCAGCGGATGTCCTGAGTTGCAGGTATTCCAGTGGCGGTATTTTTTTCGTTGAGCGTGAAGAAATCGAGGGGACAAGAGACAGGATCCGCCCCTGAAGAGCCAGCGTATCGCTTCTGTGCCAGCAGTTCCCTGACCTTTGCCCCGCAGCGTTTTCCTCGGCAGTATCCGGCGCCGATACCGGTAACAGCTTTGACTTCCTCAAAACTGTTGGCACCATTGTCAATGGCCTGAATCAGGCGAATCAGTTTGATCCCCGTGCAAAGACAACCAACTCGTGCATGGGCCATAAGCCGTTCATGTCCTCCTGAATCCGTGACGGCTGGACGCTCACGGATCCAGGGTACTATCATGGCGATGAAGCTGTTCGTAAATCTGACGGGCCAATTCCGGGCCGATGCCGGGGGTGGCGGCCAGTTTGGCAACATCGGCCTTCTGGATCCGTTTGAAGCTGCCGAGTGTCTGCAGCAGCTGTTTTTTTCGCCGTGGACCAATGCCCGTGATTATATCCAGCCGGGAATGGAGGTGGTCCTTGCCACGCAGCTTGCGGTGCAAGGTGATACCGAAGCGATGGGCCTCGTCGCGGATGCGCATCAGGTAGAGAAGTACCGGCGAATGAGCGGGTAGCAGGATAGGGTTTTTTCGGCCCGGCCGGAACAGCCTTTCACCTTCGTCCGCCTTTTCTTTGGCAATGGCCGCCAGATCGACCGTATCCAGCAGATTGAAGCGGGCAAGCAGGGTTGTTGCCACTTGTAATTGTCCCTTGCCGCCATCGAGGAGGAGCAGGTCGGGGAGGTCGTTCTGTTCAACCCCCCTGGCCAGGCGACGCTCGAGAACTTCAGCCATCATGGCGTAATCGTCCGGGGTGTCCTGGGATTTGATCCGGTAATGACGAAACTGTCTGGTCATTTTTTCGCCCAGCACGAAAGAGACCAGAGATCCCACCGCCTGCCTGCCCTGCAGGTTGGAAATGTCGAGGCACTCAATGGTGTCGGGCCGGTTGGCAAGCCGCAGGGTCTGTTGCAGGGCTGTGGCCAGGGTAGTCCAGGATTGCTCCTTTTTAGCCTGCTCTGAAAACACCTGGGCAGCATTGTCTGCCGCCATCCGCATCAGGTGCATGCGTTTGCCTCGCCGCGGGACGTTCAGGGTCACTGTGCCCTCGCGAAATTCAGTGAGCCGTTCGCTGATCAGGTCCTGATCTGCAAGCTCGAAGGGCAACAGTACTTCCCGCGGCGGCTGCCGTTCGCTTGAATAATACTGCAAAAGAGTCTGAGCCAGGAGAGACTCGTCCTCACCCAGGGGGTCGGCCAGAAAAAAAGACTGTGCCCCGGTGATCATACCGGCGCGGATAAAGAGCAGGGCAATGCCCACGGAGGCATCCTGACGGTGCATGGCGAACACATCCTGATCCAGGTGGTGCTCGGCAACAATGGCCTGATGCTCGATAGTCCGCTGTACGCCTTTGATCTGATCGCGATATTGGGCTGCTTTTTCAAAAGCCAGGTTTTCGGAAGCCCGGTTCATCTTGGCGGTCAGGTCCTCTATGACGTTGTCAATGCGTCCCTCAAGGATGTTCACGACAGCTCGCACCATGCGTTGGTATTCGCTCGTGTCGACCCTGCCGGCACAGGGTGCGAGGCAGCGGCCCATCTGATGGTTGAGGCATGGGCGGGATCGCTGCTGCACTGTTGCGCAGCGACGGAGGGGAAACTGGGTGTGGAGCAACTGCAAGGTGGCGCGCATGGCTGTGCTTTGTGCATAGGGCCCGAAATAGCGGTTGCCGTCACGGAGCCGTTTGCGGGTGACTACCACCCGAGGCCAGGGGTCCCGGGTGGTCACTTTAATCAGTGGATAATTTTTATCGTCACGGAGGATGACGTTGTAGCGGGGCCGGTGCTGCTTGATCAATGAGGCCTCAAGGATCAGGGCCTCTTTTTCAGTGGTGGTGAGGATGGTCTCCACCCGCCGGACGTGGGAGAGCATCACCGCTGTCTTCGAGTGCGCTGGACCGGTGAAGTGGGCGTACTGGCTCAGTCGTTTGCGCAGATCAAGTGCTTTGCCGACGTAGAGGACCTGTGTTTTACCCAGCATCTGATAGACACCAGGTCCGTGGCTGACGGTGGCGAGAAACTCGGCGGACAGAGGGTTCCTGTCCACCGGGGCTCTGATCGCCTCAGGGCTTGATGTAGGCGTAGCCATCCTGCTGCAGTTCGATCAGAGTCACCACTCCGGCCGGGACAAGTTCACATCCCTCAATCAGGTTTTCAGGGGCGACGTTGAAGCGGTTGAGAGCGTTGCGACAGACTTTGAATGAGACCCGTGTCTGTTGCAGCTGCCAGATTTCTTCACGATATTGAGCACATTCCTCATTCTGCAGCAGAGTGACGGCTGGTCCGTTGAAGAGCAGGACCAAGTCATAATGTTTTTCCGGGATGGCCCGGAGAAGATTGGCGACATTGGTCAGGGCCAGACTGAAAGTTTTGACATCATCCATGTCGACGTGGAAGACGGCGCGGTAGATCATGTTTGCATGCTCCTTATGTTCTCTACAGGGGCTGAAAAGGTGCTTTCAGCGGCAGAAAGGGCGAGGTTTTTTCGATTGAACAGATCATCCGGTGATCGCCATAACCATGGATGTGGCTGCGGGTTCGCTCATGCGGTCACCTGGTGCAAGGCGGCATCGAACAGGTTGCGGGTATATTCCTGGCGCGGATTGGTAAAAAGGGTCGCTGCCGGACCACTCTCGATGACACGGCCCTGACGCATGACCACCAGTTGATCGGCCAGGGAGCGGACTGTCCGCAGATCATGGGTGATGAAAATATAGGTGAGCCGGTAGCGATCCTGTAGAGTACGCAGCAACTCAATGATCTGCTTCTGGATGGTCATGTCCAGGGCACTGGTGGGTTCGTCCAGAATCAGCAGCCTGGGGCGGAGGATGACAGCTCGGGCGATGGCGATCCGTTGGCGCTGGCCGCCGGAAAATTCGTGGGGATAACGGCTGGCTGTGTCCGGATCGAGTTCGACGTCCCGCAGGGCTTGGAGAACCAGGGCACGCCGTTCCGCTGCGGTGCCGCCCATGTTGTGGACCTGCAGTCCTTCAGTGATGATCTGTTCCACGGTCATGCGTGGCGACAGGGATGAAAAAGGGTCCTGGAAAACAATCTGCAGTTCCTTGCGCAGCGGACGGAGATCCTTGCCGCGCAGACCGGCAAGGCGGTGGGTGGTGCCACCGCTGTGATAGAGGACTTCGCCGTTATAGTCAATGAGATTGAGCAGGCAGAGGGCCAGCGTTGATTTGCCGGAGCCTGATTCACCCACCAGGCCAAGCGTTGTTCCTTCGTTGAGGGACAAACTGACCCGATCCACGGCGGTCAGCACTCTTTTTTTCCGGCGGAATAAACCCTGCCATTCCGATTTGAGAGGAAAGGTGCAGGTGATATCTTTGAGTTCACACAGCTTGGGTCCACCTTGACGAGGCGCTTGTATCCCTTTGGGCAAGGCAGCCAGGAGATGACGGGTGTATCCCTCCCGCGGGTGGTCAAAAATTTCCCGCACCGGGCCCTGTTCAACGATTCTGCCGCGATGCATGATGGAAACCGTATCAGCAATTCGGCGTACCATGGGCAGGTCATGGGTGATGAGCAGAACCGACATGCCGTATTCCTGTTGAATGTCGGTGATCAGGCGGAGAATTTGTGCCTGAATAGTGACATCCAGGGCCGTGGTCGGTTCATCGGCGATCAATAGCTTGGGGCGACAGGCCAGGGCCATGGCGATGACCACCCGCTGGCGCTGGCCGCCGGATAATTGGTGCGGGTAGCAGTCGATCCGGGACTCGGGGTTGTCGATACCGGTGCGGTCCAGCAGATGCAAAGCCTGTTGCCTGGCTTGCTTCGCCTCGAGCGACCGATGCAGGAGGAGTGGTTCCATCAATTGATTGCCGATGGTATAGACCGGATTGAGGGCGGTCATGGGTTCCTGGAAGATCATGGCGATGCGGTTGCCACGGATGGCCCGGAGATCTTTTTTCTTCAGGGTGGTCAGTTCGATCCCTTCAAAATGAATGGAACCGCTGCTTGCCACTCGGCTCGTTTCCTCCAGAAGTCGAAGGATGGCCAGCGCTGTCACCGTTTTTCCGGAACCGGATTCCCCGACCAGGGCATGTGTTTCTCCCTCTGCAAGTTGCAGACTGATATTGTTGAGCACGGATTCCTGCGCCGCCTCGTGGGCATGGGCGAGGAAGGTCAGAGAAAAGTTGTCGATGGTCAGCAAAGGGGCCATGAGCATATCGTACACAGAGGATGAAAGTCGTTACTCTACCCGAGGGACATCTTGTCGGCAACAGGAAGATGGACCAGGGCTTCCAGGCTGTTTCTTGGTCAGGTTGCAATTAAGATCTTGAAAAAATGGACAGAGTGACTACTTATTTGCCATTGTACGTCAATGAATTGGTCATTTTGACCGGCTTTTCTCCGGTAATGGTCTCTTTGTTGACCTTGCCGTATTCCTTGTTGATACTCGGCTGCCGGCCTTGCCTCGATGGTCGATCAGGCGTCCGTGCACATTATGACTGGAGATCTGCAGTTTGCGTCTCCGTATGGGAAGCGCAGGTAAACGGTTCCATTTTCGGGGGCATGCAGCCTTTTCCCTGTACCCGGCAAAACGTTTGCTCGTATTTAATCCATCCGTGTCGATAGCATGTCATTACGTTTCCCGTCCTTCTCCTCCATCAGAGACAGTTCTCTCTTCGTCCTGACCCTGGCCGGTGTGGGCTGGCTGGTTCTGCGGGGAGGGGAGCAGTTGGGGTACAACTGGCATTGGCGACAGATACCCCGTTATCTGTTTACATATACCGACGGTCAATTTATCCCCGGCCCTCTGTTGCAGGGGTTAATGGTGACCCTGGAGATCACTGCTGTCAGCCTGGTGTTTGCCGCCTGTATCGGGTTGGTGACTGCCTTGCTCCGACTCTCCAACTCCACGGTTGGCCGATGGTTGGCCAGGGTGTATCTGGAGGTCATTCGCAATACTCCGCTCCTGGTACAGATTTTCTTTCTGTATTTTGTCATGGCTCCTATCTTTGACATCGGCAGGACGGCCACGGCTATTCTGGCCTTGAGTCTGTTTGAAGGAGCCTATGCCTCGGAGATTTTCCGAGCCGGGATTCAATCCATACATCGGGGGCAATGGGAAGCTTCCCATAGTCTGGGTTTGAGCCGCTATCAGGCGTATCGCTGGATCATCCTGCCCCAGGCGGTGCGCCGTATCCTGCCGCCTCTAACCAGTCAGGCCGTTTCATTGATCAAGGACTCCGCCCTGGTCAGCACCATAGCCGTGTATGACCTGACCATGGCGGGACGGGTCATTATCGCCGAGACCTTTCTTACCTTTGAACTCTGGTTTACGGTGGCGGCAATCTACCTGCTGCTGACCCTGACCCTGTCGGCTCTGGCCAATGCACTGGAGCGCCGATTTCCCAGGATTACCTGAATGGAAAAAAATATTCATGCTGCAACAGACCAGGATGAGCCTATTATCATCGCTGAGCATCTGGTCAAGATTTTTCCGGGTTCCGTGCCGGCCTTAAACGATTTTTCGGTGCAGGTCAAGCGAGGAGAGGTCCTGGTGGTTGTCGGGCCCTCGGGGTCAGGAAAATCGACCTTTCTTCGTTGCCTCAATGGTCTGGAAATGATCGACTCCGGCCGTATTGTCATTGATTCGATTCCACTCGATGCCAACGAAAAAAATCGTTTGGCTATCCGACGCGAGGTTGGCATGGTCTTTCAGTCCTTCAACCTGTTCCCCCATCTCTCGGTGCTGGAAAACGTCAACCTGGCCCAGTGTCTGGTACGGAGCAAGAGTAAAAAAGAGGCGACCCGGGCCACTGAAGAATTGCTCGCTAAAGTGGGCCTGTCGGATAAGATTGGCGGTTATCCTGATGAACTATCCGGCGGTCAGCAGCAGCGGGTCGCCATTGCCCGGGCCCTGGCATTGCGTCCCAAGGTCATGTTGTTTGATGAGGCGACCAGTGCGCTGGATCCGGAAATGATCGGGGAGGTCCTTGATGTCATGCGCACCCTGGCGGAAGAGGGTATGACCATGGTTGTGGTTACTCACGAAATGGGGTTTGCGCGGGAAGTCAGTGATCGGGTGGTGTTCATGGAGGCTGGCCGTATCGTTGAAGCCGCTGCAACGCGGCAGTTTTTTCTCCATCCCGCCCAGGAGCGGACCCGCGATTTTCTCCGCCAGATTCTCTGACAGGAGATGGAACATCAGGTCTGTCCATCGCTCATGTACCCTTTGCCGGTCATCCTTGAGCAGGTCAGGCATCTGTTGAGTACGTTGAACAAACAACAAAACAAGGAGGTGGATATGAAACGACTGGTTTTAACGCTGCTGACAACCATGGCTATGCTATTCATGCTGACGGTGGTGCCAGGAAGTACTGCGGAACTGCAGCGCAAACTCGCTGCTGAGAGCACCATTGAACAGATCATCCAACGCGGTGTCATCAGGGTGGGTATGGATGTGTTTGTCCCCCATGCAATGAAGGATAAGAAGGGCGAATTGATCGGTTTTGAGATCGATGTGGCCAGAAAATTGGCCGAAGATATGGGCATCCGGGTGGAGTTTGTTCCCACCAAGTGGTCCGGGATCATTCCGTCGCTGATTGCCGGCAGATTCGATGTCATCATCGGAGGCATGACCATGACCACTGAGCGGAACATGAAAATCAATTTTACCAATCCCTATTATTTCACCAGTCAGGGATTGCTTGCTCATCGGAAGATGAGCGAGGGGTTTACCATCGATGATTTCAATAGTCCCGAGATCACCCTGGTAGCCCGATTGGGTTCTACCGCCGCCGTAACTGCCAAAAACCGCTTTCCTCTGGCAACGTTGCGGCTTTTTGATGACGAGCCCTCCGCAGTGCAGGAGGTCCGCAATGGCCGGGTGCATGGCATGGTGGCCGGACAGCCATTGCCCGCCCATAGCGCCGAACTTGCTCCGGAAACCCTGATGGCGTATCCTGATCAACTGATGAAGGAACCCATTTCTTTCGGTATCCGCAAGGGAGATGTCGACACACTCAATTTCTTTAACAATTGGATCGAGATCACCAAAAACAGGGGCTGGTTTGAAGAGCGGTACAACTACTGGTTCGGTTCACTCCAGTGGCAGGAATTGGTGCAGTAATCCTCTCGTGATGACCTCCATCGGTTGACCGTGCTGACCTCTCGCCGTTCCTTTCATGGGCTTGATGCCATTCTATTGACCCTGCTGCTGGGCGCAGCAGGGTTTGTCGTCTATCGGATCACCTATCACCTTGATTATACCTGGAACTGGTCAGTGATTCCCCAGTTTCTCTTCCGCTATGACCAGGAGGAAGGGCGGTGGGTATCCAACTATCTCATTCATGGCCTGCTGACAACGATACGTTTAAGCGTGTGGAGCAGTATCCTCGCGTTGACCCTTGGTCTGTTCATGGCCCTGGCCCGGACCGGTCGAAGTTTATACTGGCGGATGATGGCGCGAACCTACATCGAATTGATGCGCAATCTGCCGCCGCTGGTTATCATTTTCCTGTTCTATTTTTTTCTTGCCAACCAACTCATTCCGCTCCTGGATCTTGATATCCTCGCCGGAGAAGCCGCGCCTTTCTGGCAAGGGGTGCTCCGTTTTTGTTTTGGCCAACCGGAACAACTTTCTGTTTTTCTTTCCGCGGTGATCACCCTGGCGGTTTTTGAAAGCGCTTATGTAGCTGAGATCCTCCGTTCCGGTATTGAATCCATAGGTCGTTCTCAATGGGATGCGGCCCAGGCACTGGGGTTGACTCGTGGCCAGATCCTGCGCCATGTGATTCTGCCCCAGGCGTTTCGCCGGGTATTGCCGCCGTTGGCCGGGCAGATGATATCGCTCATCAAGGATTCGGCCATTGTTTCGGTCATCTCTATCCAGGAACTGACTTACCAGGGAACACAACTGATGGCCTCGACCTATTTGACCATCGAGGTATGGTTGACCATTGCCGCCATGTATTTTCTGTTGACTTTTCCATGCTCTCTGGCTGTTGACCGGATGGACCAACAGTTGAACCGTACCCGATTACGGGGTTAGTTTTTTTGTTCTTGACGTGACCCTTCACCGGTTGCAACCATAAGGCACCTAACCTGAAGTTGGAACCCTTGACAGCTGATACGGATGCTGGGATGACTGGAAAAAGCTGCCGGCATTGGTTGCGGTGCCAGAACCAACGCGTTATTTTATCATCTATATTATTCGTTGCTGTTTTCCGTGCCTGAATGGACCTCCCATGAAGAGTCGAAGTGTAGCCCGCAGTCTTATCTGTTTTGTCCTGCTTATCGGCCAGTTCCTGTTGCTGCCGTTGTCCGCCTTGGCGTTGACTATCGGCGAGGAACGGAATATCGGGGAGCGATTGCTGTTTTCGGTGCGCAGAGAATTGCCCATTCTCGATGATCCGGATATCAGCCAGTATATCAATACGCTGGGACGTGAGGTCCTCGAAACTGCCGGGCCGCAGTACTTTGATTACAGGTTTTTCATAGTCCATAACGATCAATTCAACGCTTTCGCCGCCCCTGGCGGGCTGGTGTTCTTTTACACCGGCTTGATCGAGACCATGCGCTCAGAGGATGAGTTGGTCAGTGTCCTGGCTCATGAGATTGGTCATGTGGACAGTCGGCATATTGCTCAGCGACTGGAAAAAGGGGGGAAGGTGGGTGCTGCCTCGCTGATTCTTGCCATTGCCGGTCTGGCTATTGGCGTTCCAGGGCTTTCCCAGGGGTTGCTGGCCGGATCACTTGCCGCTGGTCAGGCCGTCAAACTGCAATACAGCCGTACCGACGAAGAGGAGGCGGACCGGCTTGCTTTTGAATGGATGCGGCAGATGCGGCGTGACCCGGCAGCCATGGAAGATATGCTCAGAACCATGCGCCGAATCACCCGCTACCGGGTGGGTGCGGACACACCCCAGTATCTTCTCACCCATCCCAACCCGGAGGCCCGCTTGAGCTATGTACAATCATTGCTTGAACTCGACGAAAAAAGGCACCAGGAAGGATATTATCTGCAGACGGATAATTTTGCCTTTCTTCGCTTTAAATACCGGGTGTTGATGCAGGTCATGGATCATGCCAGGCTGCGGCAGCACTGCGCCTTTACCCTGGCCAATTCCAAAGACAGGGAACAGCAGGCCCTGGCCCAATACGGCCTGGCCCTGCTGGAAGGCGCCAATCGTAATGTTGATCAGGCTCTGCGGCACCTGGCCAAGGTTCGGGAACAATATCCGAATAAGGATATTCTTGAAATTGATCGTGCTGTTCTGCTGCTTAATGCTGGTCGGGTGGAAGAGGCCAGGCGATTGCTTGAGTGGGCCTACCGGCGCGATCCGACCGATATGTACGGTGTCTATCACTTGGCCAGGGTTGAGCAGATGCGTGGTAATCTCATCAGGGCGGAGCAGTTGTTACAGGAGATGACTCGGGTTATGCCGGAATATGCGCAGCTGTATTTTGATCTGGGCCGAATCGAAGCGGATCGCGGGCGGATGAGCGTCAGCCATTTCTATCTGGGCAAATATAATTTCTACCTCGGACGGGAGAAGGTGGCCGAGCAATACATGCTGCGCGCATCCAAGGATGAAAGTGTGCCGGAAAAGCTGCGGGCCGAGGCACTCGATATTCTTGAAAAGCTCAAGGAATTGAGTGGAGGGCGCTGAGAAATCCCACCTGCCGAGCACAGATAATCAAGGCGATAACCCTCTCGTGAAAACCGGTTGCTGACATTTCATTTTTTTTTGTGTTTACGCCAGTTTTCGTGGGTGATACCGAATTTTTTCACCTTGTAGTTCAGAGCTCTGGGACTTATGCCCAGGCAACGGGCTGCATTTTTTTGAACCCAGAGGTTTTCTGTCAAAGCTTTGAGTATCAGGGCTTTTTCCTGGGCTTCCAGCGGTTCGGTAATCCGTTCTTCCGCCGGTGCTCGGGTAAACAGTTCCGGAATATGCAGCGCCTGGATGCCAATACGATCACTTTCTTCAAGGATGACTGCCCTCTCAATGGTATTGGCCAGTTGCCTGATGTTCCCCGGCCATTCATATCCGCGGATTATGGTTAGTGCCTCGGGTGTAAATCCTTTGATATGAGTTTTTTTCATGGCGACGATCGCCTGGTGCAGAAGTTTTTCCGCCAAAGGGGCCAGACAGCGGGGGCGGTCCTTGAGTGGAGGCAGATGCACCGGCAATACATTGATCCGGTAAAAAAGATCTTCCCTGAATTCACCGGTAGCGATCCGTTCCGGCAGGTCTCTGTTGGTGGCGGTTATGAGACGGATATCCACTTTGATGGTCTTGTTGCCGCCCACCCGCTCGAAAGATTTTTCCTCCAGCACCCGCAGTAATTTTGACTGCAGTTCCATGGAGATCTCGCCTATCTCATCAAGAAAGATAGTCCCACCGTCGGCTTGCTCGAAACGACCGATACGCTGCTTATCCGCGCCGGTGAACGAACCCTTTTCGTGACCAAACAATTCGCTCTCCAGCAACGCCTCGGGAATGTTGGCGCAGTTGATCTTGACAAAGGGGTAGTGCCTGCGGGGTGAATTATAATGCACCGTGCCGGAAAGAAAACTCTTGCCGGTGCCGGTTTTGCCGGTGATGAGAATGGTGGCATCGGTGGCGGCGAATTTTTTCAGGCTGGCAATGATGGTTTTGAAATTATCACTCTCGGCAATGATTCGATCGAAGTCATAGACAATATCCTGGGTGCGGCGCAGGTAGGCCAGTTCATTTTCCTGTTGCCGACTGTGCAGAGCCTGCCGCACCAACCGTTTGATCAAGGCCGGAGAAAAGGGATGGGTGAGTACATCGTAGATCTTTGCGCCGATCACCTTTTCGATCGTGCCGGTATCTGCTTGATCACATGTGACTATGATGGGAGTGTTGGGAGTCTGATCGTGGATTTTTTCCAACAGATCAATTTTTCTGCCATTTTCCGGACGAACATTCATGAAGATGATATCAAACTGTTTATTATTCATCTCCCGCTTCAACAACTTCGGATCATTCTGGTAGGTAATATCGGAGGTGCTGGCTAAAGCTTGCTCGATATTACTGCGGCTTTCCGGAGGGCATTCATAGGCGAGTACAGATACTTTTTTCTCCATGATGATCCATGCTCCGTTGCTGTCCTGATTTCCATCTGGTACTTTCAATCTCTTTTTGGTAATAGTATACCTTCCTGCGTGAAAAAGCAAAGGGAAGTTGTCGCCTGGATCCGAGAGCGTTCGTACCTGCGTCAACTTTGTTGTTCGTGACCGTTCAATTAAAGGACATTTTATCGGACGGGTACGGGTAATAAAAAGGCGTGCGGACGAACGGCCCCAAGGGTGGCGGGTGCAAGCGTATTGGGAGAATTTTTCTAAAATTATATAATGATTACAAGATAATACAGTTCTGGCAGCAGTCCGGCCGTTACTAATACAAGGTCTCTCTGAGGAGCAGAGAACATTTATGCACACAGGATTGACAACAGAGTGGACCGGCATTGATGAGTTGATGATGAGTAGAGCCCTCATCCTGGCACGCCAGGCTGCTGCCTTTGGCGAGGTTCCTGTGGGAGCGATTGTTGTCGATAGCAGTGGGCTTGTTGTCGCGGAAGCAGGCAATAGTTGTATTGTTGCTGTAGATCCTTCCGGGCACGCGGAAATGGTGGCGATCCGGGCGGCAGCCCGAAAAATCGGTAATTACCGTTTACCCGGGGTGACGGTGTACGTTACTTTGGAGCCCTGCCCCATGTGTGCGGCGCTGCTGGTGCACGCCCGCATCGCCAGGCTGGTCTTCGGGGCCACGGACCCTAAGGGCGGGGGAGTGGTTTCAAAGTATGCCATCGGTGCCGACCAGCAGCTCAATCATACTTTTACCATCACTGGCGGCGTTCTGGCGCAAGAGTGCAGCACGCTGCTGCGGGATTTTTTTCGAAATCGGCGGTAATTTTCTATTGTAAAAAAGTGACGTGCAGGCTAGATAGATGCTCCAAATGCACCGGCAATGGATACACCTCTGGTTTCCCGTTGTTGCTCGATGTGTCCCAAAATCAGGAGAGGTGACCGAGTGGTTTAAGGTGCACGCCTGGAACGCGTGTGTACGCAAGTACCGTGAGTTCGAATCTCACCCTCTCCGCCATATATAAAAATAAGCCCTTGATTTTCAAGGGCTTATTTTTTTCTCTGCTGTGCCCTTCAAACCACCATTTCTTCAACGGTACGTACACCTTTATGTTCAATATCCACCTTCGTGTTGAACTCTCCTGAAAGGTGCGGTAGGGTAAAAAAATGGCTACCTGCCATTGATAATGATGGTTGAACCTGGTTCCATCAACCGCACCCATGAATGAGCGCACATGCAAGATGGGCGAAGATCTTCCACACTTCCTCTGATTATTAAACGCCGCGGCCCGACGATTCTGCTCTGGTTACTCGTAGGGCTTCTATGCGGTTGCGCCTTTCCTGCACCTCCCTCCTATGAAAAAATTCGGAGCGCTTACCCGCAACCGGTTTACGCCGATGCCGGTACACCCACCTTGGTGAATTCGGCCTCCAGCGCCGCGCCGCTCTCCCTGGCCGAGGCGATCGAAACCGCCTTTGCAAACAATCCCGATCTGGAGCAGGCCAAATGGCGTATCGAACAGGCCCGGGCGATGCGCGCCATGGCTGAGGCCGCCTTCTGGCCCCAGCTGACGGCGTACACGGAATACATGCAAGGCGACGCTCCATCGGCGTATCTCTTCAAGACAATCGACCAACGCATGCTGCCGCCCGATATCGATTTCAACAATCCCGGTTGGTTTGAGAATTTCGAATCCGGGATAAGGGGCAGGATGAATCTGTTCAATGGGTTCCAGGACTATTCAGCCACCATGATGGCCCGGTCGGATATCGATATTTCGCGCGGACAGCGCGCCCAGGTTGTCAATAACCTTACCGCGGAAGTGATCAGTACCTTTTATAACGTTCTGTCCGCGCGGGATTTTATCCGCATAGCCGAAACATCGGTGGATACGGTGGCCGAACAATACAGAATCACCCAAGTACACTATGAAGGAGGCGCAGCCTATAAAGCGGACCTCCTTTCCCTGGAAGTAAGGCAGGCCGAGGCGCACGAGCAGCTCGTTGCAAGCCGAAACCGGCTTCAACTTGCTCGTGCGGCGCTGGCCAACCTGATGGGCCTTGATCCCGCCGCTTGGATTGAACAGGGTGCAGTGTTGGCAGAAAACACTGGGCAGCCTCCGACCATCCCTGACCATTATGATGCCGGTATCATTCTGGCATTGGCGCACCGCCCGGAACTGTTGCAGGCACGCCAACAGGTGATCAAATCTCACATCGGCATGACCGCGGCAAAGGGCACTTACCTGCCTCGGCTGGATCTGGTAGCCGCCTACTACCTGGCCGACCCCAATCTGGAGTATAATCTGGACCGTGAGAACTGGACGGCCGCACTGGTTTTGAACTGGGATATTTTCACCGGTTTTTCCCGTTCGGCCCGGGTGAACCAGGCGCAGGCCGTGTTCAGGCAAATGCTGGCAGCCGACCGCAGTGCTATCCTGCAGGTCAAGCACGATGTGAAAACCAGCTATTTGAAACGCCAGGAGGCTGAAGCACGCTCTATGGTGGCTATGCGCAGCGTGGAAAGCGCCGAAGAATCCTTTCGGCTGATCAAGGAACTGTACCGGGGAGGTGCGGTGCCGATCACCCGTTACCTGGAAGCCGAGCTCGACCGCAACCGGGCGCGAATGCGATCAACCACCGCCTTTTATGATCGGATCAGGGCCGATGCAGAGGTGGCGCGCGCTCTTGGTTTATGGGCGCTTGAAAGATCATCTCCACAAGAATGATCCGTTATGCCAGTCAATCAAAAGAAGCTATCCATACTGGTGTTGGCCATCACAGGGCTGGCCGCTCTTATTCTGGCGTTGTGGTTATTTTCCGGTGACCGGGTGGGCCCCGGCCACATGCAGCCGACGGAGGGCGACCAGCGCTTCGAAGCTGAAACCGTCGAAGCGATCGTGCACACGGTCACCGAATGGTATAGTGCCGTCGGCACCGTCATGCCCCGGACGCACGCCAGTATCGAGGCTCAGGTGCGGGCAACGGTTACGGCGGTTTTGGTTGAGGCGGGGGAGACCTTCGTCCAGGGCGATCTGCTGGTGCGTCTGGATGACGCTCAACTGCAGGCCAGATTGGATCAGGCTCGCCAATCCCTGCACTCCGCAACGGCCCGGGGCGAACAAGCCAGGCAAACGCTCAATGCGGCCCAAGCCGCTTTTGCAGAGGCTGAAAGGGCTTATGGACGGGTCGAGCGATTTTACGAACTCGAAGCGGCCACCGAGCAGGATCTCGAGCAGGTGCGCTCGCGTTTTTTGCAGGCTCAAGCGGCCCTGCGTCGAGCGCAGGAGGGGCTTTCAGCCGCATCGGCCGATATCGGTCAGGCCCGGGAGAGAGTTCGGGAGGCGGAAATTTCCCACGGATACAGTGAGCTGACCGCCCCTGTCGACGGCGAGGTGCTCGAACGTCTGATTGATCCCGGCGACATGGCCACGCCGGGCAAACCTTTATTGCTGCTGCGCACGGCTCAGGGCCTGCAGATTGAGGCCATTGTCCCTGAAAACCTGGTGAACAGGGTGCGCTTGGGTGACATTCGGCCGGTCCGGCTGGCCACGCTCGATACCACAGTCGACGCCAAGATCGACCGCATCGTTCCCTTTGTCGATCCCCGAACGCGCACCTTTCTGGTCAAGGCCGACCTGCCGGAAATCGACGGCGCCTTACCCGGCATGTACGGTAAACTGATGATCCCTCATGGGGAAATGGATGTGGTCCTGATCCCCCCTCGGGCTGTGCGGCGGGTGGGCCAACTCGAACTGGTGACGGTACAAACACCGGAGGGCTGGCAGCGCCGCTCTATCAAATCCGGCGCCATGTACGATGACCTGATCGAGGTGCTCTCGGGGCTCGAAGGTGGAGAGACGTTGCTGATCGGGGAGCCGGGTGACGATGGCCGATAACGGGCGCGAGCCGACCGGGTTGATTTCCGGCATCGTTCGGCCGTTTCTGGCCGGCACACCGGCGGTACTGGTGCTGGTCATCGCTCTTTGCCTGGGAGCAACAGCCATCTTCATCACTCCACGCGAAGAAGACCCGCAGATTGTTGTTCCCCTGGCCGATATTTACATCCAGGCGCCGGGGGCCAGCCCCAGGGAAGTGGAAAAACTGGTTGCCACACCGCTGGAGCAGTTGTTGTGGCAGATCGATGGGGTTGAATACGTCTATTCCGTTTCCCGGCGGGGCGTGGCGATCGTCACGGTCCGCTTTCATGTGGGTGAAGACCGGGTCGAATCACTGGTCAAGCTCCACAACCAGATCACCATGCACATCGACCAGGCCCCTCCCATCGTCCAGGGGTGGGTGATCAAGCCGGTTGAAATCGACGATGTCCCCATCGTCACCCTTGCTCTCTATTCGGATCAATACGACGATCACGAACTCAGACGCATCGGCGAGGAGGTGCTTTGGCGGTTGTCCAGACTGGAGGATATCTCGCGCACCGAAATTGTCGGTGGCCGGCCTCGCGAAATCCGGGTGGAGCTGCTGCCCGAGGCCTTGTCCGGCTACAACCTCTCTCTGCTGCAGATCAACCAGGCCCTGCAGGAGGCCGATGTGTCGGTTACCGCCGGGAATATCGACCGATTCAACCGCAATTTTACCGTTGTCGCTGATTCGTTCCTGCGCTCGGTGCGGGATGTGGAACAACTGGTTGTGGCTGTCCACGACGGGCGGCCGGTCTCTTTGCGCGAAGTCGCTCAAATCACCGACGGACCAGCGGAAGTCACCCATTACACAAGGTTGGGCCATTCCCACCGGGTCAGGCAGGCGGAGCATCTGCAGGATCAGCCATTGACCTATCCGGCTGTTACCCTGGCTCTGGCTAAAAAACCGGGCACCAACGCTGTGGCTGTTTCACGCAGTATCCTGGCTGAAATTGATCGGCTTGAACAGGATCTGATTCCGGACGGGGTGACAGTGGTGGTCACCCGCAATTACGGCGACACCGCTCAGCAGAAAGTCAACGAATTGCTGCTTTCGCTGCTCCTGGCCATTATCACCGTGGTGGTGCTGCTATCCCTGGCCCTGGGCTGGCGCGAGGCGCTGGTGGTGGCCGTGGCCATTCCGATCAGCTTCAGCCTGGCGCTTTTTTTCAACCACCTTCTGGGCTTCACCATCAACCGGGTCACCTTGTTTGCCTTGATTCTGTCGCTTGGACTGGTGGTCGACGATCCGATCACCAATGTGGACAACATCCAGCGGCACATTTTCATGGGCCGGCGCAATCCCTTCAAGGCGACCTTGTTCGCCGTCAGCGAAGTCCTGCCGCCGGTGATCATTTCAACCATCGCCATCATTATTTCCTTTGTCCCCCTGTTTTTTATCACCGGCATGATGGGTCCTTACATGGCACCTATGTCCGCCAATGTCCCCCTGACCGTCATCTTCTCCACTCTCGCGGCCCTGACCGTGGTGCCTTGGATGACCTACAGACTGCTGCGCAACCATCCCCGTGCCGGTTCCGATACGGCCGCCTCGCAAAATGACAAAGGGCCTCCTCAATGGATATTCGATTTCTATCGCAAGGTGGTGACCCCTTTTCTGACCTCCCGGATCAACCGTCGATTGCTGGCGGTCGCCATCATCGTGCTGCTGGTCCTGTCGCTAATGCTGGCACTTTTTCGGATGGTCCCGCTGAAAATTCTGCCTTTTGACAATAAAAATGAGTTCCAGATTGTCATCAATATGCCCGCGGGGACGACTCTTGAAGCCACTGATGCAGTTGTCCGCGATTTCGAAACCTACCTGCGCACCGTGCCTGAAGTTACCCACTATGTGACCTATACGGGAACATACTCTCCCATTGACTTCAACGCCATGGTCCGCCGCTACTACCTGCGCCAGGCGCCACATCAGGCCGATATCCGGGTCAACCTGGTGGGGAAAGACCAGCGAAGCGAGCAAAGCCACGACATCCTGTTGCGACTGCGCCAGGATCTCACGGCGATCGCCGAGCGCAACGGGGCCAGGATGCAATTGGTGGAGATGCCCCCCGGGCCGCCGGTGCTGGCCACCATCGTTGCCGAAATCCATGGTTCGCCGGACACGACCTATGATGAGCTGATCGCCGCGGCCGAGCCCATCAAAGCCCTCATGCGGACAGAGCCTTTTGTGGTCGATATTGATGATATGGCCGAAGCAGCCCACGATCGCCTCGATTTCGTAATCGATCGGGAAAAAGCGGCCTTGCATGGGCTTTCCGCGCAGACCATCGTCCAGACCCTGCAGATGGCTGTCGGAGGGTCGACGCCGGCGCAAGTTCACCAGGAAAATGAACGTCAGACCCTGCATGTGCGTGTGATTCTGCCCAGGGCGAGTCGCAGCAATATGACTACCCTGACGCAGATCCCCCTGGCCACCCCGGATGGGCGGATCGTGCCACTGGGCGAACTGGTCGAAGTTCGCCGGATCTTGAACGAGCAACCCATCTTTCACAAAAACCTGGATCCGGTGGTCTATGTCACCGCCGATGTGGCTGGCCGGGCCCCGGCTGAAGCCATCATCGATATGCAGGGCCGACTCAAGCAGAATCCATTGCCGGATGGTATCCGGGTGACATGGGCAGGGGAGGGGGAGTGGAAAATCACTTTGCAGGTCTTCCGGGATCTGGGTATCGCTTTTGCCGCGGCTTTGGTGGGAATTTATATGCTGCTGATTCTGCAGACCAATTCATTTCTCATGCCGGTCTTGATCATGATGGCCATCCCCCTGACCCTGATCGGGATCATGCCCGGTTTCTGGTTTTTGAACCTGGTGACAGGGCGCGAGATCGGTGGGTACGACAGTCTGGTCTTTTTCACCGCGACCAGCATGATCGGGATGATCGCCCTGGGGGGCATCGTTATCCGCAATGCAGTGGTCCTCATCGAGTTCATCCAGGTCAGCCTGGCGGAAAAGATGCCGGTCAAGGAAGCCATCCTGCAAAGCGGCGCCATCCGATTACGCCCAATCGTGCTGACCGCCTTGACTACCGCGCTGGGTGCCTGGCCAATCACCCTGGATCCGATTTTTTCCGGACTGGCCTGGGCGCTTATATTCGGTCTGTTCGCGTCCACCTTGTTCACCCTGCTGGTGGTGCCGGTGACGTTCTATGCGGTGTACGGGATTAAACTGGAAACTGCGCAAGAAATTGACCAAACAAAAGGAGGGTCGGTATGACTGGGCCTATGATGGCACTGGTGCAGGAGGTAGCAGAGTGGAGCATTGCATTGCTCGAGTTAATGGGGATCGGGACGATCCTGCTTTTTTCGCTTTATGCCACCGTGACCAACGTCTATCTGCTGGTCACTAAGGGGTTCCAAAAAGATCTGTTCCAGGCCTACCGCCTTCAGCTCGCCCGGGGTATTCTCCTGGGGCTTGAGTTTCTGGTGGCTGCGGACATCATCAAGACCGTCGCCATCGAGATGTCGTTTACCAACGTCGGAATTCTTGCGGTGATCGTACTGATTCGGACGTTTTTAAGTTTTGCCATCGAGCTTGAAATGACCAATATGTGGCCGTGGCAGAAACCCCCGGATTCACGATTCCGGAAAAGTATCCAGCATGGGGGTACTCCGCCAGGGGAGCAAGATCTCCAGTGAGGGGTCAGTAAGGGTTCTGCTTCTGGGTTTTTAGTGGCAAACGGGTCATAAAGAGGGGTCAAATCTGCTTTTGTCTTTTATTGACAACCGAACCCATTGGCAATAAAGGGACATCACTGGGCTGGATCAGCAGGGACGTTGAATCGGCCCAGAACTTGACCCAGCCCGTCTTCGGTTCTTTGTACGATGATAATTTCCCCGGAGGCTGGAAATATACCTGTCAAAGCAGTGATGTTGACCTGGTGGGTCACGAGAATGAGTGGCCTTTTTCCCTGATAAGCAGAGACAAAGGCCCTAGTTTTTTCTGTCTTTTTCGGACCATTAGCACGATCGTTAAAAAAAGAATTGAGAGATGTCAGTTCTGTAACGGGGCCAAGTTCCAGCAGGCGGGCAGTTTCCAGGCAGCGACACCACTGGCTGGAGTATATTGATGCCTCTCTGATTCCGTGGGCGCGGAAGAACTCGCCAATACGCTGAGATTGGATGCGACCTCGCTGCGAAAGGTTTCGCTGAGTCAGACAATCGCCAAGTAGAAACCCGGGCGGGTCACCTGTTCCCGGGGCGATGGCGTGGCGAATAAGGCCTACGGCTGTACCCTCTTGCAGTGCCTGCCAGGCTTGTTGAGATGCTTGAGATTCCGACTGTGTTCCTATGCAGATTGTAAGCAGCATCAGCAGTAATATTCTATACAATCTGCCGGAAAAGGTGGATGTTAAAGTTCTCATCTGCTTACAGTGCTGCACTCATCGCTAATAATGTATCATTTTGTTATAATATGATATTTTTTTGACACGGCCAGTAGATGCACGAAGGATGGATTGATAAAAATATGCTTGAGGGACCATCATTGTTAAAATGCAACTATGACCGTCCTCTATTCACAAAAGTTCATCGAGACAGTGCCGGAGTTCAATGACGAAGAGTAGCATCCATTGAATCAGGCCAGAGCACATTCAATCAAAAATCTCCTGGAAAAAAAGTTCCATTGTCGTGAATGCTCTCCGGGCCACTTCAGGGTGGTATTCAGCCCTTCCGGGCATGGACGCATAAGGATCGGTAAATGAATGCACAGCTCCGCCATAATGGACCAATTGCCAGTCGACATCACCATCTCGCATCTCACTGATGAACGTCTGAACCTGTTCATCAGGAACCAGGGGGTCGTCCGCGCCATGCAAAACCAGAACTTTGGCTTGGATGTTTTGTGCATCAGCGGTATTCGGAGTGTCCAGATTGCCATGAAAGGAGACCACACCCTTCAGTTCCGTGCCGCTGCGAGCTAATTCAAGAACTACGCCTCCGCCGAAACAAAATCCAATTGCCGCAATTCTGGCGGGGTCCAGAGGGACTTCGTCAGACTGCTCCCTGAACGTTGTCAGGGCAACATTGACCCTTTTGCGCATCAATTCCCTGTCCTGACGGACCTGGCCGGCGGCTATTGCTGCCTCACTGCTGTCCTTTGGGCGGATCTCACGACCATACATATCGATTATGAACACCACATATTTGTCTCCAGCAACACGGGCGGCCTTTTCCAGGGATTGCTCGGACGGTCCCATCCAGTTGGGAACCATAAGTACTCCGGGGCGAATGCTGTTTGCAGTGCTGTCGTACACAATGATTCCCTCGAAAATGTTTTCGTCAATATTGTAGGATACAGTTTTGGTTACTATCCCGGCCAGAGCCGGAAAACCAGAAAGCAAAATGAATACAAGAGCAAAGAGCAAAGTTCTCATGACAACCTCCAGATTTGTGGTAGAGATTTCGTTGTTGAAACATTGAAGAACCACTCCTCTTGACCGACCTCAATTTTCTGGAATCTCTTCTGTGAGAGGATTCATTTAACGTACAAGTCTGGTTATCCCATGGCAACCTTTTTGAGGTTTGCATGTCTTTGAATGCAGATGTCAAATCACCCATTTGTTGCAACATTTATATGATTTGATAGAATAAAAAATAAAGACTGTTAAATAATATGAGCCGTATACTGGAGTTGCTCCCGATATGCACCTGCACCAGCTAAACGGTACCCGACAGAGTCCATCTCTGGGGTGTACTGTATGGATCGTGCAGATACTTCGAACGTCTCGGCATGCATCTGGTGCATGATATGGTGAGTGTGGAGCTTTTCGCAGTGGCACGAAAAGGGTAAGCGCAGTGGTAAAGGGGAGATGGAGCCAAGGGACAAATTTTTAGGGACCAGGAGGTCTATGTCGCATATGCGATCGAATATCCTCAACCAGCAGATCGGTCTTTTGGACATCGGAAGAAAAAACAAAACCAGAACTGAGACGATTGCCTGCGTTTTCCCACACTACCTTGACCACAGGCGAACCACCGGCCCAGCGCCCGGAATGCCACCTGCCCACCTTCACATCAACCACATCATCGAAGGAAATCACGGTCGGGATTTTTGTCAGGTAACGTCGAAAAAGCACGGCAGAATCATAGATCCAGAACTCGCCGGTGCCGCGCGCCAATAGTCCCTCGCAAGAAGATCGGTGCCACCATTTTTCAGCAATCTCGGTGCCGAGATAGTGGCCGTGTCTTTTATCATTTAAATGCAGTTCTCCTTTCATGTAGTGAGCAACATTCGCGGCTTGATGAGTCTGGTGTCCTGATATCCTCCTTGGCCAAGCAGTCGGGTGACCCCAAACCGGTATTTCAAGGTCAGGATGTCAGCTAGATCTGGTGCTTTTTCCGAAATGATCAGGATAGCTGCCCGTTCGTTGAGTCCGTGGAAAACGCTGTTTGTCGCCAGCATGGTGACCAGAGCGCAGAGGATTGAATACAGTACGATTTCCGCCGGAAACAGGAAGGCTGAAACGGACAGAATCAGGATATTGAACACCACTTTCTATCCCTGGTGGCGTCAGCAGAGTGAGTATCCAGCCACAAACTCCTCTATTCTCATCACTCTTTGCTACGTTGTCAAAGGTAATCCCAGAATAGTATGTTTATGCCTGCGATTTTATTCGCCAGCGCGCCTCGGATCCTGTTACGAGAGGACCATTTCATAGTTTCTGAAGTTCCGATAGACCTCTTTTAGCACCGGATAGTCCCAAGAGCCGCTGTTGTGCACGATTCGGCCGCCGAACCCGGTTTTGAATCGATACATGCCGTAAAACGAGTGAGCCGGGTCGTCGCTGGGCGAGATCGCCCCCATATCGTAGGTGCGGCACTGCCGGGACAAGGCATACTCAATAGCCCTCCAGTGCATGAGGTATGTGGCCATGAACTCCCGTTTATAATTGGATGAGCCCCCGTGGAGGAAAAGAGCCCCTTTTTCCGACAGGGTCACAATTGCCCCGGCAAGGGCATCCTGCTTATGAGTCGCCAGCAGCAGCATGACTTCCGGTGAAGAAACCTGCTGCTCTTTTGCCGAAAAAAGAGCAGCAAAATACTGGTAATCGCTGGCGTGAAAGCCATTGCGCTGGGCAGTCTGGCAATACAACCGGTAAAAGATCGGCAGTTGATCGGGGGAGACGATCTGCACTCCTACCCCCTTACGTTCCGCCAGTCTGATATTGTATCGTGTTTTCGGTTTCATGCGGGCCAGAATATTTGCTTCATCACCATCCAGGTCGATGACGCAGGTATTGGCAACAGTCACATCGACTGGTGCTTTGACGAGATTCCAGTACCTGGTACCGAAATTCATCCGCATCTCTCTGATCCTGGATTCGGGAAAATCGAGCCAGCTCTGCCGCTGCATTTCGTCGGCATAGGGTGATTCCCACGGGAGATCGTAGCGAATAAACGCTATATCTCGGTCCATATGTTCCAGCACCGATTCGGATAACGCCTCCAGGAAAGGGCCGTATTCCTCCTTATCAGGAGCGAATTCCGGTCCTTGAGGCACATAAGCTGCCACGGCATCGGGACTGAAGGGTTTGACGATCACCAGCATATCCCTGCCGGGCCGGGAAGAGTCCATTTCAAAAGCATAGGTTTTCCAGCCCAGCCGGGCCTTTACTTCTCCCCAGTATCTGCTTTGAAAGAGAATATCTGTTGGATACAGTTCCCGTGGCTGTTTCGGTTTCAGTGACAAGTGCACGGCACTACTCTCCTTGAGGTGTTCCCTGTGATGATGCAACAGGTCGTCAACACGGTGACGAGACAAAAAAAAGGGCCGCTCCGTCCGGGAGCGGCTCTGGTTGGGTACCGTAACGGAGGGTTGACCTCCGTTGTGTTGATTGTCACCCGATATGAGACTTGCTTTCCCATTTCGGGTGGTTTAGACAGGTGACATTGTTCCTGAGTCACCTTTTCCTATCTTTGCGCGGATCACTTCGGGGGAAAGCGATCGTAGGCGCCCGACTTTGCGTGGTCATGACCGCCCGCATAGAGGATGCTCTATCCGTTGGCATTGATAGATACAGGATATTTAGCAAGTATCATGCCTTTCTGTTTTCATCCAGTTGAGCAGTTATTTTCCTGAATCCATGACGGCTGGACGCTTGTTTTGGATCACGGACGAACGCTCACGGATCCAGGCTTTTTACGGTCAGGACGTTGGCTGCTATGGATTATGCACGGAAAATGGGGGGCAATGCTTCCCGGCAACAGGAAGGTGCCTCGGCGGGTGTCGATCGGGGAATTTACGGTCGGCGGGTCATTTCTCCCCAACCGACAGGCTCCCCAACTTCTCGATCCAGGCAAACCTGGTTGTAGTCGAATGACGCGACGGGAGGCCGGAAAGGACCAGGGAATGAAAGAACAAGCATTGCTGGAGGAACGGGCTAAGTTAATTGAGCGCAACAAGGAACTTTCCTGTTTGTATGAAATTGCCAAGATTGTTGCTGACACGGAAACAACGGTTGCCGAAGTCCTGCAGGCGATTGTGGATGTGCTGCCTTCGGCCTTTCGGTATCCTGATCAGGTGTGGGCAAGAATTATCGTGGCGGACAAGATCTACACAACCGAAGGATTCACGGAATCCGGCCATGTACTCCGCGACACCCTGAAGATGGAAGCCTCCCCCCATGGGGCTATCGAGGTTTTTTATCATCAGCGGGAGGAGGCTGCGGAAGACCTGGAGATCGGTTTTTTTCCCGAGGAGCGTAAACTTCTCCAGGCCATTGCTCATCAGGTTTCCTTGATGATCGGTATCAAACTGGCCAACGAGAAACGGGCCGAGTTGGAAACCCAGTTGCTGCATGCCGACCGCCTCGCCAAGGTGGGGCAGCTGACAGCGGGGGTAGCCCATGAACTCAATGAACCGTTGGCCGGTATTCTCGGTTTTGCGCAGTTGGCGAAAAAAAAAATCGATGAACCGTCCCAGACGGTCCGCTACCTCGAAAAAATTATTCAATCCATCTTGCATGCCCGGGAAATCATCAAAAAATTGATGCTGTTCAGCAGCCCCAAGCCGAGGCATAAGAACAAAACAGATCTCAACCAGGTGCTGGCCGAGGGAATGGCCTTCATTGAGCCCCGTTTCTCCAAGGGCGCCATCCGGTTCAAGACCGTCTTTGATCCGAAGATAGCGCCGATTCTGGCGGATGCCTCGCAGGTCACCCAGGTGCTGATCAACTTGGTGATCAATGCCATCCAAGCCATGGACAGCGGAGGCACACTGACCTTGCGCACGATCAGTGCCGACAAGGTGGTGCGAGTGATCGTCGAGGACACCGGCATCGGCATGGACCGGCAGACCAGGGAACAGATCTTTCTGCCCTTTTTCACCACCAAGGACATGGAACAAGGAACCGGCCTGGGTTTGTCGGTGGTGCACGGGATTGTCTCGGCCCATGACGGGACGATCGAGGTAGAGAGCAGGGTCGGAGAGGGGACGACTTTTACCATTACCTTTCCAGCGTATGCGGGCACAGAACGGTAAACAATGGTGATCGATCCAATCAGGGCGGATCGTTGAGCAATAACACCTGCCATGCAGAAGAGAAGCAGTCCGGAGAGACAGTTTCATGGATAAAGAAACACATATCCAATCAGAACTATTCAGAATTCTGGTCGTTGACGATTCAGCCGATGCCCGCGAGGTGATCCAGACTCATCTCGAGGATGAAGGCTATGCGGTGCGGACCTGCTCGTGCGTTGAAGAAGCTCTGCAGCTTATTACGTCATCCGTATTCGATTTGATCATCACTGATCTGCGCATGCCCAGGGTCAGCGGCCTGGAACTGGTTCAGTATGTTCGCAACAATCTGAAGGATGTCGAGATCATGATGATCACCGGTCATCCTTCCATCGAGGGGGCTGTTGAAGCCATTAAGACCGGCGCTGAACATTACCTGGCCAAACCCTTCACGGAACGGGAACTGCTGGAGGCGGTTCGATCGATTGTTGAAAAAATGACGCGTCAACGATTGGCGCACGGTGAATCACTCTCGGGGCAATCGTATGGCATCATCGGGGCATCGGCGAGCATGCAGCAGGTGTTCAAACTGATCGGCAAGGCCGGTGATACGTCGGCGACCGTGAACATTTCCGGCGAGAGCGGCACTGGAAAAGAACTCGTCGCCCGCTCCATCCATTACGCTGGAAAACGCCGATCAGCACCCTTTGTCCCGGTCAACTGTACAGCCATTCCGGAAAACCTGATTGAAAGTGAATTGTTTGGCCATGTCAAAGGGGCCTTCACCGGAGCAGGAACCGCGCGTAGCGGTTTTTTTGCCATCGCCGACGGAGGCACGCTTTTCCTGGATGAGATCGGCGATGCCAGCCTGGCCCTGCAGGCCAAACTGTTACGGGCCATTCAAGAGAAAACCATCTACAAGGTGGGATCGAGTAGTGCCGTACAGATCGATACCCGTATGATCTGTGCCACCAACAAGAACCTGGTACAGTTGATCGACAAGGGTTTGTTCAGAGAAGACCTGTACTATCGAATCAACGTAATCGACATCTCTCTACCGCCTTTGCGGGAGCGGGGTGACGATCTCCTGCTGTTAATTAACCATTTCCGGGCAAAATTCGCCAAGGACCTGGGGCATCCGGTTCCTTCTTTCAGCGATGAGGCTTTACAACATCTGATGGCCTATCACTGGCCTGGCAATGTGCGGGAACTTGAAAACCTGGTGCAGAAACTGGTTCTCATGTGCGAGGGAGAAACAATCGATCTCATGGATCTGCCCTCGACCCTGAAACCCACGGTCTCCATCACTAAACGACTGGATCGCAGTCTGGCCGAATACGAAGCGGAATATATTCGTGAGGTTCTGGCCAGTGTGCAGGGGAACAAAACCAGGGCGGCCGCCATTCTCAAAATTGATCGAAAAACTTTGCGGGAAAAGCTTCGCTGACCTGCCCCGCGCTCCACCTGGTCCTCTTCGCTGCAGGAAAAAGACACCGCTGCTAACGTCTGATTTTTCATGTTTTTTTCGAAGAATCAGACCGGTTGCTTTAATTTTTTGGGTTGTTTTTGCCTCGGTAGTATGCGTATACTCGTGTCCTATCCGTTTTATTCAGATAAATATTTATCCATGGGAGGATGAATCATGAGCAGTAATGCGTCAGAAGAGTCAACCCGAAAACCTCGAATACAAATTAATCCGCCGGTCTTTTTAGGTTCAGCCGGCTTGATTATTCTTTTCGTTGTTTTTACCATACTCGACCCTGGACGGGCCGGAGAACTTTTCAGCGGTATCCAGGGTTGGATTGTCCACACCTTTGGCTGGTTTTATGTATTAGCTATGGCCACCTTCCTGATTTTTGTGGTTCTGCTGGGGGTGTTCGGCTATGGATCCATCAAGTTGGGTCCGGACCACAGTGAACCGGACTACAGCTATCTTTCCTGGTTCGCCATGCTCTTTTCCGCAGGGATGGGTATTGGTCTCATGTTTTTCGGGGTGGCCGAGCCGGTCATGCATTATCTGACTCCACCTGTGGCTGATCCGGGGACGGTTGAAGCGGCCCGGGATGCAATGAGAATCACCTTTTTCCATTGGGGGGTTCATGCCTGGGCCATCTACGCGGTGGTGGCCATTTCTCTGGCGTATTTTTCTTTTCGCCACAACCTGCCCCTGACCATTCGCTCAGCCTTCTATCCTTTGATCGGTGAGCGGATTCATGGTCCCTTCGGTCATGCTGTCGACATCTTTGCCATTCTCGGCACCATGTTTGGCGTGGCCACATCTCTTGGCTTCGGTGCCATTCAGGTGAATTCCGGCCTCAACTATTTGTTTGACGTTCCCGTTTCCATTACCGTACAGATCCTACTCATTGCCGGGATTACTCTTATTGCCATCGTTTCCGTGGTGCTGGGACTGGATGGCGGTATCCGCCGGCTTTCCGAGTTAAACATGATTCTGGCGATTGCCTTGGTGGCTTTTGTGCTGGTGGCCGGCCCGACTGTGTTCCTGCTACAGACCTTGACTCAGAATATCGGTGCCTACGCCTCGAATATCGTCACTATGACGTTCAATCTCGAGGCTTATGAACCAACGGGCTGGGTTGGTGGTTGGACCTTGTTTTATTGGGGCTGGTGGATTGCCTGGGCTCCGTTTGTCGGCATGTTCATCGCTCGAGTGTCCAGAGGCCGGACTATTCGCGAGTTTGTCCTTGGCGTACTGCTGGTTCCGGTTGGCTTCACCTTTATGTGGATGACTTTTTTCGGCAACACCGCCCTGCACATGATTATGGCCCAGGGAATTACCGAGTTAGGTGAAGCCGTGTCTGCAGATACCACCATGGCTCTGTTCCAGTTTTTTGAACATCTGCCTCTCTCCAGTATTATGTCGCTGCTTGCCACCATTTTAGTGGTAACCTTCTTTGTCACCTCATCGGATTCCGGTTCTCTGGTCATTGATATGCTGGCGTCGGGCGGTGAAGATGATGCGCCGGTCTGGCAGCGGATATTCTGGGCCGGGAGTGAGGGTGTTGTTGCATCAGCACTCCTGCTGGCAGGTGGCCTGGCGGCATTGCAGACCGCAACTATTGCCACTGCACTGCCCTTTACCGTGATCATGCTGTTTATGTGTTGGGGCCTTTTACGTGCCCTGCGCATTGATATAGTCAAGAGGGCCAGCCTGAGCAATGCGGTACTTATGCCGCAGATTGCCCAGAAACCGGTTTCCTGGCAAAAACGAATTACCTCCTTGTTGCACCACCCTACCGAGACAGAGGTCAAGGAATTCATCACCAAAACCGTCACGCCTGCACTGGAGGACGTTACCATTGAATTGAAAAAACGAGACATGGACGTTCGCGTGGAGCATGGTGAAGACGGTCGTGTCTGGCTGGAGATTCTCCACGGTGACGAAATCGATTTTTTTTATTCGGTTCGACCCCGCACCTATTCACCTCCGACCTTTGCCCTGCGCGGCACTTCAAAAAAGCGAAGTAAAAGTTATTATCGGGCAGAGGTGCACCTGAGCGAGGGCGGACAGGACTACGATGTAATGGGATGGAGCAAGGAGCAGATCATCACCGACGTGATCGATCAGTACGAAAAGCACCTTCATTTTCTCCTGACATTGCGTTGAAATTTTTGCATCATGCCAACCGCTGCGATCTCTGGGTAAAGGGATCGTAGCGGCTTGAGGCAAAGGGTATTCTCTCAGGGTAACGAGTCTTATGCCTTATGCACTCCCTTTCTGCCTGCCTCTGCAGAGCTTTACATGCACACGCGGCTACATCGACCATTCTACTGAAAATATCTTGCTGTAATCATATAATAATTGCAGCGGAATCCTTAACAATACCTTTCACCAGCTAAAGCTGACCTGCGGACGAACGCTCACGGATCCAGGTCTTTATATTTTATTATTTTCGTACGGGTACGCCATGGCCGACAGCCTATATATCGCCAATCTGGAAATTGAATGCGGCAAACTGGTTGTGACCCTGGGGGTCATGGAACTGCTCTCTCGACGGATCGGTCATGTGGGGTTCTTCCGACCGATCACCCCGGGAGATGGCACCAATGACAATGACATCAACCTGATCAGACACCGGTACAATATTGATCTGACCGAGGAGGAGATGGTCGGTATCAGCCATGACGAGGCTCGTTCTCTGGTTGCCAATGGGCAGGAGCAACTGCTGTTTCGCCGTATTGTCGGCAAATTCGTTGAAGTCCGTAAAAAATGCGACTTCCTGTTGTGCGAGGGGCCAAACATTGTCAGTATGTCCGAGGCCTTTGATTACGACATCAGTATTCGTATTGCCCGCGAACTGGGGACCCCGACCCTGCACGTTGTCAATGCCCGCAATCGCGGTGTTGATGAAATACAGGGAAACATACGGGTAGCGGAGAAAATCTATGAACAGTATCAGTGCCCATTGTTGGCGATGTTTGTCAACCGGATCGATCCCGACCTGTTCACCGCCGCCAAGGAGCAAATCAAGGCCAGTCACCAGGAAAAATCCTATCGGCTTGATTTCCTTCCTGAGATGAAAGGGTTCAGTATGCCAACCATGGAGGAGATCACCGAAGCCCTCGGTGCTCGTCATTTCAGCGGCCCACCGGCCGCCGGACGGCAAAGTGATATTCATGCCATCAAGGTGGCGGCGATGAGTCCGGCAAATTTCATCGACTTTCTTGAAGAGGACGATCTGATAATCACCCCCGGCGACCGCCCGGACATCATCCTTGCCACCCTGGGGGCTATAGCTTCGCGTCATTATCCTTCACCGGCGGGCCTGCTGCTTTCCGGTGGTTTTGAACCAAGCCCCTCCATGGTCAGATTGCTCGACGGTATCGATAATCTGCCCTTGTCGATGTATCTTATCCCTGGCGATACCTACAAGGCAGCTATGCGTGCCGGTGAGGTTAAGGGGGTATTGCAGCCGCATAATGAGCAGAAAACTGCCAGGGCCCTGGGTGTTTTTGAAAGTCATGTCGATACGGTCGGTCTGGAGCAGCAGGTCATCGATACCGTGACCACCATCATGTCTCCCTTGATGTTTGAGTATTCACTTTTTCAGCAGGCCAGGGCCGAGCGCAAACATATTGTCCTGCCCGAGGGGTATGACGAGCGTATTCTCCAGGCGGCCGAGATTCTTCGCTCCCGCGAGGTGGTTGATCTCACCCTGCTTGGTGATGAAAAGACGATCCGCAGTCGGGGGGCAACTCTGGGTCTGAAACTGCAGGATGTGTCCATCATTGACCCCAAGACATCTCCTCTGCGGGAGGAGTTCATTGAAAACCTCTACCAGTTGCGCAAGCACAAGGGATTCACCCGGGACTACGCTCAAGACGCCATCAATGATGTCAGCTATTTTGGAACCATGATGGTTCACACCGGCAGGGCCGACGGCATGGTTTCCGGTGCGGTCCACACCACCGAGCACACCATTCGGCCGGCTTTCCAGATCATCCGCACCCGCCCGGAAGTTCTGGTGGTTTCCAGTGTCTTTTTCATGTGTCTGGAAACACGGGTGCTGGTGTACGGCGATTGCGCGGTCAATCCCAACCCCGACAGCGAGCAGCTGGCGGAGATCGCCATTCGTTCAGCGGAGACCGCGGCCATGTTCAACATCGAGCCGATTGTGGCCATGCTTTCTTATTCCAGCGGTTCATCGGGACATGGTGAAGATGTGGAGCAGGTGCGCAGGGCGGTGGCCCTGGCCCGTACACTTCGACCGGACTTGAAAATCGACGGACCGATTCAGTACGACGCCGCTATTGATATCTCGGTGGGCAGCCAGAAAATGCCGGAGAGCGAGGTGGCTGGGCGGGCAACGGTTTTCATCTTTCCCGATCTCAACACCGGCAATAATACCTACAAGGCGGTGCAGCGTTCCGCCGGAGCAGTGGCAATCGGTCCTATTCTGCAGGGACTCAACAAGCCGGTCAATGACCTCAGTCGCGGCTGTCTGGTGCCTGATATCGTCAACACCGTGGCTATTACCGCTATCCAGGCCCAGGCCCTGGCCAAGAAGCACCAGGAGGAAGCCTGAAGCCTGCATCCGTGACGGCTGGACTCTTTTTTGTGTTATATCTTGCGATAATCAGATTGTAATTGCAGCAGAATCCTTGACTATAATCTTCAACAGCCGCCCTTCGGGGCGTCCGTCCGCACTCCATCTTCATGGCCCGTATCCGTTCGATAACGTCTCCTTTAAGCAAGCACCACGAATAACGAAGCTGACCCACGGACGGACACTTACGAATTGAGGTGAAGAGCATGCTGAGCGTCTTTGGAGCAGGGGAACGGAAAGGCGCTGGAGGGTGATGCCTTTCCCGGCTGTTGTTCAGGTGCCTATGAGCAGACGCAAGAGTCCGATAACCAGCATCTGGGCCAGGCAGACGGGTAATCCGTAGTGAAGAAAGGGAACAAAGAGAATGGGGGTGCCATTCTGACGGGCTATGCCCACCGCGACCATGTTGGCGGAAGCGCCGACCATGGTGGCGTTGCCTCCCAGGGAACCGCCGAGAAGCAGGGAAGCATACAGTTCCATCCGATTGCCTTGCCTGCCAAGTGCCTCGATGAGCGGAATCAGGGCCGCCATGATCGGGATGTTGGGGACCACCCACGAGATAGTCATGATGGCAAGAAAAAGAAGATACACCGCTACCTGGGGTTGAGTAGTCACGGCATTGCCGAGGTAAGCGGCGATTGCCTCAATGACCCCTGTGGCTTCCAGTGCGCCGGTGAGCATGAAGGTGCAGGAAAAGAAAATCAGTGTGCTCCAATCGATGTCCCTGAGAATGTCGGCCGCGGAATCCAGGCTGAATCGCTCCGCCAGGATGAGGGCGCCCGAGGCCGCGCTCAGGGCGATCAGATCGGGAGAAACCGGAACTTCCAGCAGTTCTCCGATGACGAAAAAAATGAGCATGCCGCTGCCGATGGCAACGATGGGCAGGAAAAACCGCCAGGGAATAAGCACTTTTGGCGGCAGGGATTCCGCCTGGACAGGCAGCCTGACTCGCCATTCGTGCCGCCAGCACCAGGGCAGCAGCAGCACCAAGACAGCTACCGCGACCACACCGGTCCATGAAAAGGCCTTGAGGTAGGCAGAAAAATGCATCCCGGCCGCCTGGCTGATCAGATATGTGGCTGGATCACCGACCATGGTCAGCAGGCCGCCGCTGTTAGCGGCCAGTGCCACCAGGATGAGCAGTGGCGCGGGTTGCAGCTTGAGTTCCCTGGCAAGGGGAAGCAGCACCGGGCCGAGTATCAAGACTACCGTGGCATTAGGCAGTATGGCGCTGAGCATGACGGTGACCAGGGTGATCCCGATGAGCAGTCGGCTGCCTCTGCCCCGGGAAACGATCAACATTCTCCGGGCAACTTTATTAAATATGCCGATTGGCTGCAGGGTGCGGGCCACGATCATGGCGCCCAGGAGCAGGGCCAGGGTCGAGTAGGCCGAGGTCATCTGTTCCACAGCCTCGGAAAGGGTGAAAATCCCCCCGTAGACCAGGACAAGAACTCCGGTAAGTGCCGCCACCGCCGGGCTCAGTCGGTTGCTGATAACAAGCAGGATGACCGCGAGAAATGTCAGGGAAGCGACCCAGGCATGCATGACGCGAGAACTTACTTTGTTGGTGGCTTGTCGATGTGCGGAAGCGATGCCTTCGGGACCTGATGCTGTTCCTGCTGCAGTCTTTTGGCCACATCACCTGGTGAACCGCTGTATCGCGAGATCAGGCTGTAGGCCACCGGCACCACGAAGATAGTGAAGAGGGTCGCGGTCAGGACTCCGACAAAAACAACGATGCCGATCACATGGCGAGTTTCGGCCCCAGCCCCAGACGTCAGGATGAGCGGTGTTGCCCCGGCGGCGGCAGTCAGACCGGTCATCAGAATGGGCCGCAGGCGCAGTTGCGCGGATTTCATCAGGGCTCGATTGAAAGATGCGCCCCTGTCCCGCAGCTGGTTGGCGAATTCGACGATGAGAATACCATTTTTCGCCGACAGGCCGATCAGGGTCAACAAGCCGATCTGTGAATAGATGTTCAACGTTTTTCCGGTCAGGTGCAGGCCGAGAAGGCCGCCCGCCATGGCCAGCGGTACGGTGAGAATGATGACCAGGGGGTGGAGGTAGCTTTCAAACTGCGCGGACAGCACCAGAAAAACGACCACAATACCCAGGACGAACACAAAAACCATGGAACCGATGGATTTTTTCAAATCCCTTGATTCTCCTTTATAATCGATACGAACCGTATCGGGCAAGTGCTCTCTGACCAGGTTTTCAAGATAGTTCAGTGCTTCCCCCAGGGGCAGAGTATCGACCAGGTTGGCCTCGATGGTAATGGCCCGGACGCGGTTGTAGCGGTTGAGGGTGGCGGAGTCGGCAAACTCTTCGATGGTTATGAAGTTGGCCAGGGGGAGCAGGGCGCCGGTCCGGCTGGAGCGGACATAGATATGTTCCATGCTGGTTTTGCTGCGCTGTTCCTCGCGCTCCCCTTCAAGAATTACGTCATATTCCTCACCATCATCGATATAGGTCGTCACCCTGCGTGACCCCATCATGGTTTCCAGTGTTCGACCGATGGTAGTGACCGTGACGCCTGCCTCCGCAGCACGGTCATAATCGATGCGGACCCCCAGCTGCGGTTTGGTTTCTTTATAGTCCCAATCCACGGCAATCAAACCAGGATTGTTTTTTTCGATCTTCTCGATCAGAATGTCCCGCCAGGATGCCAGTTGTTCATAGGTTCCGCCGCCAATGACAAATTGGACCGGCTTTGCCGCGGAGCGAGTGAAACCCTGCCGCATGACGACAGCGACCTGCACGTCAGGCAGATCATTGAGTCGGCCCCGGATTTCATTCATGATAACGCTGGCGGGCCGGCGTTTTCCCCAGTCTTCGAGCACGACCATCGCCATGCCGGTATTGAAGCGGGCGATGTTGCCGAAACCCCGCGGCGCCCGGACCAGCATGGATGAGATTTCGCCGTTATCACCGGTGTAGGTCAGCAGACGCCGTTCTATCTCATCCATGTATTCTTCCATAACGGCAAAAGTAGCGCCCTCGGGTCCATTGACAAGAACGATGAATACGCCCCGGTCCTCACGGGGAGTGTATTCAAAGGGAATCTGGCGAAAAACGTGCAAGGTGGTGGCGATCAGGGCGGCAAACACCACCAGAACAATGACCGGTCTGCGGATACAAATCGACAGGGCACGCATGTACCCGTGGCGGATCACCTTGAAGTGACGATGCATGATGGTCGGGCCAGGGGTACCGCCGTGGTTTTTTTGTTGTAAAAAATGCCCCCCCAACATGGCGGACAAGGAAAGGGCTGTCAGGCTGGAAAAGAGGATGGCCGCTGCCATGGTCAGAGCGAACTCGGTAAAAAGGCGGCCCAGGTCTCCTTGGAGAAAGGTGATGGGCACAAACACCGAGATCAGCACCATGGTGGTGGCGATCACCGCGAAGCCAACCTCTCTGGTCCCCCGGTAGGCGGCAACCAGTGGGGTCTCCCGATAGTCCTGCATGCGGCGGATGATGTTTTCCAGGATAATGATGGCATCGTCGACCACAATGCCGATAGCAAGCACCAAGGCGAGCAGGGTGAGGAGGTTGATAGAAAAACCAAAGGCGTAGATGATTGAAAAAGTGGCGATGAGCGACACCGGCACCGTCACCGCCGGGATGAGTGTGGCGCGGATGTTGCCGAGAAAGAGGTAAATAATGACCACCACCATGGTCAGAGCAATGGCCAGGGTGACATAGACCTCGCGGATGGCGGCCTTGATGAAAACAGAGGAATCAAAGGTGCGGCTTATGACCATGCCATCAGGCAGGGTTGGATTGAGTTCCTCCACCAGTCGAGCCGCGGCGTCGGTAACTTGAAGCGTGTTGGCCACGGACTGCCTGGTGATGCCGATACCGATACGCGGCAGGCCATCGCCACGGAACATGGTTCGGTTTTCCACGGTGCCGCGTTCGACGCGCGCTACATCGCTCAGACGGACCAGATGGCCATCCTGCCCCTTGGCCAGCACCAGTCTGGCAAAATCCTCCACCGTGCGGAAGGTTCGCTCCACCCTGACGGTAAACTGACGTTCGATGGACTCGATTTCTCCGGCGGGCAATTCAATATTCTCAGCCCGCAGCGCATTCTCGATGTCGCTGACCGTCAGGCCGCGGGCGGCCATAGCGTTGCGATCCAGCCAGATGCGCATGGCATAGGTCTGCGAACCGCCGATGCGCACATTGGCCACCCCGTCGAGGACCGAGAATCGTTCGGCCAGATAGCGCCTGGCATAATCAGTCAACTCTTGACCGTTCATATACGGACTGGAGAGGCTGTACCAGACAACGACATCATCGTCGGAATTGACCTTCTGCACCTCGGGCGGCGAGGCCTCGTCCGGCAGGTTATTGAGCAGGCCGGCAACACGGTCGCGGACATCATTGGCGGCAGCATCGATGTCACGGTTGATGTTGAACTCCAGAATGACCCGGGAACGCCCATCCTCGCTGGAGGATTGAATATAATTGATCCCTTCGATGCCGGAAATGCGATTTTCCACCAGTTGGGTGATTCTTGTCTCGACGATGCTGGCGGAGGCTCCGGGGTAGCGGACATCGATGGTAACGACGGGCGGGTCAATGCGGGGATATTCCCGCAGAGCAAGACGATCGAAGGAGACCAGGCCGAAGGCCACCAACAGCAGAGAGATGACAGAGGCAAAAACCGGCCGCTTGACCGAGAGGTCGGAAAGTAGCATTACCTGGTCTCCATGTCGCCTGTCTCTCTGTCCTGACGAAGAAGCTCTTGCAGAGATTCGTTGCCCTCCTGCCTGGCAAGGATCCGAATCACCATGGCATCGCTCACCTTGATCGTCCCGTGGGTGACCACCAGATCGCCGGCAACCAGCCCTTCGAGGATTTCCACCTTCCCCGGGCCGCGGGTACCGATCCTGACCTCCGTTTTTCTGGTCAAGGGTCGCCCATCCTCACCTGTTTGTACCAGAAAAACAAAGGTTTGCCGCCCGTCAAAGACAATGGCTGATTCAGGAATCACTATGGCCTGACGTTGATTTTTGAGCAGAATCACATTCATCAGCAGGCCCGGTTTGAGAAGACGGTCGTCGTTTTCGAGTATGGCTCGTGCCGTGATGGCGCGGGTGACCGGATCGATGCGAGTGTCCACGCTGGACAGGGTGCCGGTGAAAACCCGGTCACCGAAAGGGGCGGCCCGGGCGATAATGTCCAATCCAGGCACAAGAGTGGTCAGGTGCACCGAGGGCACGGAAAAATTCAGTTTCATGATTGAATCGTCATCCAGGGTGGTGATAGGTACCCCGGGTTGCAGGAGCGAGCCGACACTGATGTTGCGCAGACCCACCACCCCGCTGAACGGTGCTGTGATCCGGCGGTCGTCGATCCGTGCCTTGATGATGTTCAATCGTGCCAGGGCCGTCTGATACTCGCGGCGGCGCTGATCCAGCAGGGATTCCGAGGCTGCCCCCGAACTGACCAGCCCTTCCAGGCGGTCGACCTGACGGCGGGCTTCCGCAGCGATGGAGGCCTGTTCCACTTCCATTTCCGCGAGTTCGACCGCACTGGATAACTCCACCAGATTGTCACCGGCCTCTACCCGTTGGCCGTCCTCGAAATGGATGGCTACCACCGTATCGGTGACTGTTACCGTCAAGGTGACAGATTCATTGGCCCGCAGGGTACCCAGGGCTTCGACCTCATCAGCGATTTCGACCTGGCGGGCTTCAGCGACAACGACAGCTGGGGCCAGATCACGGGGCTGGGCAAAGGCAAAGCCGGCAAGAAGGCAGGAAAGCAGGAGGGTGCATGGAAAAGGTATGGCATAAGGCTTCATGACAAGGTTATCCCGCCGTGGCCACCGGGGCTCCCAGGGCACGGAAAAGTTGTATTCTCAGGAGAACAAGCTGCAGGCGTTGCAACACCAGGTCGCGTTCCACCTGGTGAAGGCTGCGCAGGGCATCGAGTACAGGCAGGTAATCATTCACGCCCTGGCCAAATTGCTCTTGAGCCAAGGTCAGATTCTGGTTGAGGAGGTGACGACGGGCATCGAGCAATTGTATATATTCGCGCTGACGGTGTTCTCGGTACAAAATGTTTTCGACCTCTTCGATCGCTTCCAGGTAGGTGCGAGTGAAAATGGTCAGGCGTTCCTCATACAGTGCCTGGTTTTTTTCGACTTCCGCTTTTCGCCGGCCCCAGTCCAGCAGGGGTTGCACCAAACCAGCAAGGAGGGATCCGAGAGGACCGGAGGAATTGGCACTGTCGACCAGGAATAAACCGCCGGTCACGGTCACACGCGGCAATCGGGCGGCCATGGCCTCGCCAATGGAGGCATCGGCGGCGACCAGTCGGTCACGCTGGGCGCGCAGGTCCGGCCGTTGGAGCAGTAGATCCGATGGGATACCCAACGGGGGGAGGTTTCCGACGGTAGCAAGGCGATGGTCGGCGGTGGTCCGTTCTTCCTGGTCCGGTGCCGTGCCGAGCAGTACGTCCAAACGGAGTTCCTCGGTCCGCAGAGCGGCTCTGGCCGGCGGGATGAGACTCTGGGTTTGCACCAGTTGTCCTTGTTGCTGCAGGAACTCGATCCTGGTACCAACCCCTTTTTGCCAACGTAATTCGATGAGGGTGAGGAGTTCCTTGTCCGCCTGTTCCTGTTGATGGAGCAGGGCAAGGACAGCGTGCTGGGCAATGGCCCGGTAATAGGTCGCTGCCAGGGATGCTGTCAGGGTCAGGCGGGCTGTTTCCACATCATGGGCGGCCGCTGAGCGCAACAACTGGTCGGCAGTGGCCGCGGACTGCAGCCGGTTGAAGGCATCGATTTCCCAGGACAGGGCAAGTCCTGTTTCACTGCTTGTTCTCCTGCTGGCACCGCTTTCCCATCTCCCACTGGTATTGGCATTGAGATTGATTTCGGGAGAGAGACGTGCGGTTGACTGTCTGGTCAGTGCATCGGCTTGTTCGAGTCGAGACAAGGCTGCGCGGATATCGAGGTTATTCTCCAGGCCCTGGGCAATCAGCTCGCTGAGTTCGGGGTCGTTGAAACTGTCGTACCAACGGCTCCTCAGGACTGCATCAGCATCGGCTTGTTCGATGGCGTAGCTTGCTGCTCCTGATTGCAGAGGCAAGGGGGCAGGATCTATGGAGTGGACGCTGCAGCCGGATAGCAGGATTGCCATGATCACCGACAGCAAAAAAAACAATCTGCTCAAAAATATCTCCTTGGCATGTCGATCGGGTTGAGCCGTATCGATCACCTGGATCCGTGACGGCTGGGTTTTTTTGTGGATATATTTGTCTGTAATCAGGACATAAGTGGAGAAACATTTTTCATGGACCCCCTTCACCCGCCGCCCTTCAGGGCGTCCGTCCGCACACCATTTTTTGCCCTTAACCGTTCGATAAAGGGTATTTTAATCGAACGGCCACGAGCGACAAAGCTGACGCACGGATGAACGCTCACGGATCCAGAGATCAGTATATGCGGAAACCGTTGCTGAAAAAAGTGGAACGTATCGGCAAGGCATGCTGTGTTCGCTTGGAGCAAAAGATAATGATGAATTGTGCAGAAAATATGAAAAAAATGAAAAACTGTGATTGAGAACGGGAAAAAACCGCCACAACCATTCTCCCGTTACGGATTCAGGGGAGAGAGACTCCGCGCCAATTAAAGGAATGTCATGTCTCTCCTTGAAAAAACCGGTCGCTGTGATAGTTTGCAAAAGACAGAGAGTCAGCCGGTCCCGTACCGGTTCCCTATTCCCTTTTTTCATAACGATGAACATGCCGGCAACAATCATCAGCGGAATCGAAACCGCCAAGGCGATACGAGAAGAAATCGGAATCGAGGTGCGCCGTCTTAAACAGGAGTATAACATCATTCCCGGTTTGGTGACTATCCTGGTGGGCGATGATCCGGCCTCCCAGTCCTATGTAGCCGCCAAGAACAGGACCGCTGAGGCACTGGGGATTTTTTCCGAACAGGTGACTCTGCCGGCCATCACGGCTGAGGTCGATGTGTTGCGGATCATCGACGAGGCCAACCGGAATCCCGCCATTCATGGTATTCTGGTGCAGTTACCACTGCCTCGCCACATCAACGAGACCAAGGTACTTTTTACTATCGATCCGGATAAAGATGTCGATGGTTTCCATCCGGTCAACGTCGGTAAGATGTTGTTGGGTGAACAGTGTTTCCTGCCCTGTACCCCTAACGGTATTCTCGAGTTGCTTCGCCGTTCCGGTGTCGAGACTTCCGGGGCTGAAGTGGTGGTGATCGGGCGGTCCAATATCGTCGGCAAGCCCGTGGCCAGTCTGATGCTGCAGAAACGGGAAGGAGGCAACGCTACGGTAACCGTCTGTCATACCCGAACCCGGGACATGGGGTTCCATACCCGCAGGGCCGACATCCTCATCGTTGCCGCTGGAGTGGCGCGCATGATCAAGGCCGATCAAATCAAAGAAGGCGCGGTCATCATTGATGTCGGCATCAATCGCGTCGGTCAGGCGGCCAACGGCAAAGCCATACTCGCCGGCGATGTCGATTTCAACGATGTGGTCGGCAAAGCCGGTGCCATTACTCCGGTACCGGGTGGGGTCGGTCCAATGACCATTACCATGTTGATGCAGAACACCCTGCAGGCGGCCAAAAGGGCTGCGAGGATAGATGGTTGAGCATGCAGGGTTTTGCGAAAGAAAACAGACAGGTCTGCAATACCTGTGGCGGCACTGGAGAAATCGGGTATTTCCAGGGAGAAAGCCGATTTTTCATCACCAGGGAAGAGTGCCCGGCCTGCTGCGGCTTCGGATATGTCCTGGAGGATGAGGGCCCTACGCCCGAGCGCACCGGAGACGATCTTCACGACGAAGAGGAATGACATCATGAATGGCAATGATCTTTGGGATGTCCTGGGTTCCCTGGACAACGACGAGGCCCATTTGATTCTGGCCGAGTTGTTTGCTCACTACGAACAGCGCCGGGAACGGGATCCGAAGGACCCCGGGGCTGCATCGTTTTTTCAGGCCTTGGAGAGTATTATCAACCGGATCCAGTCCTGTAATGTCAATCGGCGTTGATCGGCTTTCATCTTTCTCTGAATTTGTGACGGCTGGGCTCTTGTTTTTGATTTAATTTGCTGTAATCGTCCTGAAAATAGGACGATATTTTTGGCAATACTCTTTCACCAGCCGCCCTTCGGGGCGTCCGTCCGCCATCTTCATTGCCCGTAACCGTCCGATAAAGTCTATTTTAGTCGAACGGCAACGAACAATGAAGCTGGCGCACTGACAAATGCTCACGGATCCAGGCTTTCGTAACCAGCGGGCTGCATGGAGAGGAGTGTCGACCTGTGGGTCCTTCTCTGTGCGAGTTTTTGCCAATTGTTGTGATGGCGGTGGGATGATCTGATATTTTCAGATCGGTGATTTGCTTTTCAGGGTTTTGGTGCCATAGGGACAGACAGCGGCGCAGATGCCGCAGTTGTGACCGTTATGATAGGCAAAGTAGTGCTCTTTTTTCCATTGATCACAGGCTCGCACATCCAGTAACGCCTCCCGGGGTATCCCTGGCACCCAGGCGTTCCCCTGCAGGGCCTTTGCCGGGCAGGCCTCGACGCAGCGCAAACAATGGCCGCAGAAACTTTTCTGCATTGGCGGGCCGCAGGGAAGGGCAAGATCGGTGAAAACCGTGCCCAGACGAACCCAGGGACCGTACGCGCGGGTCACAAGCTGACAGTTGCGGCCGATCCAACCTAACCCGGCAAGGGTGGCCGCTGTTTTGTGGGGAAAGTCACCCCGGATTCCAACAGTATCCGTTCGTTCCGACGCCGCAAGTGGCGTAGCATGATACCCTCTGGTGACAAGTGCGTCGACCAGCGCTGCGGACAGCCTGTTGATACGGGCATTCACCCGGCCGTATTCGTCGGCGTAAGCCTGGTTTGGTCCGTTCGAAATACCGACCATGATATGTGGCTGCATGGGAGCGACCCAGGCAATGGCAAAGGGAAAGCGTTGCCCCCCCCTGCACCACCGGTGAAGGGAGAATACGCAGGTCTGCTCCACCCCACAAAAGAATACCGTGCCTGCTCATCCAGTCTGATAGCCATTGCGGACCAGAGAGCTCGGTTTGGTCAGTATCCTTGTTTGTTGTTTTCATCCTGAACCTATGACGGCTGGACCTTTGTTTTGGACATATCCAGCTGTAACAAGATCGTAATTATAGCGGAATCCCTGATAATAACCTTCTCCAGCCGTCCAAGGTTTCAGGCTTCAGGGAAATTTCTGAAACGATTGACGGGATTCGATGGCCTTGCTCAGGGTATGTTCATCGGCGTATTTGATGTCCATGCCCATGGGAATGCCGCAGGCCAGACGACTGATGCTGATGGCTGCCCCTTTGAACAGGTCGGCGAGGTAGGAGGCTGTGGCTTCGCCTGGCACTGTGGAACTGGTGGCAATGAGCAGTTCGTCAATACTGCCGGAATTGACCCGCTGTCGTAGTTCACCGATTTTTAACTCGGCGGGTCCTATACCGTCCATGGGCGCGAGCACACCGTGGAGGATATGATACACGCCGCGAAACGCTCCGGTTTTTTCGATAGCCATCTGGTCACCCGGCTCTTCAACCACACAAACCAGGCGAGGATTTCGGCCGGTGTTGCCGCAGATGCCACAAAGGTCTGTTTCGCAAAAAGTGTAGCACTGGTGGCAAAGATGGATGGTCTCATGGAGAGCGATCAGGTCACCGGCCAGGTTACGGGCTTCCGCCGCCGGTCTGCGTAGAACGTACAATGCCAGTCGGGTGGCGGTTTTTCTTCCGATTCCCGGCAGCTTGCAGAAATCGGCAATCAAACGCTCAAGAGCGGGCGGGATGACCTGCATTTAAATGAGACCTGGAATATTGAGTCCGCCGGTCAGCCGGGCCATTTCACTTTTGCTCAGTTCTTTGGCCTTGTGTATTCCGTCGTTCACTGCGGCAGTGATAAGATCTTGCAGCATGAGAGTATTCTCCCGCTGGACCATGGCTTCTTCAATGGTCAGATCAAGCAGTTCGCCTTTACCGTTGAAGGTGGCTGTCACCATACCAGCTCCGGCTGATCCGGTGACGCGCTTTTCAGCCAAGTCATTTTGCAATGTTGCCAGACGTTCCTGGAATTGCTGCGCCTGTTTCATTAAATCGCCCATGTTCATTAGTCGTTATCTCCAGGGAAAGGGTTCAGGTTAGTGGCCGGTATTGCCAGCCTGATGCACTCTGCGTGGTCTGTTGACAGAAGCCTGATTTGGACACGGGTATGGCGAAGCTGCAGGCTCTGTCCAATCGGTTTCGTCCGTGTGGTCTGTTTATTGAGGACCTGCTTGCTCTTCGTCGGATGGATTGCCGTCGGCAACTTGGGTCGTTGTCGTCTGATGTTGCGAGCCGACTCTGATGGCACCGACCTGGCCGGTGAAGACATCGAGGGCTGTCAGGACCAGCGGATCTTTCGCCAGAGCCCTTCGTTTTTCCTGCACGGCAAGGCCGTTGGCTGGATGGACAGCACAGGCATCGGAACCGGGAACTTCAAAACGGATGGTTAGGTTTTCCTGAAAAAAATTCAGGACAAATTCTGTCAGAGATTGGACGTTGTTAGCCTGTTTCAACATGGTGCAGTCCGTGCTGTCATCAAAGTGAATGATCAGAACATCCTGCTGACACTCCACTGAAGATGCGACCCGCAGAGGTGCGGCGATCCAGGGTTGTCGCTCATGAACGTATCTGAGGAAGGAGTCCCATTGGCGGCGAAGAGTTGCATTGTCCAGTCTGCCAGCATTGGTGGCAGGTGCAGGAACATCCTGGGGTGGTGGGGAGGCATCATTGGATTTGGGCTGCGACAGCTGATCGGGCTCAGGAAGGACAGTCTGGTCCGGCTCCATGGTAGGCGAAGTCGCGAGTTCTTGTTGTAGCTTTGAGGAAGGCGGCACCGTTCCATCGGTACGACCGGCAGGCGATGCAGTTGGTCGACTGGATAAGGATTCCTGGAGCGGTACGGTGTCGGCTGACTGGTTCGGTGCCGGTCTATCCTGGTTGCCTTCAGGATGTCTGGTAACAGCCTGGGCCCGATCCTGAAGAGATGTTTCCGGTCCGCTCCGGTTCGGCTGTTGGGGTGCGGCAAGTGGAACCGGGTTCGGCTGTTCACAGGGAAGGGCGGCCAGTATGTTGTCGAATCGGCTGATAAGTTCCGAAACCGGGGTGATATCGCGAAACTGGATGGTGCGGATAAAAGTGAGTTCAAGGGCCAGGCGGGGTTGCTGTGAAGAGGAAACGGTTTCCAATCCGTTAAGGAGCAGGTTGAAAAGCGCGGCAAGAGTCTCCACCGAGTATGCTGCGGCCGTATGTTTCATTTCCTCCAGTTCATCGTCGGTCACTTCCAGTAAGGATCCGGGATCAGTACTTACCGAGCAGACAATAACACCCCTGAACCATTGAAGCAGATCGTTGCTGAACCGTTTGATATCCGTGCCATGGAGGTAGATCTCGTCGAGCAGGGCATAAACTGTTGCCAATTCGCCCTTGAGCAGCGCCGACCCCATGGCGGCGACCAGACGATGACTGACGAGGCCGAGCACATCGATGACGTCCTCGGTCTTGACTTCCCGGCCGCAATAGGAAAAAATTTGATCAAGAAGGCTCAAACCGTCACGGACACTGCCGCCTGCTTCCCGGACGATCATGTCAAGACCCTCAGTGGTGATCTGTACACCTTCCGCTTCAGCCAGTCGGCTGAAATGATCGGCGAGTTCTCGGTGGCTCAGGCGTTTGAGTTCATAACGCTGGCAGCGGGAAAGGATGGTTATGGGAACTTTATGCAGTTCGGTGGTGGCAAACATGAAGTACACATGGGGAGGCGGTTCTTCCAGCGTTTTCAAGAGTGCGTTGAAAGCCTCGGTGGTGAGCATGTGCACTTCATCAATGATGATGATTTTATACCGTGAACTGGTGGGCATGAAGCGAATTTTTTCTTTCAGTTCACGAATTTCCTGGATACCTCGATTGGATGCCCCGTCGACTTCCTGAAGATCGATACTGGTGCCGTCGGTGATCTCGCGGCAGGAGCGGCAGCGATTACAGGGTTCGGCTGCCGGCCCTTGTTCGCAATTGAGGGCTTTGGCCATAACGCGTGCCAGGGTTGTCTTGCCGGTGCCACGGACACCGCTGAAGATCAAAGCATGGGGGACCCGGTTCAGCTTCAGTGCGTTCTGCAGGGTCCGTACCACCGCTTTTTGACCAACAACTTCTGCAAAAGTCTGCGGACGTGATTTTCTGGCAAGGACAAGGTAGGACACAACGGGGTACCAGGCTGAGTGATGAAAAAAATGATCGGATCACTAAGCGGCCGAGGAGTGATTCCGGTGGGGGGAAAAAGATAGCCGGGCACCCCTGAGCACATAAAGAGGGTCACTGCCGCTGCTTCCTTCCGGACCTGACGGGGTTCGTGATTCTTTATTGCCCAGGACCCGGCTATCACACTGATGGATCTGGTTCCATGAAAAGGGAATGGTACGAAAGGAGAGATAAGGTTGAATCTGAACCTGTCCGGCTATGTGTCGAGGTCCTGTGCTATCTTGGTTAGCCTTTCCCTTTTCGATCGGTCGTTTATACCTGTCAATTCGATACCCGTCAAGAGATTTCATGGTCGGGATGGAAAAGGTGGAATATTAATCGGCATGTTGCGGAGCCTGCTATGCCGGGTGCATACTGATTCCACTGGTGACGGAGCACAGGCGTGGAGATGGTATTCCGGAGAAAAGGGTGATAAACGACGGGAGGATGCCAGGTAAGTGAAATCATTCACTCCCGGAAAAGGTGAGGAAGTGAATGATTTCAGATGACCGATTGTCAGGTTGTGCCAGGGGCAATGGTCACCTCGGTTGGCGGAAAGGTATTGTCAGATGAGCAGGTCCTTGCCAAGAATGGAAACCAGATCCTCGGCGGCCCTGGTGGGAGCTATATGACCCTGTTCAACACTCTGTTTAATACCGGGCAGGAGTTTCTTGATTTCCGGGTGCTGATAAAACCAGCGCTCCAATCCTTCATTAACCAGAAACCACATCCAGGACATGGCTTGTTCCTGACGTTTGGTTTCCAACTCGCCGGTGGCGACCATTATGCCTTTATGAGAATTGATGGTATCCCAGATTTCTTTCAGGCCGGTATTTTCAAGAGCGCTGCAGGTCATGACCGGCGGCATCCAGTTAGGCGAGGATGGGGTCACCAGGTGAAGTGCTGTTTCGTATTGTCTTTTCGCTAGTTTTGCCCTGTTGACATTGTCACCGTCCGCTTTGTTGACAACGATGGCATCAGCGACTTCAAGGACACCTTTTTTGATTCCTTGAAGTTCGTCGCCGGCACCGGATATCTGTAAAACAAGAAAAAAATCGACCATGGAGGCCACGGTGGTTTCCGATTGCCCCACGCCAACGGTCTCAACAATGATGACATCAAAGCCGGCTGCTTCGCAGACAAGCATGGTTTCCCGGGTTTTTTTGGCTACCCCTCCCAGACTGCCGCCGGATGGGGATGGACGGATGAAAGCCATGTCGTCCACTGCAAGTTTTTCCATCCTGGTTTTGTCGCCAAGGATGGAACCGCCACTGCGCGTACTGCTTGGGTCGATAGCCAGAACCGCAACACGGTGTCCCAGAACGGTCAGCATGGTGCCGAAACTTTCGATAAAAGTGCTTTTGCCTGCACCGGGCACTCCGGTGATGCCCATTCGTACTGCTTTGCCTGTGTACGGTAAAAGTTCATTGATGACGTGTCTGGCAATCTCCTGATGCGAAGAAAGACTGCTCTCAACCAGGGTAATGGTTCGGGCAAGCATCAGGCGGTTATTGTCCATGACACCCTGGATGTAATAGCTGGGATCTTTATGCATATCTGACCTTTAGTGGAGGTTTCGTCATGCCAGCATGCAAACGGACGGATTGTCGCCCGTCCGTTTGCAGTGTTACCTGTGTGCTGTATGTACTTATTTGCCTACCTGTGCTTCAATCAGATCAAGTACCTTGGTCGCTGATTGGGTGATCGGGGTTCCAGGTCCGAAAATGCCTTTGCAACCTGCGTCATAAAGGAATTGATAGTCACTGGGCGGGATAACGCCACCGGCCACAACCAGGATTTCACCGGCACCACCTTTCTTCAAGTGGTCAATAAGTTCCGGAACCAGAGACTTGTGCCCGGCTGCCAGGCTGGAGGCACCGACAACATGGACGTCGTTCTCAATGGCCATTTTCGCTGCTTCTTCAGGAGTCTGGAACATGGGGCTGATATCGACGTCAAAGCCAAGATCCGCGTAAGAGGAGGCAACAACCTTGATGCCACGGTCATGGCCATCCTGGCCCATTTTGGTGACAAGAATACGTGGACGGCGGCCATGTTTAGCCTGGAAGTCGGCGGTGCGTTTGCGCAGGGTTTCGATAACCTGGGCGCTTTCACTGTTCACTTCACTGTATTCAGAAGAATAGGCTCCGGATACACACTGGGTGGTGGCAACAAAGCGGCCGAATACTTTTTCCATGGCGTCGGATATCTCTCCCACTGTTGCTCTGGCTTTGGCAGCTTCAATGGCGACCTCGAGGAGGTTTTCTTTACCGGCTGCGGCTTTGGTGAGCGCCTCGAGACAAGCCTGTACCTTGGCTTCATCACGGGTTTTCTTGATGTGGTTGATACGTTCGATCTGCTCGAGACGGACGGAATCGGGTACCTCGAGGATATCGAAGTCCATTTTTTCGTCTTTGAGACGATACTTGTTGACACCGACAATGACGTCCTTGCCCTGGTCGATACGGGCCTGACGACGGGCGGCGGATTCCTCGATGCGCATTTTCGGCATACCGGACTCGATAGCTTTGGCCATACCACCGATTTCCTCGATTTCATCGATGATCTTCTGGGCTTCTTCAACGATCTGATGGGTCAGCCACTCGACGTAATAGGAACCGCCAAGGGGATCAGCGACTTTGCAGATCTGCGATTCTTCCTGAATGATGATCTGAGTGTTTCTGGCGATACGGGCGGAAAATTCAGTGGGCAGGCAGACAGCCTCGTCAAAGGAGTTGGTGTGCAGCGACTGGGTGCCGCCCAGGACTGCGGACATGGCCTCGATGGTGGTCCGGATGATATTGTTATACGGATCCTGCTCGGTCAGACTCCAACCGGAGGTCTGTACATGGGTACGCAGCATCGAGGATTGGGGATGTTTCGGGTTGAACTGCTGCATCAGACGGTGCCACAGGAACCGGGCAGCCCGCAGCATGGCAATTTCCATGAAAAAGTTCATGCCCACGCCATAGAAAAACGACAACCGTGGAGCAAAGGTGTCGATGTCCATGCCGGATTTGAGAGCGGCGCGTACATATTCGACACCGTCGGCCAGGGTAAAGGCGCACTGGAGGACGGAGTCGGCACCAGCTTCCATGATGTGGTAGCCGCTGATGGAGATCGTGTTGTATCGGGGCATATTTTTTGACGCATGTGCCATGATATCGGACACGATCCGCATGGAAGGTTCGGGCGGATAAATGTACGTGTTCCGGGTCAGGTACTCTTTGAGAATGTCATTCTGGATGGTGCCATTGAGTTGTTCCTGCTTGACACCCTGCTCTTCGGCGGCACCAATCCACATTGCCAGAATCGGGATGACCGCGCCGTTCATGGTCATGGAGACCGACATCTGATCCAAGGGGATGCCGTCAAAGAGAATTTTCATATCCTCGATGGAATCGATGGCAACACCGGCTTTACCGATGTCACCGGCAACACGTGGGTTGTCGGAGTCATACCCACGATGGGTGGACAGACTGAAAGCAACCGAAAGGCCTTTCTGGCCGGCAGCCAGGTTTTTCCGATAAAATTCGTTGGACGCCTTGGCGGTGGAAAACCCGGCATATTGGCGGATGGTCCAGGGACGACCGGCATACATGGTCGCCATCGGTCCACGGGTATACGGTGCCATACCAGGCAGACTGCCAACGGAGGGCAGGCCTTTGATATCGTCCTCGTGGTACATCGGCTTGATGGAGATGCCTTCGGGGGATTTCCAGGCGATCGAGTCAGGGGTTTTTCCCTTCATCTGCTTGGTCGCCAGCTCAACCCATTGTTCGTATGCACTTGCCATGTCACTTACTCCTTGTCGTTGTCTTGGGACGAATCCCTTGGTTGGATATGAAACAGACCGACGCGAAGACAACCGGCTGCTATGGGCAGGCCGATTATCTTCGTGTCATGGTTACGGTGTGCAGTATGGAGGTTTTCGTTGCCGCGAATACCTCAATGTGGTATTGTCTCAGTCACGCTCAGACAGTTCAACCAACACCCCGCCAGTGGCTTTGGGGTGCAAAAAGGCAATTTTGGCGCCACCGGCTCCCATGCGAGGTGTTTTATCGATGAGGGCGACGCCTTTTTCCTGCAGTTCGGCCAGAGCCTCTTCAATGTTCGCGACCCGGAAAGAAACATGTTGAAAACCGGTGCCTTTTTTCTCGATGAATTTAGCAATCGGTCCATCGGGAGCGGTCGATATCAACAACTCAACTTCACTGTCGCCCACCGGGTAGAATGCGGTTGTAACTTTCTGCTCTTCCACGGTTTCCGTGCCTTCGAGTTTAAGGCCGAGGATTTCACCCCAGAACTTATTCCCTTCTTCAAGAGTGTTGACCGCGATGCCAAGATGATCGATCTTCAAAATTTTCATGCTGAGGTCTCCTTTCCGTTACATTGTAGCGGATGTTGTGTTGAACCGATTGCGTTGAGCACCAGACCAGAAGGCCGTATTGTGCTCAACGTACATGATGCCTTCTGATTCCGAACCAAGAGGCATTCTAACACATTTTCATACTGTTTCAATCTATTGCCGATCAAACTGCCTGCCTGAAACCTATTACGCTGAAAAAGGACACCCCCCTGAATCCGTGGCGGCTGAACTCTTTTTGGGGTGTCAGTGCTGTTGTGGACGATGGTATTGACGGTCCTTCAGAGTCTTTTTAAGCGGCTCGTTTGACGAAAATTCCTCTGGGATCAACGGTTTCGCGGATCAAACGGACCTCTTCCACTGTCGGTGGTGGAAATTCAGCGACATGTGGGGCAACGAGCAGTTCGAATCCAGTGGCCGCCTGAACGCTTTTAATGGTTTCTCCTGGGAATGTATAGAGAATACGCATTCTCTTGGTCTCTTCATCAAAATCAAAAATACCCTTGGTGGTGATAAGGCGATAGGGCCCCTTGCCCTGCATACCCGCCTTTTGACGTGCGCCGGGGGTCCCGTCGAGGTGACCGGGGCTGGTGACATAACTCAGCTTTTCGTTGAATTTTTTTCTCTCATGGGGGACGATCAGAATGGTACGCTCGCAGGAAGCGGCCATGTCAGCGGTGCCGCCGCTTCCGGGAAGACGTACTTTCGGTTTATGGTATTCGTCTGGAAATTCACCTATCATGGTGGAATTAAGATTGCCGTACATATCGACTTCAGCGCCGCCGATAAAGCCAAAATCGGCGAAGCCTCGCTGAGTCAGTTCAAAGGCCGCATTCAGGCCTTTCATATACGAAGCACCGGTCCCGGTTTTAGAATCGCCCACCGATATCGGCAAACCGTGCAGTAAGGGGGGGCCGACAGCGCCGGCTTCGAAAACCGGAATCAGGCCGGGGGCGTGGGTAAGCTTTGCCAGTAGGGTTGCGACCATGGGCAGGCCGGTCCCGACAAAGACGATTTTATTGTCTTCGAGAACTTTTGCTCCCGCCACAACAATGAGTTCCTGGGCGGTGAAGTCCGTTGCAACTGTCATGGTGACTCCTTATCTTTGACCTGAATCCGAGACGGCTGGACTCTTATTTTGGATTATATCTTGCTGTCATCAAATTATAATTGCAGTGGAATCCTTGATTATAACTTTCACCAGCCCCCTTCGGGGCATCCAGGTTTGAATGCTCACGGATCCAGGTTTGAGTTCCGGGAGGTTCCGATGCTCTGACAATGATGCTGGCACGGATCAGGCCAGCCGTTGGCAGTGAACAGCTTCCGCGGCCTGGTCGGCGATCAGCTTTCTGGTCTGGAATGTCTCGATGTACTCTCCGAAGGTTTCGACACCAAAGATGTGCTCATCGTACCAGGTCTTCAATGCATCGGCTGATCCACCCTTAACCATCGGAGAGATGAGACCGAGGAACTTGAGGATTTCATCGCCGTTGTAATAATAATGCCGCCGACAGGCACCCGGATAGGCACCAAATGGGACCTGGACGACTGCATCAACCGCGGGGAAGGGAATCGCTATATCCTTTGGATTGCTGGTGATGATTTCATGGTCAAGGAGTTGCTCGCAGGTGACGATGGTATGGGCTGAGGCCATGGCGATTTCAGCGCAGGTGCCGTCGGTCCCCCGGATGATGCAGTTCCCGTACATATCGGCGGCCTGCACATGAATCAGGGCCACATTGGGGTTACTGGCCGGGAGCAGCGCGATGGGTCGGCCGGTAAAGGGGCAGTCCATGACCCTGGTGCGGCTGGTGTTCGGGATATCTCCGCCCAGAGGGCCGCGAGTCGGAATGAAAGGCAGGCCCATGGCACCGGCCTTGAAACGGGCCGACATGTTATAATTGCTCCAGTCTTCAAATTCGATCATGCCACGTTCGCCAAGATACCTCCAGGCAGGGGACAGGCCAAAAGACTCGTGGCCCCAATAGGCCAGCTCGATTCTTTTGATGGTGCAATGATCCGGCCTGATCATCATGGCTGCAGCGAGAATTTCAGGGGCCATGGCTGCTGACTGGAAAGAAAGAGTCAGGTCCTTGAAACCCTGCCGCACCATTTCGTGACAGGTGGCGACTGGCTGCCGTACATGGACGAACCCGCCGATACCGATATTATCGCCATTTTTGATAAATCTGGACACAGCTTCTTTGAGCGACATCCGTTTATCCCACATGGACTTGTTCTTGTTAACAAGAGCTTCCCTTGCTTCATCGGGTGATAAACCCGTCCAGAACATTTGCGTGCTATTTTCCAACTTGCTTCCTCTTGCTTTTTGTCAGAAGTTGCTGATACTCGGGCGATACGTATGGCTTTCCAGAATCCCTCCTAACCTGAATCCGTGACGGCTGGACGATTGTTTTGGATATATTTTGCTGAACGCTCACAGATTCAGGTCTTCAAAAAAAAAACCGATAACAACGAGGGGTCTTTCGTCATTGTTTCGGTTTTTTCACTGATTCGATCAAAAACAATCCAATCGTTCTCATTCTTATACGTGTTTGATCTATCATGGGTTGAGTCAATTCTCCTCAAATGCTTTATCGCGGAATGATCGTGATATGCTCAGATGACTTGCCTCTTCGACCTGGATTACTGCAAACGCAATCAAAGGTTCGGAAAATGCTTCAAGAAAAAAAAAGAAATCCAGGAAAGTTTTGCAGCACCCTATGGACTCGTTTGGCCTGCTCCCTTTTTCTTTTCGCCCATCCATTGCCGTTTTGGTGTCCTGAAACGGGTATGAACAAGAAACCCTTCGCCACGATAAGCGCAGTATGTTCGAGCTCAGCGGAAAAAAAGGGTAACACTCTGAAAATGAATAACTTTAATTTAGTCTACCTATTTGAAGTTCATCATTTTGTCAACAGCAAAAAGAACTCCGCAAACGCGGAACCTCAAGCTTTGCGCATTAATCGAAAAAAATAAGGTATATTGCAAGTAATTTTCATGCGCTTTATTTACCCCGGCCTGAATCCTTGAACGTTCGTCCCTGCGTCAGTTTTATTGTCGGCGACCGTTCGATGATTCACTTTATCGGACGGATACGGGCAATGATGATGGCGTGCGGACCGACGCCTCGAAGGGCGGCTGGTGAAGGTTATCATCAAGGATTTATCCGTAATTATAACTTGATTACAAGAAAATATATCCCAAACAAGCGTTCAGCCGTCACGGACTCAGGTCCGGGTAAAGGTTTACCCGACACAATATTGTGAACACTTCGATTTTCGTGTAGTAGATAATGATTCGGGAACGGTTGTACCGTTCAGCACCATGCACCATGCTTCGTTCATCCAGAAACGGTTCTACTCCCTGACGTTCTGTTGCGCTTGCACATGTCATTTGCCAGCAAGTACGCTTCGATTCAGAACAAAAAATTTCCCTGAATCCGTGAGCGTTCGTCGGTACGTCAGCTTGATTGTTCAGGGCTGTTGGATTAAAGGACCTTATCGGACGGATGCGGGCAATAGAAAATGGCGTGCGGACGTGCGGACCGACCCCCCGAAGAGCGGCTGGTGAAGGATAACTGGCAAGGATTTCGTCGTATTTATAAGATGGTTACAGTAAATTAAGTCAATAACAAGAGTCCAGCCGTTAATGATTGAGGATCTAACCCAGCAATTGTACCAAGGAGCGTTCTGATGAAAGTATACACAGGTGGTGGAGACAAAGGGAAAACAAGTTTGTTTTCAGGTGAACGGGTACCTAAACACCACATCCGCATCGAGGCGTATGGTGATCTGGATGAATTAAATTCCATTTTAGGAGCGGTCGCAGCTTACCTGCCCCCTGACGAACAGGTACTTTGGGAGGATTTTGATGGCATGCAGTCCAATCTTTTTCTGGCCGGAGCCTGGCTGGCCACCACACCGGATTCATCAGCCACTGGGTATCTCACACCACTACCATCTGAAGCTTCAAAGCAACTGGAAGCCCGCATTGATGCTCTCTCGGAATCGCTTCCAGTCTTGAAGGCTTTTATTCTTCCCGGGGGCCAACCGGTCGCAGCCTGGTGCCATGTGGCGAGAACAGTGTGCAGGCGATGCGAGCGACGTTTGACGGAATTGATCGAAGCATCGGATGGCGGGGACGAGTTGGCCGCTATTCTCATTTATTTGAACCGTCTGTCGGATTATCTCTTTGTTGTGGCCCGTTATCTCAATCAGGCACTGGGCACGGAGGACAAAATCTGGAAAAAAGAGTAAGTGCCCATGTACCTGGATTTGTCACCGCTCGATTATATTGGACTTCGGCATGATTTTTCTTGTGCTGATATTGAAATTCACTGTCATTCCGGCGGCAATACAAATGAAATACTTTTTTTGTTTTATTCCGGTTAATGAAGTAGTATTGACTTATTTATAAACAAGGGGCGTGCTCACGCGTATTGTGTGGCTGAGGTCCCGTTTTTTTTTGACCAGTTTTCGCTGGAAACCAGGATTCTGGATCCCTGAGCGTTCGCTGTTGCGTCAGTTTCGATGTCCGGGGCCGTTAGATTGGAGTGGAATGTATCGGACTGTTTCGGACCAAGAAGATGGCGTGCGGACGGACGCCCCGAAAAGCGGAGGGTGAAAGTAGTCATCAGGGATTCCTCAATAATTATTTTCTGATTACAGCAAAATGAAATTCAAAAAGAGTCCAACCGTCACGGATTCAAGGTAAAACCCAAGCCTGTGTTTAATGTTTCAAGGAGTGCAATTGACAGTGCTCTAAAAATCCAGAAGGACAGACCGGCTATTGGCCTCTGCTGCATCGACCATGGACCATCTTCCCGCCATAACCCTCATCACTGATCCTGCATTCAGCCGGCACGACACAGGTGGAGGCGAGCATCCGGAAGTTGCTGAGCGAGTGCAGGTCATAACGGATCGTCTTGACCAGAGCCCTCTGGCAGGCACCCTCAATCGTCTGCCATCCAGGGCGGCTCTACGTTCACAATTGTTGAGCTTTCATACCGAAGCCTGGTTGTTTCGGTTCGAGGAAGCCGTGTTGTCCGGACGTACCTATATAGATCATCCTGATAATCAGGTTTGCTATGACTCTTATGAGATAGCTACCCTGGCCGCGGGTGCCGGCCTGGTTGGCATTGATGCAGTCGAACAACGTTCGAGTAACGCCGTCTTTAGCCTGACACGTCCCCCAGGACATCACGCCGAACCCAACATGCCGTTTGGATTCTGTTTTTTTAATAATTGCGTCATTGCGGCCCGTTATTGGCAGCGACAATATGGGCGACAACGGGTGTGCGTCTTTGATTTCGATGCGCATCATGGCAACGGCATTCAGACCGCCTTCGAAGAGGATCCCTCCACAGCCTATATTTCTATTCATGAACATCCCAGTTTCAGTTATCCAGGGACTGGTTGGGCCGAAGAGCATGGCATTGGGGCGGGAAAGGGAACTATCCTCAATTTACCCCTGCCACCAGGGGCCGGTGAACGGGAAGTGCTTCGCCTTTTGCCGAAAATAAGAATTTTTCTTGAAAAATTTCAACCTGATGCCCTTGTTATAGCCGCCGGGTTTGATGCCCACAGGGAGGATGATATGTCCGGATTGGCCTTCAGCGTTGATTTATACCGGAAGTTGGGCACGTTCATAATGGATCTGGCTCGGAATCATACCCAGGGTCGGGTCATGTCCATCCTTGAGGGCGGGTATCACCTGGACAAACTCGGCCTCTGTGTTGAAGCGTATCTGATCGGGATACTTGAAAATACCAAATGAGCGCAATCAGTGGTGGAACCATGGCCAAGGGAGAACAGTGATGTTCATACAGTATCATATGACTACTCCACCTTTTACCGTCACTCCGGATCATACTGTTGCCGAGGCGGTCGATATCCTTCATCAATATGACTTTCGTCACCTTCCGGTCGTTGATGAAAGCGGCATACTTCTCGGTATCGTTTCAGACCGGGATCTGCGCTCCGCCCGTCCTTCCTCTGTAGCTCGCAGCAAGGAGCGACACAACGTTGAAGAGCGGGTGAGAAAAACTCCGGTTTCCGTCGTCATGTCAAGAGACTGCCTGACACTCTCCCCTTTAGCAACCCTGGATGATGCCCTGCTGATTTTCCAGTCGCGTAAAATCGGAGCGTTACCGGTTGTCAATGACGAGGGACGACTGCTTGGTATTTTCACCATCGGCGACCTGATGAAAGCCTACCGCTGTCTTTTCGGCCTGGGGGAAAAAGGATCGGTCCTGGTATCGATCAAGGATAATGAAGATCCCCAGGCCCTGAGTAAATTAGTCAATGTGCTTGAAGACAAACAAATTCAGTTCACCCGCTTGGTTCGGACGGATGGCACCTGCAAAAGCCAGCCGATGATCTTTGTCCGGATCAATACCTACAATGTCCGCTCTGTATACAAGGCTGTCGAGGCGGCCGGTTTTTCAATTCATGTCCCCGAAATATCACTGTGAAGGAGTTGGATATGCTGGACAGGTTGTTTTCTCCGCAGACCATTGCTGTTATCGGTGCATCCAAAACAATCGGCAAGGTCGGATACGATATAATGAGCAATCTGGTGAAGAGTGGATTCAAGGGCCCTGTTATTCCAGTAAATTCTGCTGGAGGTGAACTGTTTGGTCTCAAGGTTTATCCGCACATCACCGAGTACCCCGATCCTGTTGATCTGGTTGTCATTGCAGTGCCGGCGGAATTGGTGCCCGCCGCTGCCAGGGAAGCTGTCCGGAAAAAAGCTGGAGCCATTGTGGTTGTGGCTTCGGGATTCAAGGAAAGTGGCCTCCAAGGTCGCGAGTTGGAGGAGGAGTTGACCGCTATCTGTCGCCAGGGTGGCGTGCGTCTGCTCGGTCCAAATTGTCTGGGAATCATCAACACGGCCATCCGGTTGAACGCTTCTTTTTCCAGAAGAATCCCACAACCCGGACATCTGGCCATTTTTTCCCAATCCGGAGCCCTGTGTACGGCCATGATGGATATTGCCGATGAGCGGGAAATGGGGGTCTCCATAGCCATTTCCATCGGTAACAAGGCCGATATCAATGAAGTTGACGTCCTTGCCACCTTGGCGGGCGATGATGAAACCAAGGTCATTGTCGGCTATCTCGAAGACATCAGTGATGGTGACAAGTTCGTTAAAGCAGCAGAGGAGGCAAGCAGCCGCAAGCCGGTTGTTATCCTCAAGGCCGGGACCACCAGCGCCGGAGCTCGGGCCGCAGCCATCCACACCGGTGTGCCGGTCGGCAAGGATACGGCATACGGCGCGGCTTTTAAACGGGCTGGCATCTGCCGGGCCGATTCTTTTGAAGCCCTTTTTGATTACGCCACAGCCCTCGCCCTGCAACCGACCCCCCGGGGCAACCGGGTATTGATCATTACCAATTCCGGTGGTTCGGGGACTATGGCCGCGGATGCCGCGGAAAAGTCAGGATTGGTTGTAAGCAGACTCACTGATGGATTGACGGCCTCCCTGCGGGACAAACTGCCCCTGGCCGCTTGTATTAATAACCCCATTGACATTTCCGCTGATGCTGAACCCCGGCACTATGCCACTGTCATTGCAAGTGCTCTTGCCGACGGGTCCATAGATGCCATCCTGGTGGTGCTGGCACCGCAGTACATGAATGAACCGGCGGCAACCGTCCGTGCCATTCTGGCCCAGCTCGATGACACTGTTCCTATCCTTGCTTCCTTTCTTGGAGGCAGTGATGTCATGCCCTCGCGCAAGGAACTGGCCGCTGCCGGTCTGCCCTTTTATGATTCGCCGGAACGGGCTGCCGGTGCTTTGAAGGCCATGTATGAGTATGGAGTCTGGAAGCGGCGGCCCGCCCGTCACGTGGTCCGTTTTCCCGTCAATCGCCGACGGGTTGAACGGATAATCACCCGCAGGCAGCGAACCGGTCGCCTGCGTCTTGGCGAGGTTAAGTCCAAGGATATTCTTAAGGCGTATGGATTCAATATCATGCAAGGTCGCTTGACCACTTCGCTCGAAGAAGCAGTGGAAATTGCCCGAAGCATAGGTTTTCCCGTTGCCATGAAGATTGTTTCGCCCAGTATTGTGCAGAAATCCGATCTCGGAGGTGTGCGACTCAATCTCGGGTCCAGTCAGGAGGTGGCCGACGCCTTTGATCTCATGATGCTGCGCATTAACAAGCATGCTCCCAATGCTATTATTGAGGGTGTCTATGTGGAAAAAATGGCCGAAAAAGGACTGGAGGTCATTATCGGCATGACCCGGGATCCCCAGTTCGGACCTATGCTGATGTTTGGTCTGGGTGGTATTTTTGTCGAGGTAATGAAGGATGTCACCTTTCATCTGGCGCCTATTACAGAGAACGAGGCGGTGCAGATGCTCAAGTCAACCCGGTCCTACAAGCTCCTTGAAGGCAAGCGTGGTCTCAAGGAGGTCGATATCAGCGCCATTGCCGTTGCCTTACAGCGGATCAGCCAATTGACCACTGATTTTCCCCAGGTCGTCGAACTTGACATCAACCCCCTGATCGTCGGTGAAGTCGGCAATGATCCAGTGGTAGCCGACGCCCGTATGACTTTTGCTCGCCCTTTGACGGGTGTCTGAACGCTTGCCAGAGCAGTTTGTCGAAGACAATATCCACCCATTCCAGCGGGGTTTGCCATGGAATATGATAGCAATTGGCAGGAAAAATACAGCGACATGATTGCCACTCCAGCCCAGGCCCTGAGTCATCTCAAGGCAGGGCAGCGCGTTTTCATCGGTACCGGGTGCGGAGCCCCGCAGGAATTGATCGCTGCCATGACCACTCGGGGCCGATCCGTGACCAATGTCGAAATCATTCAGCTGATCACCAAGGGCGAAGCCCCGTATGCCGATAAAAAAATGTCGGACAGCTTTGCGATTAACGCATTTTTCATCAGCTCCAATATTCGCGATGTTATTCAGGAAGGGTTCGGTGATTATACACCGATTCTTCTTTCCGATGTGCCAAGGCTTCTTGATTCGGGTATCCTGCCCATTGATATCGCCCTCATCCAGGTCACTCCGCCCGACATCATGGGACGAGTGAGCCTGGGAATTTCAGTGGATATTGTCCGTAGCGCCATTGAGAACGCCTCTCTGGTCATTGCCGAGGTCAATCCGAATATGCCGTGGACCCACGGTGATACCCAGGTAGAGGTCTTTGATCTTGACATCCTGGTGCCGGTTGACCGACCTATTCTTGAGCGACGGGTGGATCCACCCAACGAAATCAGTCGAAAAATAGCCAGAACAGTGGCCGCACTCATTCCCAACGGTTCCACCATCGAACTGGGGTTGGGGCGAGTACCTGGTTACGGCCGCATACCACAGGTGGTGATGGAGTATCTTCATGACCGAAAGGACATTGGTTTTCATACCGAAATGATCTCCGACACCATCATCCCTCTGATCGAATCCGGAGCGGTGACAGGCGCGATGAAGAGTATCGATCGTGGCAAGATTACCGCCAGTTTCTGCATGGGGACCAAGGAGTTATACGATTATATCGACGACAACCCGCTGTTCAGTTTCCGGCCCACCGAGTACATTAACGATGCCAATATAATAGGCAAACACAAGCGGATGGTTTCGGTCAACATGGCCCTGGAGATCGATCTCACCGGCCAGGTCTGTTCCGATTCCGTGGGGGGGCGTTTTTATTCCGGTATCGGCGGCCAGATTGACTTCAACCGCGGCGCCGCCAAGTCGGAAAGCGGTCGAGCGATCATCACCCTGCCTTCGGTCAACCGGGAAGGCACCAGGTCACTGATCACCTGCACCCTGCAAGCAGGTTCTGGCGTGGTCATCAATCGGGCCAGTGTACACTATGTGGTGACCGAATACGGTGTGGCCTATCTCCATGGCAAATCTATTCAGGAGCGGGTTATGTCCCTGATTTCCATCGCCCATCCTGAGTTTCGGGAACAGCTGTTTCGGGAAGCGGTGGAGGCCAGATACCTGCGTCCTGACCTGGCCCGCTTCGGCAACCGTTTTATGATGCCGGTGGAGGAATCCATCCGTGCTACCTTCCTCATGGAAGACGGTATCGAGGTCAGTTTTCGTTCCATCCGGCCCACAGATGAGCCGCACATGCGAGATCTGGTCTATAATCTCAGTCAGGAGACCATCTATTACCGCTTTATGAGTCGGCATCAGCGATTTACGCCCAGGCAGATTCAGGATTTTGTCTATATCGATCATCGTCGTGATGTGGCGGTCGTTGGAACAGTGCCTGAAGCTCACGGCGAACAGATTATTGCGGTGGGGACCTACTATCTCAATGAAAAGACCAATATGGCCGAAGTCGCTTTTGTGGTTCGCGACGGCTGGCAGAATAAGGGACTGGGCACCTTCCTGTTCCAGCATCTGATCAAGATCGCTAAACGCAATGGTATTGCCGGGTTTACCGCCGAGGTGCTCAAGGAAAACCAACGGATGCAGAACGTCTTTAACCATTCCGGTTGCAATGTCACCAGTCATCTGGACGAAGGCGTGTACAGTTTTGCGATCAAGTTTTAGGCTCTTTGTCGCCACGGTATCCGGAGTGTGTTCATGGGTACGCCTACCGGATGATGAGGCACAGGCGTGCTTGCCGTGAACCCTTGAGTCCGCGACGGACGAACGTTCACGGATCCAGGTTAACGTCACTCTTTTTCAGTCAATGTTTCTTTTCCCTGTGCAGACTCCTATCTTCTCACCTGACCGCCCTTTTGAACTTGTCACCAGTTTTACTCCGGCCGGTGATCAGCCCGAAGCCATTGAGCGTCTGGTACACAACCTCAGCGCCGGTGTACGCGATCAGATCCTGCTCGGGGTCACTGGATCCGGTAAGACCTTTACCATGGCGCAGGTAGTGGCACTGGTACAGCGACCAACGCTTGTGATAGCCCCCAACAAGACCCTGGCCGCTCAGTTGTTTGGTGAATTTCGCGAGCTGTTTCCTGGCAATGCAGTGGAGTATTTTGTCTCCTATTATGACTATTACCAACCGGAAGCCTACATACCGGCCTCTGACACCTATATCGAAAAAGACTCCGCTATCAATGATGCCATTGACAAGCTGCGCCATTCAGCTACTCGATCCCTCCTGACCAGGCGAGATGTGCTTATCGTTGCCTCGGTCTCCTGTATTTATGGTCTCGGTTCGCCGGATGAATATAAGAATATGCACCTGTTTCTTCGTCGGGGTGAAGACCATCCCATGGAAGAGGTGCAACGGCGATTGGTGTTCATGCTTTACGAACGTAATGAGATTTCTTTTCATCGAGGGACTTTTCGGGTTCGAGGAGATGTCATCGATATTTTTCCCGTTCACGAAGAGGAGCAGGCCATCCGGGTTGAATTTTTCGGTGATACCATCGATTCCATCACCCTTATCGATCCGCTGCGCGGGGTAGTGATCGCCGATGTCGATGAGGTGGCGGTTTTTCCTGGCAGTCATTTTGTCACCAGCGAGGAGAATCTGAAGACCGCCATGGTTTCGATTCAGGATGAACTGCAGGTCAGACTGGTTGAACTGCAGGCCGCCAATCGGCTCGTCGAGGCGCAGCGACTGGAGCAACGGACCATGTTTGACCTGGAGATGATTGGTGAGCTGGGCTACTGCAACGGCATTGAGAATTACAGCAGACATCTGACCGGCAAGGCACCGGGTACCCCTCCGCCCAACCTTCTTGACTATTTTCCGGACGATTATCTGCTCATCATCGATGAATCACATATTACCATTCCTCAAATCGGCGGAATGTTCAACGGTGACCGGTCACGTAAGCAGACCCTGGTGGAGTTCGGATTCCGGCTGCCCTCGGCCCTGGATAATCGTCCTCTGCGTTTCGACGAATTCGAAGCCCGCATCCGTCAGGTTGTGTATGTTTCAGCTACACCCGGACCATACGAACTGGAACGGTCCGGGGCATGTATCGTCGAACAGTTGATCCGGCCCACAGGCCTTCTCGACCCCCGTATCGAGGTTCGACCAGCCTCATCCCAGGTCGATGATCTGCTCGAGGAGGTACGCTTGCGCAATGCGCGGAATGAAGCGGTGCTGGTGACCACCCTGACCAAGCGAATGGCCGAGGATCTGACCCGGTATTACGAGGAACTGGGTATTCGGGTTCGTTATCTGCACTCTGATATCAAGACTCTGGAACGGGTAGAGTTGATCCGAGGCCTGCGTCATCGGGAATACGATGTTCTTATCGGGATTAATCTGCTTCGTGAAGGACTGGATATTCCCGAGGTGTCCCTGGTTGCGGTTCTTGATGCCGATAAAGAGGGGTTTCTGCGCTCCGAGCGCTCACTGGTGCAGACCTGCGGCAGGGCAGCCCGGAATGCCGCGGGCATGGTTATTCTTTATGCCGACAAGATCACTCCGGCCATGCAGCACACCATTGATGAGACCAATCGCCGGCGAGAGATTCAGAACGCTTTCAATCGTGAGCATGGCATTATTCCGCAGACAGTGGTTTCCGAAGTTAAGGATGCCATGGCGCAGCATCTTAAGGCTGCCGGATGGGAGAGCGCCGATGAGGCCACCGCGATGATTCCTAGCCTGTTGACCGCCGCGGAACCAGAGGTTGTCTACCATAGTGTTGAGGAACTGCACCGGGAAATAACTGATCTTGATCAAAAAATGCGGGCAGCTGCTGACCGGCTTGCTTTTGAGGAAGCCGCCGGATATCGAGATCGGATCCAGGAATTGAAAATGTTGGAGCTGGCGGTTGGCTGATTTGGTCTACAGATGGTCTCTGCTGGTGTTGCCAAGGTTGGTGGTGACCCTGATCAGGGTCTGGTTTGCCACTTGCAGACTCAGAACCCGCGGTGAAAAGCAGCTCCTCGAGATGCTGGCCAAAGGCGAGACGGGAATTGCCGCCTTCTGGCATTATTCTTTTCTGTATTTTTTTTATTATTTTCAGAAGCGTTCGACCTCGGCGGCGGTCATGGTCAGTGCCAGCCGGGACGGTGAATACATTGCCCGGGTGGCCAGGATACTGGGACACGTACCCGTGCGGGGGTCATCCAATCGTGGCGGTATGCAGGCGCTACGGGAGATGATCAACCTGTTGCGGCAGGGAACAAACGGTGCCATTGTTGCTGATGGCTCACAGGGGCCGGCACGAAGGGTCCAGCCGGGATGCATCTTCATGGCCAGTAAATCAGGGCGTCCTATTGTCCCCATGGCCTGGGCTGCTGATCGGTATTTCGCATTTAACAGTTGGGACAGAACTGTGATCCCGTATCCTTTTGCCACCGTTTTCCTGTATCAGGGGGAACCTTTGTATGTACCGCCAGACCTTTCTTCCGCCCAGGTTGAGAGCTATCGGCTGGCTTTGGAGGATTGTCTCAACAGGCTCTACCTCAAGGCCTGGAGCGAAGTGGGCCGTCCACCTCACGATATCGGTACAGAGCCACGAACCTGAATTCGTGACGGCTGGAAGCTTGTTTTAGATAAATCTTGCTGTAATCATGTTTTAATTGTAACGAAATTCTTGGTAATACATTTCACCAGCCGCCCCTCGGGGCATCCGTCCGCACGCCATCTTCATTGCCCGTACCCGTCTGATAAAATCTACTTTAATCGAACGGCCATGAACAACGAAGCTGACGCACGGATGAACGCTCACGGATTCAGGACGTAGCCGGGCCTACGGGTGAAATATCCCAGCAGGGGTTTTCAAGGCCTGCTTCGTAGCCGTTCACCGACTTCAGGGCAACGGTGGTCGTTTCCAGATACTCGCTGGTGCATCAGTTTTGTATCTGTCCCCAATCACAGGTGGTCGAAAGCAGGCTGTTCAGCTTGAATGCCGCTGCATGGAGTCGCATGATTGTGGGTGATGAAGTGCAGATAATCCGTACCCTTTTTTGATAACAGTTTGCAGGGAATCATGAGTCCGGAAAAAGTCAGAAGTGTTGTCCTGGCGGGCCTGAGTGGCGGCTCGGGGAAATCGGTGGTCACCGTCGGTCTGGTTGCGGCCTTGAAAAACCGGGGACATGACGTCGTACCATTTAAAAAAGGACCGGATTATATTGATGCCGGCTGGATGAGTAAGGCTGCCGGTCAGCCCTGCTTCAATCTCGATCCCTACCTCATGCCACCTGATGCTGTTGTGTCCACTTTTCAGTCCCATCTCCATGGGAACTCGTATGCCATTGTCGAGGGAAACCGGGGCATGTATGACGGTGTTAATGCAGCCGGTGATTTTTCGACCGGAGAGCTGGCACTCCTCCTTGATCTGCCGGTGTTACTCGTTGTCAACTGCGCCAAGACCACCAGAACGGTGGCTGCTCTGGTTCTTGGCTGTCAGGCCTTTGATCCAAGAATACGTTTTGCCGGTGTCATTCTTAACCAGATCGCCACGTCCCGACACGAATCCGTCATTCGTCTGGCCATGGAACGGTACACCGACCTGCCGGTTCTGGGGGTCATGCCGCGCCTGAAACATGATATTTTCCCCATGCGTCACCTTGGAGTGACCCCGCATCAGGAATATAGCAATGCCACTGAAGCGGTGGCTACCCTGGCCGCCTTAACCGAGACTCATTTCGATCTGGATGCCGTATGCATCGAAATGAAGGCAGTGGTGCCGATGCCACCCCCACCGGTCTCCCGGCGGAAGACTGCTTCGGCAATGCTGACCATCGGTGTGCTCCGCGATGCCGCCTTTCAGTTTTACTATGAAGAAAACCTGGAAGCCCTTCGTGCCGGTGGTGCACGGTTGATACTGATTGATGCCCTTTGTTCCCGAGAACTGCCACCCGGACTGGATGCCCTATACATCGGTGGTGGATTTCCAGAAACCAGTGCCCCACAGCTGGCTGACAATGCTGCCTTCCGCCAGTCTGTGTACACCGAAGTTGAAGCCGGGTTACCTGTCTATGCTGAATGTGGCGGTCTTATTTTTCTCGGACGGTCCATTATTCTTCGTGACCGGGAATACTCTCTTGCCGGAGTCTTTCCCGTGACCTTCACCATTGCCGAAAAGCCGCAGGCCCATGGGTATTCCACCTTTATCGTGAGGAGAGCCAATAGCTTTTACCCGGTGGGTATGCGCATCAAAGGGCATGAGTTCCGCTATTCGGTTGTCAAGCAATGGGCAGGAGATACAGAGGACCTGGTCCTTGAAATGGAACGGGGGACCGGTTTCACGGATGGACGCGACGGGCTGGTTAAAAACAATGTCCTGGCCCTGTATACGCATGTGCTGGCTTCCGGGACGCCTCAATGGGCGGAAGGCTTAATTGCCGCGGCCCGCAGGTATCATCATGGTGAAACCGCCGGTTTTCAAGCGGGTTGATTCGTACAGGCAGCCAACTACGGATTGATTCATTTTTTTTTGCCTTCGGCGCACATGTATCTTGAGAGTGAGTATCATTCAGGAGTGGCTGTTTGGCTCTGACTCCTGGTAGTGCCCCTGAATCCGTGACGGCTGGACTCTTGTTTTGGATATATCTTCCTGTAATCAGATTATCATTGCTGCGGCATCCTTGATAATAACCTTCACCGGCCGTTTTGCGGGACGTTCGCTCACGGATCCAGGGAGATATCAAATGTAATCCTCGGAATAGTGCGGATATTCCTGCGATTCCATTCACCGGCCCACCTTGATACAAAAAAATATGTTGTTTTTGCACAAATAATTCTACCCTTCGACCCTTCTTCGGATTCATTGTTCGTGATCGCTTGGTTCGTCCAGGCTGTTTTTGACAAGTGAAGGACGAGTGCTATAATGCATATATACAATTTGCTTTTCCCCTATCCTTTGCCGTCCATGCCAAGGTGAACGTGTTTTTTTATATTTTCTTTGTCGTTGTCCTGTCCGCACCGCAAGCCGTTTTTGCAGCGGAGAGTATTCTGCCGCAGACGTTTGGTATCTCTTTTTTTTTCCCCTTGCTGAGCCTGCTGCTTGCCGGTTGGGCCTGTTGGCTGTGGGTGCGATTGCAAGATCACAAGAAGGAGAATCAGGTGGCCCGGAAACAACTCCACCTGGCCCGGCAGACCCTGGACGCCGCTCCCTATGAAATTCTCTGGATGGACACTGAGTTCAGAGTCCTTGAGGCGAATCAATCAGCCGCCACCAGGGCAGGCGATCGCCAGTTGATCGGGGTCGATCTCGCTCAGCTGGAACCGAAATTGTTGGAGCATCCTCTAGTTGTTTCCTTGAAATCTCAAGACCAGGTCGACAAAATCAATGAGACATGTTCAGATCCTCCCCCTCTCTCCGGGGCAGCTGCCGATGATACCTTGGTTCTCCTTGCCGACAGTGAGCGGCGAGTAGTTGTATGGTTTAGAGCACCACCCGGTCGGAGCAACTGTGGTCAGGTCGAAGAAACGGTTTCAACAGCTGGCAGAGACAGTCAGGTTGCTTGGGATATGCAATCCGCCAGCCGCCTGAAAAGCCAATTCATAGCCAATATCAACCATGAAGTCCGCACGCCGATGAACGCCATCATCGGCTATACCGAAATGCTCGCCAATGCCGAACTGGCCCCCAGGGAAAAGCGTTTTGTCGACATCATCCACAAAAGCAGCCTGCGACTTGTTTCTATTTTCAACGACATCATGGAGCTCTCGAAGATCGATTCCGGCCGGATGCAGATCATGGCCAGTTCTGTGAGGTTATCGGCATTGTGCAGTGAAATCGAAGAACTTTTTCGGGATCAGGTTCATGAGAAGGGAATAACTTTTACGTGTCAGGTGGCCGCGAATGTGCCTCAGACTTTCATTCTCGATGGTGTACGGTTGAAGCAGATTCTGCAGAATCTGGTCAGCAATGCCATCAACTTCACCACCAACGGTTTCGTGAAACTGACGGTGTATGGCGAACCTTCGCAGGAGCTTTCAAGCTGCTTTGACCTTCGCTTCCAAGTCGAAGATAGTGGATGTGGTATTTCTGCCAGGGATAAGCGCAAGATTTTCAATTGTTTCAGTCAACGAAACAGTTCCACAGCGGATCAATACGTTGAGGTCGGCCTGGGTTTGACTCTGAGCAGTCGGTTGGTTGCCATGATGGGCGGGGATATTGAACTGACCAGTACTGAAGGCAAAGGAACGCAATTTACGATCTGCCTCCATGCCGTACGGGTCGCTGCATCATCATCCGATGAGTTGCAGGCAGAAGCTCCTCCGGTGGTGAAGAGTCTGGAACGAAAACTTCTGGTAGTTGACGATGTGGATTTGATCAAGGATGTGTTTGTCGATTTTTTTCAGGACAGTCCTCTCCGTATTCTCACCGCCAATACGGGTGAAGAGGCGTTGCGTATTGCCACCGAAGAACTGCCGGATCTCATCTTCATGGACCTCAACCTTGCAGGCATGGATGGTCGACAGGTCACCGAAGCGCTGCGACAGCAGCCTGAAACCGATGCCATTCCGGTTGTTGTCATGACCGGTGAGATGCTTGATGAAACCGGGTACAGACCTCTGTTTGACAATTTCCTGCAGAAACCGTTCAGGTTGGAGTCCCTCAAAGAGATTGTCAGTCAGTATGTCTCGATATCGGGTGAAGAGGAAGGGGATGGCGCTTCCTTTGGTCAACCGACCCGGGAGGAGGATATCTTCCTCAGCGGCATCAGAGCTGCCTGGACCGATGAATTGGAACAGTTGCGCCAACAGGCGGCTGGTTCCGGTAGCCTCTCCGATGCCATCGTGCTGGGAAGCGCCATGCAGCGGTTTGGAAAGGCTGGCATGCAACCGTTGCTGGTCGAGATTGGTGGAGAATTGGTGCAGCACGCCACAGAACCCAACATCCTGGGTGTCGATCGTTTGCTGGCAAAACTTTCACGGGTAACAGGTCGAAATCAAAAATGAAAAAAAAACATCCTCTTATCTTCATCGTCGACGATGTCCCGGAAAATATTCAAATCGCCATGTCTCATCTCAAGGAATTAGGGTGTGAGTTCGCCTATGCTACCTCGGGACAACAGGCACTGGAGCGGATCGTTGCCACCCGGCCGCAATTGATCCTCATGGATGTGATGATGCCGGGAATGAGCGGTTTTGAAACTGTGGAACTCCTCAACCAGAATGTGACTACCCGATCGATCCCGGTGATTTTCCTCACTGCCCGGGCCGAGTCCGAAGATGTGGTGCAGGGATTCAAGCTTGGTGGGGTCGATTATATCATCAAACCCTTCAAAGGAGTGGAACTACGTTCTCGAGTGCGCAATCATCTTGAACTGCACGCCTATCGCAGGGATCTCGAACAACTGGTGGAGGAGAGGACGCAGGAAACCGAGTTGCTCAAGGATGTGATTATCGAGGCCATGGGCGAAATGGCGGAATACCGTGATCCTGAAACCGGCAGCCATATTCACCGGACTCGTGAATATGTGTTCCTGCTTGCCGATACCTTGGCGGGAAACGGGTATTTTGGTGATATTCTCACCCCTGAGTATATCGTTTTGCTGCGGAAGTCCGCCCCTCTGCATGATATCGGTAAAGTGGCCATCCGGGATTCAATCCTGCTGAAACCGGGTAAACTGACTCCTGAGGAATTTGAAGAAATGAAGGCACATGCACTTTTCGGTGAAGAGGTCATTGCCAATCTTGAGCAGATGGCTGGTCAGCCGACCTCTTTTCTCAATTGTGCCAAAGAGATAGCCGGCAGTCATCATGAGAAATACGATGGGAGTGGTTATCCTCGGGGGCTGGTGGGAGAGAATATCCCCCTGGCCGGTCGAATCATGGCTGTTGCCGACGTGTATGACGCCCTCATTTCCAAGCGTGTTTATAAAAATGCCATGCCCCATGCCGAGGCGATGGATATCATGATTGCCGGCCGGGGTAATCATTTTGACCCGATTCTGATCGAAGCCTTTCTGCAGGTGGAACCCCGTTTCCATGATATCGCCCTGAAAAACCTCGACTGACAACAGTCGTCACGGATTCAAGGAAAAACGTATGAAAAGTTATCACAAAGAATTATGGTTTCATGTCCCTACCCGGCGAGCTTTTATCAATATCACCTCCGAGGTGGAGAAATGTCTCGCAGAAAGTGGTATCCAGGAAGGGTTGCTGCTCTGCAATGCCATGCATATAACAGCCTCGGTGTTTATCAACGATGACGAGGCTGGTTTGCATGCCGACTATGAGCAGTGGCTGGAACGATTGGCACCGCACGAACCGGTCAGCCAGTACCGCCACAACGGGTATGAAGACAATGCCGACGCCCATTTGAAACGGCAAATCATGGGCAGGGAGGTCGTAGTGGCTGTGACCAACGGCAAACTGCACTTTGGAACCTGGGAGCAGATCTTTTATGGAGAATTTGACGGGCGACGTAAAAAAAGAGTATTGGTCAAGATTATCGGATCCTGAAATCAGGCATCGTTGGCCGCTGCACCTGCAGGCGCACTTTCAAGGGTTGCCGGTGGTGTCGGTAAATGCATAAAATATTCACCTGTATTCGTGAAGGATGGGCTCTTGTTTTGGATATATCTTGCTGCACTCATATTATAATTGCAGCAGAACCCTTGGTATTACCCTTCACCGGCTCCCCTTCGAGGCGCCCGTCAGCACGCTATCTTCATTGCCCGTAACCGTCGGATAAAGTGTCCATTCATCGAACGGTCAAAGACAGTAAAGCTGACGCACGGACGAGCACTCACGGATCCAGGATTCAGTGTTCACAGGCTTCGCGAGGGTGTCCAGGCCTGTTGAAATACTCGCTCTCTTTCTCGTTCGCCACACTCTCTGCCGGAAGTGGAAACCGGCTGAAAAATTTCCAGCACCCCCGGTTCCGGCATGCGGACGGTGTTGATGATGTTTTGCGAATACCATACCCCAGCCTGACGCCCATCGGGGGCAAGGATAACACCGCCAAAATATCTGCAGGAGGAATTTTCTATGGCGGTGTGCCATTGCCGCCAACCGCGCAATATGTTCTCGGAGATATCTACTCGGGCCCAGACTCTTGTGCGGAGGACAAATTCGTTGCTGATGGCCACAACAGATGCGGGAGCACTGGAGGAGCCAAGATAATAATAAGTATGGTCCGGGAGAACCGTGGCGGTTTTAAAGGATTTTTGAGCTTCCCGATCCACCTGCCAGGCCCCGTTGGGAATTTTGCTACTACAGCCGGAGATGAGCAGCAAAGTGAAGCAGATGAAAAGGGACAACAGAAAAAAGATAGAGGATGAGTGAGTTTTCACAAGAGCCTCGCTGCTTGCAGGAGAAAGTGGAACTGAACTGATTCACGCAATATCCAACCCTGACAAGGAATATTTCCTAAAAATTTATTATCTGGTTTTGTTTTTGTCAAGACGGCTTTGCCTGTCATCTGAGCCAACTGGTCAAGGGGGCCTTGCTGAAAGGTCCGGTGTGCCATTATTGAGGATTTTGACTGAATCCAGTTATTCGAAAAGTCTGCTGCTGGTCTTTGCACAGTCAAGAGTCAAAGATCAGCATTTTTTTCGACCAGGTTTGGCTGAATCCGTGTATATAACCTGAATCGGTGAGCGTTCGTCCGTGCGTCAGCTGTATTATCTGTGACCGTTCGATGAATGGACACTCTATCGGACGGTTACTGGCCATGCAGATGGCGTGCGAACGGATGCCCCGAAGGACGGCTGGTGAAAGGTATTGTCAAGGATTGCGCGACAATTATAAGATGAGTACAGCAAGATATATCCGAAACAAGAGTCCAGCCGTCACGGATTCAGGTATAAATCCACAGATCGAAAAATGATAGCATAACCTTATAACCCCTCTATAACCCCTCGCAAAACCTTCGACCCCGGATTGGAACACCTATGCCCGGCACAACGCAAGCGATCACTCAGGAGGAAGTTAATCTCCTATTTACCCAGGCCTGTTGCGCGCAATCAGAGGGTCGCCTCACAGAGGCCCGGGACAGATACCTGCTTTTGCTGCGGTATCTGCCCAATGCGACTCCTGTGCACTACAATATCGGTCTGGTCTATTTTGCGCTTGGATCCTTTACTGAGGCTTTAGATGAGTTTTCCCTGGCATTGACCCTGGGGCCAGAAGACACCGACGTTCTTTTCAATCTCGCTTTGTGCCAGAGTCAGATGGGAGACCGGCTGGCGGCCATCGTTTCCTACCAGCGAATTCTTGAGATCACTCCGGACAGTGTTGACTGCCTGTACAATCTGGCTGGATGTTACCGGGACAGCCACGAGTATGAACGTGCTGCTCTGGGATACCTTCGGGTGCTGGAGGTCAATCCAGAGTATCTGCCCGCTATCAATAATCTTGCCTATCTCTGTCACCGCCAGGGGGACACCGATCAGGCTTTGATCTGGTATCGACGCGTTCTGACTCTACGCCCTGAAGACGATGCTGCTCGATTCATGCTGGCCTCCCTGGTCGGGACATCAGCCATCGCCCAGGCCCCGGAGTCCTATATTCGCGGCTTCTTCGACGCGTATGCTGAAGATTTTGAATTCAGCCTGGTGACGGAGCTGGGCTATGACAATCCGCGAAAACTCTATGAATTTCTGGGGCGGTGTCCAGGTCACAAGACCGTCTATGAGCATGGTCTTGATCTCGGCTGCGGCACGGGGCTCAGCGGCACAGCTTTCATTAAAGCGGTAATGGTTTTAGACGGAGTGGATCTGTCCGCCAACATGTTGGCGCAGGCAGCGCAAAAAGGATGCTACAGTCAACTCTACCTGGATACCATCCGTCATTATCTGCGCACCACCTCGGAAACTTATGATTTTTTTCTTGCCACCGATGTCCTGATCTATATCGGTGATCTATACGATTTGTTCAAGGATACCGCCGCCATTGCCCGGCCGCAGGCTCTGTTTTGTTTTTCCACCGAGCATATGGAGACAGGGTCCTACCAGTTACGTCCGACCGGACGGTTTGCCTATTCCCGTGCCTATGTGCAGGAGGTTGCCGCCACCACGGGATGGGTTCTTCTCGCTCTGGAAAATTCCGATCTGCGCAAGGAAAGAGAGGTCTGGATCGCCGGGGATCTGTGGGTATTGCGGCGTGACAGCTGCTCTGTCAGTATTGAATAACAGGAGGACGTTGTGGATCCCATAGTAGGCAAAAATCTGTCGGAATTTCTGGAAACTCTCAGGCTGAGAGAGGAACCCATGGGGCTCTATCATACCGAAGTCAAACCAGAAGAATGCCTGGTACCTCCTGGTATGGAGCCACCGACCCCTGAACGGGAACAGCGCGGTGAGATCGACTGGCAGGCTGTTTTCGCCTCTTTTTCCTGTGTTATGGGGGGCATCTGGCGGGCCCGGAAAAAAAAGACCGCTGCTTGTTTTTCAGCCGTCCAGCCGGGATGCCCCGGGGGATCTTTTTTTCTTGGTTTTCACAAGCCGCAGACCGAAACCATCCTCAAGTATGTCACCACCGGGATCCCCGGTTGGTCCACCGGGGAAAAATACTGTGCATCCCCTGAGGCGTTACGGACTATTTTCACCTATCTTGATCCGGTCCCGGCCCCGGCAGCATACTGTGTTGTCAAGCCATTGTCCCATTTCGCCGCGGACGAAGCACCGGAGCTGGTTCTCTTTTTTTCCCGACCCGAACCTTTGTGCGGTCTGCATCAACTGGCGACTTTTGTTACCAACGATCCCGAGGTTGTCATGTCGCCCTGGAGCGCCTCGTGCGGTTCCATTGTCACCTGGCCCTTCCATTATCAAAGACGGGGCCTGAACAAAGCGGTTCTTGGTGGCTGGGATCCCTCCGCCCGGAAGTATGTTCCGCCGGATGAGTTGTCCTTCACGGTTCCTTATGCCATGTTCCTCCTCATGTTGGAGCGATACCACGATTCATTTCTGACCACTGACACCTGGAGCACAGTGGTGAAAAAAGCTGCGCGCAGTGCCAAAGTCTGGGGGGAGCAATGAAGCCCTGTTCCGGACGGGTCGAATGTGGTGCGAGGGTCAAGGCGGTCGTATCTTGACAACTTGAGAAATTGATGTAAAAGTAGAAGTGTAACTATTTGAAACTGGTTCTCTTTCCCTAGTTCTTTGTGGCGCTGTTCGATCAACACCGCAAGGATCAGATAGATGCCTGCGGTCCCGTTCGCGTGTGCCACCACGCGCGTGTGTCTCCAATAAAAGCCAAGAAATTTTGTTTCTGAATGGACACGAATCATTCATAAATCTCATCATACCAGGAGGGCATCATGAAATTATATCATATTGGTATTGTCGTTGGCAGTCTGCGCAAGGATTCTTTTAACCGTGCCTTGGCCCATGCCCTGACCGGACTGGCGCCGGAGGGGTTTACTTTCAAGTCCTTGGAAATCGGCGATCTGCCCTTATACAACCAGGACCACGATGATCGCCAGGACGACTCGGTCAAGCGTTTCAAAGATGAAATCAGGGCTGCTGCCGGTCTGGTGTTTGTCACCCCGGAATATAACCGCTCCATCCCCGGTGTTCTCAAAAACGCCCTGGATCATGCATCCCGCCCCTATGGCGACAGTGCCTGGGTCGGAAAACCAGCCGGCATCCTGGGCGTATCGGTGGGTACCATCGGCACCGCCATAGCGCAGCAACATCTGCGTACTATCCTCGCTTATCTGGATATGCCCACCTTGGGGCAGCCGGAAGCTTTTCTCCAGGCCGGCGCGGGACTCTTTGACGAATCCGGCGGAATCAGCGCCGAGTCCCGGAAATTCCTGCAAGGCTGGATGGACCGGTATGCTGCCTGGGTGCAACAACACGCCACCTGAAGAACGGTGACAGGGACCGGGAGAGCAATCGTGTTTCCGTTCTGCCCATCGATTACCGCACCGGCAGGGCACCCGGCTTCTCGGTTGGTATTGAATTGAAGAGCCAGGGTAGGCGGACGAGAATGCTATGCTGACCATCGAATATGAAACTATAGAGGATCTTGCCCGTTTTCGTGAGCAGTACGATAAACTGACGGGAGAAATACAGCAGGCCAGGGTTCAATTGGAAAACAGTCCACCGCTTGCGGCCGATTCACCCAAGGCGGAACAGCGGGCTGAATGGCGTTCCTGGCTGCAATTGCAGATCGTGGCCAGAGAGCGTCAGCGGACAGAACTGGTCAATGCACTGGTTGCCCAAGGGTACCAGGTCAATAACCTGCCGGAATGATCACCGTTGCCTGAATCCGTGACGGTTGGACACTTTCCTGGGTGTATCTTGCTGTAATTGCAATGTAATTGTATTGGGTTCATTAGTGATAATCTTCAGCCGCCGCCCTTCGGGGCGTCCGTCCGCACGATCTTGATTGCCCATACCCGTCCGATAAAGTGTCCTTTCATCAAACGGGCACCGGCAATAAAGCTGACGCGCTGACGAGCGCTCACGGACCCAGGTGTTATTTTTCAAGCTCGTTGCGGACAGCCATGGCCAGGGTTTCCATCAGGTAGGGTTTACGGACATAGCTGCCTGCTCCTAATTGGAGGGCTCTGCGGACATTTTCCGTTTCCGAGAATCCACTGACCAGAATGGCTTTCTGGCCTGGGCGTATTTTGAGGATGCGATGATAGGTTTCCAGGCCGTCGATGCCTGGATCCATGATCATGTCCAGCATCACCAAGTCAACCTGGTTGCCGGTTTGCAGATAGGCCAGCGCCGCTTCTCCACTTGGGGCAACGATCACTTCATACCCGATACTGCTGAGCATGTTCCGGGCCAGCTCTCGCTGGGTCTCGACATCATCAACAACAAGGATCGTTTCACCGTGTCCTTTATACTGTTGCGAAGGAGGAAAAGGAAGTGCCTCTGCCCTGTGTTCTGAAGTAGCCGGAAAATAGAGCATGAACCGGCTGCCTTTGCCCTCCTCACTATGAACGTCCACATAACCCTGATGGTCCTTGACCGTTCCCCAGACCACTGCCAGCCCCAGGCCGGTACCGCTTCTGCCCATGACCTTTTTGGTATAGAAGGGCTCGAATATCTTTTTCAGATCGGATTCAGCTATGCCGTGACCGGTATCCTCAACTGAAAGGAGGACATAATCACCGGCAGTGATGGTGTCGTAGCCGCTGATTGGCGCGTCCAGGTGTCTGTTTTCCGTCCTGATGGTCACCTGACCAGATCCTTCCATGGCCTCCACCGCATTGAAAATCAGGTTGAGGATGGTTTTACCAAGGTGTACAGACGATCCTTTAATATCCAGAAGCGTATTGTCCAGGTCGGTGGTGAAAAGAATACCTGGAGCCGAGGTTTTCAATTGTTGAAACTCCAGAGTGTTGAGAGCTTCCTGGATCAGGGTGTTCAAATTGACGACCTGATTGACGGACACACCTCGCCGGGCCAGGGTCAAAAGATCCTGAATGATGGCCGCACCTCGCTGACCGGATTCGAATATATTGCTGACATAGCGATGGAGCGGGTTATCCGGCGGGATTTTCATCAGCAGTAACTCCGAATACCCCACCAGCCCCCCTAGAACATTGTTCAGATCATGGGCCACTCCACCAGCGAGCGTCCCCAGAGCTTCCATTTTTTCGACCCGGTGCAGACGTTCTTCCAGTTGGCGGCGTTCAGCTATCAGGTGCAACCGCTCGCTACTGTCCCGACAAACAAGAACAATCCCGTACGGGTTGTTCTCAGTATCCCTCAAAACGCTGCCGTTGACCTCAAAATTTTTCAGGTCACCGTTTTTCATGATCAGCTGGTATTCCCGTGGGCCCAAGGGTTGGTTCATCATGTCCCTGGTATTTTTCACCGCCCGCTGCCGATCCTCAGGAGCGATGAAATCAAACATATTGCGGTCGATGACGTCCACGGCTCGATAGCCGGATATGTCCAGAGCCTGTTCATTAACAAAGAGAATGGTTCCCGCCAGGTCGGTACGAAGGACGATATCCGGCAGTGTTGCCAGGAGCTTGCTGTGCAGTTCTTCACTCTGCTGCAGGGACCGTCTGGTTCGGGTCAGAGCTGTCACATGCTCCATTTCTCGACGGCGGAAATGCTGTTGACGGATGAGCAGGGCGATCAGGGTTGCAGTGATAAACAGAGTAGCCGCAAAAAGTACATTGATACTGAGAAGAAAACGGTCAAGTCGAGTGCGCTGTGCATCAAGGATGCTCAGGGCGGACTCCCTTGAGACCCGATTGAGTGATTTGGATTGAGCAAAGACATTGGCCAGGCGGGACTGGACAATGGCCAGGGTTGTCTCCGAGTCGGGTCCGTACCCGGAGATACCTTCAGACAACCAGATCCGCGCATCGATGAGAGCCGGGGCCACCAGATTATGGAAAGCAGAAGCCTGCACCATGTTATCGAACACGTAACTCTGGCGAAGTTCGATCAAACTATCATGCACGGTATCCACTTTGCGGCGAAGCCGTTCCAGGTTTAGGTTGCTGGGCATGGATCTGGTCAATTCGGCAGCGAATGTGGCCTCGGAGAGTTCTTCAAAAATCAGGGTCAGGTCGTGGAGTTCATTGAGGACGAGAAAAGGCAGGTTTTTCTCCACCGAGCGCAAGGTGGTATTGGTATGCCAGCCGGTGCCGATCACCATGACAATCACCACGAATATGGCAACCCAAGGCAGGATGTGAGTGGCGCGGCTCAATCGTTTGTCAGGGTATTCTGTATTCAAAATGAAAAAACGTGGTGAGGTTTAAACAGTTGACCAGGTGCACAGCCGGTGGCAGTCACACGGCCTGGGAAACGGCTTCGCAGGTGACCCTTCCTGAAGTGTCAGTGTTTGCAGTTTAGAGGGACGTTGTTCGCTTGCAGCATGGTGTTGTCAAGATGCGCTTATGGCAGGACCATGCCCTGCTCTTGGTAAAATTGTTCAGCCCCGGGATGCAGGGGAATAGACAGGCCCTCCATGGCTGATTCAAGACGGATACTTTGGCCAACGGGGTGACCTGTAGCGAGGAGTTCCTGGGTGCGCCTGTTCCATAAAGCCCGGGTCAGTTGGTAGACAAGTTCATGGTCCAGGTTGGAATGGACGACCAGCAGTGCGTGAACCTGCAGGGTTGGTGTCTCCGGCAGGCCTTGGTAGGCATTGGCCGGGATAATTCCGGGGGTGAGGAAGGGGTAACGGGCCGCGATCTGTACCGCCGTGGGCGGGGCGATGGGAACCAGGAACAAACCGGTATCAATGATCTGGGAGACAGCCTCCATGGGAACGCCACCCATCATTGAAAAGCCATGGATTTCTCGGTTGATCATTTTTTCTGTGGTGAAGACCGGTTTGAGATATACAGGGAAAAAATCATTCTCGGTCAACCCATGTGCTTCGAGGACAATGCGCATAACCGGCAGGGTTCCGGAACCAAGCTCGTCGATGGAGATGCGGTTATTACGAAAATCAACGACGCTTCTGATGCCGGTATCTCTCCGGGTGACAATCTGTAATTTTTCCGGATACAGGCTGGCTACGGCGCGAAGATTGCGGGCAGCGAAAACATCGGCGAACGGACCCTGACCGTGTATAGCCTGGAAGGCCACATCAGCCTGTGCCAGGCCGGCCTCGATTTCGTTGGCCGCTACCGCAAGGACGTTGGCTACGGATCCCGTGGAATTATAAGCCACCCCGACAAGTCCTGGTATGCCCTGGATACTGTCTTCCCTGCCATCTTCTCGGGGTATAGGCGCGGTTATCCCCAGGGCAATCAGCTTGCCGACAGGATAATAAGCGCCGCCAAGGCCACCGGTGCCGATACGAAAAGGGCGCACTTCGGCATGGCCGAAGTTTGCTCCAACCAGGAGCAGGGTCAGGATGAACAGGACCATGGCCGTTGTTGCCTGCCAAACCTGTGCCGGAGAGCGCACGTCGTCGTTTTGACGAAGCACGACAGTACCTGCGACCGAAAAATCGTGGCATTCAGCTGGCGGGCTTCCTACCACTGTCCGAAACCTGATTCGGTAAGGAGGAGCTTTAGCGCAACCGTGGTTTTCTGGGTGCATGGTGCAAAAAAATGGGAAAAGACGAAATAGTACTCTCATAGATAAAGTATAGCCAAAGGAATTGCTCTCTCCAAGCAGTTTTCTGCAAACAGGCCCGGGCAAACAGTTGCTGCACAATGAAAATGAGGGGGAGTGACGTCGGCTTGATTCGCCTTGGATGGGCGCTGCACCATGAAACCTGGTATCAGGGTGTTTCGCGACTTTTTTGTGGTCAGGGCGGGGTGGACAATGTGTCGCTTGCAACTACGAGAAAAGGAGGCAAGTGAGAGACCTGCCTCCTTTTGACTATTGTTGTGATTTTGCCAGGAACCAGGGCCTGAAGTTTACTTGGCGCTTTACCGCCTCTGGCAAAACAGGAGTGAAGGGTGTTAGAAGCCTTCGCGTTCCAGGTGTTTACGAAGTTGGGCAATTTCAAGACCAAGGGACACGCATTGTTTTCCTTCCATGCATCCATCGGCGTCGGGCAGGTTGAGATAATGCTTCAACTCCTTGGCATCTTTTTTCAGGGTAACAAGCCAAGCCTGTTCCTTGTCATTATAGTTGACATCAATATCTATCCCGCACGCACCGATTTCAGGATAAAGCGATCTGATTTTATCACACAACTGCTTTTCACTGTACATGGTCAACCTCCACGTGGTGTTCATTGGCTACAGGTGATGAAGGGCTGAGCTTGGACAAGAGCTGCTCTTCATCCATGGATGAACCTTTTCTTAGGTAATTTATAAATATAATCACTGGCACGGAAATATGCCAGCAACACCTGCCTGTTTCTGGCAAAGAAACCGAGTGGGACCGAATCCTGCCATTGCATTTTCCCCCAAACCTTAGCTGTGGGAAACAGTAAATCATCCTTTGGATGAATGATCGCTGAACAGCTGTTTGGGTATTGTTGTCCTGTCGTCAGGTTATAATTTCTGAAGATTTTTTGACAATGAGATTCACCCGCCTTTCTTGAGGGCCCCGATCCGCACGCCATCTTCATTGCCGTCCCTGTCCGATAAAGTGCACTTGAATCGAACGGTCACGGGCAGCAAAGCTGACGCACGGACGAACAGTACGGACCCAGGATAAATCAGAGCCTGAGCCGGGTCCCCGGGACACGTAAATCCCTGAGTTTCAGGGAATGGCCTGCTTCGTGACAGCTCATGCAGCTTGGGGCATGGCGGAGGTACTCGTCATGCCGTTCCTTGAAGACGGGCATAAGAGCGATTCTTTCGCTGTCCATATGACAGGCGATGCAGTTGTCCTGGGTGTTGTCTAAATAACTGGGCAGGTTATCTCGATGGGGATCGACCTGGTCGGTCAGGGTCAAATACACTTTGCGCAGACCTGCCGTTTTATCCTGTATTGTTCCCTTGGTATGGCAGGCAATGCATCCGACATCCGGATGCTGGCCGTAATCCCAAGAGACTTTCTCGTAGGCATGACAGGTGATGCAAAAAGTATCAGAAGAAGTAATGGCTGTCAGTTTCAAGGCCCCACCAAGAACAACGGCGAGGGCAACAACAACGATCAATGTCCAGAAAATCGTCCTGTTTTTTTTCATACAGACCTCCTTGCAGGGAAGTTCCAACGGAGTGAGACGGTGTTCCGCCTCACTCACCTGGCAGTGTTCGGTTGTGTTGTTGCGTCAGTTCACCCGTTGGTATCCATCCCATACCAGGTCGGCCTCCGGAAACAGCGGCAAGTAGCGGAGCCAGGGATGTGAATCGAGGTGCTCTTGGCTCTGCTGCAGTTTGCGGCTATGCTCCATGATCGGCGGTACCAGTTCCTCAATCGGTTTATCCAGGTCAGCAGCAATGGCATAGTTGGTGGCGCGGATGGCCAGCCGCACCGCCTCATCACTGTATTGCTGTGAAAAAGCTAGCGTTTCCAGGGATTTGCTTGGGTTATGGAAGCCGGCGCTGTTTTCGGCTGAGACATAATCCCAGAACCACTGGCCCTTGCGGACCAATTCCCGGGCCTCGTTGATAATGGTTTCGTTAGGTAAGGGCAGATCCGGGTACTCCATGGCCATGCGCACGGCTTCATGTGCACGCACTGATTTTTCCTGGGCGATGAGGAGTTGTCGCCAGACTTTTTCCTGGTGATAAATGACTCGGCTCTTCATGAATTCCGGGGTCTTGTCGCCATGACAGGTCATGCAGGCGCTCATGCCAACATCGCTTTTCAGCGGCGAGGTCCAATGGTGCGAAGAGATGGTTGCCGGGCCGACTCTGATGCGCGGCATGTGACAGTCGGCGCAGGAAACACCGTTGGCCCCATGGATGCTGTCATAGTACATTTCATATTCGGGATGCTGGACTTTGATCATCGGAGTTTTGGAAACCGCATGCGTCCAATCGACAAATTGTCCCTTGAAACCGTCGCGTTCCGGAATACCGTTCCGGAAAAATTCGTACATCTGATCCGGGTTCATCCCGTAATCCCAGGGAAAATGGGGTTTAGCAGCTACCCCGTGGACACCGGTTTCAAAGTAGTATTCCACATGGCACTGGGCACAGACCAGGGAGCGCATCTCGTCACGGGAGGCTTGGCGCCAGTCCTTACCGGCCCTTTTGAGCGCCTCGTCAAGAGGAACGCTGGTGATGGTCAGGCGCATACTGTTCTCTGGATCATGGCAGTTGGTACAACCGATGCTGTGTTTACCGCCGTCATGCATGGGTCGGTACTGGTGGAACTCCGACGCCCAGAACTCATCCCCCTTTTCCTCGAGCAGTTGAGGGATGGTGTTGGTCTTGCAGTTCAAGCAGGTCGCTGGCAGGCCGGCCTGTTCACTGTAGCGGTTGATCCGGTCAATCTTGAAAAGATCGTCGATGGCATAGGTGTGGCCGCGGGCGCGGTCATACTGGTAACTGAAGGGATACCCGAGCCACAGGTTTTTCAGGTAAGGCTGGGCATGCTTATACCCTTTGGGCAGGGGGTTGACGCCATCGTGTTTACGGTGGGGCACTGATCCACCGTATTCGGTCATCTGGGTATCGTCATTGTTTTGCAGGTAGGATTGGTACTGGGGCATGTTTCTGAATTCCAAATTGCCCTCGCCCAGGTCGATGCCCTCGGCCTGGAGGATTGAGAATCCGGCGGCGACAAGGACTCCGATTGCACATACCAGGATCTTCTTCATGGTGACCTCTCTTCATCAAAGATAACCGTTCACCGGGTGGACAACTTGATGCTGCATACACCCGGAACCTGGAACCGTTTCCCAGTTTTCCCTTGGGGATAAGCAGGCTTCCGGTCTCGGGTATGCCTGCTTCAGGAAAACAGATTTTTCACGAATACAGGGATGGTGTTCGGTTCCTCACAAAGTGTTCTTTCAAGGGGCATGTATTGCGATTGAGAAATCAGGTGCGAGTCCGGTTCACCTCCTTAGATTTGGCCGCTGTTTGTAAAACTCGAAGTATTGCATTCATCTATTTGAAAAAAGACTTTTTTTATTGTTAACTCTATGCAGAAGACGTTCGGCACAGGTAACGCTTATGAGACAGGCACAGCAGGCAGCGTGGGGTCAAGATCTGTGCGGATGCTATTCAGCCGATACATTTTTGTCTATCTTACCTTGATTTTGATTCTTTAGCCACAATCTCGTGATCTTATTTGTATTTGATAGACGTGTCCCGGTCCACCAGGGTCACAGGTATTCCTGGGCTGGAAATAATTTGAGGAGTGATTCTGACGGCGCGATAGAAAGACTGGAAGTAAAGTTGGTAATGGAAGGGCACAGGGTATGCTTGTGCAAGGGAATGTCGATTACGACGAAACCGGGGGGCTGCCTGTTGACAACCCCAGGTATGGCCCGATACTGTAGGACGAACAATGGGGACCGCCGGTATGGGCGGTCTGTATCAGGTTGTTTTGCATCGAGTTTTGCCATGGAACCTTTCAAGGAATATTTTGTCCGCAACCAGGGGGCCCTGACTCTGGAGCAGCAACAGACCCTGGACAACAGTCATGTGGCCGTGGTCGGTTGCGGTGGACTTGGCGGATACGTGATCGAGCAGCTGGTCCGCATCGGTATCGGCCGGATGGATGTTTTTGACCCCGATGTCTTCACTGCCAGCAACTGCAACCGTCAGCTCAACGCATTGACCGCCACCCTGGGCTGCAACAAGGCTGAAATCGCCGCCCATCGGGCCCGCTGCATTCATCCGTTCGCCAGGGTGACCGCCTGGGCCGTCGATTTCCGGGATGTGCCCCAGGAGACCTGGCCGGCGGTGGACGCGGTGGTGGATTGTCTGGATAGTATCGAAGCGAGGCGAGATCTGGCACGTCTCTGCGGTGAACATAAGCAGCCCTTGATTCATGGCGCGGTCAATGCCTGGTGCGGGCAGGTTGGTGTACAGCGGCCCGGCGACGATCTTCTGGCCCGGCTGTATCCGGATCGCGCTCCGCGATTATCTTCCCCGTCGCCCCCTTCCGTGCTCGTTTGCACCGTGGTCGTTGTTGCTGGTCTTCAGGTTAGTGAGACGATAAAAGTGCTGTTGGGGGAGCCTTCGTCCCTCCGGAACAACTGGATGCACATCGATCTCAAACACGGTGATTTTGCCACCATGGGCTGAGCCGCGGACGCCCCCAAGGGCGGCCGGCGAAGGTCATTGTCAGGGATTCTGCTGCAATTCTAAACTGATTACAGTAAGATATGTCCAAAACAAGCGTCCAGCCGTCACGGATTCAGGCTCAGTTCAAGGGTACTAATGTTCCAGTCTCCCGAGTGGAGTAGCCGCCTAATTGAACCACTGTTTGTTGAAAAAGTGGCGAGTTGATCACCTCGATCACCGCAGTTATCATCGGGGAGTGGAATAACTCTCCGGGGATGAGCAGGTCATAGCGCTCCTCGACCAACGGGACGAAATTCAACCCCAGGGCCCTGGCTGCACTCTTGATGCCCAGGCCGACATCCACCTTGCCGGAAAGAACCGCCACCGCCACCGCCATGTGAGTGTATTCGTCCTGATCATAGCCTTTGATCAGATCACCATCAAGATTGTGGCGCTGCAATTCGTAATCGAGCAGCACCCGGGTGCCGGAACCGGCCTGCCGGTTGATAAAGGATATCCCTTTTCTGAAAAGATCAGCTATGCCGTCGATTTCCTTGGGGTTACCGGGCGGAACGATGAACCCCTGTTGCCGATGCACCAGGGTCAGGATGCGGATATCTCTATTCGGCAGGTATGTACGGATATAAGAGGTGTTATATGAGCCATCCCTGGGGTTAAGCAGATGGGATCCGGCCATATGGCACATTCCCTGTTTGAGGGCCATGATGCCGCCCAGGCTGCCGATATGGGTTGAGGCCAGGGGAAAGGCCGGGTCTTTTTTCCATAGGAAATCATTCAGCACATCCAGGCAGAGGTCGTGACTGCCGGTACAGAGGATGGTTCGTTCCACCTGGGACTCGGGTACGAGTACTTCCAGGTTGACTGTTGTCCCCTGTTTTTCGCCTTCCGAGGCGGGATCGATGCGCAGCATACCGTTGGCCCGGGTCAAGGTGGTAATGGCACCCGCTCCTTTTTTCAGGGGGACGGCAATGAATTGACCTTTGATTCGGCCGACGATCATACGTCGAAATTCTTCGATACCGGCGGGGGAGGGCAGGTCCTTGGCCACAATGGCCTGGATGGAAGGTCTGGCCGGAAGGTGCATACCCTGCATCTGTGCCAGCAGGGGGAGGATGAACTGCTCCATGGCGATGATTGCCGAGACCGGATAGCCGGGGATACCGACCACCGGTTTGTCGTCGATCACCCCCAGAATCGTCGGTTTGCCGGGCATGATGGTTACGCCGTGGACCAGGACCTCGCCCAACTCCTCGATGATGCGGACCGTGTAATCAGCGCTGCCCGACGATGATCCGGCATTGATCACCACCAGGTCGACATCGGTGACCATGAGAGCTGCCAGCTGGTTTTTGATGGTGGTAAAATCGTCGCTGATGATCTGGGTCACCGTCACCGCGGCTCCGGCCTCCTCGGCGAGGCCGGCCAGGACCGCCGAGTTGGATTCAATGATTTTACCCGGCGGTACTCCATCTGCGCACTCCTCCAGACCAACCAGTTCACTGCCGGTGGGCATGATCACCACTTTCGGTTTGCGGCGGACATCGACGGTCGCGCATCCACCGGTAACCAGGGCGGCGACATCGGCCGGCCGGATGATATGGCCGGTGGGGAAAAGCAGCTCAGTGGCAACAATATCTTCTCCTACTTTGCGGACATGCTGCCAGGGATATACCGGGGCACGGATGGTAGCACTGGTTTCGTCGTCGCTGAGCAGAACCTGCTCGATCATGATAACGGCATTCTTATCCGCCGGCAGAGGATAGCCGGTGTTGATCAGGTCCGCCTGACCGGTGTCAAGGCGCAGGACCAAGGGCGCATGATCACTGGCCCCGAAGGTCTGCTCAGCCCGCACTGCCAGGCCGTCCATGGCGGCAGCGTGAAAAGTGGGTGAGGAAAGGCGGGCACTGACCGGCCCGGCAGTGACCCGGCCCCGAGCCTGGCGGGAGGGGATGGTCTCCGAGACGGTACGTCTGCTGCTGAATCGTGATCGAAGCAGGCGTTCGGCTTCTTCCCTGGAATGCATGTTCAGATAGATTTTTCGTTGCATGGCAATGGATCAATGCTGAGTTAGCGGATAGGATGGGTAACCAATCAGGGGTTGTCACTGTGTGGTTAACCACGCCTGTGTACATGGAATGGGCTCAGGGGAACGCAAGGACATGGGCTTCAGATCCCTGGTCAAGCCCTTCGATGTCCCGGCCAATCGGCAGGAGTCCGTCGGCCTGCACCAGGGAATTGAGCAGACCCGATTTGCCGTACACCGGGATGGCCTGGGGAGGGGTGTTGTTCTCCGAAGGGATCAATCGTACCCGTACATAGTCTTCCCGGCCGATGGTCGAGGGGATCTGCTGGGCAGTAATGACCTTGACGACCTGTAAACCATGACTGGCGCCTAAGCCTGCCATGGCGCGCAACAGAGGACGGACAAAAAGGGTGAAGATCACCATGGCCGAGGCTGCATGGCCGGGGAGACCGAACAGGGCCTTGTTGCCCTGTCGGGCCAGAATAGTGGGCTTGCCCGGCCGGATGGCAACCCCGTGAACCAGGGTTTCGACCTCCGGCAGGGCCTTGAAGACCTGTAAGGTGTAATCACGGCGACCGACAGAACTGCCCCCTGAGATCAGCAGGATATCACATTCGGCCAAGGCTGCGGTGCACACCGCAAGGAGAGCCTCAAGGTCGTCATTGCGAATACCACAGGTCACTGGTACGCCTCCAGCCTCTTCCACCAGGGCTGCCAGAGTTGTGGAGTTGATATCTCGTATCTTCCCTGGTGGTGGTTTTTGCTCAGCAGGAACAATTTCGTCACCGGTGGACACTATAGCGACCCTGGGCTTGCGGTAGACCGGTACGGATACGATGCCCAGGCCGGCCAGCACGCCCAGATCCTGGGGCCGCAACATCCTGCCCCGCTCGAGCACCATGGCCCCTTGCCGGTAATCCTCACCGGCCTGGATAACATGTTCTCCCGGCGCCACCGGTCGATAGACGGCCACGGTTTCTTCGTCGTAGGGTTGCGTATACTCGACCATGACCACGGCATCAGCTTTTGCGGGCAGTTCCCCACCGGTCCAGATGCGAACGGTCTGACCGGGTTGCAGGGAATATTCCCATCCGGGTATACCCATGGCGATTTCGCCGGTCACCTGCAGCAGAGCTGGTTCCGAATCCGAGCAGCCAAAGGTATCGCGGGCCCTGACCGCGAACCCATCCATGGTGGAACGGGAAAAAGGCGGCAGGGCTTCCTGGCTGATGATGTCCCTTGTCAGAACGCGGTTTCGGGCCGCGTGCAAGGGCACTGTCTGCTCATCCAAGGTAGAAAAAGTTGAAAAATGGGCCAGGAACTCAGTGGAGGTGATCAGTTTGAAGAAGTCTTTCATCATCTCTTGCCTGCGGTCGGGAAGTGGGCTGATGGAGTGAGGTTGAGGTGAAATTACGTCTCGAAGATGATGACGATGACAGCCAATTGGCAACTACTTGCCGTATTGATGAAGAGTTGCTCCCTATCTCAACAAAAGCCTTGGCCGGGAAGGCTCCCCGTACCGGTCTGGATGTGCACCGATGCGGATGTGGAGAATATCAGTCGACGAGAGGACAAGGAACCCGGGAAGGATCGGCGGGGGGGTTACCCCCCGCCGATGTTGGGAAAGATGGCCAGTTGGTCCCCGTCGACCGGGACCTGTTCAAGGGAACAATGGCGTGAGTTGATCATGGTCACACCGACCTCGTCAAGATCAATACCAAGGGAACGGATAATGTCTTCCACCGTGGTCCCCTCGGGATAGTCCGTCACTTTCTGCTTGAAACGGTTGTCCCGGAAATAGGCGAAGAGTTTGACCGTCAGTTGCATAGGCCTGGTCCTTTGGTTAAAAATCCCAGAACGAATCAATGGCCTCGTCGCTGATGTCCCAGACAACGTTATGGGGAGCGATCGGCTCTTCGGCAAAAAATTCCGGCAATCGATCATCTTTGTTGGTGAAACCCGCGGCCAGATTGAAGGCACGTTCGGTCTTGAGAATCGACATGCCGAGATTGGTGACATCATCGGCGGTCAAGTTGATACCGAAGCGGGCGTTGAGCAGATCGATGAGAGAGGGGAGGCAGGTGGCATCGTCAAGAGCGGCAAAAGCAATGAACAGGCACATGCCGGTTGAGTCAATGGCCGCGGTGGCGATCTGCAGGTTGCGTGACAGTTCCACCTGGCCTTCCTTGCTGAGAGGGTCGACCTTGCCGCCAACCCCGAGGATGTTGGTGGCGATGGTGTACCCCATGGTGTGATCCGCGCCCTGGGTCGAGGTGGCATAGGTGATGCCGATGCCTTTGATGGCCCGCGGATCATAGGCCGGAATGGCCTGGTTTTTCACCACTGGTACCCGGGTGACTCCATAGGCTCGACCGACCGCCGCGGCCCCGGACCCGATAATCCGTCCCAATGGAGTACCCTTGCCGACTTCTTCCCTGAGGATGCGGCAGATACCGGCACCGTCGCCGAAGGGAAGTACTCCCGCCTCCATGGCCACCCCAAAGGCCACGGCGGTTTCAATGGAATCAAGACCAAGGTCATCCATGAGGCTGTCGGCCTCGGCAATGTGATCGAGGTTATCGACACAACAGTCAGCCCCCAACGCCCAGATAGACTCATACTCGAATCCCGAGGTTTTGTACTGCCCTTTGAGATCGGTGTAGATCTGCGAACAGTTGATGACACAGCCGGCATGACAGTTATGTTTTGGCTTGCCGCCACGGGCGACAATGGTGTCGTGCATGGTTTCACCGGAGATGGCCTCGTGACCGGCAAACTGACCGCTGGTGAAGTTGCGGGTGGGCAATCCACCCGACTCATTGATAATATTTACAAGGACGTTGGTGCCGTACTGGCCCAGAGCCTTACTGATCGGGTTGTCGACCAAGGCCTTGGCAAAGGCGCGATTGGCGGTTTTAAACGCTTCCGGATCGGCAATCGCCACCTTCTCGCTGGTTGGTTCCACGGAGATAAATTTGATCTGTTTGGACCCCAGGACCGCGCCAAGGCCGCCGCGACCGTTGGAACGTATATGATTGTCCGGATCCTTGATGGAAATGTTGGCTCCGGTCATCCGCATTTCACCGGCAGGACCGATGGTGATGACACCGACTTTGTCGCCGAGCCGTTTGTTCAGTACCTCAACCACGGCAAAGTTTCCCATGCCGATCACTTCCGTCTCTTCCTGGACAGTAACTCCGCCGCTATGGACATGGAGACTGTACCATTTCCCGTTATCAGTCGGTTTCCCCTCGATGATCAGGGCCTTGACGCCATGTCTGGCCAGCATCTGGGCTGAGGTGCCACCGGCGTTGGCTTCCTTGATGGTGCCGGTCAGGGGGCTTTTCGCCCCGCACGACAGACGGCCGGAGTTGGCGGCCGGGGTGCCGGAAAGCAGGCCCGGGGCTATGACGAGTTTATTATGCTTGCCCAGGGGGTGACAGGTCGGATTAACCTCGGCTGCGATTACGGTGGAAGTCAAGCCACGGCCCCCCAGCCCCTTCCATTCCTCGGGCACGGTTTCGATCTTGGTACTCAAGTCCGACATGTTCACGCGAAAAATTTGCTCAGCCATTCGATTACTCCTATGTGAAAGAGAAAGAACCGGGCTCCTGGAGGAACCCGTACCCACCGGGGGAACTGTTCAGAAAGATGTGATGCCTGGTTGCAGAACGTATCTGGTATGAAACGTCAAACAATACTGTTTATTTACTTCTAAAACCGCTCTTTTGTCAAAAGAGAAGAGCGGTTTTGCCGGTATTTATATTATGTTGTACGTTCTGAAAAAGGAGGCGTGAAGCCACAAGGAGACAAAACTCCACCCTGGATCCGTGAGCGTTTGTCCGTGCGTCAGCTTTGTTGTTCGTGGCCGTTCGATTAAAGTACACTTTATCGAACGGTTACGGGCAATGAAGATGGCGTGCGGACGGATGCCCCGAAGGGCGGCGGGTGAAAGTTATTGCCAAAAATTTTGCTGTAATTATATAATGATTACAGAGAGATATGCCCAAAGCAAGAGTCCAGCCGTCACGGATTCAGGTATTAGTTTACAGTGCCGCGGTGTATCTAGGCTGGAATTTCTTTGGCTGCGTGGTGCAGGGGGACGGGGACGTCCAAGCAGGCTGCAATGGTGCGCAACAATTCCCAGCTGACCATTTTGCTCCGGCCGTCAAACATCAGGCAGGCGGTAAAGGCCTGCAGCAGACGTTGTTTGAGCAGTGGAACAGCCATCTCTAAGGTATCCATGGCGGCATCCAGCGCTACGGTATTCAGGGATGTACGAGGAAGCAGCCTCAGGCCGGTTTCGCCGAATGCATCTTCGCCGGCGACGAAGGCCCGGATGGCTTTTTCCGGATCATCGGGATGTTCGGCGTGGGCGATCAGGGAGAGCAACAGCGCCAGTTCTTCTCGAATCGAGGCCGGTTCGCGGTAACGAGGCCGGGGTGGCTTGCGCAGGCTGAAATCCAGGTCGAGTTGATGTACCACCAGGCGACGCACGATCCATTCCCGCAGACTCACTTGCTGATCCGCTTCGATCAGGGCTTCCACCACCCGGCGGAAACGCTGATACTGTTCGAGGGACAAATTGCGTAGAGTCGGCAGGGCCAACTCCAGCAAAGGGAGGCGAGCTTCCTCAGGCAGGTCTGACAAATCTGCTTCCAGGCTACGGCCTTCAGCGACCACTGTCGGATCAGCCAGTTCCGTGAGCAGGCGCCACTGTTCAGCCCGGATTTCCGGACGATGGTCGAGGAGGAGACCGTAAATCACAGCCCGGACCCCGAAGGGTTCTGACGCGGCCGTGCGCAGAGGACCGGGAATGCATCCCAGCATGACACGGGCCGCCTCCACTCCCTGTTCGTCCACTGTCCCGATTCTTTCCAGGATGCGGCCGGCGTTCAGTACTCCGGCTGTCATCAGCACCCCGGCTGCCTCAATCGACTGGGGACTGATTCGGCGTTTATCTTCTTCTTGCCTCAGTTTATCTCCGGCTAGCGGCTTCTTCTCTCCCGGGGTGATGAATTGTCCATCCCAGCCGGGGTCGATCTTCCTGATCCGCTCCGGCAGGGGTGGGTGGGTGGCGAAAAGCCCCTGCAAGAAACCGGTGACCCCGGCGGCCAAATACGCATGGCTGTATTCGCTGGCGGCTGGAGTTTCCAGCCGGGAACCGGCAGCTGCACCACCGATCTTTTTCAGGGCGCCGCCGATCCCTTTCTGTTGGCGGGTGAATTGAACCGCCGAAGCATCGGCCAGGTATTCGCGCTGCCGGCTGACCATGGCCTTGATCAGTTGTCCGCAGCAATATCCGACGCTGCCGACGGCTAGTAGCCCGACACCCAGGGCTGCCAGGGCTGCAGTCTGCCGGCCACCGCCAGAGCGTCGGGAGCCGCGGATAGTGGTGAGTCGCAGCAGGTGATAGCCCACCATTCCCAGCAGCAGAATGCCATGCAGCACTCCGACCAAGCGAAGATTGAGCCGCATGTCGCCGTTGAAAATATGACTGAACTCGTGGGCCACCACTCCCTGCAATTCGTCTCGATTCAGCATCATCAACGCCCCGCGGGTTACCCCGATCACCGCGTCGGCGGGACTGGTTCCGGCGGCAAAGGCGTTAATCCCTGGTTCATCCAGCAGGTACACTCTGGGCACCGGTATCCCGGCGGCTATGGCCATTTCTTCAACAACATTGAGTAAACGGCGCTCGGCTTCATTCTTGGTATTCGCACCGACCAGGCGGCCACCGAGCAATTCGGCGACCCGGCCGCCATCTCCGCCTAAGGCCAGAGTTTTGTGCAGACTGCCAAGCGTAATCAGCACCAGTACCGCCACGCTGACAAGGGCGGCAATATCCCAGCGGAAATAGCGGGCCAGGGTTGTCGGGTTGAAATCGACCATACCGGCTTCGAAACCGACTATGGTCACCAGGACCAGCAGGTTGACCAGCAGAATCATCCCAGTCACGGCCAGGACGAAAAGTAGCACCAGTTCAACGGTCCGGCGCCGGGCCCGCTCCTGCTCCTCGAAAAAATTCATCGTCGGCCCCGTTTACTGAAACGACACTTTAGGGGCGGCTTGAATCTGTTCGCTATCGGCGAATTCCAGGAGGGCCGCATCCGGGCCGTGGCCGAACATCCCGGCCACCACGACCTGGGGAAACGACTGCTTGTATGTGTTGTAGGTCATGACGGCATCGTTGAAGGCTTGGCGGGCGAAGGCCACCTTGTTTTCGGTGCTGGTCAACTCTTCACTGACTTGCATCATGTTTTGATTGGCCTTCAGTTCGGGATAGGCTTCCACCACCAGATTAAAACGGCTCAGGGCGCTGGCCAGACCATGCTCTGCCTGACCCAAAACCGCCATGGCTTGTGGATCACCGGGACGGTCATGAGCCTGGCTCAAGCCACGGGTCGCTGTGTTGCGGGCATTGACCACCGCCTCCAGGGTTTCCCGTTCGTGCTGCAGGTAGGCTTTCGCGGTTTCGACCAGGTTGGGAATCAGATCGTAACGTCGCTTCAACTGAACCTCGATCTGCGCGAAAGCATTCTTGAGCCGGTTCCGCAACGCCACCAGGCGGTTGAACATCATGATCATAAACAGGACTATGCCGCCGAATAGTACCAAAACCACTATGGTTGCTACGCTCATTAGAGTTCTCCATTCGCTGTTTATTGTGCCGCATTGTAATGAAACGTCTCGCCGCCCGTAGAAGCTGGAAAGCCTCTTGCACGGCGGAAGGAGGGAGTCGCATTTATTGCTTAACGTAAAATCTCCCGGATGCCTCGATGATTCGTCCCTTTGCGGGATGTATGTATCTGCCCGATACTAATTATGTTATCATGATGTTGCCGACCATTACCAGAGGAATCATGCATCCACCTTTTGGATTCAACAAAATTTTGCTTTCTTGTGCATTTTTCAGTCCTTTCACGGTTATTTCAGTGACGGTTTACTTCCAAAAAAAGAAGCCAGAATTATAAGTTAACTACAATCAAATTAAGTCAGAACAAGATCCCGGCCGTCACGGATTCAGGATAAGGTTATTACGACCGGATAGCCTTGACAGGGTAAACAACGGCTTGTAATGCTGTACGCATTTGTTCTCTTGTAACATCGGCAGATCAGGTTTGTGCTGATTCCGACTGCCTGTATCCGTGAGCGTTCGTCCACGCGTCAGCTTCGTTGTTCGTGACCGTTCGATTATAGTACACTTCATCGGACGGTTACGGGCAATGAAGATGGCGTGCGGACGGATGCCCCGAAGGACGGCGGGTGAAAGTTATTCCCAAGGATTTCGCTGCAATTATAAAATGATTACAGCAATATATGTCCAAAACAAGAGTCCAGCCGTCACGGATTCAGTAACTGGTAAAGTTGGCATGGCCGTGGTCCTCTCCAGGAAAAGGAATAATACATGTATAAAATAATCCATGAAAAAAACGAGATAACCGTTCAGTTTGAAAAAGATCTGGTCGACGGCGATACGCTGTCCGGTTTTCTCAATCATATCAATCTGCAGTCCATGCTGAAAAAATGCACTGGTGGTGATACCGCTGCTCGTCTACGAATTCGGAAACAGCTGGAAGGATTGCCCACCGGCATGGCTCTGCTCCGTGATCCAACCCTGAACAAGGGATCAGCCTTTACTCTGGAGGAGCGGGAAATGCTCGGTTTGACAGGTCTGTTGCCGCCTCGAGTACACACCATTGAGGAGCAGATGCAGCGGGTACTGGAGGTCCTGCGGAAAAAATCCAGCGATATCGAGCGCTATGTTTCTCTCATCGCCTTGCAGGACCGCAACAAAATCCTTTTTTATCGGTTGTTGCTTGATAACATTGAAGAGCTGATGCCCATTGTCTATACGCCAACTGTTGGCCAGGCCTGCCTTGAATTCGGTCATATCTTCCGACGGCCCAGAGGTATCTATATTACCGCCCGGGACAAGGGGCGAGTGGCCGAACTGCTGGGCAACTGGCCATTCAATGACATCCGCATCATTGTCGTAACCGACGGAGAGCGTATCCTTGGCCTTGGCGATCTTGGCGCCGATGGTATGGGTATTCCTAAAGGCAAACTGGCCCTTTATTCAGCTTGCGCCGGGATCCATCCTTCGTTAAGCCTGCCGGTAACCCTGGATATGGGCACGAACAACACCCGGTTGCTCAATGACCCGCTCTACACCGGGTTGCAGCACCCGCGTTTGCGCGGCGAGGTGTATGATGAAATGATAGAGGAATTTATCTTCGCCGTGCAGCAGGTTTTCCCCGCGGCCTTGATTCAATTCGAGGATTTCGGCAACCGTAACGCTTTTCGCCTGTTGCAAAAATACCGTAATTTAGTCTGCTGTTTTAATGACGATATTCAGGGGACCGCAGCTGTCACCGTGGCCGGAATTTTTTCTGCCTTGCGGATCACCGGTGGTCATCTCAAAGAGCAGCGCTTTCTCTTCCTTGGCGCTGGCGAGGCCGGGCTTGGCACCGGAGAACTGATGGTGAGTGCCTTGATGGAGGAGGGACTCACCAGCGAAGAAGCGCGGAGCTGCTGCTGGTTTGTTGATTCCAAGGGGTTGATTGTCAAGGAACGTACTGACCTGAATGAACATAAAGCATTGTTTGCGCACGAACATCCCCCGGTCCTTGATTTCCATGCTGCGGTTGAAATCCTGCAGCCGCAGGCGATCATCGGAGTTTCCGGGCAGGCAGGCCGGTTCACTGCGGAAATTCTCGAAACCATGGCCAGAATCAATGAGCGCCCCATTGTGTTTTCTCTGTCCAACCCGACATCGAACTCCGAATGTTCGGCCGAGGAGGCCTATACCTGGACCGAGGGACGGGCTGTTTTTGCCAGTGGCAGTCCATTTGATCCGGTGACCACCCATAATCGGACCCTGATTCCGTCTCAGGGCAACAATGTGTATATTTTTCCAGGGGTTGGTATGGGGGTGATGGCCAGTGGCGCGATGCGGGTCACGGATGAAATGTTTCTGGTGGCTGCCCGGATAGTAGCTGGTGAAGTCCTGGAGACGGATCTCGCTCAGGGGCGGATTTTTCCACCTCTGACCAGAATCCGTGAGGTTTCACTGAAAGTGGCGGTGGCAGTGGCCGAGGTGGCTTATGCCAGAGGATTGGCAAGCAGACCACGGCCGGATGATCTGCAAGCCTTCATTCGTGACCTGACGTTTGAGCCCCAGTATCAGAAATATATTTAGCGCCATCCTATGGTATGGCATGCCAGGAGAAAGGCACTTGCAACGTTCTCCAAGTGAGAATTCAATGACATAGGAGGAATTGGCAGTTATGGAACAGGTATTGGCAGGTGGATTAGGGTTGATTTTGTTACTTGTCGGCATAGTTGCCACGGTCACCGTGGGGGTTACGGCAATTCTGCTGCCGTTCCTCGTTTTTCGGATACTCTCCCATGTAGCCCAACTGAACAGGAAAATGAATAAAGTTCTTGATCTGCTGAGCAGCGCGTCGCTGGGTGAATCTCGGCAGCAGCCCGCAATCGAGGGTAGATCAGGTCCATCTGTCCGTGAAGATACCGGGCCAGAGGAAGAGCGGGAGCAAAAACCCCTTCGTTTTCGTTAAAAAAACATATTTCATGTCGTTGCGGTGTATTCTCGGTTAAACAGGTGAACTTTTCTTTTCTTGTGCCTGAATCCGTGAGCGTTCGTCCGTGCGTCAGCTTCGTTGTTCGTGGCCGTTCGATTAAAGTACACTTTATCGGACGGTTACGGGCAATGAAGATGGCGTGCGGACGGATGCCCCGAAGGGCGGCTGATGAAACTCATTACCTAGGATTTCGTTACAATTAAAACATGATTACAGCAAGATATATCTAAAACAAGCGTTCAGCCGTCACGGATTCAGGTTGTACATACCCTGGAAGGTAAACCGATTACCATTGATCCGGATCGACCTTACCCAGAAAAATTTTCGTACAGATGAGGATATTGCGGGCGTTGTCTCCGGCCTGAATCCGCAGCAGTCCTTCGCGGATGATGATCTTCTTCAGCAGTTCCCTACCGTTGGACTCATTATAATAAATGTCTGCGTCAAGAATATCCTGAACATTCTCCGGCTCGGTCTGGTCGACGATGAGTTGGAGGCCCAGTTTAAGAAATGGGTCAGTGATCTTGGCAAGTTCACCCTCCAGGGCCAGCAGGCCACGTTTAAAGGCGATTTCACCCAGGGTACGCAACTGCTGTACCAAAGGGACCAGGCTTTCCTGATCTTCCTTGCTGCAAGCGGCTTTTGCGGCCAGGGCCAGGTCTCGAAGCATTTGAATCCTCCTTGTTGTTACAGATACCTGTTTTCAGATTTCAGATAAATGGTTGCATGGCTTGCAACCTGTACTCTTCATCAGTGATACATTTGCACCGAGAGGCAAGATATTGGTGCACATTGAATTCCTTCATAACATCCTCCTGGATCCGTTGAGCGTTCTTCCGTGCGTCAGCTTTATCGGCCGCACTGACCGTTCGATTAAAGGACACTTTATCAAACGGTTACGGTCAATGAAGATGGCGTGCGGACGGATGTTTCCCAAGGGCGGCCAGTGTAGGGTATTATCAAGGATTCTGCTGAAATTGTATAGTGATTACAATATGATATATCCTAAACCAATTCCGGCCGTCATGGATTCAGAATCCTGATTGTCGACGGTTGGGGGCGTCATGAAACGATCCTTTGTCGTCTAGGCTGATGCCGGGTATGGGGTGCTCATGTGCTCATGCCGGCCAGAGAATCGGCAGAAGCCATACCGAGACCGCCATCACCACAATGGTCAAGGGGACCCCGACTTTGACATAATCAATAAAGCGGTATCCGCCGGGACCCATGACCAGGAGGTGCGCAGGATGGGACAGGGGGCTGGCAAAGCTTGCCGAGGCTGCCATGGCCACGGTCATCATCAACAAATGGGGGGAGATGCCCAGGGCCTCGGAAGAACTGAGTGCCACCGGGGCCATCAGCACCACCAAGGCTGCGGTGGGGATGACCTGGGTACCGATCACCGTGACGAGAAAAAGGGCGGCGACTACCCAGCGGGGCCCCAGGTCGCCTACCACTGCAAGAAGTGCCTCAGCTCCCATTTGCGCTGCCCCTGTATTTTCCACCGCCACCCCAAGGGGAAGCATGCTGGCAATGAGGAAGACCACCTTCCACTCGATGGCCCGATACGCTTCATCCATACTCAGACACCCGAACAATACCATCAGAGCCGCTCCGGTCAGCCCGGCAATGGCGATGGGTACATAGCCAAGAATCGCGCTGAGCAGGACGGCCACCATTATCGCAATGGCAATGGGAGCTTTCTCAAGGCGTGGCGTGCTGGCGGCTGCCTGGTCGAGAACCAGAAAATTGGGATCACGGTCCACGGCTTCCAGTTTCTGGCGCTGCCCATAGACGAGCAGGGCATCACCGAACTGCAAAGGCATATCCTGTAGACCGATGCGATGGGCGGTCCCTTTTCTCCAGATGGCGAGCACATTGAGCCCGTAATGTTCGCGAAAGAGGAGGTCTGCCAGGGTTCGTCCCGCCAGGGTTGTCCGCGGTGAGAGGAGGACCTCGGTCACTCCGATCTGCTGGGATTCCAGTTCGGCTGCGAGGCTCAGGGATTGCTCCTTGATTTGAAGATTTTGCAATTCCTCGAGAACATCAAGATCGTGTTTACTGCCCTGCAATATGAGCAGATCGCCCGCGTTGATCTGTTCCTGAGGTGAGGGCATGAACAGTGTCTCCTGGTCGCGCACGATGGCCACGACTGTCAATCCGAAGGCATTGCCAAGCCGGCTTTCAATCAGATTAAGGCCTGCAAGAACCGACCCAGGAGGAACTTGCACCGGCAGCAGGGAGACCTTGGTCTCTGTACCTGTGTACGATTGGTCGGGGTCAAGAAACTCGAGGTCCGTGACCAGGCCCTGGCGCGCGACTTCCTCCAGATCTTCCCGTTCTCCCTGCAGCAGCAACCTGTCGCCCTGGACGAATCGACGGCACAGATGAGTGGCCATGGCGTGGCATTCAGGCGCAGGCGGCAGTGCCGGGACATGGACACGATGGGTGTTGCGCAGACCGCTTTCAGCCAACGTCTTTCCCTCAAGCGGTGAACCTTCGCCGATACGTCCTTCGGCCATCACCAGCCGGCGGAGAATATCTGTATCGATTATGTCCGCGGGTTCGATGCGGAGATGATGGCTGCCGTTAAAGTGGGCCAGGAGTTCACTTGGGCCATGGACAACAAGGTTATCATGCACCTGAAGAATTTCATTGGGCCGGGGGGCGAGGATCAGAGCACCTTTGCGCTGCAGAGCCACAACGGTGAGAGAGAGGGCTGAGCCCAGTCGGCTTTCGGCAATGGTCCGCCCAGCGAGCAGGGAGTCAGGGCGAATCTGGGTGGTGAAGAGATGGGTACTCAATTGGTAGGAATCTTCGATGGAAGCGTGCCTGTCAACGGCTGTCTGCGCGGATCGCTTGGGAAGGAGATGAAGACCGATAAGGACTGTGAAGGCAATGCCTGAGACAACGATGGCGGCGGTGATGGGGGTAAAATCGAAGATGGCAAAGGGGCTGAGCCCGGCAGTGCGCAGGGCATCGGTCACCAGGATGTTCGGTGGGGTTGAAATTCCAGTGAAGGGACCGCCGAGAAGACATCCCAGAGAAAGAGGCATCAGCAGGCGTCCGGGGGGACGGCCACTGCGGCGCGCCAGTTCCATCGCCGTCGGCAGGAGAATAGCGGCGACCGTGATTGTGTTTATGAGCGCCGACAACAGGCTCGCGGCCACCATCAGGGCGATGACAAGCACAGCCTCACTGCCTTTGGTAAAACGCTGGAGCGGTTGTCCAAGTTGCTGGGCAACTCCGGTGCGGGTCAATCCCGCGGAAAGGATGAACATGGCCCAGACCGTGACCACGGCCGGACTGCTGAATCCGGCCAGGGCCTGTGTGCCGCTTATCAGGCCGGTGAGGGCGAGAGATGAGAGGACGAGCAGGCCGACCAGGTCGACAGAAAGCCAACCACCAATGAACAGGATCAGAGCGACAACAACGATGACGGTGAGTATGATCAAGGAAAGCATGACCGGCTCATGAGCGGAAGAAAAAGGTGGGGGGCCTTATGTCCCGACAGGAGCCATATGGCTGTAATGACCATCTCCCTGCGGTTGTTGGATCGAAAAGGGGGGTCATGAATTCTGGGTGTTCTCCTGGCTGAGAAGCTTGTAACACGGGGTATAGGTCGTTGCGGTCGGCAGTTTCATCCGTTGCTGTTCCACGAAGGCGGTGAGCAGGGTGTCCAGCGGCTTGAGGACGCTGACGTCGCCGTGAAGCTCGAAGAGTCCTTTTTCCTCTATGGCGAGGATACCCGACTCTTTGACGTTACCGGCAACAATGCCGGAAAAGGCTCGGCGGAGATGGGCTGCCAGTAAATGGGGAGCATTGCCTTTGTGCAGATCTAGACTGCGCATACTCTCATGGGTCGGAATAAAAGGTTGCTGGAAGAGCGAATGGATTTTCAGCTGCCAGTTGAAATAATAGGCATCATCCGTTTTTTTTCGGAACAAGCGCACCTCTTCGACTCCTTCCTGGACCAGACGCCCCACTGTCTCTGCATCGTCTATGACAACCCGGTAAAACTGCCGGGCCACAAGGCCCAGTGTGTCGGTAATGAATTGATCAATCATCTCAAAATATCCGGCGGCGCTCGCCGGGCCGGTGAAAATGAGGGGGAAGGGGATCCGTGAATTTTCAGGGTCCATGAGGATGCCGAGAATATAGAGGATCTCTTCTGCCGTGCCGACACCTCCGGGAAACACTACGATGGCATGGCCGGTGCGGACAAAAGCCTCCAGTCGCTTTTCAATATCCGGCATGATAACCAGATCATTGACAATGGGGTTGGGTGATTCGGAGGCAATGATGCCTGGTTCGCTGATGCCGAGATACTGGCCCTTGATACGCTGCTTGGCATGGCCGATGGCTGCTCCCTTCATTGGGCCTTTCATGGCACCCGGGCCGCAACCGGTGCAGATATCCAGGTTGCGCAGGCCCAGTTGATGCCCGACATCCTTGCTGTAATCGTATTCGTCGGGGGGAATGGAATGCCCTCCCCAGCAGACCACCATGCGAGGGTTGGTCAGAGGCCGCATGATGCCGGCATTGCGCAGGATATGAAAGACAGCATTAGTGATGCCATCGGAGGTATTCAAATCAAATCGCGGATTGTTGTTAATGGCATCGTCGGTATAGACTACATCACGAAGAACGGAAAAAAGGTGTTCGTTGATGCCTCTGATCATCTGGCCGTCCACAAAGACGCTGGCCGGCGCATTGCGCAGATCGAGTTTGATGCCGCGTTCTTCCTGGATCACCCGGATGTCGAAAGTTTTGTAGCGTTCCAGCAACTCTCTGCCGTCATCAAGGTAATCGCCGTAGTTGAGGACAGCCAGTGAACAACTGCGGAATAGAGGGTACAGATTCCCCTGACTGGCGCTGAGAAGCTTGCCTACTTCCAGCCGGGAAAGGACGTCTAGGCTGCCGTAGGGGCTGATACGAGCATCGAGTACATTGTGCTGCATGTTCTTGTATCCTTTGCATATTGAGGAGAAATGTGTTGCACAGACCAGTCGCCGAATATACGGTCTTTTCCCCGGTTGATCAAGGGACAGTCATCTTCTCGAGCGCATTAAACATTAAGGCAACATGATGTAAAGAGCGGTTTGTTTTCCCTGCCCCAAGTGGTAAAAGGACACACATCGGGCAGGAGAATTTCCTCGTTACGAGCATTCTGTCCATACGCACCGGTTTAGTTGGTGTGTTTTTCTCTTTTCAATCTTCCGGCAGTACTGTTCATACCTGCACCGACCCGTTTGATCTCATGATGAACCGCATCCTTATCACCGTTGTTTTATCGGTTTTTATTGCTCTTCTCGGGGTGGGGATCGTTATTCCGGTGCTGCCGCTGCTGGCCGTCAATCTTGGGGCAACCGGATTCACTCTGGGGTTGATTACCGCGGCCTTTTCGGTGAGTCGTGGTCTGGTCCAGCCGGGGGTCGGATCGCTGTCTGATCGATGGGGGCGCAAAGGATTCCTGGTAGTTGGATTTTTTATTTACGGTCTGGTCGGATTGCTCATTCCGTATGCCACCAGTGTCTTCCATCTCATTTTGATTCGTCTTTTTCAGGGTATCGGCTCCGCCATGATCATCCCTGTGGCTATGGCGTATGCGAGTGCTTTGTCCCCTGTAGGTCAGGAAGGACGCTACATGAGCGTCATCAACATTGCCATCTTCTGCGGTATCGGCTTCGGACCCGTGCTTGGAGGGATCTTTGCTGATCTATGGGGCCTGGCTTCGGTCTTTTATATGATGGCGACCCTTTGTTTCATCGCTTGTGTTCTGGTGGTGGTCAATATGCCTGCCAGCTGCCCCGGAGACGGGCACATGGCGGTCGGGTTGCAGGTCAGTATGCGGCGGATGATGGCGCGTCGGCGGACTATGGGTATTCTTCTCGCCCGGTTTTCCACCGTACTGATGATGGTGCCGACCATGGCTTTTCTGCCGGTGATGATGGCGCCGTGGCCCGACAGCAGCGGACTCCAGGTCGGCCTGGTCATCGCCGGTCGAACCATGATGAATGCCGTGCTGCAAATACCTTTTGGTCGACTGGCGGACAAGCATGACAAGGTGGTGTTGTTACTTCTTGGCTGCATCTGTATGAGCATCGCAATTTTCTCTATCCCCATGGCTTCGACTTTCATGGCGATTATGGGACTGTACCTTTTTCTCGGTTTCGGCGAAGCGATACTCTGGCCGGTGCTGGGAGCGTATGCTGCCGAGGAGGGGCGAACCCATTTCGGTCATGGTACCATGATGGGGGTCTTTAACCTGGCCATGAGCGCCGGAGTCTTCACCGGAGCCATTCTCGCGGGGGTCAGCATGGATTCGTGGGGTATGCCCCAGGCATTCCGGATCACCGCTGTTGCGGTCTTGGTTTTGTCATTAATTGCCGCAGTCATGATCCGGACCGGTGAGCATTCGGGCGAAACAGTCGGTTCTGCATCATGAAGGGTGTGTCCAGGTAATGGCTTAAATTTGTTGATAATACAACTTTTTCTCTTTATGGATTACTTGACGGAGCAGATTATTCTGGTTATTACTTGAAGGTTGATGCGAGAGTGGCGAAATTGGTAGACGCACTGGACTTAGGATCCAGCGGGCCCGGCTCATGGGGGTTCGACTCCCCCCTCTCGCACCAGTAGCCGGTTCCACCGGTCTGGCAGGACCACAGTTTACGTGCACCTGGATAAAACTGTACACCCATCAAAACCGTCAAGGAAATCATCCCCAGCCTGCAGTCCTGTAGAGATGTATGGTGGCAAGCAGGTTGAAAAACAAAGCTGCCGGAGTCACAGCCGCAGAAAACCGAACTAGAGGAATCGCTGTCCATGGAAATCGTCGTCGAAAATCTCTCTGACCTGACAAGAAAACTGACCATCACGCTTCCCAGGGAAACCGTTAAGCCGGCTCTTGACAAGGCCTACCGCAAGATCAATAAGGAGGTCAAACTTAAGGGCTTTCGCCGGGGCAAAATTCCCCAGACCGTTCTGGAAAAAAATTTCAAGAGTCAGGTGGAAGCTGAAGTCGGTGAAAAACTGGTGCAGGACACGTATTTCGATGCCGTTGAAAAAGAGGGTATCGAGCCGGTGGTGCATCCTGAGATCACCGAACACTCTTTCACCGAGGACGGCACTTTTGTCTATGTGGCCATGATTGATGTCAAACCGGACATTGAGTTGAAGGAGTACAAGGGACTCGACGTCGAAAGGCCGGTTGCCAAGGTAACCGACGAAGAGGTCGATAAGGAGATACGAATGCTGCAGCGCCATCAGGCTGCCCTGAAGAGCGTGGATGAAGATCATGCTATCGCTATGGATGACATGGTCACCGTCGATTTTCAGGGGTTTCATGAAGGCAAGGCCATGAAGGAAGTCCGCAGCGAGAATTACAACGTCGATATCGGCATGCATCGCCTTGGCAAAGAATTCGAAGAAAAGCTGCTCGGCCTGAAAAAAGGGGACAAGACTCTCTACGAAATCGATTTTCCCGGTGATTACCCCAACCCCGTTCTCGCTGGAAAAAAGGTGGAGTTCAAGGTCGACATCAAGGACGTCAAGATGCGGATCATGGCTGAGATAGACGATGAACTGGCCAAGGATATCAACCCTGATTTCACCAGCCTGGAGGATTTGAAAAAAGACATTCGCACCCATCTGCAGAAAGGGAAAGAAGAAGCTCAACTGGGGGATGTGCATGACAAGATCATGGAAAAACTCATCGAACTCAATCCCTTTGAGGTGCCGCAAAGGCTGGTCAATTTTGAAATTCAGGAAATGCTCAAGCAGGCGGAAGAGAATCTCAAGAGAAATGGCCTGTCTTTTGAATCAGCGGGAATCGATTTGAAGGATCTGGTGGAAAAAAACAGGGAAGTGGCCGTTAAGCGCGTCAAAGGGGACTTTCTGCTGAAAAAAATCGCCGAAGTAGAGGAAATCAAAATTGCCGATGAGGATATCCAGCGAGGGTATCAGCGTATTGCCAACCAGTACAATATGAGCTTGGATGAGGTAAAAAAGTACTTCAAGCGCCGTGAAGAGATTCTCCCCTTCATGAATGAACTGCATAATGAAAAAATTCTCGACTTTTTGCGTCAGCAGGCCAACATTATTCAGGTGGATACAGATTCCAAGGAATCGACAGTCGAGAAAACTGAAGCTTGACAAGCGTCGAGGGCAGTAGCACCCTCCATGGCGGTTTGGTGGCCGGGTCGTCGCGGAAAAGTTTATTTCGGAGAGAGACAGATGAATTTAGTTCCCATGGTAGTTGAACAGAGCCCACGCGGCGAACGGGCCTTTGATATTTATTCCCGGTTGCTCAAAGAGCGAATTATATTCCTGGGCAGCCAGGTCAATGACGATGTGGCTAGCGTCGTTATCGCCCAGTTGCTGTTTCTTGAAGCAGATGACCCGGACAAGGATATCACGTTTTACATCAACTCTCCGGGTGGTTCCGTTACCGCCGGAATGGCCATCTATGATACCATGCAGTACATCCGTTGCGATGTGGCCACACTGTGCATGGGGCAGGCCGCTTCCATGGGGGCCTTTCTGCTTGCCAGTGGGGCGGCGGGTAAACGTTTTGCCCTGCCCAATTCAAGGATCATGATTCATCAACCCATGGGGGGATACCAGGGCCAGGCAACAGATATTGAAATTCACACCAAGGAAATTCTCCGGATGCGGCATGATCTCAATACCATCCTTGCAAAACATACCGGCAGATCACTGAAAAAAATACAGGCCGACACCGATCGTGATAAATTCATGACTGCTGCTGAGGCCAGCCAGTATGGCATAATAGATAAAGTCTTGACCAGCCGAGAGGAACTGGGCGAGGAGAAGTAAGGTGAATAATGATTTTCATGATGAGCGCTCCATGACCTGCTCGTGTTCCTTCTGCGGTAAGAATCAGGAGGAGGTCGGTAAGCTGATTGCCGGGCCCAACGTGTACATTTGCGACGAGTGTATCGAGTTGTGCAATGAAATCGTTCTGGATTCTTCACAGGATGATGGCATCGGAGCAGAGACCACCAGTCAGGTTCTCAAGCCAAAGGAAATAAAAGCATATCTTGACGAGTACGTGATCGGGCAGGATCATGCCAAACGGATTCTTTCAGTGGCTGTGCATAATCATTACAAACGCATCAACGCTCCCAGAACCAGCACCATTGATGATGTTGAACTGCAGAAATCAAATATTATCCTCATTGGCCCGACAGGTAGCGGCAAAACTCTTGTGGCCCAGACTTTGGCGAGGCTGCTCAAGGTGCCGTTCACCATCGCCGATGCCACGACACTGACCGAGGCCGGATATGTCGGTGAGGATGTTGAAAATATCCTTGTCAGTCTGCTTCAGGCCGCGGACTATGATATCGAGCAGGCTGAGCGCGGTATTATTTACATTGATGAAATCGACAAAATAGCCCGCAAGTCCGATTCCGCTTCCCTGACTCGGGATGTTTCCGGGGAAGGGGTGCAGCAGGCATTGCTGAAAATCATCGAGGGTACAACAGCTTCAGTTCCTCCCAAAGGAGGGCGGAAGCATCCGCAGCAGGAATTGGTGCGCATTGACACCACCAATATTCTTTTTATTGTCGGTGGCGCCTTTGTCGGTCTGGACGGGGTGATCAAAAGGCGAACCGGGACCCAGGCTATGGGATTTGGCGCCAAAGTGGTCAGTCAGACCAAACGAACCATCGGTGAAATTCTTGCCAACATTCAGCCTGAGGATCTGCTGAAATTCGGCCTTATCCCGGAACTGGTTGGCCGTTTACCGGTGATTGCCACCATGGAAGAGTTGGTGGAAGAAGATCTGATTCGTATCCTCAAAGAACCGAAAAATGCCTTGAGTAAGCAGTATCAGAAGCTGTTTGAATACGAAGGGATCACCCTGCGGTTTACCGAAGGCGCGTATAAAGCCATTGCCCAGAAGGCCATGGCCCGCAAATCAGGAGCCCGCGGTCTCCGTTCGGTCCTGGAAGAGTGCATGCTGGATGTCATGTACGAAATACCTTCTGATGAGCATGCCACTGAATGCGTGATCAACGAACAGGTCATTACCCATGGAGAATATCCTGTCATTCTGTATGATAATGCTGAATCCAAAAAAAGCGCCTGAAAGAATGTATGAGTGAGTTGAATACGGAAATCTATCCCTTGATGCCACTGCGGGATATCGTTCTTTTCCCTGGAATGGTGGCGCCTCTGGTTGTTGGGCGGGAAAAATCGATCAAAGCTCTGGAAGCAGCCATGGAAAACCGTTCTCTGGTTTTTCTTGTCACTCAGAAGGATGCCAGAGTTGATGACCCCAGCCAGGAGGACCTCTATTCTCTTGGCACCCTGGCCTCGGTTATGCAGCTGTTACGCCTGCCGGACGGGACCATCAAAGCTCTAGTGGAGGGCAAGCGACGGGCCATCATTGTCGGCTCCTTTGAAGGCAGGAGTGGTGAGGAATCATATTACTCGGTCAGGTTGGTTGAAGCCCCGGATGTCGACCTCGAACGGGTGGAGGTGCCTGCCTATATCCGCGAACTCCGCAAAATGTTTGATCAATACAGCCAGAGCAATAAAAAGCTTCCGCGCGAGGTGCTGAAATCGATTACCTCCCTGGAAGATCCGTCGCGCATGGTCGACCTCATGACCTCGCATATTGCTTTGAAAACAGAAGAGAAGCAATCGATTCTGGAAATGGTTTCTCTGCCGCAGCGTATTGCCAGAGTGCTTGAAATCCTTCACCGGGAAATGGAACTTTCTGAAATGGAAAAGGATATCCATGCCAAGGTGAAAAAGAAAATGGGGGCTACCCAACGGAATTATTACCTCTCCGAGAAGATGCGGGTCATCCAGGAGGAAATGGGCTCCGGCGAGGGCGGCGATGAACTGAGTGAACTGCAGCAGGCGATCGAGAAAAAAAATCTTCCCAAAGCAGTGAAAGAGAAAATGTTCAAGGAGTTCAGGAAACTCCGACAAATGCCTCCCATGTCCGCGGAAACCACGGTGGTCCGCAATTATATTGACACCATTCTCAGCCTTCCCTGGAAAAAGAAAACACGATCAAAGATCGATATCGAGCGAGCAGAAAAAGTCCTCGACGAGGATCATTATGGCCTGGAAAAACCGAAGGAGCGCATCCTTGAGTACCTGGCAGTCCAGGCTCAGGTTAAAAAAATCCGTGGTCCCATCCTCTGCCTGGTCGGACCTCCCGGGGTAGGGAAAACTTCGGTCTGCAAGTCCATCTCCAGGGCCATGGGACGGAAATTCATTCGTCAGTCCTTGGGTGGTGTCCGTGATGAGGCAGAGATTCGCGGTCATAGACGAACCTATATCGGAGCCATGCCTGGTAAAATCATCCTATCCATGCAGAAGGCCGGGGTGATCAATCCGGTTTTTTGCCTGGACGAAGTCGACAAGATGAGTGTTGATTTTCGTGGTGACCCCTCGGCTGCCCTCCTCGAGGTGCTGGATCCGGAGCAGAACTACGCCTTCAACGATCATTACCTTGATGCTGACTATGACCTGTCCGAGGTTTTTTTTATCACCACGGCCAATACCCTGCATGGCATTCCCTTGCCATTACAGGACAGAATGGAGATCATTCATCTCAACGGGTACACCGAAGAAGAAAAACAACACATCGCCACGGGTTTTCTCCTCCCTAAACAGTTGGAAGCCAACGGGTTCAAGCCCGATGAGATCACCATCAACGACAAAGCTATCCTGGAAATCATTCGAAAGTACACTCGGGAGGCAGGTGTGCGCGGGCTGGAACGTGCCTTGGCCGGCATCTGCCGCAAGGTGGCTCGAGAGCGGTTGAAGAACAAGGAGCCCAGGAAAAAATTTCGTATTTCTCCTCAGGCAGTGGAGCGCTACCTGGGCGTGGCAAAATACCGTTTTGGTTCAGCCGAGGAGCATAGCGAAATCGGCCTGGCCACCGGTATGGCTTGGACAGAGGTCGGTGGTGAACTGCTGCAGATCGAGGCCACCATCATGCCCGGCACCGGTAAATTGACGATCACCGGTAAGCTTGGTGATGTCATGCAGGAGTCGGCCCGGGCCGCCTTGTCCTATGTCCGCTCCCGGGCGATGCGGCTTGGTTTGGACACCGATTTTTATCAGAAAATTGATATTCACGTTCATGTTCCGGAAGGTGCCATTCCAAAGGATGGTCCCTCCGCAGGCATCACCATTGCAACAGCCATCGTATCAGCGATTCTCAAAATGCCGGTGGATCGAAAACTGGCCATGACCGGGGAGATTACCCTGCGGGGCAGGGTGTTACCCATTGGCGGTCTAACTGAGAAATTACTGGCGGCTAAACGGGGAAACATTACCAGTGTGCTGATTCCAAGGGATAATGAGAGGAACCTGCGTGATGTGCCCCAAAAAATCCGCAACAGCCTGACCATTGAACTGGTTGATGATGTTGATGAGGTGCTGCAGCGAGCCCTGATTGTCAAAGAGGGAGACGACCTGTTCAAGGAAGTGCCACCGGGATCAATATTCAAGGATTTCACGGTCTCTTCGCACAATACCACAGCACAGTGACGGTCCATAACCGGTCACTTGGAACTTCATAAAGAAAAGGAACTTCGTAAAGAAAACATATATTCCCGGGAATGAGCACTGTTTTTTCTTGACGGACAACAGCTATCCTGATAAATACATCCTTCACCTTGGGGCGAATAGCTCAGCTGGGAGAGCATCGGCCTTACAAGCCGAGGGTCACAGGTTCAAGCCCTGTTTCGCCCACCACAATAGATATACTGGGGTCGTAGTTCAGTTGGTTAGAATGCCGGCCTGTCACGCCGGAGGTCGCGAGTTCGAGTCTCGTCGGCCCCGCCAGTGTATACGGGTAGTTGGAGCAATCCAGCTACCCTTTTTTTTTAAAAAAACCGAGAAAACAGGTTTCGCACCTGTATGCGAAAAGGGCTCCGACAGGATTATCAACGGACCTGATTCAGTATCCTCATTCTGGATCCGTGAGCGTTCGTCCGTGCGTCATTTTTATTGTCTGTCACCGTTCGGTTAAAGTAGACTTTATCGGACGGTTACGGGGAATAAAGATGGCGTGGGGCCGGACACTGCTCACAGGGATGAATTGTCTTTGTTGTTCTTGAGGGTGCATTGGCTGCCGAAGGCAAAGACACTGCTGGTGGTGCGAAAATTCATTGTTTGCAATACAATAAAAGACCCTTCTCGTGGGGGCAACGTTCTTTCTGGTTACTTTAGATGATAAAAATAACATGTAAAAACAGAAGGCTAATGAATGATTTTTATCTTTAACCTGAATTTTTTGGTTTGGCCTGAATGACAGGTTCTGATAAAACGGAAAAATATAAAACCCATTGACAAGGCGTTCCGGTTCCGGTAATTTGCCGCTCCGTTGCCTTGGGGACAGGATTTGCCTGTCCGTGTCCTGCTGGATTTGCGGAAGGGCGGCGGAAAAAAGCATTGACAAGTGATCGCTTTCGAGATAAGCTAGCGTTCCACCGAGAGGCGTGGGCAGATGCCCCAAGGCTCGGTCTTGATCTTTGAAAACTGAACAGTAGTAGAGCGGGCCGATTGAGTATGTTGATACTCGAAGAGAAGTAGATAAGTCCGATCATGTTTTGATTGTGATTGGCTGGGAAATAGAACTGGAGAGTTTG
>NZ_JAFFQC010000079.1 GCF_016918545.1 Desulfobulbus alkaliphilus | reverse complement strand
TCTGTCATCTACCCACAAATAATCCTGGACAACAGCGATTAAGCATGGCAAGGTGTTTCTGCCATGCAGAGCATCCTCGAACGTTTCGACGCATTATCTCTTCAGTTCATTGACGAGGCCATCGCCTCGGATCCCGAACTGACCCGTACCCACCTGGCCAGGCTGGTGTGCGAGCAACTGGACTGGCGGTCGCCCAACGGCAACTACCAGATAACGGCTTGCGCCAACGGTCTGCGCCGACTGGAGAAACTGGGCTATCTGCAGCTGCCGGAACCGCGGTGGACACCGCTGAACAATCAGGCTTCCGGCCAGAGGCTCCAACCCTTTCAACGTCCACCGCTGGCCTGTTCGTTGGCGGAATTGGGCGATATACACCTGCGCATGGTCAATGGCGACCGGGGCGGGTTGATATTGTGGCGCTGGCTGATGGACAGCTGGCACCCGTTGCGCGCCGGCCATTTGTGCGGTGCGCAGATTCGTTATCTGGTGGAAAGCGCTGGGGGCGAGCTGCTGGGGGCGCTGTCGTTTTCCAGCGCGGCCTGGCGGTTGGCGGCTCGTGACCAGTGGATCGGCTGGTCGGACGCAACCCGGGCCGACAACCTGCACCTGATCGTCAACAACAGCCGTTTTCTGATTCTGCCCCAGGTCACCGTCCCTCATCTGGCCTCGAAAGTGCTCGGTTTGGCCCGGCGACAACTTGTTCAGGATTGGGAAATCAAGTATGCTGTCAAGCCGGTTCTGCTGGAGACCTTTGTCGATCCTGCGATGTACCGCGGCACCTGTTACCGGGCCACTAACTGGATCCCGGTCGGCAGGACCACCGGTCGGGGGCGGCAGGACGACGGTGACCTGAGCCGGCCCAAGGATATCTACCTGCTGCCGCTGCACAAGAATTTTCGCCAGATCCTCGGCGGCCAGGAACCCCTGCCACCGGAAGACTGGCGTGTCGAGGAGTTCGGACGCTCGGAGCTGGGCGATAAACGCCTGCAGGATCGTCTTTTTCATCTGGCGCGGGATTTTTTCGCCAACCCCCAGGCCAGCATCCCGGCTGCCTGCCGGACCAAGGCAGCGGTCAAGGCGGCGTATCGTTTTTTCAAACACCCGGCGGTGACCATGGACAGTATCCTGCAAGGGCATTACGCGGCAACCGCGGACCGCATGGGACAACATCGCGGCGTGGTCCTGGCGGTGCAGGATACCACCACGCTCAACTACCACGCGCATCCCGCCACCGAGGGCCTGGGCCCCATCGATGCCAAGGGCACCCGTGGCCTGATGGTGCATGACACCATGGCGTTTACCGCCGAAGGGATCCCCCTGGGCCTGATCGATGTCCAATACTGGGCCAGGAAAGAAAAAAAGGGCAAAAACCCGGTGGCCGAAAGCCAGAAATGGCTGCAAAGCTTTGAGGCCACGGCCCAACGGACCAAGACCTCCGCCAAACAGTGTATCGTCAGTGTCGGAGACCGGGAAGCTGACTTTTACGAACTGTTTGCCCGCGTTACCCCCGAGAGCCCTCAGTTGCTGGTGCGGGCCATGCATCAGCGCAAACTCATTGATGAAGACACCACGATCTGGGGGCACATGGAGCAATTGCCCCTGGCCGGCATGCTTGACGTGCATATACCGCCCCGAGGCGGACGAAAAGCCCGGACAGCCAACCTTGAAGTCCGTTTCGATCAGATCGGTTTGCGGCCGCCGGTCAAGCGCCGGGATCTGCCGCCGATCCAATTGTGGGCGGTTCTGGCCAGTGAAAAGAATCCGCCTGCCGGTGTCAAACCCCTGGAATGGATGCTGCTCACCACCGTCCCGGCGCGGACCTTTGCCGATGCCTGCGAGCGTATTGCCTGGTACACCAAACGGTGGGGCATCGAGATCTTTCATCGGACGCTCAAGGATGGCGGCTGCAAGATCGAAGACCGGCAGCTGGGAACCGGAGACCGCCTGGCCACGTGTCTGGCGCTGGACATGGTGGTTGCCTGGCGCTTGTATTATATAACCAAGATCGGCAAGGAAACACCCGACCTGCCTTGTACAGCCTTCCTCGAGGAAGAGGAATGGAGGGCGCTGGTCGCCTTCAGCACAGGTAACCAGACCCCCAAGGCCCCACCGACCACGCTGGAGGCCATCCTGATGATTGCCCAGCTCGGTGGCTATCAACCCCGTAAAGGTAAATCGCCCGGCAACACCACGATCTGCCGGGGCATTATCGCCCTGCACTGGATCTTGGTGGCATGGTTGCTGTTCAAACAGAGTCACCCTCCTCCGTAGTAGCTGTTGAATAGTGTATTGACCCCAGGGCTATTTGTGGGGAGTTGACAG
>NZ_JAFFQC010000078.1 GCF_016918545.1 Desulfobulbus alkaliphilus | reverse complement strand
TTGGAACGGCAACCCAGCCGACGCTCCGGTTGGTGCGATGTGGAAAAAAATTGAAGTGTAGGCGTTTTTTTACGGGACACACTGAAAGCGATAGTGTACAACTCTCCTGGATCAAGAAACCAGGAGAGTTGTATGCGCTATTGTGGACGAGAATTTTCCGAAGAAGAATTGGCCTGGATCCGGCGGCTCATCGCCGAGCGGCCGGATCTCAGCCGCAAAGACCTTTCGGTCCTCTTCTGCCAAGCGGCCTCCTGGCTGAAGCCGGACGGCGGCTTAAAGGACATGAGCTGCCGTGTTGCCATGCTGAGGATGGAGCGGGACGGCCACTTGGTCCTGCCTCCTCCCAGAGCAAAACACACCAAGCCTTATAAAAAAGTCCGCACCCTGTGGGCCTTGGAACAGGCTGAGATAACGAAGAACGCCGGTGCATTCGACCTGGTTTTCGAGCTGGTCACCAGTCGATCCAGCGCGCTGTGGAATGAGTTCATTGATCGCTACCATTACCTGGGCTACAAAACCTTGCCCGGTGCTCAGCTACGATACTTTGTCAAAGCGGAAGGGCAGATCCTTGCTCTCTTGGGTTTCGGGGCGGCAGCCTGGAAGACAGCCCCCCGCGACCTGTATATCGGTTGGGACAAAGCAACCAGGAGAAAAAACCTCCACTTGGTGGTCAACAACGCCAGGTTCCTGATCCTGCCCTGGGTACGCTCCAAAAACCTGGGATCGAGAATCCTGTCGCTGGCAAGCAAACGCCTTGGCGTAGATTGGCAGGAGCGGTACCAGTACCGTCCGGTCTTGCTGGAGACCTTTGTCGAAACCCAACGTTTCCAGGGAACCTGTTATAAGGCGGCCAACTGGCTCGAAGTAGGCGAGACCTGCGGCAAGGGCAAGCTGGGCAACAGCGAGGGGGAGGTGCCGACAAAGAGCGTCTGGCTCTATCCCCTGTGCAGGGATTTTCGCAGCCAGTTGATCGGGGCCGGACCATGACGCTCGAACGGATCGAAATCAATGGTGAGGAGGCGCAAAAACTGCTGGACCGGGTGAAAAGCTCCGTGTCGGACGAGGACTACCGGATCATCAAAGGGCTGATCGACACCCATCTGCTTCTGAACCAGGCGGTGAACGAAAAAAGTATCTCAATCAAGCGCTTACTGCAGATGATTTTCGGGGTCAAAACGGAAAAGAGCCGGAGTGGATCCAACAGCAGCGACCGCAAGAAGAGCGACAACGGAGAGAAAAAGGCCCGCGGGCATGGCAGGAACGGTGCCGAGGCCTACAGCGGTGCCGAAGAGGTGTCCATCAATCATCAGGCGCTCTCGCATTGTGATCCCTGCCCGGCCTGCCCGGATGGTCGGCTCTATCGGCAACCGAGTCCCGGGGTGGTCGTCCGCATCAAAGGAACCGCCCCCCTCTGGGCCACGGTGTATGAACTGGAAAAGCTGCGCTGTAACATCTGCGGCACAGTCTTCACCGCCGATTTGCCCTCTGGGGCCGGTACCCAGAAATATGACGAGACCGCAGCCGCCATGCTGGCCATTCTTCGCTATGGAAGCGGTCTACCCTTAAATCGTCTGGCCGGACTCCAGGCTGCCCTGGGGGTCCCCCTGGCCGCATCAACCGCTTGGGAAGAAACCGAGAAATTGGCTGACCGGATCCATCCGGCCTTCGGCGAACTTATCTTCCAAGCGGCTCAGGGTGAAATCTTCCACAACGATGACACCACCGCGAAGATCCTGGACTTGATGGCTGAAAACCGGAATGCTTCACCAGAGCTTTCCCGGACCGGTATCTTCACCACCGGCATCCTTTCGATCCTTGATGGCCGCAAAATAGCCATCTTCTGCACCGGACGTAAACACGCCGGTGAAAATCTGGCGACCCTCCTGGGCAAGCGGCAAGACGGTCTTGACCCCCCGATCCAGATGTGTGACGCCCTGTCGCGCAACACCTCCGAAGCGTTCCAGAAAGTGCTGGCACATTGTCTCACGCACGGACGACGGAACTTTGTCGACGTGGCCGAGCACTTTCCCGAGCAATGTCAATACGTCCTGGATACCTTGGGAACGGTGTACCAGCATGATGCCATTGCCGCCAGGGAAGGCATGACGTCGGCGCAACGCCTGCATTACCATCAGGTGAACAGCGGTCCATTGATGGAAAACCTGCACCACTGGTTGGGACAGCAGTTCGCTGAGAAAAAGGTCGAACCGAATTCCAGCCTGGGCAAGGCGATCAAGTACATGCTCAAGCATTGGCCGGCATTAACGCTCTTTCTCAGGGTCGAAAAGGCTCCGTTGGATAACAATATCTGCGAACAGGCACTTAAGATGGCTATTATGCACCGAAAAAACTCATTGTTTTACAAAACCGAGCATGGAGCATACATCGGCGACATGTTCATGAGCCTTATCCACACCTGCTTTCTTTGCAAGGTCAATCCATTCGAATATCTGACGGCACTGCAGAAAAACAGCGCTGATCTCTTTGCTCATCCGCACCGCTGGCTTCCTTGGAATTACAAGGAAAA
>NZ_JAFFQC010000077.1 GCF_016918545.1 Desulfobulbus alkaliphilus | reverse complement strand
TCTTTCTTTGTGGCCTTCGTTTTTAAATGCGCTGCGGTTATTATGGCAAAAGGGTTGGTCTCCCTGAGCAGGCCGTCAATATTTTTGTTGTAGTCATTGAGTTTTATCATGGGGAATATAAAGTGTACTAAAAAAAATTAGGGACACTTCCCCTATTTTATAAGCTTCGGGAAATGTTCGTTTTTTTCTCATAACAATACGGGAAGCGTCCCTAATTTTTTCTAATTTTTTGCGTGCGCAGCGGAAATGCGCAGTATCTCCTCTTTTTCTCTTGTACCAATTCAACAGGATGCATGCTGACTTTATTGGTTGTCGTTGGAATTTGCATGGGATGTGTTTTCTGTTTCTCGGTGGGCATAGCTGTCAGATCGAAGCGTAGGATTGTAATATTTTTAAATATAGCGCACGGGTAAGAGACGGTCAAGGCAGGGAAGTGTCTGGCTCCCATCCATTGGTAGTGGTGCCTGCGGCAATAAAAAGCCCTTGGCAGTGAAAAAATTAGGGACACTTCCCCTATTTTATAAGCTTCGGGAAATGTTTGTTTTTTTCTCATAAAAATACGGGAAGCGTCCCTAATTTTTTCCTAATTTTTCTGGTTGTCGCTTTCACGGTGTCGGCTGTATACTGGCCATAAGATTGCAACACATTGAAGAGCCATAGTGCCTTTTGCGATGATAAAACCTCGAGCCGCCTCAAACCATGTCCTTTCCAGAGAAATCAACCCTGGACCGAATACTCGCCGCTGAGCCTAACCTGGAGTTTGCCGTGCTGATCGGCAGTCGGGCCGGCTCCACCCACACCTCGAACAGTGATTGGGACCTTGCTCTGCAATGGCAACGGGACATGGACTGGCTGGAGCAGCTGGGCCGCACCGAAACCCTGCGCCATGAACTGGCCAAGGCCCTGGCGCTGCCGGCAACGGCCATCGATCTGGTCGACGTGCCCCGGGCAAGTCTGGCTATGCGGGCTGAAATCGCGGAAAATGGCGTTGTCCTCATAGGCGAAGATACCCTGCCCTGGCAGAGATTCCTTCGGCGGACCTGGCGGGAGTTGGAGGAGCATTACTGGGAGAAAATATATGCGCACGGACCTGTATCACGCTGAAACCAAGCGCATAGCCGCGCAACAGGGTGCCCTGCTGGACGAAGCACGTTCACGTCTGCTCGCCGAACAGGCTCTCACGCCCCTTGAACAGAACGGTGTCCTGCATGGGTTGCAGGTGCTGATCGAAAACGCCATCGGCAAGGCCAAACAGCAACTCAAGGCACGGAGCATGGAGGTGCCGATTTCCGCTTACGACGCTTTTGCAGCCCTGGTCCGGATTGGACTCATCGACCAGAAAAAACTGCCCCAGTGGCATGGCATCGTTGGTCTGCGCAACCGCATTGTCCATGACTACATGAACGTGGATATGGACAGGATCTTTACCTTGGTCCGCCAGGGCCAATACACTTTCCTGCTCGACTTTCTCAGGGCTCCACTCAATGATGAAACAACCTGAACGACTCTGTTCGCGGGCATGGCCCGCTCCTACCTCAGCAAACCCGCCGACCAGGACTGCCCCTTAAAATTTATATGAAAGTGTTGGTTCCGGTGGCGGTACCATGCCGGAGTGCCGACTTTTCATTGTCCGTTGTGGCTGGCCAATCTGATCCAGCCATGCTGGTTAGTAAAATCAGGGACACATCCCTATTTTACAAGCTTTCGGAAATGTTCGATTTTTTCTCATAAAAACAAGGGAAGCGTACCTAATTTTTTCATGGATATACCTTACAAGCTGGAGAAGAAAAAGGGACAGATTTATTTTTTTTGCAGACTAATGCGTAAAACAATCAGTCATCCTGATTTTCTCCACCTGTCTCCGGGACCCATGATCCCCGGCAAACGATAAGGCCCTTGACGTCAGGTCCAAGCTAACGTACAGTAATCCTGTACATCATTTCCCACGAAGGATACCAATGTCTATTCAAACAACGTACACTGATGCCCGCGCGCGATTTTCTGCTCTTTGTAATGCCGCGACGACAGACAGGGAAGTCATCATTATTCGACGGCGTGGCGCTGAAGATGTAGCGCTTATTGCCGCCGATGAACTTGAAAGTCTTCAGGAGACCGCACATCTTCTGCGTTCCCCTAAAAATGCCAGACGCCTTCTTGCCGCCCTCGAACGGGCATTGCAACGTTCTGAAAAACCTGAGTCGTTGAAAAGTCTTCAGAAGGAAATGGGGCTTGAGTGAAAAAAACCGCTCCTGCAAAGAGTAAAATATGTAGAGACGCTGTTTTTCATCCTGAATTTCGAGACGATCTCCGCCACTGGGTGGAAACAGACCGGAAGACGGCTTTGCGAGTCCTGACTCTTATCGAGACCATTCTCCGCGATCCATTTCATGGTATCGGCAAGCCTGAACCCTTGAAATATCTGACACCCGGCACATGGTCACGACGATTGACACAGGAACACAGACTTGTCTATCTGGTCACAGATGACCGGGTGGATTTTCTTCAGGCTCGTTACCATTACTGATTAAGGGTCAGAAAATTAGGGACATCCATGATAAGTATTGTCAAGGGGAAAACGGAGGTTTCCCGTTTCGCCCAGGAGTACGTCAGCGCCTGCCTTGCCTCTCCCCCGATCTCGATTGTTCCTCGGCGGGAGCGGAAGCA
>NZ_JAFFQC010000076.1 GCF_016918545.1 Desulfobulbus alkaliphilus | reverse complement strand
CTGAATTCGTCAGGAAAACACAGCAGATGCTCGGAATGCGCGGGAGAGGTCGTGACGTTGTGTCGGTGGGGGATTCATTCGTGCTGCGCGAATCCCAGGAAAGCTATGGCGTCAATTTCACCCCCGAAAATCGAGCCATAGCACTGAATAGTGCCTATTATTTGAGTGATTGCATTGAAAAATCAAAGGGTTGACTTGGTCCGACCCCGGACCAACGAATCGTAGCGTGTAGCCACAGCTAAATTCAAACCGAGGTTGTTGTTTCCAGTGGAACCTGAAATCATACAATTCGCCAACTCAATCGGTGCAAACGAACCGAGTGAATCCGACGAAGCCTACAGTCTCTATCGGTCGCTTTTTCGTGAGAGGAACTACTTTAGACATCCTAGCGGATTCTTAGTGATAAAAATAAGTCGCAGCAAAAAGCCATTCTGGGGCCTTGCCAAAGAAATCATGACCGTGCTTAACGACCACTTTCCGTACAACCTAATCTTGCTCAAGTCTGCCAGCCAGGGATGGGTTTTCAACAAAGAAGAAGTTATGCATTACATTGAACGACGTGTTTGGAGTCTGGATGGAAAAGGACTCCAATACAAAATTAACATGCCTCTACCCGACGCCAATATGTTTTTCGGGCCTAAAGGCTGCTTGAAAATACTTGGCATAGAATAACTTCCCAACCAACCGATAAACCTGACCGGAATAAAGCGCGGTTTTGAAAGGTGGCCTGCGCATCGACCGGCAGGTTATTTCACCGTTAGCATGAGGAGAAACAGGGAGCATTACGAGTTTGTCCCCAATGCGAAACGTTTCTGCTGGTCCCTTGCGACGTAGCGCCGGAATGCTTCGTCCAGGGTGCCATTGACGATGGCGCAGCGTAGAGCAAGCATACCATTGCCGTTCTCCTTGAGCCACCAGGCGCCGCTTCTCTTCAAACGGACGTGGCAGATGAACTTGTTGGCGGATTCAATACCGCCGCTACCGATCACATATTCGCCCCGACGGTTGTGGGCGTAGTTGATGCGATGGAGAAACAACAATGACAACAGAAATAATCACCAATAAGGTTTCTCCAAACTCAACACAAGCCGTATTCAATAATCTAGCTAATTCTGCTCACAAAATCATAATTGCAGTGGCTTTTTTCAGTGATTCAAATACTATTGAGAAATTTTTGGATATTGGAATAGAAGTGACATTAATTGTTAGTCTTCGCCCACCAACCAATTACTATTCGATTAAAAAAATACTTCATAGAAAAAATGTTCAAATATCATTTCTCGGTGATGATTTTCATTCAAAGATTTATGCATTTTATGATGAGATGCGAGGGATATCAAATGCAATAATAGGTTCATCCAATTTTACCAACGGTGGAATGAATAGTAATATCGAAACTAATGTAGTTATTCACGATCAAGACGCATTAACTCAAATAGACACAACTCTTGAGCAAATAATTGAAGAATCAACTCCGCTCCAACCTGACGAGCTGAATCGATACAAAATCAGATATGACAAATTTGTAAACTATAGCAATAGCGACAAATCAACTATAAAAACAAAAATTTCCCCCAAGAATATAAAAATCATCCCAAAAGCCTCAGAATATGCTGAATTTTGGAATGTAGCAGACAAAGTGAAAGATCTTGTCAGCGAAATATCAAGAAGTGAGTATCCGATGGTGCCAGAGTATCTGGTGATTGATCATTTTTGGCATTGGATCGTTAAAATCTGTGAACAAAGACGCTTAAAAGGTCTGATAGGTAACCCCGAAAAACGAGATAAAACAATTCCAGATTTATTTAAAGAATATTGCAAATGGGACAAATCTGCAACTACAAGCTACACAGAAAAAATGGGTAACGACTCGAAACATATTCAAAATATACTTTCTCCCAAAAAAATATCTTCCTTGTCAATAAATGAAGCATTAATTATTTACCGTTCTTTTCATGCTGCTCGGAGTTTAATCCAAAGATTTGGAGCTGATGAAAAATTTGTTAACGAAAACTCAATACAAGATATTCGTTCATCATTTTCATTCTTACTAGACGAAGCATATCCTGTTGAGTACCGAATTCATGAATTAATTTCTCCGAAAGGAAAATACAAACTTAATCATTTCGGCCCTTCATGTGTTCAAGAGCTAATAGGTTGGGCTAAACCAACCAAAATGCCAATCAGAAATAATAAGGCTGATAAGGCAATAAGGCTTCTAGGATTCAGGGGTTAACCATGGAAGATGGTAATATTTTTGACGATGATGATGCGTTAGATTGTATCTTGCTTGAAGAAAAAAATAGTGCAGAGTCAAAGAATACAAACAACAAAGCTGGCTGCCTCTCGCTTATAATAGTTGTATCAATTCCTCTTGCAAGCTTTGTATGGTTGTTCAACAAATGCATTTCTTAACACATTAAATAGCAAAAAATATCATGGATTTTGAATTTCATAATCGAATTTGCATTAAAGATGCAACTCGTGGAGACTTTCCGAAAACAGTCGGTGTTTATGCTTTTATAAATATAGGTAGCGGCAAAATTGAATATATCGGTAGCGCCACCGGCAAAAATGGTTTGCGCAATCGAATATGGAATCAACATTTAAACAGCAGTTCCCGCTTTGTCCTGAACCCCAGTGAATACGTGGTTCCTTAAAACAGTTTTCGCAAACTTTACCAGCCCGCCAAGGAGGAGGGCTGTTGTAAGATATTAAAATTACATCATTATTTTTT
>NZ_JAFFQC010000075.1 GCF_016918545.1 Desulfobulbus alkaliphilus | reverse complement strand
TGCCGGATGCTCGCCGATGTCCTTCCCGGCCAGAGGGCCAGGATCCGCTGCCATCACGGATGTGGGGCCATTCGCCAGCGACTGCTCGATCTCGGTTTCGTCCCGGAGACCGAAATCAGCATGATCAGGTGCGCGCCCCTGGGGGATCCGCTGCAGTGCAAAGTATCGGGGTATAATGTCACCCTGCGTAAATCCGAGGCCTCGCTCATCGAGGTGGACTGTGAATAACAGCCGCGGACGGGGCACACAGGGTGCTGGTGGTGCCGGTTGCCACTGGCGCCGCCCCTTATCCTTTGTGAACTACCGGATTGCCCCGTCCTGAATAGACTCTCCTCAGCACCGCTGTCACTCCCATACTCCTTCATCCTCTCCCATGCAGATCGAAAAAAAACTGCTCGTTGGCCTGGCGGGCCAGCAGAATGCCGGCAAATCGACGGTGTTCAACATGCTCACCGGTGCTCACCAGCACGTGGCCAATTATCCCGGGGTCACGGTCGATAAAAAATACGGTCTCTATCGCCATGAAGGGGTCAAGGTCGAGCTTGTCGATCTGCCCGGTACCTACAGTCTGACCTCTTTTTCCCTGGAAGAACGGGTCGCCCGTGATTTTCTCATCACCACGCAGCCAGACGTCCTCATCAACGTGGTCGATGCCTCCTCGTTGAAACGAAGTCTCTATTTCACCTTTCAGATTCTGGAAATGGGCTTTCCGGTGGTGGTGGCCCTGAATATGATGGACGTGGCCGCACGCAACGGGTTGCGCATCAATGTCGAGCGCCTGCGCCACCGGCTCGGGGTGGACGTCGTCCCCACGGTGGGCCGGAAAGGCAAGGGGAAAAAGGAGGTCCGGGATGCGGTTCTGGCGGCGGCGCAGCGCAAAGAGGGCAAGGCCCTGGAAATCTCCTACGAAGAGCTGGAACCCGCCATCGGCTCCCTCCATGCCATGCTGGAGCGGTCGGAGCTCGTCGGCACCTGTCCCCTCCGCTGGCTGGCGGTGAAACTGGTCGAGGGCGACAGCGAGGCGGAGAAACTGCTCATCGGCAAACTGGGTCCTGATTGCGCCGAACTGGCGGCGGCACGCAAAATCCGCGGTGAGTTCGAGGCCAGTCACTACATGTCGGTGGGCGATTATCTGGTCGGCTGCCGTGACCGGCTGGCCACCTCCATCATCGCTACCTGCGTCAAGGAAACCAGGGAAGGGCGGACCAATATCACCGAGGCCATCGATGCCGTGGTCCTCAACCGCTTCGCCGCCCCGTTTATCCTGATCGCCACCGTGTTTGTCATTTACCAGCTCTCCATTGTCAAGGGCTATGACCTGACCCAGTATTGGTGGCCGTTTCTGGCCAAGTTCCGGGCCATGACCGCGTCTGCCCTGCCGGACGCGGGTCTGCTCCATGACCCCTATATCCGTTCCATGGGGTTGTGGATGGTGGATTCTGCCAACGCCCTGCTCAATTATATCCCCATTTTTCTCATTCTCTTCTCCCTCATCGCCATTCTCGAGGATTCGGGCTATATGGCGCGGATCGCCTTTATCCTCGATAAAATGTTTCATGCCTTCGGCCTCCACGGCCAGTCGACCCTGCCCTTCATTCTCGGCGGGGTCTTTGCCGGCGGCTGCGCCGTGCCCGGGGTCATGGCCACCAAGGGCATTCCGGACGAACAGTCCCGCATGGCCACCATCCTGACCGTGCCCTACATGAACTGTCTGGCCAAGATCCCCTTTTATACCCTGCTGGTGAATGTTTTTTTTGTCCAGTATCGATCCTGGGTGATGCTGTTTCTGTCCACGATCACCATCTTCATGGCCCTGCTGGTGGCCCGCCTGCTCACCCTGACCGTGCTCCGCGGCAAGGAAACCGCTCCCTTTGTCATGGAACTGCCCAATTATCATCCGCCCACCCTTTTCGGGGTCGGTCAGCGGGCCCTGGAACGGACCTGGCAGTACATTAAAAAAGTGGGCACCATTGTCATTGCCGTGTCCATCTGTGTGTTTACCTTGCTGCAGTTCCCCGGCCTTGGGGCCGAGCGGGTCAGATGGTACGAGAACGAAATGGCCGCCGCGGTGGCCAATTTCCATGAACGGATCAGCGCCAGCGCCTATGCCGGGCAATTGCAGGCAGAGGAAGACCTGGTGCGCATGCTCAATCTCTACAGCGAATACCGGGCCGCCCGGCTCAATCTCCGCAGTCCTGCCGGCGCCGTTGCCATGAATGAGCGATTTGAGCGCAAGGACCCGGACCTGTTCCTTTTTCTGCGACCCGGCACCGACGAAGACGCGCAGATCATCAGCAGAGCACTGCGGAGCCTGGCCTCACAGCAGGTGTCTCTGCGGCGTCAGATCAAGGAGGAGCAGATTGAATCCAGTTTTCTCGGCATGATCGGCAGGGGCCTGGAACCGGTGACCCAGTGGGCCGGATTCAACTGGAAGATTAATGTGGCGATCCTTTCCTCCTTTGTGGCCCGCGAGTCCAGCGTTGCCACCATCGGTGTCCTCTATCAGCAGGGGGCGGATGATAATCTGAGCCTGGAGGAGCGCATGGCCGCGGAAACCAGGGAGGGTGGATTCACCCCGCTCCATGCCCTGGCGATTATTCTCTTCTTTGCCCTCTATCCCCCCTGTCTGGCCACCACCATCATGATCAAGGTGCAGACCGGATCCTACGGATGGATGCTGTTTTCCATCCTTTTTCCCACCGCTCTCGGCTTTGCCGTCGCCTCGGCCGTGTTCACCGGTGGCGGAGCCCTGGGGTTGAGCGGCATACAGATGATGGCGCTATTTTATGGCACCGTGGTGACTCTGGCCTTAGTTGTCGGGCTGTACGGAGCCCGCGGGACGCCATCCCTCGGTTATCCTGATCCCGCGGATCGCTCCGGAACTGCCGCCTGAACAGGG
>NZ_JAFFQC010000074.1 GCF_016918545.1 Desulfobulbus alkaliphilus | reverse complement strand
GCTTCGCCTTCCCGAAGGCTTCGATGCCAACCCAATCGTCACTTCCACAAAGCATGCCGCAGATGGCAATGATAATGATATCGATCAGTTTATGGGCACTCCTTCCTGTAATCCGAGGATCTTTCAATGTCGAAAAATGAGCTACAAGTGTCGTGTTGTTGAAATCGTTTTCCATAGTCCCCCCCGTAAATTGAGTTGAGGACTATAGCAGCTTGGTCAAGTAATCAATGCAAGTGGCCTCGGTAGTGAAGCGCGATTCGAATTCTCTCTGTGATTTTGGATAGTCCTCCTCCATGGAGTGAGGATACTACAAGTTGTGGTCACTTAAGTAAAGCGGATACCCCAGTTATATTATTATCTTATCCTGAACGTACGACCTAAATCGAATTATTGGAATCTTGATGCGATTGCCCTGAAATCATGACTGATTTCACCGTGAAAACCAAAAGCAGACCTGACCCCCTGTTGATCAGGTGGCCGCAAATCTAGAAAATTTGCGGACCTCTATCGAACCACAAAGCGGATCAGGGGTGCTGAGCAATTAGAGCAACGTGCCGCGGAAACACGGGCCATCAAGAGATGATCTGTTCGATGCTCAAAAGGATGGGAACTTCAGTGATTGAACAGCTTGCAAGCGAAATAACGATCCAGCTTGGTGCAGACCTTGGGCATGGAAAAGACGATCAGATGATCGTCGGCCATCAACTGTGTATCACCGTCGGGGATGATTACGTTCTGGTTTCTGACGATTGTACCCACCAGCAGGCCCTGAGGAAAACCCGCCTCGGAGATTTTCTTGCCCACTACTTCGGCTGAAACAGGCAGGACCAGTTCCATGGTTTCGGCAACTTCGTCCTGCAGCAGGGAAAGGGCTAAAACATCATCCCATCTGGTATACTTCAGGATCTTGGAGGCCGTGATCAGGTGAGGGTTGATGGTTTCGAAGATTTCCAACGCTCCGTATATCGGGGCATATCCGATTCTGGTAACCTCGGTGATCACTTTTTTCACTCCCAGCTTCTGTCCCATCATCGAAGCGACCATGTTAGTGCGATCGTCGCCGGTAGCGGCCACTAGCACGTCGGCCTCCGAGATTTCCTCTTCGTTGAAGTAGGAGAGATCCGTCCCGTCCCCCTGCAGGACGATGGTCCTGCTCAGTTCGCGGTTCAGTCTGTCAACTCGTTCCTCATCTTTTTCGATGAGCTTGACGAGCAGCGAATGTTTGGTGTCGGATTCGAGAAGAGTGGCGAGGGAATATCCTATCTCCCCTCCTCCCAGTATGACTACGCGGTTGACCCGGGTTTTAGTGCGGTGCAGGTACCAGCTTGCCTCGCCCATGGCCTCGGTTTTGCCGATGAGGTAGATCTTGTCCCCCGGACTGAAGGTGTCTTTTCCGCCGGGCAGAAGAAAGTCGCCGCCCGTCCTCTTAATCCCCACAACAATGCACCCTTGGGGCAGGGAGAGTTCATGCAACGGCTTATTGGCGATCTCGGCGTTTTCTGCCAGATGGACGGCCATGTGCATCGCCTTCCCGTCGGCATAGTATTCCACTTCCATGGCATCGGGGAAGTGGATCCTCTTAGCGATTTCCCTGGCCACCGTCTTTTCTGGACTGATGATCAGGTCTATACCCAGCTGGGTCTGGGTCAGGCCTCTGGTGTCAACGTCGATACTGCCGGCGCTTTCCGGCTTCCGGACCCTGGCTACCGTGTACTTTACGCCAAAGGTCTTGGCGATCATGCAGGCGATGATGTTTACTTCGTCTGACTCGGTAACCGCGATGAGCATCTGGGCTGATTTGATTCTGGCTTTCTGCAACACGTCCAGGTTGGCTCCGTTCCCGTTAATGACCGGGAGATCCAGTGTTTCCCCCAGGGTCTTCACGGTTGCAGGGTTCCTGTCCACGACCACGATGCTCTGATTCTTATGGTTGAGGCTTCGAGCCAGTTCATAGCCGACGTCGCCTCCGCCAATGATCACGATATGCATGCGGTACTGCCTCCACGTGGTTCTTTTCCATCCACCGTTGCGCCCGGGATTTCCGGGCTCCATGCTCGATGCGGCGGCAAAGCCGGTGAGCAGCACGGCTTGACGTTGTCTCGTTTCAGGATGGGGTGCGTTGTCTTCCAAATAAGAATTGAAACATCGATGATAAAAAAAAACAAGACAAAGGAGGCTCATTTTTTTCTGAAGAGGTCCAGCTTGTCGGCAAGAACGGGTGCAATACGGAACAGGTACACACCGATGATGGCGGTGATCACGATGTAAATACCGAGGAACACACGCAACATTGCGTCAGCCAGGGCCGCGATGACCACCGAGAACTCACCTCTCGGTGTCAGGGAGAAAGCAGCTCTCACGGCTCCCTTATAGGAAAGACCGTACATTCTTCCACCCCAGAATCCGACGAGCAGCTTGGCGACTATGGCCCAGAATATGAGAACTACCAGAGCCGCGGGCGAGATGATCCCGGTTCCGAAGGTGATGGAGGTCCCGAACCAGAAAAAGAAAAAGGGCAGGGTCAGATCCTTCAAGGGCATGATCAGCCTGCTCAGGTCCTTGGACATCCCGGTTTCCGAAAGCATCACGCCGGCCAGAAAAGCTCCCAGAAGCTTGGAAAGGTCCATTGCTTCGGCGATTCCGGCAAAAATAAGGGCTACGGCCATGGCGAGCAGGGGCATGAATTCCTTGTTGATGTACCGATTGACGAAGACGTCCAGCCGGCGGAAACCTTGGTAGGCGAGTAGAATGGAGAATGCAGTGACCAGGAGAACCTTGAGGAAAATAAGGAGTCTAGCAATAATAACTTGTACATTTTTTGTTTTGCGTTGACGATTTTTTGACTGTATAGTCGCAGCATGGACAACCTTGCCATGCTCCAGCAAAAATATCAGCTTTTGCGGCCCCATCTCGAC
>NZ_JAFFQC010000073.1 GCF_016918545.1 Desulfobulbus alkaliphilus | reverse complement strand
TATTAAGGTTCCCGACAAAGACATGGAACAACTCGCGCTCATTCGTGATGAGTTTCACGGCGAGTGGAACTACAAGATTGCCCCTAAACAAAACCCATAATGTTCAAGTTATTTTTACTAGACTCCTAACACCCACGGCTCCGGCCGAAATGGCACCATGGGTGCTCAGGCCCACCAGGAAAGAGACCATTACCGGGGCGGCGAGATCTTCAAAGATAAGCAGGGCGAGCTTGAACTCTCCCTCGGGTGTTTTCAGCCGGCCCGTGTCCTCCAGCATTTTCACTGTTATGGAGGAACTGGTCGCGTAGGCCACGCCACCGATGACCAGGGCGGCCATCAGGTCGAACCCGAACAGGTAGGCGATGAGGAAGCTGCCGCCAAAATTGAAGCCGATGTCCATGACCCCGACTTTCCAGACCCGACGTGAGATGTTAATCAGGCGGTTCAGTGGAAAATGAAGTCCGAGGAGAAAAAATAGAAGGACAATTCCGATTCTGGAGATTTGATCAATGATGTCCAGCTCTGATCCGGTGAGCAGGCCGGCAAAAGCTATTCCCAGAAAAATATAGGCCAGGAGGGAAGGAAGCTTGAGCCGTTGAAAAATGAAGCTGACGAGGAAGAACATGAAAAGCATCGCCCCGCCGACCAGGAACAGGTGTTCACTATAGGCCATTACATCCTCTCCTTGCTGACTTAATATCGCCGTTTCTCTTCGGCTGTGTATCCCATGCCGGACCAGAGTTCGGAAGAGTATTTCGTGCGATCCGTAATGCGTACCAAACTGCCTGGATGGCTGGCATACTTTGGGAAGCGAAAACCGCCGGTAGCTGGATCAGAAAATGCAGATCGGTCAAAATCGTGGTGAACCATCTGTGCCTCCTTTCCTTATATTGCTAACGAGAACATCTGAGGCTTGCCCGCAGAATGCTATTGTTGGAATTTAGTATGATGCCCCCCGAATTTCACCCTCACCCCTATCGATCAAAGTGCTGATTTTACCCTCAAAAGTCGGTCTATAGTCTATTTTTGAGGGGTTATTTCTCATTTTTATCTCATAACTTCAACGAGTTGATTTGGTCCGACCCCGAACCCTGACCGCACAAGTTTTCTTTGACAAGTATCCCAAAGGCCGAAAATAGTCCGTTGATTGCCTTCTCAAGCAGGATGCCTCGCTCCTGAGGCTTGTCCTCAAGCGCGAACAGCGCGTACAGATCGGCCTTCGCTTCTTCGAGTTGCGCGTGTCTCCGGGCTTTCAGCTGCCGCTGCTCCGCAGCCTCTCGGAGGCGCTGTTCCCGTTCGGCCTCACGCTCTTTATTGATACGCGTGAAGGAATCTTTGACGTTGATGACCCGACGTACTTCCCCAACCAGCCCCTTAGCCTTAAGTTGATCATTCGGCCAGCAGGTCGAGAAATCTTCGAATTCGACCACGCGCTTGAGCAACTCCCTGCGTTGACGGAGGCACGAATCACCTTTGGCATTGAGGCGTTCAATAATTGTTCTCGCCAACTCGTACTTGTTAACGCTGGACCGATCACGGGCCAACTTGCTCTGAAGGTCGGCCATAAGCGCTTCAGCCGTTCCCGCACCCCGAAAGAAAAGGAGCACGTCGTTCTTCGACCGGCACAGCAAGGGAATCGTGTCGATCAGAAGCTGTGTCAGCTCCGGCGGGTAGTGGTAGCTTTTATCCATTGTCCGGCTCTAACGATGTCCTATCTGTGGGCCCAACGTGAAGTTCTGCGGGAGCCGCGCTTTTTGCGGCTTCCGTAGGAACGTTTTGTTCGCTTTTGGTATAATTATTTCAAGCTGTTAAGTTACTTCTATGCGTAGGCTTTTGCCAAGAGCTTGTGCAAATTTCTCCAATGTTGACAACTTGATATCTTCTGCGTGATTCTCAATACGTGAAATGGCTGTTTTTTTTGTATTGAGTTTTTGGGCGAGTTGCTCCTGTGTTAAACCGGCTTCTTCTCTCGCAACTTTAAGCATTACACCTATTTTAAATTCTTTATAACCGGACTCGAAGCTCTTGGCGAATACTGGATCACTAGACTTCCGTTTGGCAATATAGGATTTTAGAGTTTTCATTTTATTACCTCCTCTCGAAATAATCCTTCTTTCTGGCTTCCGCGATCTTGATGGCCTGGGGAGGAGTTTTTTGGGTTTTCTTTTGGAATGCGTGATTGAGGACTATGAGCTTCGGGCCATCGAAAAAACCGAGTAGACGGAATATGTTGTTTCCCACTACTACTCTCACCTCCCATATTTCGTTGGTATTAACGAGCTTTTTCAATTAGCTCGATGGTATGGTCGGTAATTCCTCTATTAACCTCAAAACCCATGTTGTCTTCTGTGCCTGCTTCGGCGACAATGACTCCAAAAACTCCTCGACCGGACAACTTCCTGCTCCAGTTTCATAAAATATAATCTCGCGTGTCATATTTAATTGTTAACACGTAGGTTAACTTTGTCAAGGGGGATTCTGTTTGTCGTTTTAGAAGCGAACGGACTACTCACCGGACCCGCTCTGTTTGCGGGGTCCGGTGAAGTAGATGGTTAGCAAATTTTTACTATTTTAGATTGAATATAGGCAAATATTTATCAATCAACTGCTTTTCTATGTGAAGTACTTCTTGTTTTGTTTTGTCTTTTAATGGAAGGAAGACAACATCATAGAACTTTGAGATATAATGTAGGCATTCCTTTCCTGGAGAAATGTTCTTATGCCTTGCAATCTTTTTTCTAAACATGCTCTTTTCAATTACTACCTTGCCATTATAGATAATGTCTGCTTCCAGTTGTTTAATGTCTTCTTTTGCAAAAAAACTATCTCGATTTTCAAGATATATTGGGTTTAAATGTCAGCTGCTCCCGCTTTGAAGGGGTAGCGTTTTAATTTTCGTCCATTTCGTTTAAGCCCGGCCTGATTTCTTCCATAAAAAAAGGATTCATGCTCGGTGCTCTTGTTTTCACCGGAAAAACCGGCGAAAATCTTGTTTTCAGGGCGGAGTTATCCGTCCGGC
>NZ_JAFFQC010000072.1 GCF_016918545.1 Desulfobulbus alkaliphilus | reverse complement strand
TGTAGATTGTCACACCGTATTACCTGAAATCTAGTCGAAATTCTCAAGTAACAGTACCCTTGTGAGAAGGGTCCAACCGCAGGAAATGAGAAAAAGTGGGCAGGCTCGGCGCGGGGGGTAGGGAGGTGGATAGCAGGAACCGCCTTATGCCTTGCATCCTCCTCCCCCCTTTGGGGGGGATAAGAGGGGGGGATTGTGGTACATAGTATTTTCGCGAATAGTATCCAACACAACCCACCACCCTCTTATCATGCCTACACTATCTTCATCTCGTCCTTTCAGCAACAAAGAACCGCGTGTCCGCTGTCCTCTCTGTGGCAACTTCCTGATTATCCGCAATGGTACCTACCCAAGGGCTCACCCGGAGCAAGGGATTGAGGTCAGGGTCCAGCGCTATCTCTGTAAGGTGCCGGATTGCCCGCGGGTTTCCTTCTCGGTGTTGCGTCATCCCTTTCTGCCGATCGTCCGCCACTTCTATCAGACTCTCCTCTACTGCCAGAGCCTTTTTGCCGAGAGCCGGCTGACCCAGGCCGAAGCTGCCAGGCGACTGGGAGTGGACCGAGGTGTGGTCAGGCGGCTCCGTGCCCTGGTGGCGCGAGTCATCCCGTGGCTGGAGCACGAGAAGAACATTGCCGCCTGGGGGCCTGACCCAACGGTCCAACCTGACCAGGCCTGGGCCGATTTCACCCGGGACTTTTCGCAGAGTTTCTACCCGTGGAGGTGCTGGAAAATCGGACCAACATAATACATACCTCCACATTTCCGGGGAGATATGGTGTTGTTGCTCAAACTGTAACCCATATCCCCTGGAGGAACCCATGACGCTTGTCAAGCAAACCGATCTCGCCGTCTGGCGGTACGGTATCATCAGCCATCTTCTCCACCGCAGCGATGCGGAAGAATCACTGGAGCACGAACTGATCCGCCTTGCCGCCAAAACTTTTGTCAGAGCGGATGGACGCAGTGTCCGCTACTCCGCTGAGACCCTGCGCAAATGGCTCTACCGCTACCGTCACGGCGGCCTTCCGGCGCTGGCCGATACGCCCCGAAGTACACTCGGTCGGCATGACGCTGTGCCAGAGGAACTTGCCGAACGGATCGTTGCGTTACGAGCCGAACACCCCCGCTGGACCCTGGCGCGGATTTTCGGTCAGTTGATTGCAGAAAAGCGCTGGAACATGGTCAACCCGTCTCGCGCCACCCTCTACCGCTATGCCCATTCCCGCAACCTGCAACGTGACCCGCACCTGACGCCGCTGCCGGCAAAGGCCTTTGCCTACCAGGCTTTTGGCCAGTTGTGGAGCGCTGACTTCCTCCACGGGCCCAAGATCAGGATCAACGGCCAGAAGCGCAAGACCTATCTCCATGCCATTATCGACGATGCCACCCGTTATATCGTCCGTTCCCGTTTCTTCCTCGCCGAGGATACCGAGGTGATGATCAAAGAACTGATGGCAGCCATCACCACCCATGGCAAACCCTTGCGGTTCTACACCGATAACGGTGCCTGTTATGCCAGCCACCACCTGAAATTTGCCTGTGCCAATCTCGGTATCCATCTGATCCACTCTCCACCGGGAAAGCCAAGGGGACGCGGTAAAATTGAACGCTATTTCCGCACCGTTCGTGAACAGTTCCTCGACGGTGATACCCCGGTCGCCCACACCCTTGAAGGCATCAACAAGGCGTACCTGCAGTGGCTTGGCCAGTACCATAATTCGGTGCACGGCAGCCTGGGTATCTCCCCGTTGGCCTGTCGCCTCAGCCGGGAGAGTGCCTGCACCACCATCCCGGAAACCATTGACATCGAACAGCTGTTCCGGATGAAACGCCGCTGCCGGGTCTACCTCAACAATACTATCCGCCTCAAAAAACGCAGCTATGAACTGCAAGATGCCCTGCCCGGACAGCGGATCGACGTCTGGTTCATGCCATGGGACCTCAGCCGGATCTGGTACGGTCCAGAAATGAAACCTGCCCAGCCGGTCGATCTGCATCGTAACGCCAACGGACAGAGGAGGAAACAATGAGTTCCACGACCCAGCACCCAGGCAAACTCCCCATGGGCGACTTCTTCGGCTTCAAGCACCACCCTTTTGCCGATACCCATGGGCAGCGCCAACTCTTTCTCCCGGAGCGCGATAGCAGGCAGATCCAGACCATCAAGCGCCTGCTCCACTCCGGGAAGAGCCTCGCCCTCTGCGGGCCGTCAGGATCCGGCAAAACAACCCTCGTTCACGCCCTGCTCCAGGATCTCGACAAAAAAGCCTATCGGCCCGTCCTTCTGCCCTACGCTGGACACTCACGAAACGGCATCGCCAGGATCCTTGCGGAAACCCTCGGCGTCGACACCAAAGGGCGGGGTATCCCCTTGATCGCCAGAACCCAGCAGTATATCGAGGCCATGATCGATGGCGCCAACCCCCGCCATCCGGTGATCATCGTTGATGACGCCCAACGACTGGAAAACGACTCCCTCTGGGATCTCAGCTCGCTGCTCTTTCAGACCGCCAAACCCTCGTCCGCCGCCTCACTGCTCCTCGTCGGCGATGAAACCCTGGCCAGAAGGCTTGAGCTGCACATCCTCAACCCGATCCGTTCCCGACTCACCGGCATCATCAAAACCCAGTACCTCAACGAGTACGAATGCCAATTGTTCATCGAACATCGGTTGAAAAATGCCGCGGCCCCGAAAAATCTCTTCGAAAAGGACGCCATCGAAATCATCGCCGCCTCCACCAGGGGCAACCGGCGGGCCTTGATGAACATGGCCACCATGGCCATCGAGGAGGCCTACTACCACGAACAGAAAACCATCACCGCCGAGATCCTCTACAACTCGGAATGGTTCAACGAATCCGAGTGAAACAGCGGCGGCTGCGAGGGGACTCCTCCGTCAAGGGATAACTCGGTGCGGTAGACTGCTGTCTACTTCCCTACAGCCGGCTGGATCAATCCAGCCGGCTGCTTCTCTTACTCGTATCGGTGGTACTCGTAGTTGAGATTATTGTCGGCTTTGGGGATGCGAATCAACA
>NZ_JAFFQC010000071.1 GCF_016918545.1 Desulfobulbus alkaliphilus | reverse complement strand
TGGTCATGATAACATCCTCCACATCGTGTTTGATGGTCTGGCTGACCATCTGACCCAGTTGTTCTTGAGGCATATCGCTTATCTGCAGGACATACCGGAAAACAATTTCAAGGTATTGGGCAAATCCTGGAGCCAGCGCAAGTTCGTTCAGAGTTGTAAACGCGCTTCTCAGTTTTTCCAGTCCTTCTTTCGTCTGGGAAAGGCTCTGGGCGCGGAGTAGATCGCTGATGACCCGCACCATGGCATTGCCGGCCAGTTCCTCCATGCCATGGGCAGAGAGATCAAAGAGTTTGCATTGGAATGTCGGGGTGTACGGCAAAAAGCACTGGTGAGGCATATCCACCAGGGCATCAAAGGTCACCGGCCCCTGCCACCCTTTAGCACCATGAAACACCACCAGGGGAATGATTGCCGGTAACCGTTGACTTGCGGGGTTCTCCCGTTGAAAGCGTTTCCACACCCGCACCATGTAGCTGAGCAGGCGGAGCTTCATCCACACATCAGGGCTGCTCTGGTGTTCAATGAGAAGATACACATATCCCGGCCGATTGGCAATCGTGACCGAAAAGAGCAGATCCGCTTCGGATTGCGTGAATTGCGCATCGATAAAGGATGCCTGCACCACGGTGAGGGTCTTCAGATCCAGGTGGCTGACCAGTTCCGCGGGCAGGTTGGCGGCGAGGAAACTGGCGGCGTTTTCCGGCTCACCGAGGATCTGTTTGATCAATTTGTCGTGGGGATTGGCTATATCTTGTGGCATGGAATGGTTTGATAGTGGTTTATGGCAGGGGGTGTCCGCTACCGCGTGGGCAGGCAAAAAGACGCCTGCCCACCCTTACAACCTCAATTTTTCATAGTTGGTCATGATAAAATTCTCCACATCGTGTTTGATGGTCTGGTTGACCATCTGGCCCAGTTGTTCCTGGGGAATATCGCTTATCTGCAGGTCGTACCGGATAACGATTTCAATGTATTGGGCCGGTGGGCAAACGGTTGTATCGTTTGCCCACGCGGATCCTTAAAACATCACTTTTCATCTATATCATCCACTCAGCCTTGGAGTCGATCGTTGACCATCCTCTCTCTTTTTCACCATTGTGTTGGTCTCGCCCGGCGGTCGGGCTCCTGCCTGCATTGCCCTTTACGCTCCGCTGTCTATTTTCCCATTGCGGATGCATCTGTCCGCGGAGTCGGATTCCCGCGGTTATTGCCGACCCTCTGCCGGTTTTTGCTGGAGCGCATGTACTTCCTGGCGCAGGGTTTCGATCTCCTGATGCAACTGCTCGTACTCGGCCACCTTGCGGTGAAGAAAGGCGATGGTGAGCCGGGCCTTGGCCTCGATGCCGCTGGGGGTGAGCATATAGGCATAGCCTTTTTTGTTGCTGCTGCGGCTGAAGTTGCCGGCCTTGACCCAGCCCTTGCTGATCAGGGCCTGCAGGCAGTAATTGAGCTTGCCCAGCGAGATCCCCAGTTCGGCGGCCAGTTGCCGTTGGTTGGTATCGGGGTTGGTCGCAAGGCGGCGCAGCAACTGGTAGCGGGTTTCATCGGTCATGGTCGGCAATGAAGGTCTGGCTGTAAGGTTAAGCAGGGCAGGGCGGGCTGCCGCCCTGCGGGTGCGTATTGTTCATCCGCTGAACCGTCACGCGGGTTTTGTAGTCGATTGGGGATGGTTGGTCAAGGGAAAATTGGGGACTAGCAGGCACGAGGTTCTATCAATCGGGCAGGCCAGCCCCTGGTTGGTAGCTGGACGCGGGAGCTTCCCTCATGCAATCCCCACGCAGAGCGTAGGCACGAGAGGCAACCCCTTAGTGGTCAGCCTGATCTGGTTCGATTTGTATCTGAAGTGGGGGTCAAGTCTGCTTTTGGCTTTTTTTTATGGAGTTTGCTACTGGCTTTGAACCTCCCCTCGCATAATGTGCCTCTACGTCCATAAGTCGGAGTAACGTATAGTTCATTGCCTGCTTATCTGGTCGGTGGTGAGGTACAAGCCCCGACACATCCCCTGTGCTTAATTGCCGCGGATCGATTTGGAAAAGGGTCAGAGAAGGGGTCACCCATCGGCTCATCTGCCGGGGTCGGACCAAATTAACTTTCTGTATTGTCATGAAAAATATTTTTAAAATACGAATTTTTGGTGATTAAACGCTCATTTCCAGGGGTGAAATCGCTGTTATAAGGCGCGGCCGGTTACCGAAGTTTGCCGGATCCCTTACTATTGACGATTGCCTCCCGATTGCTCGTGTCCCGAGCAATCGTTTAATTTCGGTGAGGAAATTTCCTCTGGCGCCCGCAATGCACGGTTGACCAATTATCAGTGAGAAGCTCTTTATACCCGATGTCGCTATATGCAACCAAAGAAATCAGGCCTCGACATCGGTCTCCTGTTTCCGCCAAATCCTGTAAACCTCTCCCGGCTTCTTGAAATTGTCCACATGTACTGCCGCTGGTTCATCTGGGAGTTGGTCAACGCCCCAGCGTGTCAGGGCAAAGTTTACCAGGCTTTTTTCGCGCAGGTCAAACATTTTGCAGAGAAGTTCTTGCCAGTATTTCCAAGTTTGATTGACTCTTTTCAGATCCTGCTTGACAAACTTTGTTCCGGCGTCGAAAAAATCCTTCAACTCCTTGAGCTGGTAGAGCTCAATGGTACCCTGGCTTTGGTACCCGTATTCAATTTTGTGGCTGACCGGCATACGCCCGGCACCCTTGTTGGTGCCTTCCCGCAGAAGCACGAAATTGCCCAACCTTCTTCTCAGAAAATCCGATGCATCGCCGCTGATTGAGTCATCCCCGAGGGCCAGGATATGTTCTCTGTGCAGGAAGTCATTATGCGCCTTGGGATTGCGGCCACGTAATAGTTCTGCCAGTGGCTTGTGCTGGTTATGCTTTTCACAAAGATACTGCTCGTAGGATGCCAGAAAAAACTTGAGCCCCTGCCAGTGGTAAAAGTCCCGGGATTCGTCTTTTTCCAGGACCAGATGCTTGACAAAGTTGCGGGTGCCAGCATTATGGCGAATAAATTCAATAAGCTGCCGGCACAGTTCTGTTGATGCATCTGGCACGTGGGCATCTTCAGCCAAAGTGCCGTGATAGTAGCTGTGCGCCATCCGGAAAAGTTCGCCCTGGCTGGAGTCGCTGCGCGGAGCGATGCCTGTGATATAATACCGGAAGTTCAGCTTTTCCAACAGGTCCAGGGCTTCAGCTCGGCGCTTCGGGTCGGGTTCGCGCTGGAAAACGGCCAGCACAAGGGGCAGCACCGAGGCCAGTAATTTTAGGGGGTCAGGTCTGCTTTTGGCTTTTTTTTATGAAGTTTGCTGCTGGCTTTGAACCACCCCTCGCATAATGCGCCTCTACGTTCATAAGTCCGATGAACGTACAGTTCATTCTCTGGTTGGCGGTGAGCAGCGAATTCCAACATATCACCTGTGTTTAATTGCCG
>NZ_JAFFQC010000070.1 GCF_016918545.1 Desulfobulbus alkaliphilus | reverse complement strand
ATGATATACTTTGAAAGGTTAATCATAAGAGCGTCTGTTTTTCCTCCATGACCTGAACCGTTTTACCGACAATGACAGCAAGGGAACGGTTGTGGGGTGTGGGGAGGTGGGGTGATTGCGACGGGTGCTTTGTTGGGGTTCGTTCCTCACCCGCAACCTACAAAGTCATTTCATGGGTTGCGCCCGTGGTGGAGTTCATTCGGGAGGCCTTCCTATATGTGACAGCATGGGCAAACGATACGGATGTTTGCCCATCCTACGGGGCTGAGCTTAAAAATCAGGGACACCCCTAATTTTTTCCTAAAATTGATTTCGCAGGGCAGAAATGGTATCTATAGATTTTGTACAAAAAGCATACAGCCATATACCGAATTTCGGACCGCCGGAACGAAGATTTCGTTCCTGGCACTCCAGCAAATCGCATCGGTCTCGTCTGGCCCCTGACTCGAAAAATTGCATCCTTGAGCAAAAAACACGATGCTGAACTTTGTTGCAGTTCATATATTTGACTTTTATTATTAAAAAATTATACCACTTTACCCGGCACTGCTCATTATTAGCGTTCGGTGGAAATATCATGTGATCAAAAATGGAAAGAATGGAAAAACAGAAATGGGCAGATATGACAAATTGATATTTCAAATTCTAAGTGGCACAAGCGATGCGAATATATCTTTCTCTGATTTGATTACCCTTTTGCAACATTTTGGGTTCGAAATGAGGGTCAAAGGCAGTCACCACATTTTCAGAGAAAAGGCATTGAGGTGAAACCAAATTTACAAAAAGAAGGAAATAAGGCAAAACCATATCAAGTCAAACAGGTACGAAACATTATTCTCAAGTATAAATTGGGGGGGGGTGAAGATCGATGAATAAATTTGAAATTATAATCCACTGGAGCGATGAAGATCAGGCATTTTTGGCCGATGTCCCCGAGCTTCCAGGCTGCATGGCGCATGGTGATACGTATGAATCCGCACTAGCTAATATTATATCAGCCATGGATTTATGGATTAAAACGGCTAAAGAATTTAATGATCCCATCCCTGCACTTAAAGGCCGTCGTCTTGCCTTTGCATAGGCATTCACCGAACCAGGCTAATGCAGCCGACGCTAAATAACGCGCGGCTATCTTTGGGGTCAGGCCTAGAAGATGCCAAGAATTTGTGTTCAAGACATACGAGCCCTTGCATTTAAACCCTGGATGAAAATCAGACAAGCTCTATTTTTTTATAACTAATTGAAAATAGAAAAAATTAGGAGCACTTCCCCTATTTTACAAGCTGTTGGAAATGTACTATTTTTTCTCATTAAAACAAGGAAAGCGTCCCTAATTTTTCTAGGCCGGACCCTCCATATTGAGCTTCAGTGATGCGGGACTTATTTTATCCTGCATGCAGAGCCTCAAGTACAGCTTTCGGGTTTTTTAATGCAACCCGCAGTAATGCCTTGGCCGGGCCTTCTGGCTTTCTTCTTCCCTGCTCCCAGTTTTGCAGAGTCCTGACGCTAACTCCGATCATCAAAGCAAATTCAGATTGGGAAACACTTAAAATTTTTCGTACCATTTTGATTTCGGGAGCACCCATTTCAAAAACTCTGCTTGGCTCTTTGATCCCTTTTTTTATTTCTCCAGCTTCCTTGATGCTTGAAAGCAACATATTAAAATCTTCGTTTTTCATAGCAAATTCTCCTCAACCGTTTTTTTCAAGATCCTGATCTGCTCGGGTGTTAAATCTTCCTGCTGGTTTTTCTTGTACAGGAAGACCATATAAATGGTTTCAGGTTGAACAAAATAATAAATTACTCGTAGCGCGCTTCTTTTCCCTTCGCCGGGTAGATTCCAGCGAACTTTTCTGAGACCGCCACTGCCTTTGATAATTGCACCTGCTTCTGGGTTGAGCATCAAAAAGGACTGTAACGATGGGGTTCGTGCCTCACTCGCAACCCGCAAAGTCATTTCATGGGTTGCTTCCGTGGTGGTGTACATTTGGGAGGCCTTCCTATATGTGACAGCATGGGCAAACGATACGGCTGTTTGCCCATCCTTATACCGCGTGTGTAAGGAAGAACGAACAGTGCGTTTTAAAAATAAGGGAAGCGTCCCTAATTTTTCTGAGCCAGTCAATCAGCCTGTAGATGTTCAAGATGTCCTGCTTTGAGAAGCCACTTTCATAGAGTGCCGTGGTAATCTTCCACCGCCATGTGTATCGTGATTGTGTATCATTCTTTGTGGCTTTCGTTTTTAAATGCGCTGCGGTTATTATGGCAAAAGGGTTGGTCTCCCTGAGCAGGCCGTCAATATTTTTGTTGTAGTATACCGATGATGACAGCAAGGGAACGGTTCAGGCAAGGAAAAATCTGGGACTTTCCCTATTTTATGAACCTTGGAAAATCAGGAACATCCTCTATTTTACGCTCATTGACAGCACCGTTAAATCCGCTTATTATGCGTACAATCATGCACCATAAAAAGGAAAAATTATGCGCGCAAAAGAATACCTATCGGCGACTGTACTCGCAAAAAAGACTTCCGCTACCCTTGAAGCCTTGGAAAATGGCGATATTGATCGATTCGTTATCCTGAAAAACAATGCACCACGGGCTATTCTTATGTCCATCAATGCGTACGAGGGCATGGAAGAAGAAATGGAGGACTTGCGCCTCGCTGCCCTTGCTTTGGCCCGCCTGCATACCTTTGCACCGGATGAAGGTTTTACTCATGAAGAAATGATGAAAAAATTTACTTGATGAGCTGGACCATACTATACCACCGGAATGTGAGCGAAGATCTGGAAAGCATCGGCCCGGCCGCAGCCCGCCGGGTTATGCGGGCAATTGATGAAAAGCTCATACAGGCCCCGTTGCAATTCGGTGCACCGCTTTCCCAGAACCTGGGGGGTTTCCGTAAATTGAGAATTGGCGACTACCGGGTGGTGTACTGCGTCGTTGCCACCAGGGTCTTGGTGTATGTTCTGGCGGTCGGCCCTCGTCGTGACAAGGAAATATACGCTGATGCCGTTAGGCGATTGGAATAGAATGCGATTTTAAGATCAGTTCTGGCCTGCTCGGTGTAGCGAAGCCTCACTTGTACTCTCCTCGTAACTGATGATGCACGTTTTGCCAGTCATGCAGCTCGGTTTTATCCTGTTCATAGTGAACATATCTTCTGCCAAGTACATGTTTCTGCCACTCCGGCATAGGCAGTCTGTCACCTTCCATGGCTATGCTATCCCAAATGTCCTGGGCTAGGAGTAATCTTTGCGATATGCTTAGAAGCTTTATCTCATCAGCTAAGTTAGTGTCCATTTAATTTCCTCGCTTGATTATATTGTCGTGTGCATACTTGTCATAGTGGTATTTTTCAATTATAGGCATGACCTTTCTGTACTTCTTGCCAAAAGTCAATATCAGAGGGAAAGATTGTGGAAAAATTAGGGTCATCCATTATTTTATAACCTGCTGGAAATGCTATATTTTTTTCCCATAACAACAAGAGAATCGTCGCTGATTTTTCCTGGAGGGTATGTTTTTTTGATGGTTGTGGGGTGTGGGGAGGTGGGGTGATTGCGACGGGTGTTTTGTCAGCTGCTCCCGCTTTGAAGGGGTAGCGTTTTAATTTTCGTCCATTTCGTTTAAGCCCGGCCTGATTTCTTCCATAAAAAAAGGATTCATGCTCGGTGCTCTTGTTTTCACCGGAAAAACCGGCGAAAATCTTGTTTTCAGGGCGGAGTTATCCGTCCGGC
>NZ_JAFFQC010000006.1 GCF_016918545.1 Desulfobulbus alkaliphilus | reverse complement strand
CTTTTAAATATAATTTCTATATTTTTATTTAATTCATTTAAATGGTCAATTCCAAATATCTCACATGCTTTTTTGTTAACCAATTCAAAATGAAAATTATTTTTATCTTTACCATATAATGAATTTTGACTTTCAACAAATATATTTATATCAAAATCACTCGATTTGAATGTTTCACAAAATGATTTCAATTTAGTAACATCAATAACGGCAATTGCAATATCAGTATTAATAAAAAAAGTATCTATATTCATTGATTATTTTTTTATTTTGCTTGATTATTCAATAATACTGAAAAATAAGGACCTGTAGCTAGCTTACAGAGTCAAAAAATTTCATTTTTTCATGAAAATACAGATAATTTTCCTGACATGAAAAAAATTTTTCTTCCCTCAGCCCAAAATACAAAACCGGCAAAAAAAGGAACCCTCTTTGTTGTAGGCACACCGATTGGTAACCTGGGTGATCTCACCCGCAGAGCGATTGAAACACTGGCTTCTGTTCATCTTATCGCATGCGAGGATACTCGGCATACAAAAAAACTTTGCCTGCACCTCGGCCTGAAAACACCTCTTATCAGTTACTATCGCGGAAAAGAACAAGAAAAGTCTGATATCCTGGTGCAAATGCTGTGCGCCGGTAAAGATGTTGCCCTGGTATCAGATGCTGGTACGCCGGCGCTTTCAGACCCTGGGGCGATTTTAGTCAGAAAAGCCAGATTGGCAGGCATTGAAATTGTAGCCGTTGCTGGACCTTCCGCCCTTACCGCAGCCATATCCATTGCCGGTCTCCCCCTGACCCAATTTTTTTTTGCTGGTTTTCCGCCGGCAAATAAACAAGAGAAGAAACGCTTGTTTGACAGTGTTTCCACCCTGCCCTACCCTCTGGTTTTTTATGAAGCGCCTCATCGTATCAATACGACGTTATCAACGATGATCGAATGCTTTGGCGACAGACAGGCTGTCTTGCTTCGCGAACTGACTAAAATTCATGAAGAATGCATAGAAGGCACGCTCTCAACGCTCAGCAGTCACCTGCAAAAAGGGGTAAAAGGTGAGCTGGTTCTCATTGTTTTTGCCGCAGAAGGAGCCTTTGTTGATAAACCGGAAAATCTCGATGAGCTTCTATGCTGGTATCGTGACACCCAGCAGACAAGTTTGAAAGATGCTGTTCAGTCTATTGCCTCCAACTTAAGGCTACCACGAACAGAAGTATATAAAAAAGCGTTGTCAATCTGGAAGGAAAGGGATTAAAAATCCCATAATAGCTTTCTCCTTTCCAGAAGCAGACGCCTGAATCCGTGACGGCTTAACTCTTTACTTGATTTAACGTATTGTCATCAGCTTATCATTTCAGCTGAATCCTTAAAAATACCCTTCACCAGCCGCCCTTAGTGACGTCCATCCGTACGCCCTCTTCATTGCCCGTAACCGCCCGATAAAATTTACTTTAAGCGAATGGCCACAGGCAATACAGCTGACGCACGGACGAATGCTCACGAATCCAGGTTTTCTTCATATACCCTCCGGTGAGGATATTCCAGACGCAAAGGATCACGATGGACCGAATAACAAAAACCACCAGCAGGTGCCCCCGCACTGATCACCGTATATTGCTTGAGGCGGCCTGTCGTGCCGCATTGACAGCGGGAGATCAAATCAGGAGTCTGTACAATCAGCCCCATGAAATCACCATGAAAGGTGCTATCAACCTGGTAACAGAGGCTGACCTGGCTGCTGAGGCAGCCATACTTGGTTCACTTGCAGAAGACTGCCCGGGAATTCCCTTCATGACCGAGGAGTCTACTGCGACCCATGGCAAACACCCCGGGGATTGCTTCTGGATCATTGACCCGTTGGACGGGACCACGAACTTCGCGCACGGTTTTCCCTATTTCGCTGTTTCCATCGCACTTTTTGCCCATGGCAAAACACTTGTCGGGGTGGTTTATGCGCCAATGTCCGATGAACTGTTCTGCGCTGTCAAAAATTGCGGTGCCTGGCTGAATGGAGCTGCTATTGAGGTTACCAACACCGGTCTTTTAATTGAGTCATTGATTGGCACCGGATTTCCCTATACCAGTGGTGACAACATCGCAAAGCTAATGCGACAGTTTGAATCCGTTCTCACCAACGTTCGTGATATCCGCAGGGCCGGGGCGGCCGCTTTGGATCTAGCCTACCTGGCCTGTGGACGTCTTGATGGTTTCTATGAATTGGAGCTGCAACCATGGGATACAGCAGCTGGCTTGCTGCTGGTGGAAGAGGCGGGCGGACAAGTCACCGACCTCACCGGTGGGGTATACTCACCTTTCCTGTCGGAAATTCTCGCCAGTAACACCATGCTGCACCCACATCTGTTGCGCCTTCTGCGATGATAGCCTCTCCTCGCCAAGCTGGGCCACCTTTGTGGATTCTGCATGGTTGCATGCTGATAGCTGCATTCCTTGTTTCCACTTCATTTACGGTGGGTAAAGCCATCACTCCTTTTATGGATCCGGCGACCCTGACTCTGATGCGCTTCCTGTTGGCTACCCTGCTCTTCGCACCCTATGTCATCTATAAATTCGGCCTAACCTTCCCGGGTATCATCGCCATCCTCCGCTACAGCCTCATTAGCATGGCCTTGGTAGGTTTTTTCTGGCTGATGTTTCTTGCTCTTCGTTCAACCGACCCATTGAATACCGGGGCAATCTTCACCACCGTTCCTGGACTGGCGGGTCTCTACAGTTGGCTCCTGCTTCGGGAAAAGTTAGGGAAATCTCGCGTTATGGCTCTTTTCCTCGCCATGACAGGTGCCCTGTGGGTTATTTTTGAAGGAGATATGCAACTGGCCCGCTCCCTTGAATTCAACTATGGCGACATTCTCTTTTTTGCCGGTTGTCTGTCCATGGCCCTGTACATGCCCTTGGTCAAACTCATGCACCGAGGTGAACCCATGGCGGTCATGACATTCTGGATCCTTGCGACCGGTTGTTTCTGGCTGTTGCTGCTGGTCAGTCTCCAGCCTCCAGCAACCGCCCCGGTTCCACCACCAGCCAAGTTGTGGTTTGGGATCGTGTATCTTGCCTTTTTCACCACCATTATCACTTTTTTCATAACCCAGTGGGCAACATTGCACCTCGGCCCCACCCGCGTCATGGCGTACTCGTACCTGTATCCGCCCCTGATCATCCTTATCGAGTGGTTTCTCCAAAGTGACATACCCTCCGGCCAGACGCTGGTCGGCATCATGATCATCGCCCCTGCTTTAATCATCGTCCAATGGGAGGAAAGAAAAATGGTCAAGCGACATCTTGAGACCTGACCAATCAGAGGCCATTGTGTGGATCACATCCGCACATCCGGTGGATTTTCACGAGTGTACACTGTGACCTGCAACCACATAAGAGTACAACCTGAATCCGTAATGGCCGGGAGGCTTGTTTTAAATATATATTCCTCTAATCATTTAAAAATGTTAACTGGGCCCTTGACAATATCTTTCACCAGCTGTTGGTCGAAAGTCCCCTTGCCAGCCCAAAAAACTGGCGCGCGACAACAAGGAACAACCAGAGCTGAACAAATCCAAATTCAATACAAGCTGATCGTAAGCGCGCAAAAACATTTGACCCTGCACCCCATTAGCGATTATATAGACACTTTAATTGTTACAATTAAAACACGTGTCAGCCATACTCCACATTGAATACCGTGAACTGTCCCGGCTGACACATGCTCTCAATGACAGAAATTCTCTCCTGAAAATTTACTTTGTCATTAACAGTAACTTTTCTCCTTTCGGCCTTCAAATTTTGTTTCAGGAACAAGGGTAGTTATGTCGCGGTTATTTCCAATGGAAATAAAATACCAGTTCACCGGTAGACAATCCAGGTACCATGCACAATGATATGTAATACAATCCAGATTTCTGCTTTTTTAATATGCTAGGCAATACAAAGACCAGAGAATGTAGACAACAGCGATTTTTATCGCAACGGGTTGAAATTCGATCAACTCCCCTCTATATATGAAAATTTTTATTGATATTGGAGTGATAATGAAAATCAACCCTCAAATTTGCCCTGTGAATCAACACCGAGCACCATTCATTATTCATGGGACATCTTCCAAAAATTCAATGGAGATTCATGATGATTAAAGTTCGACGTGTTGCAGTTCCCATTGATTTCTCTGAGAATTCGAAAAAGGCTGTCCTTTATGGTATGGAAATCGCCAAGGGGCAACAAGCAAAACTATACCTGCTACACATTATCAACCAAAGACTCATTGATACAATGCAGGAATTGAGCTTGAAAGGGTACAAAGAGGACTTTCTTGACGCAATGAAAAGCATGCTGCAGGAAAGAGAAGCTGACCTGAAAGAGTTTACTCCGGCCGACTCCATGCAGGATTTAGATATAGATTACACCATTCGCAAAGGCAAGCCAGGTGAAGAAATTGTCAAGTTCGCCAAAGAGAATAAAATAGGCATGATCGTCATGGGAACCCAGGGACGAACCGCTTTTGCTGATGTGTTTGTCGGCAGTACCACCCGGACGGTTATCAATCGGGTTAAATGCCCAGTACTAGTCGTCCATCCTGACGATGAAGATTTAGAAGATTAGACAAGTTACCAGACACTTCAATTTTTCTCTTATGTTGAAAAAGTACAAAAAGTCTGTCAACTTTTTGGACCAGTCAACGGAGACCTGAACACCTGCGCGTACGCCCGTGCGTCAGCATGGATGGCCGGAACCATTCGATCAAAAAACCTTTTATCGGACAAATCCGGACCATAAAAATTGTGTGTTGACGGATACTTCGAAGGCGTGGCGAGTGAAGATTCTCGGCAAAGATTCAGTCGCAATGACAACCTGATCACAGCAGAATACAACCAAACAAGAATCAACCGTTCCGGCCCCGGGAAAACCAACCGGAGCAAGGGGAGAAAAAACATAGAATTATGCCCGATGCCTGTGAAGACCGTCCATCGCATCAGAGCAAGCGAACAGGCGACCGGGTACAATCGACACCTAAACAGGAAGCGAGACAGGCTGCTGCTGATGCGTTGATGAATGGTCGCCGTGCGTGCATCAAGGTTTCCATGATTGAAGAGCATCATGCCTACATGAAAGGAGCAGTGTCAGGTATGCTGCACAGAAGTTTGCAATGACAGCCATAATCCTCACCTGGATTGTTGGCAACGTTGGATAGACCAACCCAAAAACCAAGCAGGAGGAACGAAGATGAAAAAAAGATTGTTCATGGTCATCACTTTGAGTGCCTTACTGATCACTTGGGGCATGACCCCAACGCCTTCAATGGCCAGGACTGAATTCGTATCCATTGGTGGCGGGCCCACCGGGGGCACATTCAACTATTTTGCCAATGCCATTTCCCTTTATGTACCAAGGGTTGTCCCCAATGTGAGAATGTCTTCCGAGGGTTCCGGAGGATCGGCTGAGAATGTCCGCCGGGTTCACGGCGGAGACTTTGATTTCGGCATCTCTTATGCTGTTGACATCCAGTTGGCCGCCCAAGGGGGACTCCCTGAAGACACTCGCGTGTACGACACGGTACGGTGCATTGGTTACCTGTACGGCGCCCCTGCTCAATTGGTGGTTAACGCTGATGGCCCCCTGATGACGCCCGAAGATCTTGAAGGAAAAAGAATAGCTGTGGGGAATGCCGGATCCGGTGCTGCCGCCTCAGCTGAACGTTTCTTCCGCCACCTTGACCTTTGGGACAAGATCAGGCCTGAATTTCTTGGCTATTCTCCAGCTGCAGCGGCATTCAGAGATGGCAAGATCGATGGATTCTGGGTTTTAGTCGGCTATCCCAACGCTTCCATCATCGAAGCTGCTACCCAGAACGATATCCGTCTCATGAACCTGGCAGACGCTGCGGAGGCAAGTGGTTTTTATGATGCCTTTGCGTACCAGCCAGCTGCCATCCCCGCCAACACCTACAGAGGTCAGACCGAAGAAACCGCAACATTTGAAGATGGAACTCTCCTGATCACCCGCGCTGATGTCTCGGAAGACCTGGTCTATGAACTGACCAAGGCTATCTGGTCGGAAGAAGGCCTTGTCAGTCTGCGTCAGGCTCACAATGCCGCCCGGGCCACATCACTGGAGAACAACTTCAGAGGGGCATCACGACCTCTGCACAAAGGTGCCTACAAATTCTGGGTCGAGCAGGGATTCGAAGTTCCTGAACATCTCAAACCAATTGACTGATTAAGCGCACAGCTATTACTTGTAGCAGCTTGACAAACCGTGTACCCTGACCAGTCCAGCAGGTACAGGGTACACGTCCAATTCATTGCGGACGAAACAACACTCTTCGGTTAAACCGGCAGATTTCATCTTAACAGTCTCCGGCGGCAAGAACCCTCTGCTCTTTCCGCCGGTCTAAGGATACCAATGACCCAGGATCGGAACACGAAAGAAATTTCAGAGGAAGAGCAGGCGTTAAAGTCCGCTGCAGACCCGGACAAACTTCAAAAAATTATCCAGCGTGACGCCAAATCAGGGCGGCAGATGTCAGGATTCTGGTACTATCTGACCTCCGCCCTCGGTGTCGGCATGGTTCTTTTCTACTTGTATAATGCCGGTTTTCAGCCTTTTGCCTCTCAATATCATCGCGGTGTTTATGTATTCGTCACCTATGTTCTCGTTTTTCTCACCTATCCGATGTGGCGTGGCTCACCTAGTCATCGGCCATCATTCCTGGACATAGCGCTTGCTCTCGTTTCCGCTTTTGTCGTTGGATACTGGATCCTGGAGTTTGAATCCCTCAATTATCGCATGGGGAACGAAACCCCCATGGATTTTTATGTCAGCCTGATCGGTATCATTGTCTCGCTGGAAGTGTGCCGCCGCGTGCTTGGAACTTCTCTGACAATAGTTGGTGTGGTATTCATCGGCTATTGTTACTTTGGTCCGTATATGCCCGACGTCATAGCGCACCGGGGTTTTTCTGTTGAGCGTATTGTCAATCACATCTATCTCAAGCAGGAAGGGGTTTTTGGTATTATGGCCGATGTCCTGGTCACGTATGTCATTCTCTTCATCTTTTTCGGTGCCTTTCTTAAAAAATCCGGCGCCGGTAAATTCTTCCTTGACCTGCCTCTGGCTCTGGTCGGCAAATCCACTGGTGGCCCTGCCAAAGTTGCCGTCGTTGCCTCAGGATTTTTTGGCTCTGTTTCCGGCAGCGCCATTGCCAATACCGTGTCCACGGGGGCTTTTACCATCCCCCTTATGAAAAAGGCCGGGTTCAGACCACACGTGGCTGGTGCCATTGAACCGTCTGCTTCCACGGGGGGAATGTTCATGCCACCCATTATGGGCGCAGGTGGCTTCCTCATGGCGGAAATGACTGGAACCCCTTATGTCGAAATCATGAAAATGGCCATATTTCCGGCCCTGCTCTATTTCCTCGCTGTTTATGTCATGGTCCACTTTGAGGCTAAACGGTATGGACTGGTGGGGTCAGGTGATGCCGAGGCAGGACCACGAGCGCTGGATATCCTCAAGAAACAATGGTTCATGTCCTTGCCCCTGGTAATCATAGTTACGATGATGCTCAAGGGGTATTCCCCGGGATACGCAGCGGTGATGGCAACACTTTCCTGTGTCGCGGTGAGTTGGTTGACCACCGAATACAGGATGGGCCCTCGCCAGATTTTTGAAGCTCTTCAGGAGGGCGCAAGAAACACTCTGGTCATCGGTGCTACCGTGGGGGTCATCGGAATCATTGTTGGGGTCATAGCCTTGACTGGTATCGGACTGCGGTTTTCCGAGATTATTTTCAGCCTCTCCGGAGGAAGCCTGCCTCTTGCCATCCTGCTCATCGGGATTGCAGCCCTGCTTCTGGGCATGGGAGTCCCGGTCACCGCCTCTTATCTCATTGTCGCCGTTCTTGCCGTACCTGCCATGAGTGCTATGCTGGCGCATCATCATTTCGGCATGAGTTATACCGAGCTGGAAATGGCCCTGCCGCAAGCAGCTGTGTGGACACTTCTGGCCTCCCATATGGTCGTGTACTGGTTCAGCCAAACTTCCAACATTTCGCCACCGGTCTGCGTTGCGGCATATGCCGCCGCTGCCATTTCCGGATCCGATCCATGGAAAACAGGCTGGACCGCTTTCAATTTCTCTAAAATGATTTTTCTGGGCCCTCTCCTGTTTGCCTACACACCAGCTCTCCTTTTAGCTGGAACCGGTGTTGAAATTGCCACTGCTTTTGTGACCATTTTCCTGGGAACCATCATTTTTTCAGCTTTATCCATGGGATACTTTCTGTGCCCAACAAATATCCTGGAATGGTGTATTGGCGCCATCGGCGCAATATTACTCCTCTTTCCCAAAATAGTATTCGGTCTCACAAACATTGATGTGCCCATTCTTATAATTGATGGAGTGGCCATCGCTCTTTTCGTTATTGTCTACACCCTCCAAAAAATCCGCATTAAACAGAATCCCAAACTGCTGCTCCCCTTGCATCAGCGCAGGAAATAAAGTAATGAGCCCGCATCGTTCAACGATGCGGGCTCACTGTGCTTGCAATCCTTAATCACTCCCTGAATCCGTGACGTCTGGACGCTTGTTTTATATTTAGTTGCTGCAGAATTGCGTCAGGAGCATGACCGTTTGATTCCAGGTGCGATTATGCCTCCGCTACCGGAAGCGAATCAAGCCCTCTGGTCAGGCTCGACCTTGAAAACTTCCACAGCCTTGCGCAGGGAACCAGCCGTGTTGCTGAGCATACTCATTAAACTGGCGGTATCTTGTGATGTAATGGAAGTCTCTTTGTTGACACGGCCCACTGCCATCATGTTTTCAATCACCTTTTCCGAGGTCTGTACCTGTCTGGACGTTGCCCTGGTGATGGAGTCGATCAGATCTGCCAACTGGTTGGACACCGATTCAATTTCCTGTAATTGACCGTACGCGCCGTCGGCCAGTCGGGAACCCTGAACAACTCTACTGATACTCTCGTCCATGCGACTACTGACATCTTTGATTTCCGACTGAATGCTCCTGACCAGCATCTCGATCTGTTTGGTGGCATTGCCCGAACTCTCGGCAAGCCGCTGCACCTCCTCGGCAACAACAGCAAATCCGTGGCCGGCATCACCAGCCATGGCAGCCTGAATGGATGCGTTCAAAGCCAGAATGGAGGTTCGGTCAGCAATACTGTTGATCATTTCAACTACGTTGCCGATTTCCATGGAACTTTCGCCAAGCCGCTTAATCGATCTGGCCGTTTCGTTGATCTGTTCACGGATCTCATCCATGGCAAGATTTGTCTTTTCAACAGCTTTAGCACCTTCACGGGCATTGGTTCGTGACATCACTGATACATCGGCCGATTTTGCCGCATTCGTTGAAACCTGTCGAATAGATTCGGCCATCTCGTGTAAAGACTCAATGGCAGCGTTAATCTGTTTGGTTTGGTCAATACTCTTTGCTGCCAGATCCTCGGTCAACTTCGAAACATCGGTCGCCGTATCGTCAACCGCCTGGCTGGCCATTTTCACCTGGCGAACAATCTCGCCCAATTGCACAGCCATGGTATTGAAGGAATCAGCAATTGCACCGGCCATATCCTCCGTCACCTCAGCTCTCGTCGTCAGATCACCCTCGGTAAGGTCACTGATTTCCACCATAAGTTTCATGATCGACTCCTGGATGGCATCACGTTCTTCCCGGATTTTAAAGAGGGCGTCGATATCATCCAACATGACGTTCAAGGCGGTTGCCATCTGACCGAGTTCGTCGCTGGAGATAACCTCGGCCCGGGCTGTAAAGTTCCCTCTGTTCATTTCCGCCAGCAGATTCATGGTTCGGTTGACCTGTCCGGTTAAAGCTCTGGTGAATGTGAAGGCAGTCAACACCCCGAAAAGAAGGGCAACCAGCCCCACACCGATCACGATATACCGCACCTTCCCGGCGGTTTTCTCTATACCTTCCACTGCCCGGGTCTCACTGGCAATCGCCTGTTGCACCAGAGATTGGATAACCGATCCCGCCTGTTGAATCGCTTTCTGGTCGGCTCCAATCCCCATCGTAATGGCCTCATCGGTTTGACGTAGAGCAGTAAAGCGCTCAATCAATCCTTCAGTTTGCGTACGCAGGTCATTTTTTTCGGCAGCGGACACCCCGGAAACTTGGATGCTGTCAATAAAAGCCCCGGCTGCTGCCAACACCGTATCACCGGTTTGTTGTTGGGGAATAAGCATGTACCCCTGCAGAGCAGAAAGTACTTTCTGGAAGCTGAGTTGCACCTGAGAAGAATCAACCATCGACACCGACCGCCTCAAAACTTCGATAAATTGCTGCAAGTTGGTCAATTCATCCACTTCAGGATCAACATACACCTCAAGAACCTGAACGGAGCTGATGAAGGTTGCCAAGTAGGTATTGATGGCATACATGGCGTCCCTGGCGAGATCCGTTTCAAGTTCTCCTGGAGCTATCTGTTGAATATCAAATAGATTTTCATTAATCTTTTCACCGGCTGCAATAAAAGCATGCATATACCGGTCTTTTGCTTCCTGCATGCCGATCCTGCTGTAGTTGAGCAGAAAATCCTTCTCAACTCCCTGCATCATCTGAAATGTTTTCTCGGCTTCAAGACTGAGGCGTACGACCCTCCCCTGCACAGCCACTGCATCATCGATGGTTTGTTGGGTAAAATGTTGCGAAATTACGGCAAGGATACTGACACCAAGAATCAAGGCAATCATAACAAAAAATGCCAATATCAACTTACCCTGAATTTTGAGCCTGCCGATCACTGCTGAGAAAGGGTTGCCAATGCTCTTTTTTGGGGTGCTTTGCTCTTTCATTTTCTCTCCAAGATCCCATGGGTATCTTGTCTCGTTGATTTTTCCTGCAACAATGAACCGGATCCCATCGTGCTCTCTGCAAAACTGATGACATTCCGGAAACAAGACCTTTTCCTGAATCGAGGCACGCTGACATATGGACCCGCAGACACAGAGATCCTCTTTTGAGGAGTACACTGGCCAACACGATAAAGAATCAGGGCAACAGAGTCACTTCTGGATGGGCACGATTTTTTCTGCTCCAGTTCAGTCTGTCCCATCTGGATGAAAGCGACCCAGAAGCAAAGTGCTCAGGTCGATGAGGACCAGGGCTTTATTCTGATGCTGGTAAAATCCACGCAGCAGTCCGGTTCGGCGAAGGGAAGCAGGCGCCTCCCGTTCGAGCAAAGAGGCACCATAGGTTTCACTGGTAATTTTTTCCATGCGCACACCCGCCTTTGCCAGGACCATGACCTTCAATGGTTCCCCGGTCTCCGGATCAACAGCTCCGGTACGGACAACCACCAATTGACGATATCCCCCCCGGGGAACTGTCCATTGCCCATTGCATAACGTGTCAAGGCAGATCACCGGTATCAGTCGGTCAAGATAGACCAGCACCCCCTGCAGGTATTCCGAGCTGAAGGGTATCCGCTGGATCGGACGCTGGCTCAGGATCTCCACAATCTGATTCTGGCTGAAAAGACAAAACACACTGCCGGGCCAATCAGTTATGGTCATCGGCAGAAGAAAGACACGTCGATCCTCACATCGTCCCCTGGCCTTCATTTCTTCTCTCTCTTCAAGCCTGCACGCTCCTGACATCAACCTGAATCCGTGGCGACCGGACGCTTGCTTTTGGTATATATTACTGTACTCATGGTACAATTTCAGCGGAACCCTTGATAATACCTTTCACCAGACACCTTTTGGGGCGTCCGTCCGCACGCCATCTTCATTGCCCGTACCCGTTCGATAAAGTGTCCTTTAGTCGAACGGTCACAGACAATACAGCTGACGCACGGTCGAACGCTCACGGATCCGGGATCATGCAGCCATATGATGCGGAACTTTGAACAAGGCAGCCATGTGCAACAACAGTATTATATCTTTGCCGTTGGGGATGGCACCCGCAACCAGATCCCTTGCAAAACCGGTAAAGGCGTGAGGTAAAGAGAGTTGCCCGTTCACATCCATCGACAGCAGACGGCCTTTACCGGTCATGCTCAAGGCCAGAAATTGGTCTTGAAAAGTCAAAATAAGATAATGGCTCTGCTTGAAATCATCGGTGCCGTGAGGATCGAGGACCTTAAAAAGGTCACAAACCAGGGCCTGTTTTTCATTGGGCAACGGGATATACCGTTGCCCCTGTTTTTTCATCGATTGGACCCGGCTGGCATCACGCACTCCGATTCCGGCAATAGCATGTTTTTCAAAGCCAAACAGCTGCCCCCTGATCATTGCCAGAAAAAAAAGGTTCATACCCGCACCTCGCCAAGCCCATCAGTGGACTCTTCACTATCCGCAGGTCTTCCGGTCACGCGAAGCACAGTTGTCACCAATTCCTCATCCGTGCATGGTTTATTCAAAAAAGCGCTGGCACCGAGTTGCAATGCTTTCTCCCGATGCTTGGCAGAGGTACGCGAGGTCAGCATGATAACCGGTATCTCCTTGCCACCCGTTCTATTGTTCAATTTGCTGAGGAATTCAAAACCGTTCATGCGCGGCATCTCCACATCAAGGACCAGACAATCAGGGCGAACTTCGTTGAGCTGTTCCAGGGCATGGAACCCATCTTTTGCCTCGAGAGGTATCCATCCCTGTGCGGCAATCAAACGGCTCATGACCCGACGGATGGAAATGGAGTCATCGACAATCATCACTGTACACGAATCAAGGGGCCGAAGTCGGATCGAATCACGAGTAAAATGAACACTGCACCGGTCTGCCTCAACAAGCTCAGGGATATTCAGCACCGGAACTACGCTGCCATCCCCCATGATTGCTGCGCCGGAGAGACCGGGGACAGCACGCAGGTGACATCCCAACCCTTTGACGACAAGTTCTTTTTGCCCGGTTATCTGGGGAACGGAAAGAGCCATTGTTCGACCAGCCACGTCAAGGACAAGAACCAGGGGATGCTTTTCGTTTTCATCTTCTCCCTGATGCAGCAAAGACCTCAGCGAGTGCCAGGGCATGGTCGTCTCACCCTGCGCGAATGTTTTTTCCGAGCGGGAAAGGGCATGACTATCTACCCTTTGAATATTCTTGATATCATTGATGGCAATTGCATAGGTCACCTCTCCGACCTTGACCAGAAGAGCCCGGAGCACACCCATGGTCAGCGGTATGCGAAGAACAAAGGCTGTTCCCTGGCCTTGAACGGTTTCCACGGCAATGCTGCCTTGCAATTCGTGGACATTTTCCTTGACAACATCCATCCCTACGCCCCTACCAGAAATCTCGCTGATGGTTTGCGTACTGAAGCCAGGGTAAAAAATCAGATCCATGAGTTGCTGTTCATCCAGGGCATCAGCACGAGTACCAAAACCAAACTGTCTGGCTTTTTCACGAATGACCTCAAAATCAAGCCCACGCCCGTCATCGTGAAAACGGATAACAACGGTGTTCCCCTCACGTCGGGCAGCAACCGTGATGATGCCCTCGGCATGTTTTCCCAGTGCCAATCGTTCCTTTTCCGCTTCGATCCCATGATGGGTGGCGTTACGGACCAGATGCATGAATGGATCGGCGAGTTTTTCCCAGACCAGCCGATCCAGCTCAACCTGTTCTCCTTCAACCACCAGGCGGACCTTCTTGCCGAGCCGACCTGCAACCTCCCGGGTAGTTCGGCTCAATCGAGGAACCAAGATCGACAGAGGGTTCATCCTGGCTCGCAGCAACTGCACCTGTACTTCACGGATGAAGCGATGCTGGCGGCTGATGTCGCTGCCTATGCCGCTGCAAATCCGCCCCAGATTGCCATGGAGCGCGGCGACATCGACGGCTGTTTCATTCAGGGAACGAATGATCAGATTCAAGCGGGTATATCGATCTAGTTCGAGGGCATTAAATTCGGTCAGGCTCTGCGCATCTTTCAGGCTCTGCCTCGATGCATCCAGATGAGTGAAATGCCTGGAAAGACGACCCAAAGCCTTGACTTCGAATTGAGTTTCCAATTCATACGCGATATCTTTCAACCGACGGGTGGTCAACGCCAATTCAGCCAGAGCATCCTTGAAAAGATCCATATTGTGATCAAAGCCACTGACACCGACAAGCAATTCATTGGTCAGGTTGAGCAGAGAATCCAGTTGCCCCCGACCGACCCGAAACGTTTTTTCGGTTTCGGCCGAGCTGAGCTGCCGGACTTCAGGCAAGGCCGGTTGCGTTGATGCTTCGGCAAGCGCCGACGTCGCCTCTGTTGGCGTTTCAGTCTGACCAGTACCTGATATATCGACCTCGGGATGGAAATCGCACAGTACCTCCTGCAATCGGCGGTGCATGGCCGTTTGCCTCCCTGAAAGCACCGATTGAGGTGATTCCACCAGTACCCCGAGCAGGCTCAGGGCTTCGGCCAGTACGTTGACAGCAACGGGGTCAAGGTGCACAGCCTGCTCGTACAACCAATCGAGCCCGTCCTCTACATGGTGGGCGTACGAGGCAATATCATTGAACCCGATAACAGCCGCTGCTCCCTTGATGGTGTGCACGGCCCTTCTGATAGTGCGAATTTCTTCACGATGCTGAGATGTTATCAATGTTTTGGTGTTGATCTGGTTTTCGAGGTTCTGCATTGACTGGTGCACCTGATGCAGGTGTTCCTCCGCTTCCTCAAAAAACCCATCGCGAAGAAGTTGCTGCTCCTCCTCACTGAACAGGTGCCCCTGCAAAGATCCGTCGCCAGGATCACTTACTTCGTCATAACCGCTCACTGTTTCAATCTGGTCGGACAGATCACCCTCCGTGGCAAAAAAAGGAAGCGGTCCAGCGGATACCTCCTGCTCTTCTTCCGCTGCTGCGATAAGCGGTTCATCCAGGAACAATTCCTCGTCATCGCAGAAGATATGCTCGTCCACCGGGAAAATCGGCTGCCCATTACCAGCCTCAATCCTGGCAAAGGTGTCCTTGGTCCGAGCCAGAAGCACCTCGTCGTCCACTGGGATTCCCTGGCGCACAGCCCCACAAAAATGAGTAAAACAATCAACTGCAACCAGCATGGCGTCAAAAGCTTTCGTTGTCAGAGCCAGCTGTCCTGATCTGATCCCGTCAAGAGCGTTTTTCATACAGCCGGCTATGCTACCCAGACCATTGACCCCCACTATCACGGAAGCACCGTGAATGATATGGACCAGGCGGTATATTTCTTCAAAAACAGGTCCCTTATCCGGCGCTGTCTGCAGCGCTTCTATCCTTTTGGCGATGAGGGGAATATAGCTCTGCACTTCTTCAATGTACCCTGTGAAAAAATCATCACCATCCCTTGCCATCAGCTCACTCCTTCTCTGTCCGCAGATGGATAACCAGGGGCACAATGGTTGCCATCATGCGTCCTGCCACTTTCTGATCCAAGGAGACTCTGCCAGTTTTTCCGCATCCAGAACAGTCACCTTCCGATTACTGACAGTGATAAGTCCTTGTGTCACCTGAGCCAGGCGCGGTGAAATCATCGCTTCCGGGCACGGCTGCGCTTCCATATTTTTCAGCTGGTCGTCGATGTGGAGCAAACCGGTTATCCTGCCGACCGGGAGGCAGAATTGCAGATCAAATATTCTCAAGAGAAGGTATGATTGTCGCGGGCCCATGGGTCGATCTCCCTGAAGATCAAACAAGGTGATAAAATCGAGGACAGAGAGAATTTCCCCCCGAACCTGAACGATTCCCTTGATCCAGGGTGGCAGATGGGGTAGTGGGACCACCAAAGGGAGATGGCCAATTTCCTGGATTGCGTCGATGGGCAGGGCCATTTGCCGACGCCCAAGTTCAAAAGAAATATGCGCTCTCTTTTTCTTGCGGTTGCCTCGAACCCGCGCTTTCAAAAAATCCTGGTCCCAGGCGAGGGCTGAAGCTGTTTCGCGATCAATAGAGCCGAGCAGAGTGGATAAGGAATGCATCGGGTCTCCGGGCCCCTGCTGGTTCGAAGGAATATTCATGGCCTCCTCACTGAAAAGATCTCTGGTCAATGGCTGGTATGCACCCGTTGCCTTGAATCCGTGACGGCTGGATCCTGCGCGATTTTTATGGTGCGCCTGGATCCGTGAGCGTTCGTCCGCACCCTATCTTCATTGCCCGTAACCGTCTGATAAAGTCTCCATTATTCGAACTGTCACAGACAATAAAGGTAACGTGCGAACAGATGCCCCGAAGGGCGGCTGGTGAACATACAGCTCCTTTTCAGATATGTTTTTCGATGGCGGAGATCATCTTTTCTGGGTCGAAGGGTTTGGTCAGATATGCGGACGAGCCAGCCATCTTGCCTTTCATCTTGTTGAGGAAACTGTCCTTGCTGGTGAGCATGATCACCGGAATATCTTTGAGCTCTCTGTTTCCTTTAATAATGGAGAGGATTTTGTATCCATCCATTTTCGGCAGGACCACATCGAGCATGATCAGATCAGGTCGCTCTTCACTAATCTTGCTGAGAGCCTCCAGGCCGTCCGAGGCCTCGACAACCCTGTACCCCCGGCGGCTCAGAGTGATGGTGATCACTTTTCTGGTCGTGGAACTGTCCTCAACGACCAAAATTGTTTTCTGTTCCACCTGGCCGGCTGCCTGCGCACGCACAGGAGCAACCAGAACCTTTTCCTGCCGGTCAACTCCATCCTCATGCTGGGTCTGCCGGGCCAGATAATCAAGGAGCAGCTTCAACTGGTTGCCTAAAATAGCCTTCTCCGGTGCCAGTTTTGCCGATTAATCAAGATACTCCAAGGCTTCCTGATAGTTATGGCTGTTTAAACAGATCAAGGCGAGATAATAGATGGCGGCAGGATTCCGCGGCTGCTTCTTCATTATCCGCTCGTACCGAATCCGGGCCTGATGGAGGACATCTGTATCCGCTGTGCCGGGTTGTCGTATGGTTGCAGGGGTAATGGCCAGGTGACAGCGGCAGAAGTGACAGGTTGTGGTGTGTTTATTGCGTGGCGCCCAGCAGAAAAAACATTTTCGGACGACGGCATCGGTAAGATGATGCGCGACCAGAGCAAATTTTCGTTGATCCTCCTTGACCAAGGCATCATCGGCATTGAATCCGGCGGCCATTTCCAGGGCTTTTTTCATCTTGTCAACATTTCCCTGGATGCGTGAATACCAGACCCACCCCTGAGCACTGTCGCGATTTTTCTTCAGGTACAGGACCAAATCGGCATGCGCCTCTTTGTACAGCTGTTGTTCGGCCTTTTCTATTGCTGATTGCAACAATTTTTCCCCGGTCGCTTCTTGCTCACTCCACTGTTCGTCCTTGCGCTTGGACACTTCCAGCAGAATATTCATCAATGAATGAGTGATGGTGTGCTGTGATGGGCGAAGTGGGAGCAATTCTATCTGCACATCCTCCCAGGAGAGAATCTCAAGGGCGGCGTCCATTCCCACTTGTTCCTCGAATTGAGCATGAATAAGATCTCCCTGATCAACATCCATCAGCCCCAATCTGTCATCCTGCACGATCTTGAGTGTTTGCGATTTCTTCTCCAAGGAAAAGATCTGCAAAATATTCTCAAGTGAGAATCCATCAATCTTCTTCGTTGTTGTCACCATTTCTTTGTCCCTGGACATACTGGAGTATACCTCTGTGGTCTGCCACGCTCCTCTTGTTGTGACCAGTTTCACCCCCGAAATATGCAGGACAAATCCACAGCCACCTGGAAGTAAAAAAAATCTCAAGGCCATGGATTGAATCGGCAGTGAAAATAAAAAAAAAAGACACCCGCCTCAGGGAGGAGCTTTCCGGCCCAAGGTATTAACCATGCAGCCTTTTATATGAATTGTGGGGGGAGAAAAAAGAAAATGCAAAAAAAAAGAAAGGACCAGGTACCGCTTGAGGCCCAAATCGAGGAAAGCTGGAACCCAAAAATACAAAAAAAACCTGAATCCGTGAGTGCCCATCCGTGCTTCGGCTTCGTTGTTCGTGGCCGTTCGATTTAAGGAGACTTTATCGGACGGTTACAGGCAATGAAGATGGCGTGCAAACGGGTGCCCCGAAGGACGGCTGGTGAAAGGTATTTTCAAGGATTCCGCTACAATTAAGATGTGTACAGCAAAATATATCCGAAACAAGCATCCAGCCGTCACGGATTCAGGGAAAAAGTGTTGGTGCGATAAACTTTGCTCGAATCGAGCAAAGCGGTTGCAAAAGCGGCGTGATGTATCACCCGCTGCCGTCTTTTGTCAGTGACTGCTCGATATCACACAACATCTGTTCAATGACCTTCAGGCCTTCCAACCAAAAAATTGGATCATCGAGGTCGATTCCCAAGGGACGCAGCAACTCATACGGTGACCCGTTGCCTCCTGCTCGCAATAACTGCCAATACCGGTCAACAAAATCTTTTCCTTCCTTCTGATAACGACCATAGAGCGACAAAACCAGTAATTCGCCGAAAGCATATGCATAAACATACCCGGGTGTTCCGAGAAAATGAGGGATATACGACCACCAGATCCCATAGTCTTCCGTCAGTGTGACCGAGTCACCAAACATCGGTTGCTGGGTGGCAAGCCAGAAAGCAGAAAGATGCTCCGCGGACAGTTCACCCTGCTCTCGCCGAGCGTTGTGCATCGCCGCCTCAAAACGATTCATCGCTACCTGGCGAAAAACGGTGGCAAAAATCGATTCCAGCTTTTGACAAATAAAAACCCGACGGGCGTCCATCGCCTCCATTTCTCGCAGTTGGGCCTTAAAGACCAGCAACTCGGCAAAGACTGAAGCTGTCTCGGCTAAGACCAGCGGCGTATCGCTGTTGTAGAACCCCTGCTCGGCAGCCAGAACCTGATGCACGCCGTGACCAAGTTCATGGGCCACCGTGGCGACATCACGCGGCGTTCCGGCATAATTGACGAGCACATAGGGTTGGACATCGGGAACACAGGGGTGGGCAAAGGCGCCGCCCCGTTTACCGTGCAGAATGGGAGCATGAATTCGTTTGCCAATGAAAAATTCTTCGGCTATGGTCGCCATTTCCGGTGCGAAGTCGGCAAAGGCCTCAAGGATCAAATCCCGGCAGTGCCCCCAGGGCACCAGTGCGGTATCGCCACCGGGAATCGGCGCGTAGCGGTCGTAATCGAACAATTCATTATACCCGAGCAGCTGTTTTTTCACCGCATAGTAGCGATGCACCAGGCCATAGCGGGAAATGACCGTTTCCACCAGCGTCTCGACAGTCCGAGTTGACAATTCATTGGCCAGGTTGATGGCAGAATCCCATGCCGGATAGCAACGCAATCTGTCGTCGATGGCCTTCTCCGCTGCCAAGGTATTGAAAATATGGGCCAGGATATGCAGATTGGACCGTAAACCCTCGGTCAATTCAGCAGCACTGCTTTTACGGATGGCACGATCGCCGTGATGGAGATCACTCAACACCTCTTCCTCGGTGCGCCGGCGATCACCGAAGCGCATCTGCCCGAACAGTTTTTCAAACAGCAGATTCCAGGCACTCCGGCCGACAGGCCGCAGTTCCTGAAGCAATTCCTCTTCAGCCGTGCCAAGTTGATGCGGGGCAAATTGACGCATGGTCCGGAGATAATGACCGTAGTGGCGCAACACCGGCTGTTCCAGGTGCCGCGTCACCATTTCTTCGCCAAGCCGGTTCCATTCCAGGCGAAAAAAAATGGTCAGCCGGCCAACTCTGGCCGCCAATTCCTCGACCTGCTGCAGCAGCGCCGAGGCGGTGGCGTTACCGGTTTGGGTAATAAAGTTGAGAAAAGCATAGGCACTGAGACGGGCAACAAGAGAATCGATACTTTCCAGCCGTTCAACCGCCTGAGCAATGGCAGCACTCTCGAGATGAGCGACCTGTCCACTGAGCCCTGCGGACAGATCTTCGGCCCACTCCAGGCAGCGGGTCATATCGTGTTGTATCTCGGGTACATCCGGTCCGGAATACAGCGGCTGTAAATCCCAGAGAACAGTGGCTGTTGCAAGGTGCAGATTGGTGTCGTTGGTCATAATTGATCGATGTGGTAAGCGTGATATGTGGTGCATCCCATGCGGGCAACGCTTCTTTCCCGCGGACAAGAGCTTTCCGGGAATCCTCGTGCATGAGATCAGCGAGAGGCGAGCAACCCGGCAACAAATGGACCGGTCGCCTCAGCGCCTTCTTGATCCACCAACCGAATGGTTGCAGTGCCGATGACGGCCATGTCAGCTTTTCCGGTGAGCAAAGCCACATCCTCGCGACTGCTGATACCGAATCCAACCGCCAGCGGCAGATCCGTTGCCCGCCGACAACGCTCCAGATACTGATCAAGACTGCTGTCAAAGGCCGTCTGCCCACCTGTCACCCCTCGTCTGGCAACGCAATACATGAACCCCTGGCCCTGCCCGGCAACCTCTCGCATTCGTTTATCACTGGACGTGGGGGTAAAAAAAAGAATCGGAGCCAATCCCAGTTTTTTACTGGTTTTCAGGTACTCTTGCCCTTCTTCCGGGGGCAGATCCGGGATTATGGTCCCAAGAAAACCAATATCGCGGGTTCGATGGAGGAAGTTTTGCTCCCCATATTTAAAAACAATATTGTAATAGGTCATAAAGAGAAAACAGATATCAGGGTATTCCCTTGCCATCTCCTGCCCGAAACGAAAGCAATCCTCGACCCGGGTCCCATGGCGGAGACTCTCCTGGCTGGCTCTGAGAATCACCGGGCCATCGGCAATAGGTTCGGAAAAAGGAATCTGCAATTCAATGCAGTCGACCCCATGGGCTGCCATCTGACGAATGACAGCGCGATTCACCTCCAGGGAAGGGTATCCCACCACCAGATGGGTCATCAGCAGGATAGGTTTGTCCACACGTCGTGTTCGTAACACTTGCTCCAGTTCTCTGGTCACTTCACACCTCTTTCCAAAAGCAGGCCGGATTGATGGACCCCGGGCTACATCCTTTTATCTGTACGCCTCTGCCCGCTTGACAATGAACTCTTTCCAGGAAGGATCGTCAAAGGCATGCGCAATAGTAAAAATATCCTTATCGCCCCGTCCGGACATATTGATAATAAGAGCCTGATCCGGGGACATGGCCGGTGCCTCTTTGATGGCCTGGACAAATGCATGTGCCGATTCCATGGCTGGAATAAGCCCTTCGGTGCGCATGGCAAGGCTCAGGGCAGCGATGACTTCAGCATCGGTGGCTGATTCGAAACGAACCCTCCCCTGCTCGCCGAAATGGGCAAGAATGGGTGAAACACCGACATAATCCAGCCCTGCGGCTATGGAGTGGGTATCGAGCATCTGCCCCTCCGGATCCTGGAGGAACATGGTTTTATATCCCTGGGCCACACCTGCGGAAGCACCGCACCCCGGGACCATACGGGCGGCGTGCTGCCCGGTATCAATTCCCATTCCGCCAGCTTCGACGCCAATCAGGTCCACGTCGGGTGCATCGAGAAATCCCTGAAAAATCCCCATGGCATTGGATCCACCGCCTACACAGGCATAGACTCTATCCGGCAGACGGCCGTGCTGTTGAACAATCTGCTCCCTCGCTTCCTGACCGATAATCGACTGAAACCAGGCCACCATTTCCGGGAATGGGTGCGGTCCACAGACGGTCCCGATCACATAATGGGTTTCGTCCATGGAGGTCACCCAGTCACGAAAAGCCTCATTCATGGCATCCTTGAGCGTCCGGGAACCATCGGTGACCGGCACGACCGTAGCACCGAGTTTTTCCATCCAGAATACATTGGGCCGCTGCCGGGCAACATCTTCCTCACCCATGTAGATGGTGCATTGAAAACCGAAACGGGCCGCCATGGTTGCCGTGGCCACACCATGCTGGCCTGCACCGGTTTCGGCGATCACCCGTTTTTTGCCCATACGCCGGACCAGAAGCCCCTGGCCCATGACGTTATTGGCCTTATGCGCACCGGTATGATTGAGATCCTCGCGTTTAATGTAGATTTTGGCGCCACCCAGATGGCGGCTCAGATTCTCAGCATAGGTCAGCGGCGTCGGCCGACAGGAATAATTACCCATGAGCGCTACGTATTCCTGCCAGAAGGAAGGATCATTCCTGGCGGCTGCATAGGCTTTGTTGAGAGACTCGAAGGTCGCCTGCAGAACTTCGGGAATAAAAGCTCCTCCCCATTGCCCGTAATATCCTTTTTTCATTTTTATCATCCTCTGTTCATGTCCATCCGGAAACGAGATGTATTTTTCTTAATCGAGGTGTGCTGACATATTCAACCGCGGACATAAGGTCAGGGATGCCGGCGGAGAGGGACTGGAGCGAGCAGCCACGCCTGGACAAATCTGGAGCGCCTGCGAGTCCGCTGACCATTGGGGAACGCGGCAAACCAAGCAGGTTCAACCCCTTGACAGGGAACAACACAAGCATTCACTGCAACTGCCGCCGACAGGCGATGGCAAAATCCTCGGGATAATGACCGAGAATATAACGCCCCTGGGCCTCGCTGAACGCGCCCATGGACCAGGGCAGTTTAGGAAGAAAGGCATAGAGGAGCCGCTGGCCGTTGTTCATCCCCAGTCGCTTGGAATATTCGATGGAAGTGACCAGAGTGGCCCCCAGGCCGGCTAGCACCTGCTGGGCCTTGAGGATCCCCGCATCGATTGAGCTGCGTACCGCTTCATCAGCCTCAAAAACATTCCCCACTGGACCGGTCTCCCCATCGGCAAGGACCATCAGCTGTACTTCCCATTGGGATACCTGCGCTTTGGGCACAAAAAGCAGGACATTCCGATCTTGCCAGACCACCAGGGACGACTCCCCGGAGGTATTATCGATCCGAGTGTTTGCGAACAGTGCCCTCAAATAATCTGCAAAAAAATCGGACTGGTACTCTCGCCGGTACCGTTCGATCACATCAGCCACCTGATCGCCGCTGCTGAAGGCAGGGAATCGGTCCGGACCACCGTCGGCATCCGCGACCCATGGCGGCACGGTGGCGTACTGCTGATGAATCATCTGATGCGAGGCGTGCAGACGATACCCAGTCCCGGAAAAATCATACCCGAAATTCCATCCCCACAAAGTGGCCAAAGCCACCTGCCGGGAATCCTGAGCGGTGGACACACCAATAATCTGCAGCCGCAGGTGCTCCAATTCTGCTTTGGTCAGGGAACGCCGGCGCACATCAGGTTGCAGGCCGAGTTGTTCGGCAAGAGTCACATACATCCGCTGGTAATACAGATGACGCAGTCCTTCCATGTCGGCAAGGCTTAACTCGGCAATCCGGTACCGGATGCAGGTATGCGCAAAATTGGCTGCATAATGCCCCCAAGGGATATATGAATTACTCCGCAGGTATTCAAAAATCTCGGTCTGGTCGGCCTGGTAATCACCGACAATTTCACTGCTGCCCTGCACCCCGGGACGAAGCACCATAACCTCCTTATAGACGTCTGGAAGATACGGATTGTTAGCTATGGTTTCAAACAGTTCAAAATCATGAATAATGGGTCGACGGCGACCGTTTTGCTGTTCATAGCGCAGCCCAACCGGTTGACCGTGAGCAGCAAACACCATCGAACAGCAGGATTCCGCGAGCCAGATCAATTCTTCGGGGTCAGTGGATGTTGCCGCTAATTCATAGCGCAGGGGCAGGGGCATGTGAAGGAGCAGTTCCCGCACGGACTCCGGCGCACAATGATCATTGAGCAGCTTTCGCAGCGACAGCTGAGGGCGCTGTGTCAGCGCAATCGAGCCGGGATCGGAGGCCCGGTCATCCGCCCAGCCGGAATCGATAAAAGTACAGCCACGGAAGGGCAAAGGATTGCAAATTTCGTAGATGGGTCGTGCATTATCGACATTCACATCGCCGGGTGGAACATTCCCGTGGTTATCGACAATGACATCGTCCTCCTGAAGCCCCAGGGCACAGATGTAATCCTTCCTGCGCAGATTGCTCACCTGGTACGTGGGGGTATGGACGCCTATCCGAAATCGACCCTGCGGGGAAATCGATGTCCAAAACATAGGTAACTTTCCTGAAAATGAAAAATTCTGTGCAATCGAACCCGCTCACCCATCTTTGTCCGGTCGCGACTGCCTGCCTGGAGAGGCTGTGTGAGCAGCCACGTCAGCACAGGTCCAGGTTCCCCTGTGGCCTTCAACAAGTGAGGAGCGAGCACATCACGCCGTTCCAACCCTGGCGTTTGGTGATGATCCTGTTGAAAAGCCCGCGGAAAAGACTCTCTCAAGGATCGGACGAGGGATATGATTTCCTTGAAAGGTCAGTTCTTTTCGCACATAATACTGCCAATGGCACCTGAACGTGACCAATTCACTACCACCTGAATCCGTGACGGCCGGGCTCTTGTTTTGGTTATAGCTAGCTGTAATCAGATTATAGTTGCAGCTGAATCCTTGATAATAATTTTCACCAGCCGCCCTCCGGGGCGTCCGTCCGCACGCCATCTTCATTGCCCGTAACCGTTCGATAAAGTTCACTTTAATCGAACGGTCACAGACAATAAAACTGACGCACGGACGAACGCTCACGGATTCAGGTACCAGATACGGAATAGGAAATCATGTAATCAGATGCAGGCATGATGCATTGCCGAACTGATTTCAGGGCGGATGACAGGCACCAAAAATTTAAAATATTTCATTATACATCGTTCCCGGAGTTTTTCATGGGTTTTCCCAAAATCGATTTTCGCGTCTGTGAGACCAGACATTGTCCCCTCTATCGCTTTGGTGATGTCGTGCAGATTTCCGGCATTGCCATTTCCATGGATAACAGCGATGAACATACCTTCATTAATACCACGGTCATTCATTCACCGGCAAATCGCGGTCACTGCAAGGTCCTCAATGGGGACCTGACCAGAATTATCATTGAATACGAACGTGCCGATCAAATTCCTGATTGCATCCTTTCTTGCAGCGGTTGCACCGGTTCCATTCGCATTGAGCATCACCGGACAACGAGTACCGATGGAGGTGCAAACGGAGCCAACAATCGAATCGGCAGCATGTACCATATCCTGCGGGAAATACCTTTTTTCCGCAATATTGATGAGAATAATTTCAGTAAAGTAATCAAACACTTCAAACTACGAGAGTATGACAAAAACGATATCATCCTGCGCAAAGGTGACCCTGGCGGATACTTCTTCATTATCATCTCCGGTCAGGTTGACATCCTTAATGATGCGGCTCTTCCTATCTCAACCCTGCAGCGGGGGGAGGTTTTTGGCGAGATGAGCCTCATTTGTGACGAAAATGTCGGTGCCACAGTCCAAGCCCGGGAGTCTTGCCAACTGCTCTCTATTGACCATAAGCATTTCAACTCCTTATTGAAAAAATATCCGACGCTGCACATGTTCTTCACCAGGCTGCTCGCGAGAAGACTGACCGATTCCAATAAAATCAGATCAGATGATTACGCTTCGGGGATGATAGGAAAACTCGAGGAAATCCCACCGGAGGCATTGCTGCAGACCTTGAATGTCAATAGCAAAACGGGAATCTTGACCATAACCCAATTAACTAAAGGTACAGCACGTTTTTCCTTTCGACAAGGCTCCCTTATCAAGGCGAGCTATGGGGGAATCAAGGGGGAGTCAGCCTTTTATGAAGTGTTAAAAGAGAAAAAAGGGCGTTTTAAATTCACTCCGGGATTACCTCCCGAGGATTTTGAAATCCCTGAAATCGGGTATTTCATGAAATTGTTGATGGAAGGCTTACAGCGCATGGATGAACGTATCGTTCAACGGTCCCCTTAACACCTGTACCCTCACCCACCGCCCTCCCAGGCGTCCGTTCGCAACCATGCTCATTGCCCGTACCCGTCCGACGAAGTAAGGTTTACCCGAACGGTCGCGGATTCCAGGTGTTCATCAAGGCACCACGATTGACTGTTTTCAAAATTGATGAGAATCGCTGCTGTTTCGGCCACCACCCAGGACGAAAGCAGCGGCGTTTTTTTCTTGACAGGATAGACATGTGGTGGTTAATGAATGATCGTTCAGTTTAAAAAATCCTTGATACTGCTTATTGTTTTGACCTTGGAACAAATGTATTTCAACCCCTCAACTCTCATTCAGGAACTGTAATTATGTCGTGGTTCATCCAAACTTGTCGATCGTCCCTGGGCAAAAAGTACATCATGGCTCTCACTGGCTTTATGCTGGGCGGATTTCTGCTCGTCCATGCCATAGGCAACAGTACCATCTTCTGGGGGAGAGAAGCGTTCAATGCGTACGCGCATCATCTCCACTCACTGGGCATATTCGTGCCTATTTTTGAGATCGGATTGTACACCATCTTCCTCATCCACATTGTCACCGGTGTCATCCTTTTCCTGGAAAACCGCAAAAGCAGAGGCGGAAAATACGAAATGGAAACTTCTGCAGGGGGCAGCACCTGGGCATCAAAAACCATGCCCTATACAGGTGTAGCGATTCTGGTTTTTATTTTGATCCATCTGGTGAACTTTTCTTTTCCGGAAAAAACCGAGGTCAAAACAATCGCTGATTTTGTTACTCAGGTACTGAACAACCCTGTATTCACGCTTATCTACACCGCTGGCATCGTTCTTCTTCTGCTGCACATCAGTCACGGTTTCTGGTCCCTGCTCCAGACCTTGGGCATAAGTCATCCGAAGTACGATTTCCCCCTGCGCGTCATTACCTGGGCGCTCGTGGCCTTTATGGGTTTTGTTTACCTGTTGGTCGTTTTCCTCTTGGTGATTTCACAGAATCACCTGCTTTAACTTGCAAGGAACATGATTAATTTTCATGGTACATGAGACTGTGGGGGATTCAGAAGGCAAAACTCAGCTTAGCCAGGAACCCTCATTCAATTACCATATATCCCTTTCACCTCCAGCCAAAAGAAAAGACTATGCAGCTTGACTCCAAAATACCCGAAGGACCGTTGGCCGAAAAATGGGACAAATGCCGTTTTTCCAATAAACTCGTCAATCCAGCTAATAAACGTAAATATGAGGTGATCATCGTCGGGACCGGCTTGGCCGGAGCATCTGCCGCGGCGAGCTTGGGTGAACTTGGGTACAATGTCAAATCTTTCTGTATCCAGGACACTCCGCGTCGTGCCCACTCCATTGCCGCCCAGGGTGGTATCAATGCGGCAAAAAATTATCAGGGGGACGGCGACTCCATCTATCGCCTGTTTTATGACACTGTCAAGGGTGGCGACTTCCGTGCCCGTGAAGCCAATGTGTACCGTCTCGCCCAGGTTGCTAACAATATCATCGATCAATGTGTCGCCCAGGGAGTGCCTTTTGCCCGTGAATATGGCGGAACGCTTGCCAATCGCTCTTTTGGCGGTGCACAGGTCTCACGAACCTTTTACGCCCGGGGCCAGACAGGCCAGCAGCTGCTGCTGGGAGCCTACAGCGCCATGATGCGCCAGGTTGCCTTGGGCAAAGTCAAAATGTACACCCGGCGGGAAATGATGGATCTCGTTGTTGTCGATGGTGTGGCCAAAGGGATCATCTGCCGCAACATTGTAACCGGTGAAATTGAAAAATATTCAGCCCATGCGGTTGTCCTTGCCACTGGCGGGTATGGCAATGTCTACTTTCTGTCCACCAACGCCATGGCCTGCAACGTCACCGCTGCGTGGCGCTCCTACAAAAGAGGGGCCGGATTTGCCAACCCCTGTTTTGTCCAGATTCACCCCACCTGCATCCCGGTTCATGGGGAGTTTCAATCCAAACTGACCTTGATGTCAGAAAGCCTGCGGAACGACGGCCGTGTCTGGGTTCCAAAAACACCCGGCGACACCCGCAAAGCCGCTGACATCCCCGAGGACGAACGAGATTACTACCTGGAAAGAAAATATCCTTCTTTCGGCAACCTGGTACCCAGGGATGTTGCCTCCCGCAATGCCAAGGAAGCCTGCGACGAAGGCAAGGGTGTTGGCGAGACCAAATTAGGGGTCTATCTCGATTTTGCCGATGCCATCAAGCGCGATGGACTTGATGTAATCATGCGGAAATATGGCAACCTGTTCCATATGTATCAGAAGATCACCGACAGTGACCCCACCAAAGAACCAATGATGATCTACCCCGCCATCCATTATACCATGGGCGGAGTCTGGGTGGATTATGAACTGATGACAACTGTCCCCGGGTTGTACGCAACTGGTGAATGCAACTTCTCCGACCATGGCGCTAATCGGCTGGGAGCCTCCGCTCTTATGCAGGGGTTGGCCGATGGATACTTTGTTCTGCCGTACACAATCGGCAACTATCTCGCCACCGTCCCGCCGGTTCCCACCAACACCGATGATCCCGCCTTCGAAGCAGCTGTAAACGAAGTCAAGGACCAGATCAACAAGCTGATGAAAAATACCGCCAGCGGCAAAGGTGGCCATACAGTTGATCACTACCACCGCGAGCTGGGTAAAATCATGTGGGACTACTGTGGCATGGCGCGCAACAAAGCCGGTCTCGAGTATGCACTCACCAAAATTCCTGAGATCAGAGCCGATTTTTACGAGAACGTTATTATACCCGGCTCAGGACAAGAATTAAACCAGTCTCTTGAACGAGCGGGCAGGGTCGCCGACTTCCTTGAATTCGGTGAACTGATGGTCCAGGATGCTCTCCTCCGTGAGGAATCCTGTGGCGGTCACTTCAGGGAAGAGAGCCAGACAGAAGAGAATGAGGCCAAGCGTGATGATGAAAATTTCTGTCACGTTTCCGTATGGGAGTACAAAGGACCAGGCACTGCACCTGTGATGCACAAGGAACCGCTGTCATTTGAGCATGTTATTCCTTCACAACGCAGTTACAAGTAACACATATCAGTCCTTATTGTGTAAACAGGCTCATTACTGAAGTATAAAATACAACACAGAAGATATCCCATGGCATCGAAAACAATTAATATCATAGTAAAGATATGGCGGCAGAATGGTCCTCTGGCAACAGGTGCTCTTGAGGAACACGCTCTTAAGGACATCAGCACCGACAGTTCCTTTCTTGAAATGATCGATGTATTGAATGAATGGCTCACCCGCAAGGGGCTGGAACCAATCGCCTTTGATCATGACTGTCGGGAGGGCATTTGCGGCCAGTGCGGCGCCGTTGTTAATGGCACCGCCCACGGCCCTGAAAAAGAAACCACGCTGTGCCAATTACATATGCGTAGTTTCAAAAATAATGACACTATCGTTATCGAACCCTTCAGGTCACAGGGATTCCCGATCATCAAAGATCTCATTATCGATCGCAGCGGACTTGATCGCATTATACAGGCCGGTGGATATGTATCGGTCAATACCGGATCACCGCAGGATGGCAACACTATCCTCATTCCACAACATGTTGCTGAGCAAGCGATGGACGCCGCTGCCTGCATCGGTTGTGGCGCATGTGCCGCAGCCTGCCCCAATGGAAGCCCCATGCTTTTCCTGGGAGCCAAAGTCAGTCAACTGGCGCTGCTTCCTCAGGGACAGCTTGAAGCCAAAAAACGTGCTATCAACATGGTCATGCAAATGGATAAAGATGGTTTTGGCAATTGCGGAAACCACCGAGAATGTGAAAATGTCTGCCCAAAAGGCATATCCATTCGCAATATTGCTCGTCTCAACCGTCAATATCTGCGAGCTGCCTTTACCATCGATCATTAAGGTCCAGCCAGCCTGCTGTGAGCAGCAGCGGGGTTTAAAAAAATGGACTGTCATCAATGCTTTGATGACAGTCCATTTTTCTTTCAAGAAGCAGACGGCGACCTCTTCAACAGTCTTAAACATAGCGATACTCGTTTCTTCGGTACCTTGATCCTTCTGCCAGCGCTGCAAGCATGGAATACGAGCACAGACACCCCAGCTCAGAGCAAGCGCCGCTTCCCGCAGCGAAGGGCTACCAAGGGCAGCCAGGTCTTTGGAAATTCTTTCCGGCCGTGTCCATTCACCTCTTTTAGGGCGGCTTGCCCATATGCTTGTCTATTACCCGTATGACCGTACTCAACACAGCGGCAATTTTTTTGACCCAAAAACCTGGTTCCCATGGTTTCTGATCAAGTTTACAACTCGTTTATAACAACACCCCGACAACTCGCGCAGGCCCTTGACCTTTCTCTTGAACCGCTGGAAGCTGTTCACGCTGTTTATCCCCTCAGGATCAGTCGCTATTACCTGGAACTCATTAAACAACATGGTCTTCCTCTTTTTCGGCAGGCTGTCCCTGACCTGCTTGAACTCAGTGATGCCATCGGCCTTGATGATCCCCTGGACGAAGAAAATCTGAGTCCTGTACCCAATCTTGTCCATAAATACCCTGACCGTGCCCTGTTTCTGGTTTGCAACGAATGCGCCACTTATTGCCGTTTTTGTACCCGTAAACGCAAGGTGGGTACAAAAAACATGGTTATCAATGAGGCCACCATTCACGCTGGCCTCGAATATCTCGCCCGCACACCCACCATTTCCGATGTGCTCATTTCCGGCGGCGACCCGCTGATGTTGAGTGACCAGCGCCTTGACCGCCTCCTGCGCGCCATCCGGGCGATTCCTTCCATTGCCACCATCAGGATCGGGACGCGCGTACCTTGTACCCTCCCCGCTCGCATCACACCCCGACTTGCCGCCATATTAAAACGCTACCACCCCTTATATATCAATACCCATTTCAATCATCCTACCGAGGTTACCGCGGATGCAGCACGGGCGTGCACTCTTTTGGCAGATGCCGGTATACCATTGGGTTGTCAGACGGTCCTGCTTCGCGGCGTCAATGATTGCCCACAAACATTACAACTTCTTTTTTATCGGCTGATTCGAATTCGCGTCAAGCCCTACTACCTCTTCCAGGCTGATTTGACCAAAGGAAGTTCGCATTTCCGCACTACCGTCAATACCGGTCTGGCCATTATGCATTACCTTATCGGCAATCTTACCGGAATGGCTCTGCCAACCTATGCCCTGGACGCTCCCGGAGGAGGGGGAAAAATTCCATTGACTCCGCAGTACGTCCAGTCTCTGGACAAAACCCTCGATTTCATCACCTGTTGCGGGTCTCCCTGTTCTTATCCCAACCAGACCCACCCAGACTCTTTTCAATCATCTGTTGGGGTTAACGAGAAAAAAAACTATACGTAAAACCTTATCCATTATAAAATTAAACATACACGAATACAACGTACGCTTTATTCTTCTATACTCTCATCTTTCATAGACACAGGAAGCCGTAATGACCACTGATCCAGACAAAGTGCTTGAATCCGTCCTCCTGTCAAAAGATCTTCCCACTCTACCCATCATTGCCTCGCAGCTCCTCACTTTGACCGCCAGTGATGAAACGACCCTGACGGACATTGCCACGCTTGTTTCTCAAGATATGGCTTTATCCGCTAAAGTACTTCGTGTCGCAAATTCTTCTTTTTACAGTTTTCCGCAACAAATTTCTTCAATCAACCAAGCTGTCTCTATTTTAGGAATCAATGCCGTTCGCAGCCTTGTGCTCAGTTTTTCCTTTCTTGCCCTGGAAAGCCGTAAACAAAGTGACTTGTTTGATTTCCATCGTTTCTGGGAGCACGCACTTGTCGGCGCCGTTGCAGCTAAACTCATTGTAGAACAGGTTGGGGGGAGGGATAGTGAGGAGGCTTTTATTTGTGGCCTTTTGCAGAATATCGGGCAATTGGTCTTTGCAGCAACAATGAACAAACAGTATGAAGAGGTGCTCAACCAGGTCCATGCAAAAGAGACCAATAATGATGTCTCGGGCAGCCATGATGAGGACATCGAATCGGCAGTGATTGGCTGCACCCACAGTGAGATAGGATTTGCGGCTGCCAAATCCTGGGGGCTTCCCGAAAGTCTTCTCCTGCCAATTCAATATCATCATCAGCCTGACACCTATCAGGGTCCAGAACAATATCGAAAGAATGTTTTTGCCGGATATTTAGCTGATCTGCTTGTTAAAATTTTCCATTCCAATGACCCTGCCAAATACCACAAGCAATTTCGTACCGAGGCTAGACGCTTGCTCGGCCTCAAAGTTCTCGAAGTGAATAATATCCTCCGGCAAATCGACCGGACTATCGAGCAATCAGCCCATTATTTCGGGATCAAGATAGGGCCGGTGCGGTCTGTTGCAGAAATCCTTCAGGAAGCTAATCTTCGCCTCAGCCTCATCAATCTTTCCTATGAGGAAATGAATCGGGAACTGATCAAGTCCAAAATGGAACTGGAAAAACTCAGCGAGGAACTCGCCCAGAAAAACCGTTTGCTTGAAAATCTCGCCAACATCGATGGGCTAACAGAAATCAGCAACCATCGTTTTTTTCAAAATTTTCTTGACGCTGAGCTCAACCGATCAGCGAGACATGATGACACGCTCTCTCTCCTGCTGGCCGACATCGATCATTTTAAACGTTTCAACGACACTTTTGGGCACCAAACCGGTGATTTCCTCTTAAAAGAATTTTGCAGAGTCGCCAGGGAACAGATTCGTGAATACGATCTGATTGCCCGGTACGGAGGGGAAGAGTTTGTTTTTATCCTTCCGCAGACCGGACACGAGGAAGCTGTTTTAGTCGCCGAAAAAATTCGAAAAAAAATCGAAGAATATGTCTTTGACGATGGTCGGGATACATACTCCATCACCATCTCCATCGGCATCGCCTGTCTTCGCCCAGCACTGGAAAATACAACCAAAAACGAACTTATCGGGTTGGCTGATCAGGCTCTCTATTCGGCAAAAAAAGAGGGCAGAAACAGAGTGAAGTTATATCAGCCTGAAAAGAAAAAAAAGTGGTTCTCTCTGTCCTGACGAGTCCTCATTTCCTTTTTCCTGCACTCAATCGTCAAAACCAACGAACCTGGATCCGTGCCCCTTCGTCCATGCGTGAGCTATATTGCCGGTGACCGTTCTTTGAACGCTATACTTTATCATACGATTACGGGCAATGAAGATGGCGTGCGGACGGACGTCTCCGAAAGGCGGCTGGTGAAAGTTATGATCAAAGATCCTAATGCAATCATCATCTGAGTATAGCAAGATTTATCCGAAATAAGAGTACAGCCGTCACGGATTCAGCAATGAAGACAGCGCTCCACTCCCTTGTCAGTACCTATTCATCTACCCATTCCCACAGGAGGCAGTACCATGAAACCCCGAAGATCGAATTTATCCGTTCCCGGGCATATGACAAAGATGCACGGTAAAGCCAATACCAGCAATGCCGACGTTATAATGCTCGATTTGGAAGACAGTGTTCCCTTAGAGGAAAAAAATTCAGCGCGGGATCAGGTCATTGCATCACTCTTGGATCTCGACTGGACGCAGAAAACCGTGACCGTTCGCATCAATGCGCTGGATACACCTTTTGCTTATCGAGATCTCGTTGAGGTTGCTGAAAAAGCAGGGCACATTATCGACTCAATAGTCATACCCAAGGTGAATCATCCAGGTGATGTGTATTTTGCCGACCGGCTGCTCTCCGGTATCGAGCTGGCAAACACTGCCCGTCGCCCCCTCGGTCTTGAACTCTCCATAGAAACAGCCGAAGGTTTAATGCGGGCAGCGGAAATTATCGCGGCAAGTGCAAGGGGCCTCAGCCTCGTTTTTGGCATTGCTGATTATTCAGCATCGATCGGCGCCAGATTGGTGTCCATTTCCGGTCATGGCGAGAAGGAAGAAGAACTATACCCAGGGCACCGCTGGCATTTTGCCATCAGTAATATGGTGATGCACGCCAAGGCTCATGGCCGGCTTGCCATAGACGCGCCCTATGGCAATTTCAAGGACACGGAAGGGTTGCGTCGATCAGCGGTCATGGCCTGTGCCCTGGGGTGTGACGGTAAATGGGCCATTCATCCATCGCAGGTTGATACCATCAACGAAGTCTTTACTCCGAGAGAGGAGGATGTTGCGTTGGCGGCCAAAGTACTTGCTGCCAGCGAACAGGCAAGAAAAGAAGGGAAAGGTGCGGTGGCGGTGGACGGGAGAATGGTTGACCAGGCAACCGTGCGCATGGCCACCCAATTATGGGAACAAGCAAGACACCTGCAGTTGATCAAGGAGTGAAAGAAAAATCGGCACGTTGTCTGCCGCTGAAGCAAACAGGGGAGTGCCTGAAGCAGGCACTCCCCTGTTTATTTTTGATGAATCCAGAAATTAATTATCCGATAACCGCAAGGACGGCGTCTTTGGGCACGGAATCACCGGTACCGTAATTGAGAGCCTTGACTTCTCCATCACACGGAGCGGCAAGTGAGTTTTCCATCTTCATGGCTTCCAGGATCACGACGGGATCGCCAACCTTGACGGTGTCACCGACATTGACGACATTTTTAATAATCATGCCGGGCATGGGTGCCATAAGCGGTGTACCACCTTCAACAACTGCCGGAGCAGGGGCAGCGGCCTTGGGAGCAGCAGCCGGGGCCGCAGCTTTTGGTGCAGCGGCCGGGGCAGCTTTAGGCGCGGCAGCCGCAGCGGCAGGACGAGGAGCGGCGGCCATGGGCTGGAAATCGCCGATGGGGTCGACTTCAACGTTGAAGAATTCACCATCAACAAAGACGTTGAACGTGCGAACGTTTTCGGATTTCTCCGGTGTGGCGGCTTTCGGCTCAATCAGCTTGCCGGCCTTGGCTTTGGCGATCAGTTCATCGCGTTTTTTCACTTCGTCCAGGGTGAGTGCTTTGACTTCCGGAGGCGCCGGGGTCACACCGTACTTCCACTCCAGGAATTTTTTGCCAGTGACCGGGTAGAGGGCATAGATGACCAGGTCATCGATATCCTTGGCCAGATCTCCAATCTCTTGCTTGGCTTTTTCCATTTCCGGCTCGAGGACTTCAGCAGGGCGGCAGGTGATGGGTTCTTCGCCGCGCGGATAGCCTTTCAGCGCCTTCTTCTGAACTTCAGGGTCGATCGGTACAGCGGTTTTGCCGTAGAGACCATAGCACAGGTCTTTGACCTGGGCGGTGATCATCTTGTAGCGTTCTTCCGGGGTATCGAACAGCACGTTGTTGACGGTCTGAATACCGACGATCTGGCTGGTAGGGGTGACCAGCGGAATCTGGCCAAGCTCTTTACGCACTATGGGCAGTTCCTTGTAGACCTGATCGATCTTATCGAGGGCATCCATTTCACGCAACTGGTTCACCAGGTTGGACAGCATGCCGCCCGGGGTCTGATGGAGCAGAACGTTGATGTCGATAATGGAGCACTTGGAATCATCCATGAGATGCTTGTATTTAGGCATGACTTCTTTCTCAAGAACCTCGTTGATTTCGGCGAGCTTCTTGATATCAAAGCCGGTATCCCTGTTGGTGCCGAGCAGAGCCATGACCAAGGGCTCAATCGCAGGATGCGCGGTGCGGAACGCATAGGGAGTCATGCAGGTGTCAACGATATCGACCCCGGCTTCGATGGCTTTGAGATGGCTCATCTGGGCCATACCAGAGGTGAAGTGGCTGTGCAGATGGACAGGTGTCTTGGTCACTTCCTTGATCGCCTTAACAATGGCATAGGCATCATAGGGAGCAATCATTCCGGCCATATCCTTGATGCAGATGGAGTCGGCACCCATGTCATCGAGGGCCTTGGCTCTGTCCACGTAGTACTTCAGGTCGTACACATCGCCACCAAGGCGGGGTTCGGTCAGCGAATAGCAGATGCAGCCCTGGAAATGCTTGCCACTCTTTTTGATCTGCTTGACCACGGTTTCAAAATTGCGGTAGTCGTTGAGGGCGTCAAAGGTTCGGAAAATATCCATGCCGTTTTCTGCGGCTCGCTCAACAAAGGCAGTGGCAAGATCATCAGCGTAGTTCCGATATCCAACCAGATTCTGGGCTCTGAGCAGCATGGAGAAGGGGGTCTTCTTTACATAGCGCTTGAGGGTTCGGAGGCGCTCCCACGGATCCTCATTGAGGAAACGGTGCATGGTGTCAAAGGTGGCACCACCCCAGGTCTCCAAGGCCCAGAAGCCGATTTCATCCATCATTTCCGCAACCGGAATCATATCCTCGGTACGGCCGCGGGTAGCAAACAAAGACTGGTGGCCGTCACGAAAGCTCAGATCCATAACCTTAACCGGATTTTCTGCGGCAGGCCGGTCAGCATCATAATTCATGGCGGTCATTTTCACTTGGTCGCTCATTGTCAATTTCTCCTGTTGTACGTTATCGTTGAACGTCAATTTGTCGCAAAAGCCATCAGAAGGCTTTTATCTGAATCAGCCTGCGGAAATGCATTATATCCTGACGGCCGGCAATTGCCCATGGATTGGGACCAGTCTGCGCAGACCTGGCGGCAGCCAGTTGTGCCTGATAGGCTGCCTCTTCTTCCTGCATCATATAGGCATTGACAGCGGCAATTGCTGCCGTCACTTTTTTATTTACATTTGCCATTCTGTCATCCTCTGAGTTTTTGGCCCGGCATCTTATCGGCCTTGCCATTGCATGGGAGTGCTTACAGCGGAATATTACCGTGTTTTTTCATTGGGATGCTGTCACGTTTACCAGAAATGGATTCCAGCGCATTGATAATGCGGAAGCGGGTTTCCGCCGGTTCAATGACATCGTCAATGTACCCCCGCTCAGCAGCACAATATGGGTTGGAAAAGTTTTCGTTGTACTCGTTCTCCTTTTCCACCAGAAAGGCTTTGGGATCGTCCGAAGCTTTCGCGCCCTTGGCATAGAGGACCTCAACCGCTCCCTTCGAACCCATAACCGCGATTTCACCGGTGGGCCAGGAATAGTTCATATCGGTGCGCAAATGCTTGGATGACATAACGCAGTAGGCCCCACCGTACGCCTTCCGGGTAATAACGGTGACCTTCGGAACAGTTGATTCAGCGTAGGCAAAGAGCATTTTGGCTCCGTTGCGGATAACTCCGCCAAATTCCTGATTGGTTCCGGGCAGGAAGCCGGGGACATCGACAAAGGTGATGATGGGGATATTGAAACAATCGCAGAAGCGGACAAAGCGAGCGCCTTTGATCGAGGAGTCGATATCGAGAACACCGGCATAGTAGGACGGCTGATTAGCGACAATACCCACGGATTTGCCACCGTAGCGGGCAAAACCAACAATGATGTTCGGGGCAAAATTCTTTTTGACCTCGAGGAATATCCCATTATCCACAGTCTCGGTAATGACCTTCTTCATGTCATAGGCGGCATTGGGATTGTCCGGAATTATATCGTTGAGCAGGGCGGACTTTCTGGTGATGGGGTCGTCACAAGGAGCATCCGGTGGATCTTCCAGATTGTTTTGTGGGAAGTACGAGAGGAGATCCTTGATGTACTGAATGGCATCGTACTCGTCTTCGGCGGCATAATCGGTGACACCGCTCTTGGTGGTGTGCATGACCGCGCCACCAAGCGTCTCGGTGGTGACGTCTTCATGACACACCGTCTTGACGACCTTTGGCCCGGTTAAAAACATGTAGGATTGGATCTTGACCATGACAATGAAGTCGGTCAGGGCCGGGGAATAGACAGCACCACCGGCACAGGGGCCGAAAATACCGGAGATCTGCGGAACAACACCAGAGGAGAGAACGTTGCGGGTGAAGATTTCGGTGTACCCGGCCAGAGCTTCAATTCCTTCCTGAATACGAGCACCACCGGAGTCATTGAGCCCGATCACCGGCAAGCCGTTTTTCATGCCCAGGTCCATGACTTTACAGATTTTTTCAGCCAGAGTTCCGGACAGGGAACCGGCCAGTACCGAAAAATCCTGCGCGTAAATATAGACACCGCGGCCATTGATTTTGCCATAACCGGTGACGATACCATCGCCCAGGAATTTGATTTTTTCCATGCCGAAATTGTAGCAGCGATGGAGTTTAAAGGCATCATACTCTTCAAAGCTCCCGGGATCGAGAAGGGCTTGGATCCGTTCACGGGCGGTTAATTTTCCTTTTGCATGGATCTTGTCAATCTTGTCCTGGCCACCGCCCAACAGGGCCTGGGCCCTTTTCTTTTTCAACTGCTCTAATTTTTCCTTAGTGCTCATGCTGTCTCCTTGCTGCAGAATTCTTTAAAATTCCGTGCCCGATTATGAAAGCCGTGAACATGCCGGCTGTTGTACAGCCGGCATGTGTTTTCACTGACTGTTCATCCTTTATATACCTGCTTGCACAGCTCGCCCATTTTACCAAGGTTTTCACAGTGATGCACGCCACTGGCCTTCATGGCAGCGATTTTGGCTTCGGCTGTCCCCTTGCCCCCACTGACAATGGCGCCGGCATGGCCCATGCGACGCCCCGGAGGGGCAGTCAAACCGGCAATAAAACCGACAACCGGCTTGTGGGACATGTTGGCCTTGATCCACTCGCAGGCATCCTCTTCGGCATTACCGCCGATTTCTCCGATCATGACCACAGCCTTGGTTTCGGGGTCAGCGTTGAACAGTTCCAGGCAATCGATGAAGTTGGTCCCATTGACAGGGTCACCGCCGATACCGATACAGGTGGTCTGGCCAAAACCTGCCTGGGTCAGCTGGTGGACAGCTTCATAGGTGAGTGTTCCGGAGCGGGATACAACACCCCATGGTCCACCAGGTTTGTGCATCGGTCCAGGCATAATACCAATCTTGCATTCACCTGGGGTGATGATACCAGGGCAGTTAGGTCCGATGAGGCGGGTGACTTTGGTGGCCAGGTAGTTCTTGACCCGCATCATATCAATGACTGGTACGCCTTCAGTAATGCAGACGACGACCTCGATGCCGGCATCGGCGGCCTCCATGATGGCGTCCGCGGCAAAGGGTGGCGGTACCAGGATCATGGATGCATTGGCTCCGGTTTTGTCCCGGGCCTCTTGCACGGTGTTGAATATCGGCACCGCATCCATTTTCTGCCCACCCTTTCCCGGGGTGACGCCGGCGACCACATTGGTGCCGTAAGCGATGCAGGAACGGGTGTGAAACTGCCCTTCCTGACCGGTGATACCTTGTACAAGTAAACGGGTTTCTTTATTAACTAAGACGCTCATTGTAGTCCTCTATGAGTAGTATTTAAAAGCCTCTGCAACTTGATTCACCTCAAAACAGGGCCTTAAACGACAGATCCACTGTTTTGAGGGATGGAAGAATTTGCTGGCGCTGTCTCATAACTGCTGCTTCACTTCCAGGAGACCCATTGACCGCTGCTGTCGCAACGTGGAAGTGCATCAGGAAACAATCTTGGCAACCTTTTCCGCCGCATCAGCGAGATCTGTGGCATTGACCAGGTCAAGCCCGGATTCGGCGAGAATCTTCCGCCCTTCTTCTACATTGGTGCCTTCCATGCGGACAACAACCGGAACGGACAATTTTAGTTTTGTGGCTGCTTGAACAACACCCTGGGCAAGAATATCGCACCGGAGAATACCACCAAAAACGTTGATGAGGATGCCCTTGACCGCTGGATCCTTCATGATGAGCCGAAATCCATTCTCGATGGCCTCTGCATTGGCTCCACCGCCGACATCGAGAAAGTTGGCGGGTGAGGCGCCAGCCATTTTAACGATATCCATGGTTGCCATGGCCAATCCGGCGCCATTGACGATGTTGCCGACATTGCCGTCCAGATTGATGTAATTCAAGCCAAATTTTGCGGCTTCGGCTTCGACGGGATCGTCCTCGTCCGGATCATGCATTTCCTTGGCATCCGGGTGACGGAACATGGCATTGGAGTCAATGTCGATCTTGGCGTCGAGGGCGAGGATATTCCCCTCTGCGGTTATGATCAGTGGGTTGATCTCGAGCATGGAGCAGTCGTAATCAACAAAGAGATTATAGAGGTTCTTGACTACAGCAGACATCTGTTTTTGCAGTTCTTTTTCAATTTCCAGCCCGAAACACACTTTGCGCAGGTGGAAAGCCTGAATGCCGGTAATAGGACTGACATGGACGGTGACAATGCGCTCAGGAGTTTTTTCGGCCACCTCTTCGATGTCCATGCCGCCATCCTGGCTGCAGACAATGGCGATTGTTGCGGTCTCACGGTCAGGGATGATGGACAGATAAAGCTCCTTTTTGATATTGAGCCCTTCTTCCACAAGCACCTTGTTCACTTTCTTGCCTTGTGCTCCGGTTTGCTTGGTGACTAGCGTCATCCCGACGATGGAGTCAGCGACTGTTTTGACGTCGTCCTTGGTTTTGGCAAGTTTCACTCCACCGCCCTTGCCGCGACCACCAGCATGAACCTGAGCCTTGACAACGACCGGCAGGCCGAATTCATCTGCAATCTTTTCTACTTCCGCGGTGGTGTAGGCAAGTTTTCCCTTGGGAGTAGGTACATTGTACTTTCGAAATAATTCCTTGGCCTGATACTCATGAATTTTCATAGACGCATCCTTTTGCGGTGAACCCGACTGACTGGGCCAGGCGAGTTCCCCAGAGAAATAAAAATGTTACATAAGTCCCTGTTGACATCACAAACTGCGGCGTTTCAGTTGACAGTCATTTAATTTCGAGTTTACAGCAACCAGTTAAGGTAAATTCACGAACCAATTCCGTTCCGGTCCGTGCTCCAGAGCCCTTATATGTACCAGTCGGCCTGTCCCCGGGCAAATCCGTCGCCTTCTACGCCAAAAAAGTTTAAAATATGGTGGTCCTATAACAAACCAGCAACGTACGAGTCAAGTTATTCAGATATATAATGACAAGTGTTTGGTTTTCCGAAATGGATGCAGGTTGAGCAGGCACAGGCGAATCGGCCTGCAAGGAAGGGCAACCACCCATTTGTCGTATGTCTGCACCACGTGCTTCATACATAGACTTCTGCTTTTCCCTCTACAGCCGTTGTCTCCCCTGAACAACCAGCAGAATCGCCAGTCGCAATTATATCGGAGGGGGTGGACATCCTGGCAAAGAGCGTGGTGGGAAGTCGTCCTTCAGAATTCCGGTCGAGAGAAGATCCGGCAGAGGACAAGGAAACGCATTGGGGGTAATTTCGCACCTCAGGCTCAACATGAACTGCCAAGATACGCTCTAGAGACCCTGCAAAAACGCCCTGAAACCATTCCGACAACGACATGCACCACAGCCATTTCCGAAAAAACCACTCAAAACTCAGGACTTATAACAAGACACTTTGCCAGGAGTCAAGCGATAATTGCAAAAAGCCAACACTTGTCCCGGGCGGGTGACCGGATATCCTTGACTACCTGCAAAAATTGCAAGAGCATTGCTGTTTTTATGTGAAAATAGAAGTGTACCTTCGGCTGGTGGACGCTTCATACATGCATTGAACGAAAGGTTTACCAACACGAGTTCAAGGAAAAGCGGTCACAGGCATCCCAACTCCGCGCGGACACGACTGCCCGCATAGATGCGGCCATGGCGGTCAGTAGCGCTTGCACAAGCCAGGCTGCCTATGAACGGGTATCACAAAAGAGTGTGATCCACTGCAGGACAACAAGCCCGCGCTGGACACATTCAGAACTGGATCGGTGAGCGCTCGCCTGGGCGTCAGCTTTATTGTCTGTGGCCGTTCGAATAAAGTACACTTCATCGGACGGCTACGGGCAATGAAAATGGCGTGCGGACGGACGCCCCGAAGGACTGATGGTAAAGGTTATCATCAAAATTCCGCGACATTTATCGGCCGATGACAGCAAGATATATCCAAAGCAAGCGTCCAGCCGTCACGGATTCAGGGCACAGGGACTAACACGGTGCCGAGTAACAGGAAGCGAAACATCGTAGCGGGCCTTGAAGTTCAGGGCAGAGAGCACTACCCTGATTGGTTTTTTGCAGATGTTTTTTTTCTTCGGGAAATATTATCCACGGATATCTCAAGGGTGTCCAGCATGATTCCAGTGTACCTCTGGATATTTTTTTGAATATAGGCGCGCAACTCATGCAGATCTCCGGCCAGGGTCTTGCCGAAGGGTACATCGATGTACAGATCTATTCCGTACCTCCCCCTGCCCATCTTGACTTTGACTTTTCGGACCAGAATCTCGCTGTCGTATTCATCGATGCAATGAAGAATCATCTGGGTCAATGCGGCTTCTGAGATCGATACGGTTCCGCTGGTTCCCTTTTCATGATAATTTGGCTGCACCACCGATTTTTCAAAAAATCGCGACTTGCTGACGCCTACCGTACTTTTGCCCCCCTTAAAAAAAATCCGGATGGAATCGGAAAGGATCTGAGCATAATCCCGCTTCACCTCTATGGTTGGCACGGGGATCACATGTTTTCCCTCTTCAAACCTGGATTTGATGGCGTTTTCGATATCCTTTTGACTGGCAATTTCTTCGATGGTGATCATCTGACTGATGGGAGGCAATTCGAGAGCCTCGGCCAGCCTGATCACCATCTTCTCCGATGTTCCCAGAATCAGTATTTTTTTGATTTTTTTTTCCTGTATCGTCTGGATGACGCTCTGCCGATGGACAGGATCGGTGAAGAGAGCGGTCTTGATGGCGGAGATGTAATTCTTTTCCTGCTTGGCGCTTTTCCCCGCCAAAATGGTGGTGTCATGAATCAAGAGACCGTCATCGATGATGTAGGGTACCTCGATTTTCTCAGCCAGGAGTTTGGCGCGAAAACTCTTGCCAGTGCCACTTTTTCCAACCAATGCAAATACTTGTATACCTTGCAGCCGACCCTTGACCCGACTGAAAAACTGATAGATTTCCTTGCCGGTGAGATAGACCCACTGGTGTTCTTTGCTGCTCTTTTCGGTAGTGGTACTCATATGGGGCAAATGACGAGAAATTCAGAGGCAGATAATTCGACCGGGCGAAACGATCGCCCAAGTCTGTGTTGGTGTGTTCTGCTCCATGGGATTCTCATATCCCTGCCGGTCACCTGAACCTTGAATCTGTGACGGCTGGATCTTGCCTTGGAGATATTGTACTGTAATCATTATATAATCACAAAAGAACCCTTGGGGATAACCTTCACCAGCCACCCTTCGAGGCGCACGAACGAACGTCTCATGGATCCAGGCTGAAGTTCATTCGAGCGTACCTGGTCTTCAATCCTCTTGCCACCAGGTATCAAGCCATTGCTCATGGTGATAATACAGTGGCAGTGTGTCAGGATGCCGCAATCGAGCGGCATAGGCCAACCGATGTTCAGCGAGATACCAATTCGGCACAACATAGTACCCATGCCACAAAACCCTGTCCAGCGCCCGGCATGCTGTGACCAACTCTTCTTGGGTTTCAGCATAGACAATAGCATCGACCAGGGCATCCACTGCTGGATCGGCGATCCCGGCAAGATTCCTTGAACCTTGCCGGTCTGCCGCCATGGATGTCCAGTAGTCACGCTGTTCGTTGCCAGGTGATTGGGACTGGCCAAACACCGTGACCACCATGTCAAAATCAAAATCCTTGATTCGGTCGGCATAGAGCGCTGGATCGATCGTTCTGTAGTCGACTGCAATACCAAGTCTTTTTAGATTCGCGACGTAGGGCGCAATCACCCGCTCGAAAGTCGGCCCGGCGAGAAGAATGTCAAAACGAAACCGTTCGCCCTGGGCATTGACAAGAACCCCGTCACGAATGGTCCAGCCAGCCTTTTCGAGAAGATCTCTCGCCTGTTGCAGGTTGGTGCGCAGGCTGCCGGGGGGATCGGTGGTCGGCGGTATGAGCGGCTGAGTGAAGACCTCATCAGGCAAATCAGACCTGAATGGCTCAAGCAGAGTGAGCTCAGCAGCATCAGGCAATCCTTGTGCAGCGTATATTGAATTGGAAAAAAAGGAATCGTTGCGTACGTACGCGGAAAAAAACAGGGTCCGGTTGGTCCATTCGAAATCAAAAGCCAATCCAAGGGCCTTTCGCACCTGCCTGTCTTCAAAAAAAGGTTTTCTGGTATTGAAGACAAAACCCTGCATTCCGGCATTATTACGATGGGGAAACGTCTTTTTTATCAACTGACCGGAATCAAAATGCCTCCCACTCAAATCCCGTTCCCATTGTTTGGCCACATTGACCGCGAGAAAATCAAATTCTCCTGCCTTGAATGCCTCGACACTGACCACCGGATCCCGGAAATATTTGACCATAATTCGTTCAAAATTGAACATACCTCGGCGAGTCGGATGATCAACAGCCCAGTATTCAGGGTTTTTCCTGTAGGTGATCGATCGGCCGGGAAGGACTTCGGCAACCACATACGGTCCGGACCCCACGGGAATAACCATGGCGTCGCCACCCTCGGACGGATTAAAATCGTACTGTGTATAAAACGTTTTACTGAGAACCGGCAACTGGCCTGCGATTATATGCAGTTCCCTGTTCTCTCGGGCAAAACGAAATCGAATTGTCAGGTCATCAAGCACATCGGCTCCCTCGATATCACGAAAATACATTTGATAAAAAGGATGCGCCTGGTCACTTTTTAAAATTTCCAGAGAAAATTTGACATCTTCGGCGGTAACCGGTCTACCATCGGAAAATCTGGCCCGGGGATTGATGGTATAGGTGACTGATTTTCTGTCCTCGGCGAGATTGATCTCTTCAGCGATCAGGCCATAGTAGGCGAAAGGTTCGTCCAGACTGGGAACCGCGAGAGTTTCAAAGACATATGATCCTAACCCCCGAGGCGCTGAACCTCTGAGCGTGAAGGGATTCATTTTTTCGAAGCTGCCAAGATCATGGAGAATGAGTGTACCGCCCCTGACAGCCTTGTCAGAAGTATAGGCAAAACGAGAAAAGTCTTCGGGATATTTCAAATTGCCGTCGATACTGACGCCATGGGCGGCCATGGATCGGGTCGGCAGCAGGCAGCAGAGGAAAATAAAAAAGAAAAAAAGCGCTCCGGTAAATATTGGGCTGCAAGCCCCTGAAAGCAGTGGGGCCAGTGGAATTCGCATCTACGTCCCTCCTTCAAATATTCCGTACAACAGCCACCGTACGCAATTCCAGACACTCCATCCTTGCACGGCGGCGATGAGATCGGCACAGAGCGTCTGCGACGAACGGTCTCGTCTGGATGAAACCGGACTGCCTGTAACCGCCAAAACACAAAAGCCTTGATAACATCATACCTGCGACGGCTGAATGCTGACGAATTCAGGATCTCGTTTCGGACTGCCGCTGCGAACATAGTATACGCAATCAAGCCGACAATATACAAGCGATATCCCTGCTCTCCTGTTGATAATCGCGGCTGGAAAAAAATTGACGAACATTCCCCTACCGGGTAAATAATCTAATTACAATAACTTTGTTGGTAGTTTCATCTTCGCTTTACCTGTTTTTTTCCCCTTTTTCCCCCTTTCTGGAGTTGTGTAATGGGACAGACCATCACTGAAAAAATTTTTGCCGCGCACCTGCGGGACACACCGACACCGGAAAACATGGTGCTCGATATCGATGTCATCATGTGCCACGAGATCACCACACCCATTGCCATCATGGATCTTGTGGAAAAGGGGATGGACCGGGTATGCAACCCTTCACGGATCAAAGCGGTCATCGATCACGTCACCCCGCCCAAGGATTCCAAAACGGCCACCCAGGCCAAAATCATGCGTGATTGGGCCCGACGGCACAACATAAAAGACTTCTTTGATATCGGTCGTAATGGGGTCTGTCACGCCCTTTTTCCTGAAAAAGGTTTTATCCGCCCCGGAAATACCGTCATCATGGGCGATTCGCACACATGCACCCATGGTGCTTTTGGTGCCTTTGCAGCCGGGGTCGGCACCACCGACCTTGAGGTAGGTATTCTCAAGGGAGTCTGTGCATTTCGGGTCCCACGCTCATTGAAAATCGAAGTAACCGGTACCCTGCCCAAGGGGGTCGTCGCCAAGGATATCATCCTGGCCATCATCAAGAAACTCACCGTGAGCGGGGGCACGGACATGGTCATTGAATTCACCGGACCGGTTGTCGAGGCAATGAACATGTCTTCGCGCATGACTCTGTGCAACATGGCCGTCGAGGCAGGAGCCACCTCGGGTGTCTGCCAGCCGGATATAGTTACCGCCCGATACCTCTGGCCCTTCATCCAGGATGAATACGAAAGCGTGGAGCAGGCTGCCGAGGCTTTCTCGCGCTGGCGCTCCGACGAAGACGCCCGGTACGAGCAAGTCGTAACCCTAGATGTCACCACACTCGCCCCCCAGGTCACCTATGGATACAAGCCGGACAACGTCAAGGATATACAGGAGTTGGAAGGAGCGAAAATAGATCAGGTCTACATCGGTTCCTGCACAAACGGTCGTATCGAGGATATCCGTGAGGCTGCCATGATTCTCCGCAATCAGAGCGTGGCCGAATCGGTGCGGGGCATTCTGGTGCCGGCTACCCCGGCCGTTTACTCCCAGGCACTCGAGGAAGGGTTGATAAAAATTTTCATGGAGAGCGGCTTTTGCGTCCTCAACCCCACCTGCGGGGCCTGCCTCGGTATGAGCAGTGGAGTACTGGCCGATGGCGAAGTCTGTGCTTCAACCACGAACCGTAATTTCAACGGTCGTATGGGCAAGGGGGGCATGGTTCACTTGATGAGTCCCGCCAGTGCTGCCGCTGCAGCCATAACCGGCGTCATTACCGATCCCCGCCGTTTTCTCAACTGAGACTCCCCGCCTGGACAAGGAGAAGATATGAAAGAGTTTGGAGGCCCCGCGGCCTTTATCGACAGAAACGACATCAATACCGACGAAATCATTCCAGCCAAATATCTGACTGAAATCACCAAGAAAGCCCTGCAACCCCACCTTCTTGAGGATCTGCACCTGGAAGAAGGTCAGTTCGATCCCCATTCTCCTGAAATGCAGGACGCCAGGGTGCTGATCACCCGCTCAAATTTCGGGTGCGGCTCCTCCCGCGAACACGCCGTCTGGGCTCTTGAAGTCAACGAGATCAACATGGTCGTCGGTCAAAGCTTTGCCCGCATCTTTCGTCAGAACATGTTTAACTGTGGCATCCTTGCCGTCGAGTTACCGTCGGAAGAGCTGGATCGTCTTTTTGCCCTTCAGGGCAAGGTTACGCTCACAGTGGACCTGGACAAGGAACAACTGACAGCAACCAGCAGTGCCGGTGATACCACGCAGTGCTCCTTCACCCTTAATCCCTTTGATAAAAAACTGATCAAGGCCGGGGGCTGGCTGACCTATGCGGATGCCCATTATTAACCTTTTAGGGGTGACCACAACCCGATTCTGTACTACAAGTACGATAGTTCAGGCCGTATTTTTTACCAGACTTTCGGCTGATGTCCATCTGGAAACAAGATCTTTTTTTTCTTCTGAATCGAGAGGCGCCGGAGACTCTCACAATACCTGTATCCGTGAGTGTTCGTCCTTGCGTCAGCTTTATTGTCTGCGACCGTTCGTTTAAAAGAGACTTTATCGGACGGTCAGGGACAATGAGGATGGCGTGCGGACGGATGCCCCCGAAGGGCGGCTGGTGAAGGTTATTATCAAAAATTCCGCGACAATTATACCCTGATAACAGCAAGATATCTCCAAAACAAATGTCCAGCCGTCACAGAATCAGGACAATACAAATGTCCATGAAATTCCCTGGATTGAATGAACCAGCGCAGCAGAATCTCAGGAATGATATCCATTCCTGTATCGGCACCAAATAACCCTAATGTAAGGAGATTGCCCCCATGCAGACTGTACAAAAACTGACAGCTCTTCTCTGTGCCATTGCCTTTTGTTCACTTTTCCTTCTCGGATGTTCCTCGGAGGAAGAGGCGACCGTTCAGGAGGCACCCGCTGAAACCGTCATTGAGCAGGTAGAGCCGGAAATCACTCTTCCCCTTGACCAGCAACCGGGTGAAGAAGACGAAGTACATACCACACCCGAAGAGGAGATGGAGACAGGGGAAGAACAGGAAGAAACCGTTTCCGATGAGACCGTCGAAGCCGCAGAGACGGACTCGTAAGGAGGTTGAGGTATGCAGATGGTACAAAAAATGCTAGCCCCTCTCTTGGCCATAGCCTTTTGTTCGCTTTTCCTTCTGGGATGTTCCTCGGAGGATACAGAGGCGCCCGTTCAGGAGGCACCCGCTGAAACCGTCATCGAGCAGGTAGAGCCGGAAATCACTCTTCCCCTTGACCAGCAACCTGAGAAGGTAGGCTACCCGGGTGAAGAAGTCGAAGTGCAGACGACACCCGAGGAAGAAATGGAGACTGTACAAGAACAGGAAGAAACGGTTCCCGATGTGACCGTCGAGCCTACCGAGACGGATACAGAAGAAGAGCGACGGCCCACTCGGCCGAGAAGGGCCCTGGAAGGCTGCTGATGCTCCCTGAACAGGGGATCAGGAAATACTACGTACCCAAAGAGAGGTCGCTGTTGCCAATATCCTGACATCACCACGCCGACCTGCACTCATGCGGCCGTTTCCCGATTTCAAAGGGAAACGGCCGCCAGTGATTTCACTACTTCCTCCTGCTCCGGGGTCAGGGTCTTCGGAATCCGCACTGCAATCTTCACCAACAAATCGCCACGCTGCCCCATGGGCCCGGCGGGCAGGCCATGCCCCTTGATTCGAAGTTTGGCTTCCTGCTGCACCCCGGGCGGAACCTTGACATTGAATTTCTTGCCATCCAGAGTGGTTACCTCGATGGTAACGCCAAGGCAGGCTTCACTGAAAGGGATTCGGTGCTCCAGAACCAGATCGTCTTCAACCCGCTGAAAAAGAGGATGCTCGGCCACATGTACCTTGAGATAGAGGTCACCCGGCGAGCCACCCGAAGAGGATGACGCCCCTTTGCCGGACAGCCGGAGTCGTTTACCGTCCTCAATCCCCTTGGGTATACGAACCGAAACATTCTCGTTCTGCCCGTTCTGGCGTAGAGTGATCGTCTTTTCAGCTCCGTGCAGAACTTCTTCCAGGGTGATGGTCATCTCATAGGTAAGATCCTTGCCCTTGCTTGGCTGCGGCCCGCACCCACCGCTGCCGCAACCGCCCCGTGCCCCTGCGTTGCTGAAAAAACTGGCAAAAGGGGACGGCCCTGTTGCGCGAAAACCGCCCTGCTGAAACCCGCCGGTGCTCCGGAAACCGCCGCCAAACCCAAACTGGCGGAGAATATCATTCAGGTCGAAATTACGGAATATATCTTCCTGGGTAAAACGCTGCCGGAAACCAGCCGCCCCATATCGATCATACTGCCTCTTTTTTTCAGGATCCGACAGGACAGCGTAGGCTTCACTGATCTCTTTGAACTTTTCTTCAGCGTCCTTGTCGCCCTGGTTTTTATCCGGATGATACTTGAGAGCCAGTTTACGATAGGCTTTTTTGATTTCATCGGCAGACGCGTTTTTGCCGACGCCGAGGATCTGGTAGTACTCCATAGTATTATTATCTACGCAAAAAAGATGTCAATGTGATCAAGGTTCGTTGTGCTGTTATTATAAGGCACAAACGGAAAATGTCTATTCAGCTGAATTACTTTCCCCATACCAGCCTTCAAGCCGCTGAACAAGGGCAGACCTGTCGTTGGTCGACTCGTTGAGAAGAATGACAAACGCTCTGCCATTAGTCAGATATCCCGCTGCAGCAGCAACACCTGTCATCGTCCCTGTTTTCATGGAGACTTTTCCCTGTTGCCTGAGCAAATCGGTATAAGGCCGAAACGCCTCCAAAAGAGACAGCATGGTTCGAACCGTAACCCGATTGCGGCGTGACAGACCGGAACCCTCCTCCTGGTTAAGACCAGCTGCCCTCTCTTGTCCCACAAGATGAGTGATTTCCATGGAGACTGCCTGCCGTGCCTTCTCCCAGGTGGCGGGATATCCGTACCGCTGCGCGCCACAGGCCAGAAAAAGCAGATTGGCTATGACATTGGAGGAATATTCGAGCATGGCAACATTGATCTCCGCCAATGACCAGGTGGAATAATGCCTGTAGAGCAGACGCACCTGATCATCAGGTGGCACCTTCTGGAGACCACCAACAGCAACGACCGGAATTCCGGCCTTGTCCAACAGATTGTGCAGCAGTTCGCCTCCATACTGAGCCATCCGGGTTTCAAGATCGCATGGGCCGCTGCCGCAGATATTGATCCGATGAAGGCCTGGCGACAGTCCCTGGGCCAATTCCCTGAACAACGGCAGGGTCGGCGTCTGTGGTTCCGCCGAATGAATACCCCCTTCTGCGTCCACGGCGAGATAGGCTGTGTTGAAGTTCACGGATAAGGGCCCCACCGGAGCATCGTAGGGATTGGTACTACCACCGCGCCCGGGAACCTGATCCGTCAGCGCAAATGCAGAAGAATCGACATACAGGGTGCGCACCCGGCGCAGCCCCGACCGGTGCAATTGCTCAACAATGAAAGCCATCTCCTCGGTGACCAGCATGGGATCACCAAATCCTTTGATAAAGAGATTGTCGCGGTGATCCACATAAAACTCGGTACGAAAACGATAGTCATCGCCGAGGATGTGGTGGGCAGCCAAAGCGGTGCCAATTTTCAGTACACTTGCCGGTATCAATGGCAGATCAGGATTGCAGGCATCGATCATCCGGCCATCCCTGTCGGCAACCCCGTAGGCATTCTTCCCCTGGGTGTTCGCCAGGGCTTGACAGGCAGCATGCCCGGATAACCCGCCGCCTGGAAACACCACCAAGAGCATCAGGCACAAGGCCAGGACAACAACCTGTCGTTGCCTGTATCGCGATGCACAGTCGTGTACTCGGAGCGGACAAAGGCTCCTTTCTTCAGGCAGCAGGGCCAATTTCAATCTGGCGCCCCTTGGAAGCGGTTTTTTTTCTGACACTTTGTTGCTCTGACCAATCCACGCGTGGAAACAACAACTCCGGGCGGCTGCATCCGCCGACATGCCTGGATTCGGAAGAAGTTTCTGGATGAACACTCCTTCTACGCATGGAGGCGACCAGGCTGCCGTGCAGCGGCTCCCGATAGCCTGATCGCCTCATCACCTGCAGGTGGAACAGCGGCAATGGTTGCCTCGATTAATCAATTTTCGGCAGTCGGGCCAGGGATGCCTCAATCTGTTCCTGGGGATAGGAATAATCACTGAGATTGCCGCAGAGATAATTGTCGTAGGAGGGCATATCTATCAAACCCGTCCCGGAGAAATTAAAGAGGATTGTCTTTGGCTCCCTGGGGTCTTTCATTGCCTCGATGATGGTGCCGCGAATGGCGTGGGTTGTCTCAGGTGCGGGAATGATCCCTTCGGTTCTGGCAAAAAGGAGACCGGCCTCAAAACATTCCAGTTGGTGGACTGCTTTGGGGATGATGATGTTGTCTCTGATCAGTGCCGAAATAATGGGAGCCATGCCATGGTACCGAAGGCCGCCGGCATGGATGCCTGGCGGAACAAAGTCATGGCCAAGAGTGTACATATACAGCAGCGGTGTCATCATGGCCACGTCCCCGGAATCATAGGCCAGGCGTCCACCGGTCATAGTGGGACAGGATGCCGGTTCATAACCGATGAATTCGATTTTTTTCCCTTCGAGATAATCGGGGATATACGGTACTGCCAATCCGGCAAAATTAGAGCCACCGCCGCAACAGCCAATGATGACATCAGGATAGGCCCCGGCGATCTCCATCTGTTTTTTCGCTTCCAGGCCGATGATCGACTGGTGCAGGACCACATGATTCAAGACGGACCCAAGGGCGTAATTGGTATCATCCCGACTGGAAGCATCCTCGAGAGCCTCGGAGATGGCCATGCCCAGGGCACCGGGAGTCTCAGGGTCCCGGGCCAGAATCTCACGGCCGATCCTGGTGTCCGTACTTGGACTGGGAACCACCTGACCACCGTAGGCCTGCATGATGAATTTGCGGTAAGGCTTCTGATCAAAGGAAACCCGGACCATGTAGACTTTACACTCCAGGCCGAACTTGGAGGTCGCCAGGGCCAGAGCCGAACCCCATTGACCTGCTCCGGTTTCCGTGGTCAATCGTTTGACGCCTTCCCGTTTATTGTAATACGCCTGCGCCACAGCGGAGTTGGGCTTATGGCTGCCCACCGGCGAGACGCCTTCGTTTTTGAAATAAATCCTGGCTTTAGTGCCCAAAGCCTCTTCAAGCTTCCTGGCGCGGACCAGCGGCGATGGCCGCCATATTTTATAAATTTCCAGCACTTCCTCGGGGATGTCAATGAAGCGATCCTGGCTCATTTCCTGTTCCAGAAGACCCATGGGAAAAACAGCAGCCAGTTTTTCGGGCCCCATGGGCTCATGGGTTACCGGGTCCAGAGGTGGTTGCAGTCCGTTGGGAATATCGGGAATGACATTATACCATTGTTTCGGTATCTCATCATCGCGCAGCACAATCTTTTTCATGGTTTCTCCTTGGTTATCGATGAGGATATGGTGGTTTCGGCACATTTGAATCGTCAGAAACTCGTCAGAAACTGATCCCCGGCGCCTTGCCAACCCAATCCTGAAACATTGACCGCGCTCCTGCTTCTGCACCAGGAGCAACCGACCTTATCTACCGTAAACCGACAAAATTCTCAAGACAGCGCCGCCATCTCCACCATTTTCGTTTTCAGGATTCGTACCAGCAGGGCCTCCTCCCTAGAGAGACCCAGAACTTTTTCGAGTATTTCCCTGGGATTGGCTGCTGGTTGCCCATGATGACTCAATAGATCGAGCAGCAAAACCTCCGTGTCTCCGACTTCTAGACGCCGCACCAGAGGCCGGAGATCCAGGGTTTGGCGGCGGTTTTTCCGCAAACGCTCAACAGGAAAACTCTCCCGGGCAAGAAAAGCGGCCACCCTGACCTGCAATTCCTGGATGGAAAAACAGGGTCCACGCATTTCATAGCTGATCAGCGTACTCTGAGCCGGTTTGCCGACCGGAAAGAGGATCTCGGTGACTCTGATGGTCGCCGGCAACTGGTGGTTAAGGCGAACTTTGAGTTCCTGCAGGGAAGCGGGCGGTCGGGCCAGAACCACATCAAAAAATTCCGCCAGGCTTTCGACCCCCACCGGCAGAGCCTGGCTGAAAGCTACTCTGGGACTGGGGTTGAAACCACTGCTGAACACGACCGGCACTTCTGCCCGTCGCAGGGCGCGAAAAACAAGCTGCAGCAGTTCGAGATGGCCGTAAAAGCGGCTGTCACCACAGCGGGTATAGCGGACCCGGCAGGTATACCCCTGCTGCTGGGATCCGCGGATCTTTTTTCGCGCCTGCGCCGACAGCTCGCAAAGAGCATTTCCCCGAGGAAAAACAACGGGCTGAACACTTTCAAAATCGCACAGTCCACATCCCTGGCAACCATTGACTCTGCAGTCCGGGGTGTAAATATGCGCAAGGGCCCGGTTGTACTCTTCTTCAAGATAGGTCCGCTCCACCCCGGTATGCAGGTGATCCCAGGGCAGGACTTCATCCGTGGTCCGCCGCCGCAGATACTCTTCGAGGTCAATATCGCACTGGGCAGCGGCCCGTCGCCATTGTTCAAGGCTGTAATGTTCCGACCAGCTGTCAAGGCGGACCCCGTTGGACCAGGCTGTTTCCACCAATCGGGCCAGACGACGGTCACCTCTGGCAAATACCCCCTCCAGAAAAGATTGCCGCGGATCGTGCCACTTGAGTTTAAAGCCGTGCCGAGGCAGGAGCTGTTTGAGCCGATCAATACGTCGCTTCGATTCGTCCAGACTGAGTTGCGCCTCCCATTGAAATGGGGTGTGTGGTTTGGGGATGAAGGTCGCCACACCGATATTGACCTGTACCGGCCGGCCTTTCCTCTGTCCAGTCTGGCTGCGGATCTTCTTGGCCAGATCGACGATAGCCTCGATATCCTTTTCCGTCTCGGTGGGCAGGCCGACCATGAAATACAGTTTGATCAGATTCCACCCGAGAAAAAAAGCGTCCCGGCAGGTGGCCATGAGGTCATCTTCAGTGATCCCTTTATTGATGATCTGGCGCAGTCGATCACTGCCCGCTTCCGGCGCAATAGTGAATCCGGATTTTCTGACACGCTTGACCTCTTCCATGATTTCAGGTGTCAAAGTTCCGACTCGCATCGAAGGCATGGATACAGAAACACAGGTGTCGGCAAAACGATCCATCAGCTCGGTCATCAATGGACCCAGGCAGGAAAAATCACCTGTGGACAGGGACAACAAGGCCAATTCCTCAAAGCCGCCGGCAGCAATGCCCTGCTCTGCCAGAATGATGACTTCGTCAAGACTACGCTCTCTGACCGGTCGGTAGGTCATCCCGGCCTGGCAGAAACGGCAACCACGGGTGCAACCACGGGCGACTTCAATGCCAAGCCGGTCATGCACCGGTTTCACCACTGGAACAAGCGGCTTGTGCCCCGGGAAAGGAGGCGGTAATTTTGCCAGCACCCTTTTCCGTACCGATGAATACCCTTGTTGTAGCGGACGAATTTCTATAAGCCGCCCCTGCTCGTACCGGGGAGTGAAAAAACCGGGGACATAGACTCCGGCGATCGAAGCCAGGTGCGCTAACACTTCGGCGCGAGACCACCCCTCATCTTTCCCCTGAAGAAGAAGTTCCGCCAGCTCAACGATGATTTCCTCACCGTCACCAAGAACAACAGCATCGAAAAAATCAGCCACCGGTTCGGGATTGAAAGCACAGGGGCCGCCTCCCAGAACCAAAGGATGCCTTTCGTTGCGCCGGGATGCCCTGAAAGGAAGACCAGCCAGATCGAGAATGGTGAGAATGTTGGTATAACAGAGTTCATGGGGCAAGGTGATGCCAAGCACATCGTACGCCGACAACCCGAACCTGCCCTCCAGGGAAAATAGGGGAACCCCGGAATCACGCAGCTTGGTTTCCATATCTATATCAGGCACATAACAACGGTGGGCGGCAACCCGGTTCATATTGTTGAGAATATGATAGAGAATCTGCAACCCCTGGTGGGACATGCCGATTTCATAAAGATCGGGGAAAACCAGGCAAAAGTTCAGATGATTGTCCAGCAGATGCCCATTGCTGGCGTGTAATTCACCGCCGATATATTGACCTGGTTTGCGCACCAGGGGGAGGATCCTGTCCAGATCCACCTGCTGAAATTTGGTCACGTGTCTATGTTCTCCAAGACAAAAAAACCGGGAAGTAAGCAATTTCAGCAACCTGAAATTTGCGCGGATGCTGCTGCCCGTGCATGCAGCCACGTCTGCACAGATCCAGGGCACATGTGATCACTGATATCACTGATATCACTGATCATACAGGTGCCTGGATCCGTGAGCGTACTTAGTACCACACAGGTACAACCCTGGTGATCGATTAAAACAGCGTCGTCAGTAGCGAGAGCACCCTTTTCCTGCCCAAAAAGGCACGGTATTTGCTAACAAAAGAAACAATCATACCCACGCCACCCTGGCCGAATGCCGGCTTGAGGATGGCTTAAGCCGTATTTTCCTCACTGCCCGTACGAGAGAAAAATGAAAAAGATCTTTACTGTCATCACCGCCTGCCAAATCCTGCCACTGCTTTTTGCCTGCTGCCTGGCAGCAGCCTCCACCGCGAACCCTGTGCTGCGCAATCTGAATCACACCACCCTGTCACCGGAGACCGAAAAGGTGACCATGCAACTCAATGGTGCCCACAGCCCGACAATTTTCACCTTGAAGGGTGATACACCCCGCATTGTCTTCGATTTCCCCGGCATGATACAGGCCAGAACCGTCGCCAACTCCACGCAGGTCGATGGCAAGATGGTGCAGAGGATCAGGGTTGGCATGCATACCGGCGATGAACCCAAAACACGGGTTGTTCTCGATGTCGCTTCTCTCGATGGGGTAACTTTTACCCCGCACTTGGACGAGCAAGCCCAGGTGCTGACGGTCCTGATAACCGCTTCCACCGCTACCCCGGAACTGAAGGCTGAAGGGAAAAAAACCGCGGTAACGACGCAACCGGCTCCCCCCATCCACGAGACGCCGTCTCCGGAAACAACCCCTACTTTCGAACCCCTGCCCGCTCCGGCTGAACGGCCGATAGAGGTGGCCACGGCGCCCGCTCTAACTCCGGAAACGACCCAACCGCGGCTCCTTAACATCAGCTTTGACCCAACTGCAGCCCAGGGAGAAATGGTTCTTTTCAAGCTCAACGGTTTTTTCCCTCCCAGCGTACGTGGCGTGGAAGAAGGCAATCCCCGGGTGATCTGTGATTTTGATGCTGTCGAGTTAGCAGATACCGTGGGCAACACCATCGAAGCCGATGGCCGATACGTCAAAAACATCCGGGTTGGCAAACATACAAATCCGGAACGTGTGCGGGTCGTTCTCGATCTCGAACCGAATAAGAGTTACGATCTGCAACAGGTCTTTTTCAGGGAGGACAATCTCTTTGTCATGATCGTCAATACGTTGGAGGATGGCCAGCCATTTAACGCACCTGTTCAATGACGAAATGCGGTGGCGGAGACAAGTGAAAAGCGCTCCACGGCAGCTGATCGTGCGAATAGATCATCTCTGTCCACAGGGTCAGGGTTCCCGTCAGCGCTTTACCGGTGATGCGCACCTCCCGAGGCCATGCATATCCCGCCTGACCAAGCTTTCCGTATGCCGAATAAACAACATCGACCAGCACACTTCTCTCATCCTCGACCAGGAGGTGGCGGAGCATGGTGCCTGTCTGCCTGTCGATCAACACATGATGAGCCACGGAAGAGCGAGGGTCTTGCCCTACATACCAAAAGCCGAGCAGATCCGGTGCTCCGAAAGCCTGATATTTCGCGGCATCGGTTACGATGAGAAAACCACCAAGAAGGGGGAGCACATCTTCAGGATGAATAGCCGCCGGCACATGAGAATGCCAGAATTCCGAATTGGTTGTCCCCTTATAGATCCGTCCGACCCGATTATCCACCATGGTAAAAGTAGAACCATCGGAAACAGCGGTTAAGAAGGGACGACCCAGTGGATCGGTTGCTGAAAAACGAAGGAAAGCCGGGCGTTGCCATTGCACGATGGCGCCGACGCCTCCCTTGCTGCCAAGAATGTCCCATTGCAGTCGCAGGTCGGCATCAAGAGCTGTCGGGCGGTCCTGCTGAACAAAAGCGGTCAGCAAGGCAGCCGCATCCTGTTGTTCCTCGGGATCGAGCGGCACTGACCTAGGCAACTTTGGCGCACAGCCACAGATCAGCAGCAACGCACACGCCAAGGTAACAAAATCAAATAGCCGCGAAAAGATAAACCGTCTCAAGGCGACGCCTGCTTTTCAAGAATCTCGATCTTCTCCAGAACCCTCTTTTTCTCCTTTTCGTCATCTTCATACAATTCCGCAGCCCGCTTGAACATATCCAGCGCCTCCCGGATGCGACCGCTCTCAAGGTAGACATCGCCCAAGTGGTCGAGAATGGCCGGATCGTCGGGAACAAGCTCCACCGCAGCCTCCAGTTCCCTGGTTGCCTGATCAATCCGTCCGAGCCGAAAGTACACCCAGCCCAGGCTGTCACGGATATAGCCATTATCCGGTTTCAACTCAATGGCCCGCTGAATATACTCCAGGGCTTTGTCGAGATGCACCTTCTGGTCAGCCCAACTATAGCCGACAAAATTCAACGCTGCGGCATGATCCGGTTTTAACTCGATTATCCGCAGCATGATCTGCATGGCTTCATTATGGTCACCGCTATGTTCAAGCCACAAACCGTATTCGTAGAGCAGATTTTCATCTTCAGGAAAAAAAGCAAGCCCTTCAAGCAAGACCTTTCGCGACAGATCGTCACGGTCATTCAACTGATGAAGGACAGCAAGCATGCTGTACATCTCGGCGCTGCGAAAGGTGTCTAAAGCAACATGCTCTTCAAGCACCTGGATAGCTTCCTTGAGGCGATTCTGTTCCCGCAGAATCCTGACCTGCAGCAACAACGCTTCCGAATACTCATCGGCTCTCTGCTCAATGAGGCGGACCTCCTGCAGCGCCCGATGATAGCGTTGCGTCTGTACAAACAGCAGCGCCAGAAGATATCTGGCCTCAGCCAGTTCTTCCCGCTCCAGGATGCTTTCAGTGACAGCTATTGCCTTGTCGAACTCACTCTGCCTGGCATACAGCCGCGCAATAGTCAAGTCAACCCGCTGCGGCTGGTCAACGAAGGATCTGAGATTGTTGAGTTCAACCAGAGCCTGTTCATCTTTATTCTGCAAGAGATATACATGGATCAGGGCAATACGGGCATTTTCGTTCTCCTCCTCCCGCTCGATGATCTCTCTATAGACAGCCGCGGCCTCCTCGTATCTGGCTGCGCTGAGAAACATTTCGCCAAACTCCATCTGCAGATCGCTGGACCAATTCCTGGCCAAGGCCTTTTGATAATGGCCAATAGCCTGATCGATGGCATTTTCCATCCGCAAGAGACGGGCGAGGAGAACATGGCCCGAATAGGAGTTCGGATCGAGCACCAGGACACGGTCAAGAACCGATCGGGCCTGATCGAATTGAGATTCGGCAAGATACATCTCGGCGAGAAGGAGCAGGATGGTCGGATCATCGGGATGGCGGTCACTGATGATGCGGTATTGCTGCCTTGCTTGACCATGATGACCCTGCCGGGCGAGCACCTTGGCATAAAGCATTCTCATGCCGGAATTTTCAGGATTATTTTCCAGGTAGGTGTCAAGCCAGGCAGCCGCTTCATCGGTTCGTTCCAACCGAAGGAGAAGCAGGGGTATCTTCTGATAAATGAACTGCGCACCCGAATCGCAGATCAGCGCTTTTTCATAGGCTTCCAGGGCTTCGGCAAACCGGTAACGCAATTCAGCATGCCGCCCCCAGAGAAAGTAAAAATAGGAACAACTGAAATCAACCTCATTGTCATCGCTGCCATTGACCGCTGACAGTTGCTTCTGTCTCTCCAGCCCCGGTTGCGTAGACTGTAACCCGCAACTGCTGAGTAGAAATACCAGGCACCCCAGAAAAGCAGCCCAGCGATGAACATTGCAGCCAGCTAGCCAGTACATCCCTTCCTCTTTCTTCTGATCAGTTGCAGTACAGTTTTCCTGATTGAATCCTGTACAGCTTCCACCGGTTGAGCAGCATTAATCCGTACTATACATTTATGGGCAAAAGATGCAAACAGGGTGGCAACCTTTTCCAGTTGTTCCTGCTGTTCAAAATCGTTGAGACCTTCTCCCCGCAGCTCACGAATTCTGGCGACGCTCTCCGCTGCAGTCAGGGTTAAAAGCAAAACCATGTCCGGTTCCGGGGCAAAACCATGCCGCCTGAAAATAGCTTCCGGGTCACAACCGGCAGCACCCTGATAGGCAGCGGTTGAGAAAAAATAGCGGTCAGTGAGGACAATATCCCCCCTGGTCAGGGCCGGTTGAATGCACAGGTCCACATGCTGCTGACGATCAAGAAGAAATAACTCCAACTCCCGCTCCGGCGATACTTGACGACGATTGTGATACAGGGCTCGTATCTGGCGCCCATACGGACCGTCGGTCGGTTCCCTGGTGGCGACGACCGTATACCCCTGCTGCTGCAGATAAGCGGCGAGAAGACGCAACTGGGTGGATTTGCCGGTTCCGTCTATTCCTTCGAAGGCGATCAGCAGGCCCGTACTCATACCGACTCCTGTTCCATTCTTCTCCGATTACAGACAATACGCTTCGCAAGGGCCAGTGCAGCCGCGAGACTGGATGGGTCAGCACAGTTTTTTCCGGCAATATCGTACGCGGTGCCATGATCGACCGAGGTGCGGACCAGAGGGAGTCCGAGGGTGACATTAACGCCGTCATGAAAATGAAGTAATTTGAAGGGAATGAGCCCCTGATCATGATACATGGCGACTACGGCGTCAAATCGGCCGGAGACGGCATGGTGAAAGACGGTATCCGGTGGCCAGGGACCGGTGACCTCTCCCTCGCCCGCACATTGGGCCACTGCCGGACCAATAATGTTCTGCTCTTCATGACCAAACAGCGACGCCTCACCGGCATGGGGATTCAATCCGGCCACGGCAATACGTGGATGACGCACCGCGAAATCACGCTGCAGGGCATGCCGGGTGGTTTGAATACACTCCACGATCTCCTGCCGGGAAAGAAGTTGACTGACCCGACATAGTGGTTCATGGATGGTGACCAGAACCACTTTAAGCCGCGGCCCAGCCATCATCATCCGGACCTTGGCGGTTCCTGTGAGCGCGGCAAGCATTTCCGTGTGCCCTGGATAGAAGTATCCAGCTTCACGTAGACTTTTTTTGCCGATGGGACAGGTGACCAGGGCGCTGCAGTGCCCTTGAACGATATGGTGGACAGCTTCTTCGATGTAGCGACCCATGGCCTTTCCGGTGCTGCGGTTCGGATGTCCCCAGCGGACAGTCAGGTCACCGGCCTGCCCGACCTGGATGACAGGCAGAGTACCTTTGTGGATGGGCTCACCCGGCTGCCAGGGAACAATGACTGGTGGCTGGTCAACCAATTCGGCAGCCTGTTTGAGAACACCTTGATCACCGATCACAACAGCATGACCGGCGACGGGCATTTGCTCTTCACTGAAAAGTTTGCAGAGTATTTCCGGACCAATACCAGCTGGGCAGCCCATGGTCACGGCAATAGGTGCCTGTATTTTCTCATCCATGGCTTTCCTCAAAACCTTTCATGGCAGACGATGACGGGTGCTCACCATCCCTGTCTCCTTGACCGGTTGCAATTGCTCCCACAGTGAGATTATTAATGAAGATGGCGTGCGGACGGATGCCCCGAAGGGCGGCTGGTGGAGATCATTATCAAGGACTCCCCTGCAAGTATAATCTGGTTACAGCACGATATATCCAAAACAAGTGTCCAGCCGTCACGGATTCAGGTCATTGATTGCACGCGCAGGGTTGTTGTAGCCAATGCTTCTTTTCTATCCACAACAATCAAAAGCATCTCGAATATGCTCGATTTTGTCGGCCTGATTTTTTTGATTGAGGACAATAGCAATGACGTCAAAACGGGCTGGGACATCATCCAGACGCCGGCTGAGGAGATACTCCCGGGCAATGCGCGACAGACGACGCTGCTTTCTGACGTCAACCGCTTCCAGAGCAGTCGCGCAGAACGCTGAAACATGTCTGGTTTTCACTTCGATAAAGACCACTACCCCCTGATCCTTGGCGATGATATCCATCTCCCCAAAAGGCTTGCGGTAATTGGTCTCCAGGATTTCATAGCGTTGGCCGGTCAGATACTCTGCAGCGATACGCTCACCCAACTGGCCGGTGCCCACACTTGTTTCTTTCTTGCCCACCGGATCACTCTCCTTCCCACAGACTGCCCTGTTTCCGCGGAAAAGGAGTTCCGCCCGCGCCGAGGTATTCGCGTACACCGCGAAAAGTGCGCCGGTGCAATGGGCACGGTCCATAGCGATTGATGGCCTGACGATGCGCCTTGGTGGGATAGCCTCGATGGCTAAGAAAACCATACTGGGGATAGAGTCTGTGGGCATCAGCCATAAGCCGGTCCCGAACCACCTTGGCAGCAATTGAGGCAGCAGCAATGGATGCGCTTTTCGATTCTCCCTTGACCAGGGCGAGCTGGGGTATGGGCGATGGTATTTGAAAGGAACCATCAACAAGCAGATGGTGCGGTGCACGCCCCTCGTTATTACGGGTACAATCCTCAAGGGCCCGTTTCATGGCCAGCAAAGCAGCCTGGAGGATATTGATTTCCTCGATTTCCCGAGGATCGGCACTGCCAATCCCGACGATGGCTCCGATGGTGGTGAGAGAGACAGATAATTGCTCCCTGCGACGGCTGGACTTGATGGATTTAGAGTCTTTGAAATGAGAACAGATGCTGTCCTGCGGCAGGATGACACATGCGGCAACAACGGGACCGGCAAGTGGACCGCGACCGACCTCATCAAGACCTGCAACAACCGGGTATCCCTGTTCCTGGAGCTGACGCTCGAAAAAAAAGGTATCACCAGGTTGACAAGCGGGATTGGATAGAAAAAAATCGGTTGGCTTCATCCTGAATCCGGGCCGGCTGGACGCTTGTTTCGGATATATCGTGCTGTACTCAGATTATGCTTGTAGCGGAACCCTTGAAAAGACCTTTCACCAGCCGCCCTTGGGGGCATCCGTCCGCACACCATCTTCATTGCCCGTACCCGTCCAATAAAGTCTCCTTGAATCGAACGGCGACGAACAACGAAGCTGACGCACGGACGAGCGCTCACGGATGCAGGTTCTTTGCAAAGGACCCATCTGTCCCAGCGGCAGTGGGAAAAGGTGACACGGGTGCTCAACAGGGAACAAGGACCACCCGGCAGCCTGAAAAACTCCCGGGTGTCTGGATCCTGCCAATCTTCGTGCTCCTCCCCGTTGTGGGAAAGAGGAAAACCTGTTTCAGATGATGCCACGCTCCCGGATTCGAGCAGCTTTGCCGCGACGTTCACGCAGATAAAAAAGCCTGGATCGTCGGACACGGCCCAAGGTGACAACCTCTATCTTCTCGATTCGCGGCGAATGCAGCGCAAATGTTTTTTCGACCCCGACACCGTGAGAGATCTTGCGGACAGTGAAGGTGGCGTTCATGGTCCCGCGTTTGCGCTTCAACACAACTCCTTGAAACACCTGCACTCGTTCTTTGTTCCCTTCGATAATTCTGATATGCACCTTGACAGTGTCACCAGGCCGGAAGGCCGGGATGTCAAAACGCATCTGCTCTCGATCAATTTTATCCAATATATGCATAGTCACACCTGTTAAGTTTGCGGGGGTAAAGCTGCTCACCTCCAGTGCTTCGCTCCGAAGGATGCCTCCAAAAATCATCCTGGAAAATAATCTTCTTCCTCTTGTCAGCGTTTACCCGGTCCAAGTAAACGATACCTGAATCCGTGCCGGCTGGACTCTTGCCTGAGTATTTTTATACTGTCATCAGGCTATAAATTGCCTCAAAACATTTGACAACGACCTTCACTCACCGTCCTTGGGGGCGTTCGTCGGCACGCTCACGGATCCAGGTACCAGTGATTCCCGGTCCAGCAAACGGTTATCAGCACTCCAACACCCCAAGCAGTCTATCGAGAATGATTGCTGCCGCAGACCGAACAGAAAGGTGATTGAAATCGGTCATGCCGCACAAGGGGGGCAGGACACCATCCGCGCGGCCCAGAACTTCGGGATCAAGTCCCCAGGCCGTTCCAAAAACGAGCAGAAGGGGTTGTCCCCGCCAAACTTTTTCCCGTATCGTTTCATAGGGGATAGTCTTGCGCTGCATCCTGGCACAGGTGGCAAGCACAAGAGGTGTCTGACCGAAGCGTTCCGTACTGCCGGCAACAGCCTCGGCCAGGTCGCTGCAGACGGAAATAAGGGACAGAGCCGCCCCACGGTCCGAATTGACCCTGCCCCCATGGCCACTGATCCAGTGTTCGACGATCTGTCCTGCCAGAAGCTGCTGTTCGGCAAAGGGTGTCACCACCCAAAAGGTACCCACTCCATAGGTTTTCCCAGCCCGGGCAATATCATGCAGATCGAGATTCGTGACCGCCGACCCTATGATTTCACCGTGCCGGTTGATGACCGGATAATGAACCAGAGCAATATCAACCCGGATGGGACAATTTGCTCCTGCTTTCCTGGACAATGGCTTCGACCTGTTCAAGCAGTCCTTCTTTTTTCAATATACGCTGCTCATCGGCTGTAAACCTGGCGGTTGCCAGCAGGTCTGGTCTCCGATCCATGGTGATCCGAACCGACTCGATCAGCCGATAGGTAGCTATGGCACGATGATCACCGGAGAGAAGAACATCCGGAACAGGTACCCCCTCAAAAATACGCGGCCTGGTAAACTGTCCATGTTTCAGCAGACCGCGGCTGAACGAATCATGGTCAACCGATGCGGAGCAACCAAGAACACCGGGAAGCAATCTGGTTACCGCATCGATAACGACCAGGGCGGCCAGTTCTCCACCTGTGAGGACATAATCGCCAATGGATAGTTCTTCGTCCACATACCGGTCACGAAATCGCTCGTCTACCCCTTCATAGCGGCCGCACACCAGAATCAGCCGGGAGTATTGGCTCAGGCGCTGCGCTGTTTCCTGGTTCAATTGCCGCCCTCTGGGGGACAGGAGAATGATCGACGACCGGTCATGATCAACAGCTATCGCCTGCAGGCAGCGGGCAAGAGGTTCAGGTTTCATTACCATGCCCTCTCCGCCTCCAAAAGGCCGATCATCTGTCATGCGGTGACGGTCAAGTGCATAGCCACGGATATCATGAACATCCACGCTGATTTTTCGCGCAGTTCGTGCCCTGCGCACGATTCCCTCTTGGAGGGGAGATAAAAAAAAATCAGGAAAAATAGTGAGGATATCAAATACCATCAGGGCCCAATCCAGGCTCAGCTGTTTATTTCGAGCAATCCCGGGGGCAGGTCGAAAACAATCCGATCCTCTTCAATGGCAACAATGAATTTCCTCGTCACTGGGATCAGATATTCTTTACTCTCCTCTCCCAGCACCAGGATATCCTGGCCTCCGGCGCTCATTAGTGCCCGGACCATGCCGATAATCTCTCCGTCCACGGTCCAGCCCTGCTTACCTACCAGGGTGTGGAGGTAAAACTGATCACCGTCGATGGACGGCAAATCACTGCTGGCGACCCATATACGCATTCCTGCCAGCTGCTCAGCCTGTTCCCGGGTGGAACACTCTTCCAACTTGAGGATCACCGTCCGGCCGTTCACCCTGGCCTGAATATTGGTACAAGGCATCTTCCTGCCTTGGTCACTGACTGCAAGATACAGGTGGCGGTATCGGGCGATGTTCTCCGGTTGTTCGGTAACAGGTCGAACTTTTAGTTCCCCCCGGATACCATGTGGTTTGGTCACAGTGCCCAGCAACACGAAACGCTCCGGTCGCAGACAGGCATCCACGGTCACTATTCCACGATTTCCAGCCGGGCGCGTTTAGTGTCGCCGGTGCGGGAAGCGGCCAGCACCGCCCTCATGGCCCTTGCCGTTCTTCCCTGTTTGCCGATCACCTTGCCCAGATCTTCCTGGGCGACCCGTAATTCAATGATGACACTCTCCTCATCTTCCTGCAGGGTCACTGCTATTTTTTCCGGATGGTCAACCAACCTTGAAGCGATAAACTCTATCAACTCTTTCATTTAAGCGGTGGTGACCACTTCCGGCACATATTTTTTTATCAGGCTCTGGACCGTTTCAGTCGGTTTGGCCCCTTTTTTTATCCAGTCATCAAGCTTCTCGCTGTCGAATCGAACTGCTGCCGGGTCCTGCATTGGATCATAGGTACCGACTATATCAAGAAATTTGCCGTCGCGAGGTGCCTGACTGTCAGCGACGACTATTCGATAAAACGGATGTTTTTTTCTGCCCATTCTGGTCAAACGAATTCGAACTGCCATTGTGTATTATCCTCCGATGGATATCTTCGTCTCGACAGAGCAACTTCTGCATGGGACGATGATTGATTGTTGGGTATGCTTTTTTCTCAGGTAAACGGCTCTTGTCAGCAGGGCAAGAAACCGGGTGCCCTCATCGCTCATACGCAGCGGATGCACGCTGACATCCCCGGGGCAGGGTTGCATCAATTCGGCGGGCGGTCAGTTGCGGCCAGGCCGGTCAAAGGCTCAAGGTTTTTTATCGAACCATTCCCTTGGGTATCTTACGACGCTTTCCGCCGGTCATAACGCCTTTGCCCTTCATTTTCTTCATCATTTTCAGCATCATGGTATAACTCTTCAGCACGCGGTTCACCTCGGCAACCGTGGTCCCTGATCCTTTGGCGATACGGGCTCGGCGACTGCCATCAATAATCTTGTAGTTCCGTCGTTCTTTGAGAGTCATGGACCGGATGATCGCTTCTGTTTTGCCCAATTCCTTAGGATCGGGCTGTGGTCCATCCTTCAATTGCTTGAGCTTGCTGACCCCGGGGATCATCCCCAACAGTTGCTCCAGGCTGCCCATTTTCTTGATCTGCTGGATCTGGTCGAGAAAATCCTCAAGGGTGAACGTATTCTTGTGTATTTTCTGTGCCAGTTGTTCCGCGTTTTTCTTATCGACAACCGCTTCCGCTTTTTCGATAAGGGACAGCACATCCCCCATACCAAGGATGCGCGAGGCGGTCCGATCGGGATGGAAGACTTCCAACGCTTCGACGGATTCACCGACACCAACAAACTTGATCGGTTTTCCCGTCACTTTTTTCACGGAAAGGGCGGCCCCCCCCCGGGCATCACCTTCCATCTTGGACAGGATGACACCGGTTATCTCCAGTTCGGCATTGAATCGTTCGGCTACGGTCACTGCATCCTGACCGGTCATGGCATCGGCGACAAACAGAATCTCGGCCAGGGGCACCACCCGGCTGATCTCCCGCAACTCGTTCATCAAAGCATCGTCGACGTGGAGACGCCCAGCCGTATCAATGAGCACGGTGTCATAACCGCTGGTTGAGGCCTCAGCCACCGCCCTTCGGGCTATATCCACCGGATTTTGCGCGGTTGTTGAAGAAAAAACCGGTACACCGATCTGTTCACCGAGTATATGCAGCTGCTCGATAGCTGCAGGTCGGTAGACGTCAGCCGGAACCAGAAAAGGATGACGCCCTTTCGTTTTCAGCTGAAGCGCCAGCTTGGCGGCTGTTGTTGTCTTTCCCGAGCCCTGGAGACCGGCCAGCAGCATCACGACCGGCTGCCGTCCATCAAGCCGCAACGGCTGGGCCTGGCCGCCAAGCAAGGCAACCAGTTCCTCGTGAACGACTTTGACCACCTGCTGCCCCGGCGACAGGCTGGCCAGGACCTCCCGGCCAACGGCTTTCTCCGTTACCGTGGCAATGAATTCCTTGACAACGGCAAAATTGACATCGGCTTCCAGGAGCGCGGTGCGCACCTCACCCATGGCCTCCTGGATGTTTTCCTCAGTCAGTTTGCCGTGCCCGCGCAACTTTTTGAAAGCACTTTCGAGGCGGTCGGTTAATTTCTCAAACATGATTCATACACTGTTTTGTCGCTGTGAATTGAAGCGCGGATACGGACTACACGCTTCTCTCAGTGTTGCAAAGAGGAAAAGCGCATTTTATTACTCGAACGATACCGTCTTGTCAAGTAAGAAGAAAACGATGGTGGTCCAAGGCGTTATCGCTTGCTCAGCACCCTGACAACCTCATCAAGAGCTTCCGGACCGTCAGCTTGCAGGCAGAGGATGTCCGTTTTTCGCGGCAGTATTTTCCTCATCATGCCGGTCAACACATTTTTTGGACCCAGTTCAACGACAAGCTCAACTCCTTCCTCAATCATCCGAGACATGCTTTCCAGCCAACGGACCCGCGAGGCGATTTGCCGAGCCATGATCGCTTTGATCTCGCGAGGCTGATGCTCGTACCCTCCGGTTGCATTAAAAAGAACTGGTATTTCAGGGCTTTGGAAATAAATCCCCGCCATGTACTCCGCAAAATCAGCAACCGCCCCAGCCACCAGTGGGCTGTGATTGGCAACGCTCACATTCAGGGCAATGACTTTAGCACCCCGCGCGGCGCAGAGTTGACTAACCCCGTCGAGCCCCCTGGTGTCACCGGACAGGACCACCTGAACGCCTGTATTGTGATTGGCAACGACAGCCACTCCAGGCCCGGAGTACTCCTGCAGGATCCGCTCGATCTCCTCGATACCCAAGCCAATGACCGCCCGCATGCCGCCCGGATTTCTGGCGCCCTCGCGTTCCATCAGTTCACCACGCTTGGTCACCAAAGCAAGGGTATCTTCCAGCGAAAGGACCCCGGAGGCATACAGTGCTGAATATTCTCCCAAACTGTGTCCAGCGAGAAAAGCGGGACAGAAGTGAGGCAGGCGTTTTTTCAATTGATGCCAGCAAATCAGATTCACCGCTGTCAACGCGGGTTGCAGGTACAGTACCCTGGTTACATCCTCAATGGGTCCTTCAAAGCACAGTCGGCGAATAGGGAATCCACTGATTTTCTCGGCAAGATCCATGACCGCCATGGCATCGGGATCGTGTTCGACAAAGACCTGACCCATGCCGAGATACTGGGATCCCTGACCTGGAAAAATTATTGCTGCTTTTTTCATGATTCAGTTCTGCGGTGCGGGTTCCAGGTGCCCTTATTCAGCGATCAAGCACCAGGTTTTTAAAAATAAACAGAGAAACACCGATGAAAATGGCGGAATCTGCGACATTAAAGGTCGGCCAGTGGTAGCTACCAATGTGAAAATCAAGAAAATCGATGACAAATCCAAAGCGGATCCGATCGATCATATTGCCGACAGCACCGCCGGCAACCAAGGCCAGGGCCACGGTGTACAGCGTACTGTTTCTACCGTAACTTCTTTGAAAGAGCCAGATCAGCACCAGGGCGACCAGAGCGGTGCCGATAAAAAAGACCTGTCGCCACAGTGCCGGCTGGCCGGCCAGAATACTGAAGGCCGCTCCATTATTGGTCAAATAGGTCAGATTGAAAAAACCGGGCAGGATGGTTCTACTTTCAAAAAGAATGAAATTATGAAATACCCAGTACTTACTGACCTGGTCGACGAACACGGTCAAAATGATGATGCTGAAAAACCAAGTCACGGGAAAAACCAGTTCAAACCGCCAGTGCGCTGACAACCTTGGCACAACGACGGCAGAGAGAAGGATGTTGGGGATCTTCGCCAGCGGTTGTGGTAACCATCCAGCAACGCTCACATTTCACACCGGGCGCCGGATGGACAGCAAGAGCGACGCCAACGGGAATCTCCGCCGGGGTGAAGAGCCGATCCTGATCTTCTTCCCCAGCCAGCCGCAGGCTGGAAACAATACAGAGTTCCCGTAGTTGCTCGATATTGTCAGCGAGGAAACCAGCCCATGTATCCTCAACCCGCAGAACCACCTCCGCATCCAACGAGAGGCCAATGATTTTATCCCTTCGGGCCAGTTCAAGCACCCGAGTTATAGCACTTCGCAGAGTGAGTAGCGTATTCCATCGCTCATTAAAAGACCTGTCTCGAAGGATATCATCGATTTGAGCAAAGTCGGTAAAGAACACGGACTCCCGCAGTGGGGTTTCCTCGCTATGATCATAGAGGTGTTCCCATGCTTCCGCGGCCGTAAAACAGAGGATTGGGGACATCAATCGCAACAACCCGTCGAGGATACGGTGGATGACAGTTTGTGCTGCCCGTCGTTCCGGACTGGTCGGAGCGGAGCAGTACAGCCGGTCCTTGAGCACATCCATATAAAGGCTGGAAATGGTAATCCCACAAAAAGTATGCAGCCCCTGATAAATGGCATGAAACTCATAGCGCTCATACGCGCTGGTGATACGCTCGCTCAACTCAGCAAACTTCACCAGGGCCCAGCGATCGATGTCGAGCAATGCCTCCTGGGGAACCTTGTCGGTAGCTGGGTTGAAATCATAGAGATTACTGAGCAGAAAACGCAAAGTATTGCGCATTTTGCGGTAGGCGTCGGAGACATGCCGGAGAATTTCATCGGAGACCTTGACATCATCCTGATAGTTTTCACTGGCAACCCACAGACGCAGCACCTCGGCACCGTACTGGTCGATGACCTCCTGAGGGGCGATGACGTTGCCAACCGATTTGGACATCTTCTTACCCTGGCCATCGACCACATAGCCGTGGGTCAAGACACCTGCATAGGGTGCTCGGCCCCTCGTCCCGACAGCGGTGAGAAGGGAGGATTGAAACCAGCCGCGGTGTTGATCACTGCCTTCAAGATACAGGTCCGCCGGGGCACGCAGTTCGGGGCGGTGTTCGAGGACAGCGGCATGGCTGGTACCGGAATCAAACCAGACATCCAGAATATCGGTTTCTTTGCGAAACGAACCGTGACCGCAGACGCAGCGTGTTCCGTGGGGGATGAAATCAACTGCTTCATGTGTATACCAGGCATCAGCCCCTTCTCTGCGGAAGAGTTGATCGATCCGGTCACATACCCCCGCATCCTTGAGCACCTCGCCGCATTCGGCACAGGAAAGGACTGTAATCGGCACTCCCCAGGACCGTTGACGGGACAGACACCAGTCGGGTCTGGACTCGACCATCCCCTGAATCCTCTGTTTGCCCCAAGCAGGCGTCCAGGTGACTTCTTCGATGGCCCGCAAGGCCAGATCGCGCAACTGCAGTTTGTCCATGGAAATAAACCATTGGGCAGTGGCCCGGTACATCACCGGTTTTTTGCAACGCCAGCAATGGGGATAGCTATGGTTCAAGGAAGACTCTTTGACCAGAACGCCGGCGGATTCCATATCTTCTAAAAGCTGCCGGTTGACGTCGGGAATCCGCATTCCTTCATACTTGCCCGCCGCCGCGGTAAAACAACCCTGATCATCCACCGGCGAGAACGCCTCCAGACCATAACGGAGACCGGTGAGATAGTCATCAGCGCCATGACCAGGGGCGGTATGTACACACCCTGTTCCGGCCTCGGTGGTCACATAGTCGGCGAGGACCATCAGAGAGTCCCGCTGTATGAAGGGATGGCGGCAGCGTTTTCCCTCCAGCCCAGTGGCGGAAAAAGTGGCAATGACAGTGTAGTCTTCAAGCGAAAACAAGCTCATGCAGGATGCGACCAACTCCTTGGCCAGGATCCAGACTTCGGCACCGACCTCGACGGCGGCGTATTCGGTTTGCGGATGAAATGCAATGGCCAGATTGGCAGGCAGAGTCCAGGGCGTCGTGGTCCAGATCAGCACCTGCACTGTGCGTCCTGCAAGTTGCGGCACCACTGCACCAAGATCGTCAACGACGGGAAACTTGACGTACACCGATGGCGAGGTATGATCGCCATAATCCACCTCGGCTTCGGCCAGAGCCGTGGTACAAGTCGCACACCAATATACTGGTTTCTTGGCGTGGACAATCGCCCCGGACAACAGGAACGTATTGAACTCCCTGGCGATAACCGCCTCATAAGCATAGTTCATGGTCAGGTAGGGATGCTCCCAGTCTCCGAGCACCCCAAGACGTTTGAACTGTTCCCGTTGTGTTTTTATCCATTTTTCCGCATAGGACCTGCAGGCAGCACGCTTTCCCAGAACCGATATGGTCTGATTCTTGGCCCCGAGGTCAAGATCAACGTTATGTTCAATGGGGAGGCCATGGCAGTCCCAGCCAGGAATAAAAGGTGCATTGAACCCGGCCAGTCGTTTAGATCGAAGAATAATATCCTTGAGCACCTTGTTGAAAGCTGTACCCAGATGAATGTTACCGTTGGCATAGGGAGGACCGTCGTGGAGAACGAAAAGTGGTCGGTCCGCTGCTGCCTGCTGCAATTGCTCGTAGAGTTGCTCCCTGTCCCAGCGCTTAAGCGCCAACGGCTCTTTCTGGGTCAGGTTGGCCTTCATTTTAAATCTGGTCTGTGGCAGATTCAGCGTATCCTTGTAATCCATTCCCGTTCTCTATGCATCTCAGAAAAAAGTAAAAAAGTGGACCCTGCATAAAGCTTGTAATTTTAACAAACAAGATTGATTCTGCAAGGGAAAAGGCGGTGAGGCAGTATGTACACCCTGGACCTGTGAGCGTCCGTCCGAAGGGAGGCTGGTGAAGGTTATTATCAAGGATTCCGCTAAAATTATAACCTGAGGACAGCAATAAATATCCAAAACAAGCGTTCAGCCGGCACGTATTGAAGTACACATCATCCTCAGCTGAACGGGTTCCACCCGGTGCAGAGCTCAACAGCAGCCAGACAAATTAACTCATCTAAGCTGTCTGCCGGCGACTGCCGTTCTCCTGGCTTGTCCTTTTATCAATGCCGTTGTATCTTGCTCGTTCCGAGGAGGACGCCACGCCTTGGCAGTGAGCGTTATCCTGAATCCGTGAGCGTCCCACCCACCGTCATGGATTCAGGGCTATAAAAACGGAGCTAGATCGTGAAAAACGAAATTCCAATTTCTGCTTGCAGCATTTGTGGACAACAACAGCAACCGTCGTTGTTGTCTGAGGACGGAGCTTGCCAGTCCTGTCGGATTATTGTTGACACCATCAGGGATCATCCGGAGCGAATACGGGCACTTTGGCTGCTGCATCGCAACGAACCGATCCTTGCCAATCTGGAAAAACGGTCCATCGACAGTGAGGCCGAGTTGCCTGATGTTCTTGACGGGAAAAGGTATCGGACCGTGGACCGGGACCGCAACAAGTGGTACCTCTCGGTGAGTGAAGTGGCGGGTAAGCCGGTGGAGGTGTTTGCGTCGACTGCCTTTGATCGCGATCACGAATTGCAGTCACGCATTTCCAACCTGACCACCATTACCAGGCTTATCTCTCTTATTCTCCGTCATATTTCTCTTGGCGAAACGCTGACCTTCGATAAATGCCTCAAACAGATTCAACGCAGCTCCCGCCAGAAAAACGACCTCCCCGACATGCTGTACAGGGTCTTGAGCCGCTACAATCTTCCCAGGGAATGACATTCTGTGCCGCGCTCCTCGAAGGTGAACGGTCACAAACGCACACCAGCTCCTCGGAGGCATGACAAACCCCACACAGCCCTCGTTTCTAGATGGAAAGAATGGGCAAGCAAACAGCTGGTCTACAGTTTCTCCATGAATTTTTTGGTATCGATAATGAACCGCTCGTGTCGGCCTTTGCCGATCTCCCCTTTTTCATCATGAGCGACCAGTTCAAAAACCAGACGACGGCGATCGATTTCTACCAGATGCGATTCACAGGTGACCTTCATACCGATGGGAGTGGCCTTACTGTGCGCGATATCAATTTTGATGCCAACCGTACCGTACCCTTCCGGCAGATAGGTCAGCACCGACTGCAGGCTGGTTTTTTCCATCAGAGCGACCAGGGCCGGTGTGGCAAAAACCTCGACCAGCCCGCTTCCGTACCGGGCTGCTGTATCCTCAAAACCAACGATCAATTCCTCTTTGCCGCGAATTCCTTGTGGTATCTGAATTTCCATATCAACGATCCTCCCTGGAAAGAAGCGGGTTGCCCCGGTACTGTCCCACCTGTTTGCACAGGCAGAAACGCTACTCCGGGAATTGAACAAATAGTGTAATATTCGACTTATAACAGGCATAACGTTGCCGGTCAAGCCGTAAATCAGAACCATCTTTTTCCAGCCCATCCCGGTTGCAAAGAAACATCTTTCCGGGTCAAAACACCCTCAACCATCAACCTTCCCGAAAGTGTGAGCGCGGCGGATAGGAATCTTGTGAAAAAAAATATTCTGTGCTACACTGTGACCGAAAAATCGTATCCCTTTCACCGCTGATATAGTTGAAATTGAAACAACTCTACCTTGATAATATCTGTAATCCGCGCACTTGTCCGCTCCTGGCCCACGCACCCCTTCCGAGACAGCGACGCTGATTCCCCACCACGGATTCCACTGACAACTCACTCCCCCTATGCCAGAAAACTGCACTCTTAACGATCTCGACGACGTCTCGGCGGCGGAGGATGAAACGCTCCACGGCGTGTATGCTCTGCTTGCGTCCACCATGCGCTACCCTGACCCCGCTTTCTGCAACGACACCCTCTTCGCTGCTTTGGACTCGTTGCTGGTATCCCTTGACTGGCAGACAGAGCTGAAGGCTTTTCGCCAGTGGAGGGAAGAGAGCGTTGATCCGCTCGACGAACTGCGCACCGAATACACCCGGTTGTTCATCAACTCCGCCCCCCGAACAACCGTTCACCCGTATGCCTCGGTCTATCTGGACGGCGATAAGTGCCTCCAGGGCCGGACCACTGAACGGACCAGAGATTTTTATCGTCAGCGGGGCTATGATATCACCAGGACAACCGAACCCGCTGACCACATCAGCATTGAACTCGATTTTCTTGCCGCACTGGCTGGGGAAGGCCGACATGCAGACCAGGAACTCTTCCTGCGCACCCTTTTTCGTCCCTGGTTTCAACGGTTTCAGGAGAAAGTCATCCAAGAAGCTCGACATCCTTTCTTTAAGGTGTCACTACAGTTAATCGATTTTTTCACCAAGGAGGAACAGTAAATGGCAAGGCATTTAACCAGGCGGAGTTTCCTGAAAGCCGCCTCCATTGCCGCTGCGTCCGTGCCCCTTTCCAAGATTGCGGCACAAGCACAACCGGGTGTGGTCAGAGCACCGCTGGCGGCTCCAGGAACATTCAAGAATACCCAGACCGTAGTCGGCGGGTTATGTGAAATGTGTTTCTGGCGCTGCCAGATGGTCGGCAAAATTCGTGACGGCCGCCTGATTAAACTGGAGGGCAACCCCAAGTCCATCGATAACGAAAGTGCCCTCTGCGCCCGCGGCAATGCGGGGGTGAAGATGCTCTATGACCCCGACCGGCTCAAATACCCCATGAGAAATGTCGGCTCCCGCGGTGCGCCCAAATGGCAGCGGATCTCCTGGGAGGAGGCTCTGGACACCTGCGCTGAAAAACTCAAGGCCGTGATCGACCGGGACGGTGTCCAGTCGGTGTGCATGTTTCCCCATGGTTCCTCATCCCGCTATCCCAACCAGTTTTTCCAGCGAACCGTGGGTACACCCAATATCTCCGAATCCTCGTTTTACCAGTGTCGCGGCGTCCGTGATCTCGCCTACATGGTGACCACTGAAATCCCGCCCAATGAGGACGTGGACATGGCCAATGCCAAGGTCATCTTTCTGCTTGGTTGTCATTTCGGCGAGAACATCCACCTCTCCCACGTGAAACAGTATGTCAGAGGTCTTGAAAACGGTGCCAAGCTGGTGGTGGTGGACCCTCGATACTCGGCATCAGCAGCAAAATCGCACATCTGGGTGCCGATTCGACCCGGCACTGACACCGCCTTGCTGCTGGCGATCATGAACTACCTGATCCAGAACGATAAATACGACATTGATTTTGTCGAGCGGTATGGCGAAGGGTTCGAGGACATGGCCGAGGGCATCAAGGAATGGACCCTGGAAAAAGCGGCCGAGGAGTGTGACATCCCCGCTGCCCAGATCAAGGAAGTGGCCGATCTGCTGGCCGCTCACATGCCCCATGTCGCTATTCACCCGGGCCGTTTTTCCACCTGGTACGGCAACGACTTCCAGCGTGGTCGGGCCTTGGCCTGTCTCACCGGTATCCTTGGCGCGTTTGGAGCCAAGGGTTCCTTTGTGTCCGCTCAAAACCCCAGGGGAATAACCAATATCCGGTGGCCGATGGGTGATGAGCAGGTCGACAGCCTGCAGCGCATCCTCGATGTCCATCATTTTACTCCCCCGGGTACACCCACGGAACTGATCAGGGATGCCGCCCTGACTGGCGATCCCTTCCCGATCAAGGCCTGTGTCATCTGGGGCCAGAATCTTATCCAGACTCTGCCCAACCAGGCAAGAACCATCAAGATGCTGGAGCAGATGGATTTTGTCATGTGTGTGGATATCATGCCCACCGATATCACCATGTTTGCCGACATCCTCCTGCCGGACTGCTCCTATCTCGAATGTTACAACCAGATCAAAACCGGGACCCAGTGGGATCTGGCCGAAAAGCACCAACAGTTCATCACCGCCCGGATGCCCGTTGCACCCCCGGGTTTTGAACGCCGCGACAATGTCTGGATCACCAACGAGATAGCCAAGCGCCTGGGGTACGGGGACAAAATCCCGGCCCAAACCCAAGAGGAACTCAACGACAAGATGCTCGCCGGCGCAGGCCTGTCCCTGGCCCAGTTAAGGGCTGAAGGCGGCATTCATATCCAGCCCGGCGTGGATGACCCCTATGGCTTGGACGACGATTTTATCGTCCACTTCTTCAGCGACGATCTGGATTGGGACGGCTATCCACCGATCCCCACCTATATCCCGGTGCCACGCGCCCCGGAAGGGTATTACCGCCTGCTGGCCGGCCGCTCACCGCTCCACACCTTCAACCGCACCCAGAATAATAGCTGGCTGATGGCGGAAAATGATACCAACCCGGTGTGGGTGAATGACAAGCTGGCCGCCCGCCTCGGCCTCAAAGATGGGGATGAAGTCTCCCTGGTCAACCAGGACGGGATCGAGTCGCGCACCACCACCACGGTCAAGGTCACCCCTGGTATCCGCGAGGATGCGGTCTACATGTACCATGGTTTTGGTTCCATGAGCCCTGACCTGTCCATCGGCTACAATAAAGGCGTGGACAGTCAGAGTCTGATCACCAAATTGGCGGTCGACCCGGAAACCGGCACCCATGCTTTACGCAACAACTTTGTCAAGCTTGTCAAGATAAGCTGATATCTCAACTGCCTGATACGACCATCTCTGAAGGAGAGTACCTATGCAATTTGGTATGATTATAGATATCAACAGGTGTGTGGGTTGTCATGCCTGCGTGATAGCCTGCAAGGCCGAGTGGGAGGTTCCTGCTCAATTCAACCGCAACTGGGTCCACCGCCTGGGGCCGAGCATGACCTCAGCGGGTATGGCCTATACGTATTACCCCGGTCTCTGCAACCACTGTGCGGATCCGCCCTGTGTTCCGGTTTGTCCCGCTGATCCGGTCAGAATGACCATGCGGGATGCCAGAAGCGGTAAAACCGTCACCATGGAGGTCTCCGCCACCTGGAGAGATCCTTTCAACGGCACAGTCCAGATCGATACGGCACGCTGCATCGGTTGCGGGGCCTGTCGCGATGCCTGTCCCTACGATGCCCGCTACATCAACGAGGCCTTGGCCGATGAGACCAGCCTGGGCAAAGCCGACAAATGCACCTACTGCATGCCGCGGGTTGCCGAAGGGCTGGAGCCCTCCTGTGTGCAGACCTGCCTGGCCCGGGCCCGGATCTTCGGCGACCTCGATGACCCGGATTCCGAGCCGTCCCAATATGTCAAAAAAGGTGCGGTGGGCCTGACTTCAGATGCCGTCCAGATCGGCCCCCACGGCCTCTATTTTGGCAGTAAAAAAGCGGATATGGAGCTGCTGATGCAATCCGCGCCCCAGGAGATGCCTGTTGTCTCCCTGCGTCGCGGTCTGATGACCAAGATGTCGCTGACCGCTAAAAACCAGGTCAAGGAACTAGGTCTCCTCGGTCTGGCTGGAGGTCTGCTGATCAAATCATTGCAAGACGACAAGAAAGACAAGGAGTAGAAGGCCTGATCTCTTCCCTGCCGCTTCCCGGAGCGGCAGGGAACACCTGAACACCTCCTTCCCCCGCACTCAATAATCCCGCTTCCAGAACAGCCCCAACCCACTTCCCCTGTGGCCCAGTCTACTTTCCACATTGATTTTCGGGGTCAAATCCACATCGACTGAAACCTGTTCGTCGCCGGTAGTCAGGTCGCTCTCCAGGCGCAGATAGACCCGTTCAGTGAGATATTTTCCGGTCCGCAGGCGCATGTTATTGTCCTGTTCACCGGAAACGATGTCGAGATCATCGAGCTGAAAAATATTGCGGGCAACGTCAAAAACCTCCAGCCCCCCACTCTGGCCGGTGAGTTCACGGGCAGCCAGGGCCAACTTGGCCGCCTGGATCGGAGTGAGGCTGGTCAGGGTCCGGCCAAAAAGCATCCGGGCAAGTATTTCATCTTCAGGCAGATACGGATCCGAACTGAGATGAATGTCAATATCCGGTGCCACTCCGCGAACATTGAGGGTAAAGGTGTCCCCATCCTGGCCGATTTGCGTGGCCCGCACGTCTACATAAGGCATCGGCGGCTGGGTGCCGACAAACTGAATGACACTCTCCTCCGACAAGGTAAATCGTTTCCCCACCAGGTCCAGGCGGCCCCGCTGCAGGTTGATATCCCCCCGCACCACTGGGGCCTGGGCACTTTCGGTGATATGGAGGCGGCCGCCCCATTCCGAGTCAAGCCCTCGACCACGGACAAAGACTCTGGCAGGAAATAGCGCTTCCACGTCCAAAAGAAGTGATGAGGGGGCATCGGCAATGGCTGTCACCGGTTCGACCCGGTCACAATCTGTGAGGTTGGCCAAATCAGCCACTTCGATGACATCCAGTTCCACTATGGCAGGACCGCCCAGGTCGGTGAGTCGAATTTCGACACTGGCAAAGGCCAGTAGCCCCTGGACCATCTGTTCGGCGGTTGATCCGGAGATATCCAGCTGCAGTTCCGCAAGGGTGGCAGTGACCAGATTGCTGTCGAGAAGTCGTAAACCCGAACTCTGCAGGGAAAAGCTGAAGGGAAATCCATCTTCAGGATCAAGCCGGATTTGACCATTGCCTGACAGGGTACCGCCATGACCATCCTCCGCGCTGAGAGCCTGCAAATGGAGTCTGTTTGTATCCAGGTTCAGGTCCGCTGCTATATTACGCAAAAGAATGCCCTGCTGCAGATGATGGTAGCCGGCGGCGGCAACGCTGATATGGCCTGAGGATACAGGAGCCGACAAGGGTCCAGTGAGCGTGATATCAAGCTCTATGTCACCAGTGAGTAACTGGGTTTCAGGCAGCAGTACGTTGCCCAGCCAATGCAGATCAAGCGTTCCATGCACTCCAGCATCCACCATCCCTTCCGCGGGCATGTCGAGATCAAAGGGTTCCAGGGCAAAACGTGCCGCCGTTCGTCCCCACCCCTGAAGCAGGGGGTGTCCCTCCCCCGCCCTGTACACACTGCCGGCAATGAAAAATTCGCCGGCATCGACGCCTGCATCAAGCTGCAGATCCACAGCCAGATCCTCGCCCCCCTGGAACCGAGAAGGTCGAATGTTCCTGCCGCGCAGGGTAAAATCAGCACCTATGGCTGAGAGCGGCCCGGCAAGTTTTGCCTCGGCTGATAAGGTCCCCAGAACCTCGGAGGTCAGCAAGGCCAGGGGCAGCTCATTGACGGTCAGATGCAGGTCAGTGACCTCCTGGTCAAGAAACAATTGCCCACCAATACTCGCCTGACCAATTTCGAGCCGCAGCGGCGAAACCCTGAGATCGCTCACTGTGCGAACCACCTGAGCGGGTGCGACCAGGGAAAGTGTCTGATCCGCCCATATCCCTCCCAGACGGTGCACTTCAACCACATGGGCAGCAGTTGCCGCGGCCGGGGCTGAATAGGAAGCCTGCAGATCGAGGTCAAAGGCATGAAGAAGCTGCCCTCTGGTGGTCAGGTGCATGGCCAGTTCATCGACTGTCCCATTGACCCGGGCGGTCAAAGTCTCGATCTGCGTTGCTCCAGACTGAAAACTTTGAATAATCACAGTGGCATCCAGTTCAGGATCTGCCAAAAGATCCATGGCCTCCACCTGCAGCGACAAAGAACGCAGCGCACCGAAATCAGCAGTAAAATCAGTCAATTCAACCATGAGATGCGCATTCTGTTCTCCCGCTGAACCGGGCTGGGAGACAACCTGGACACCAAGGGCACCATACAGGTCCAGACCGGCCATCCCTGCCAAAGGGTTGATGTCGGCGATTCGGCCGTCCAGATCTACTGTGACTATTCCGCTTTCGAGATCGATTTCCCCCAGACCTTGCACAGAGCCGTCGGGAAAACCCAGCCACAGGTCAGAGAAGGTAAAGATATCTGTCTCCAGGGTGAAGTCAGATTGACCAGACAGGGCCAGTTCGGAAAGAAGCGCCGAAAAGGATATGTTTCCCCTCGGTTTGTCGGTGAGACTCTCTGCCAGCAGCGCCACCCGCAGCGGTCTGACCTGTATCCCGTTCAAGTCAAGATCATCGCTTAAGAGGGTGGCTTCGAGGGAGAGATCGTGGTCCAGAGTCCCTTCAAGCCGGGCATCAAGGAGCATGGTGCCGCTCAACCCAGGGTCCAGATCGGGAACAGCCCGGGCCAGATCAATGATTTCGAGGCGGACCATGGTATTCAGGTACTGGCTCTGTGGAGCAAAATCGCTACTGCCGGATAATTGCAGTTCCTTGGCTTGGAGATGGACATCCTTGATCTGGATCAGGCTCAAACCACCAGGGTCGCTGTCACCTTGCGGTCCCATCAGGTTAACCATCGCCTGGAACGAGACGGATTCTCCCAGGATGTCAGCCACTGGCCCGGGCAGTCCGGCGAGCTTTTCCAGACCGGTGTGGACATCAATATCCACGGCCAGAGGCTGGAGGGTCCCGTGGGCCGCGACTCGGAGAAAAACCTCGCCGGAATACTCCAGGCCGTGGGCCGCAAGCCAGGGCTGGAGTGCGGTCGAGGGCAGGCTGAGGTTTGCTGCCAGGCGACTGCTTTCCAGCGACAATCTCGCGTCCACATCGACAGTGAGACCGTCGGCCTCCAGCACCAGGCTTTGCAATACGAGCTGCTTAAGTTCCGGAAAAAAATCGAGGGTAAAATCTACGTTCAGGGTCTGGGATGGAACCGCATCAGGGAGCTGCAGACCGCGGGTGCGAAGCGCTCCCGTGGCGGTTATGCCCTGCCGGTCATATTCCTGAAGAAAGGTGATGGTTGTATCCAGTTCCAGGGTGCCAATCCGAACAGGATCGGCGACAATGTCTCCCATGGTCAGATTGCCGCGGATATCAGGCGCAGTCATGGGACCGGAAAAGGATGCCTGAAAAAGGAGATTCGGCCCCAGGTCGAGCCCCAGCTGTTGATTCAAAGGGGCGGTTTCGAGAATATCCAGCTGCACGGCACCCTGGGATAGGCCTTGAGACAAATCCAAGTCAGCGTTGAGAGCGGCTCTGGCCGCCGCATTTTCAATGGTCAGGTTTTCAAACCTGACCTGATCGGCCATGGGCAAAGCAACAGCCAGCCGAAAGCCAGTCTCGGGCAGGTAGGCGCTGACTGGCTCAGGCAACAGAGAAGCATCGACAACAAAACTGCCGGCCCAATCCAACTTCGGATACTCCTGCCAGTCCAAGGCCACCTCGCTTGCCAATGAAAACAGAGTGCCGGCCTGGATCTGGAACGAGCCGGTCCACGAGGTCGGTGGCCCGTCACCGGCAAATCGACCTTGCAGCGGCGTGGCTGCCGGCAGGCCAAGGAGGGTGGCAAATACCCCTCCGGGATCCTGAAAATCCACGCCCAGGTTCAGGGTATCGGTTTCAGGTTTGAATCCTGCCTGGACGAGGAGCAGCGCTGATGGACCCTCCAGCGCCTCCAGGCGCAGGTTCATCTTGACCCCGCCACGACCGGTCTCCAGGTCCCCGTCGAATCGCAACAGGGTCTGCCGGCCGGTCACGGCCTCTGCGAGGCTGATTTTTTCCACAGTCAGCCGATCCACGGCTGCCTGAAAATAAGTCTCCGGCAGGGTCGGCAGTTGGACAGGCTTTCGATCCCGGAGCACAGGTTCCTCTCTGTCTTCGCCGGTGGGCAACCGATGCAGCATCACCTGCCTGGCACTGAGTTCGACCACGCGCAGCTTTGCCGCCAACAGATCGCGGCCGGACCAGTGCAAAACAAGCCCGCTGATTTCCAGCCACCCGCCATCGACATCAGCCAATCGCAACTCGTCCAGCCGCAGATCAAAGGGAAAGCGCCCGTGCAGACCGGAAAGGGTTATCCGTTGTTCCGGCACCGATAGCAGCATCCGGTTGGCCAGGTGTTCAGCGTACTGCAGCCCTGAATCAGTGCGCAACAGCAGCAGGATGAGCAGCAGAAAAACACAGAGAACCAACGGTGGCCCGAAAAGCAGGTACAACCACCAGGGTCGGGATATTCGCTCAGATGACTTCCTTGCTTTTTCCATTAAAATGCCTGGCCAATGCTTACATACACCTGAAAAGAATCGTCCTTGTCGCGCTTGTTGAGCGGGATGGCCACATCCAGGCGGATGGGAGCAAAATCAGTGAAATACCGTACCCCAAGTCCTGCTCCCCAGAAAAAATCGTCCTCCCATTGCAACTGAGAACCGGGAAAAACCTGGCCGCCGTCAAGGAAACCGACCAGACCGAAATTTTTCCTCATGCGCAGCCGCAACTCCACACTGCATTCCACCGCGCTCCGCCCGCCGATCACAACCCCGTCTTCCTCCGGGCCAATGGACTGATAAGCGTACCCACGGACGGATCCCCCACCACCGACATAATAGCGCTCATTCGGAGGCAGGTTACGACTGGACTCACCCATAATCGAACCTACCATGCCCCGTCCCGCCAGAACGAGTCGATTATCGGTAAAAAATGGAACATAGGCGCTCAACCCACCGGAGACCTTGAAAAAGCGCGTTCCTGTTTCCAAGGTATCAATAAACGGCTCGGCCCTGACCAAGGCATGCCACCCACGGACAGGATCAAGCAGGTCGTTGCGCTTGTCCCAGGCAAGTTCGCCGGGCACGGAAAAAAGGCCGTAATCCTGGGTAACGCCGCCCTGAGTGGTTTCACTGTAGCCATATTTGACGCCAATCCCAGCTGACCAGGTTTCTCCCAGTTGGCGAAAAAGGGCCGCTCCCGCGGCAACATACTCTTTATCGTAGGCTTCCGTTTGCTCCCGGCCGATTGCAGCGGCAATATTCAGAGATTGCTGCTCATGGAGAAAATGCAGCAACCGGAGATCGGATGACAACGCCTGCTCCTTTTCCGCCAAAACCAGGCGGGTTCGCAAGCGCTCGGCCTGACCAAACAGGTTTCGGTGCTCCCAGTCCAGAACCGTTCCAAGGCCAATATCGGTATCGTAGGCCAGACCTGCCTTGATGGTCCGCGGCACCCGCTCGGCCACGGTAATGGTCACCGGCAGTACCAGCTCCTCCCGAGATGCATCGGGCAATGATTGTTCCGGATAGGTAATATTCACCGTGGCAAACAGACCATCCTGCATCAACCGGTTGTGCAGACTGTTCAACAGTGATGCCTGAAACAACTGCCCTTCGCTCCAGGGCACGCGGGTCATGATATACTCGGGAACCACACGCTGCTTCCCCTTGACCTCAACCGGACCAAAAACAGCCTTCGGTCCGGGGACCACCGTAAAGCGGACGGTCATGGTTCGACCCGCATGCACCACAACAACTTCCCCCAGGCTGACCACGGGAAAGGGATATCCATTTTCACGCAGAAATCTCTGCACTCTGGATGCACCCCGTTCAATTTCCGGGGCCCGGGCTCTTTGACCGATGGCAAGGCCAGCGGCCTCGGCGGTCATTCGGGGAATTTTGCTGTCGTCCGAGGATTCGAGGATTTTAAAGTCGACAGTGTGCAAAATATAGGGTGGTCCGGTTCGCACCTCAAAGATAACCAGAGGCGGAGTGACGGTATGATCCACCCTGGCCTCGACCTGGCCATCATAATAGCCTTCGGAGCGCAGTGCCCGCTGCATTCGTGGTATGTCGAGGCGAGCACGTCGATCCAGCATCTCGGGGCTGGCAGGTGGACGATCCTGAAGGGATTGGGTCTCGGAGACAAAAAACAGTATCTCCCTGAGGGCTGCATCCATGTCGCCCCGTACTTCCACATCGTAGGGTTTCGAACCGAAAACTGCTTCGCGCAGAACATTGGGCAGCAGGTCGATGAGTTGATTATTGAGCGCTGCCTGCAGCACGACCGGGAACAATCCCAGGCAGGTGCTCAACAGCACCGCGCCAATGACCCCTTTGACAAGGGGGCCGTTAGGACCTGGCGACGCGCAAGGAGTCAAATCCTTCCCCCTGGTGCACGGTCAACTGACTGAACGGGATAACCCAGCCACGTTCATTGCAGACCCGGACACAGGTCTGCTGAATAATACGGCCCACGGTCCAGTATGAATCAGCCACCTTGCCGCTCATTCCTACATAGATAATGTAATCCAGAGATGAGGCACCAGCTTCCTTGAAGTCGACAAGCACCGACTCCAGTCCGTCGCCCACCGCAGACGCCCGAAGAGCCTCCGTAACCGCTGCGTCCAAAATACCGGGGACAACATCCAGACAAATGGTCTGGTGCTGATAGTCAATACCAAAGGTCACCGCAAAGCCGAAACCATTCCGGGAAATATTACGCGGCGAACATGCCAGAAAATCGCCGGTGCTGAAGGTGCGCACCGCGCCGACATGTTTGAGCTGGACGATCTCCGGTGTCTGCAGGAGGACCTGGCCGAAGGTGCCGTCATTGAGCATGACAAAATCCCCTTTCCGCGTCGGAAACCAGGGTTCTTCAGGGTCATCCGGTCTGGAGATCATACCGGACAGCTCGATTAAAGGCAGGCGTAAAACACCGCCCTGCAATTCCGGATTGCACAAAATGGAATACAGGTTCAACGTCTTGACCTGCCAGGGAATACCGTTGAACAGGACCCGTTCACCTTCGCGGACAGGTCCCATATCCAACAGCATCCGGGTTTCGGTCATGAACCTGGGCAGGTAGGTTCTCGAGCCGAGTACCACCAGAACCAGAATAACCATGGCCAGGCCCAAAAGCAACCAATCTCCGGAAACATAGAGGACCAACAGCAGGGCAAACAGGGTCATGAGCAGGCAGAACCCCTGATAGCCAATGGTCAGCATCCGGGAATGAGGCTTACGGACAGCGACAACCTGCTCCGTGGATTTACGTCGCAACAATCTGGGCAGACTCTGCAGCAGGAACCAGACGCTGCCCGTCACCGCGATGGCCAGGACCAGAATCAAGCCCCTTCCCTGCACAAAAGAAAGCATGCCCTGATGGAGCATGTTGAAAAAAGTGTCCCGCTCTTCACGCAATTCACGCAACCGCGCCTCGAGCAATTCTATTTCCAGTTGCAGTTCGGCCCGACGCTGCTGCCAGTTTTGTTCAACCCTCTGGAGACGCTCGCGAACATGTTCATCTTCAACACCGGCTTTGACATTGACAATGTTGCTCAAAGCCCGATCAACAGTACTCAGCCGTGCTTGTTCCTTGAGAATCTCCCGGTTCAACAGTTCAATATTCCGCGGGACCTCGGTCATCTTTTTCAACTGATCCAGAAAAGGTTCGACAATTTCAAACAAATCCTGCTGCCAGTTAAACGGCTGTTCCGGTTCATCCCGAAATATACTGCTGTCGACGCCACCGGTGGCGACGGTTTCAAAGGTGGTTCTCGCAGCTTGCAGCAGTCTATCCAGTTCCTCGATCTCTGCCTCGATTTCCGCTCTTTCCGACGCTGTCTCCGCGTCAACCATCTGTTGGCGAAGGGTTTCAAGATGTTTCCTGCGATCCTGAACAGCCTGGGCAATGGAGATCAACTGTCCACGAGCCGTCTGCAGTCTTTCTTCATGTTCAGATAAAGATGCAAGCACATCGGCAGGTTCAGACAGGGCCTGCTGTTGACCTTCCTGAGCAAAAGAAGTCCAGGGGCAGGAGCAGAGCAGGATAAAGACAAGCAAAGGAGAAAGACGGTGAAAAGAAAACATGAAAAAGCCATTGTATGCAAAGGTGAAAACAAGACCGAAGGATAGAGCGAGACAAACCGACAACCGTCGCCAAGCAGAAAGACCGAAGATAGACAGGCCGCTTATGGCAGCGGCAGTACTGGATCAGCCACTCATGCCAGGCGGTGATATATTTTCTGCGGACGAGGTGGCAGCCAATATGCAGCCATTCCCTGGTACCTTGTATCCGTGACGCTGGACGCTTGTGTTGGATAACGCTCACAGATCCAGGTGGTTGAGAAAATCCAAAAAGACGAACCACGACACCAATCCTTGCTGCCTGCCCGCCAGCAACAAGAAAGAGCACAAATTTCGTTCTGGATTTTTCCCGAGACAATCGGACCAACCCTTGAGAACACTAGCCAGCAATCGAGAAAATAATACGTATCCTTAACAAAACCGGAAATTATCAGTCAAGCCCTTTATCTCACGATCCAGGTGCACCGGTCCCCTCAAGGTTGACAATCTTGCGAGAGGATGCATTACTAACGATCACAACGCCAGTAATCAAAAGATCACATTATACCAAAAAGAGCAAAGACCCGCTCGTCCTATAGAAAAGAGGGCCCTTGGAGCAGAAAATGACTTCCAGGCTCAATTCTGTTATATTGAGCTGGAAATGTCGGTTCAGCCGCACAAAGCGCTTGTGTCCGTAAGAAAACAGGCCGAAGAAGAAGACATGAAACACGAAACGCGACAGCACCCCATTCGTGCTCCAAAAAGAAATCCGCGGGAGACTGCACCGGTGACAACGGACCCGCTACCCGCGGACCCGGATTGGCACCGGACCTCACAACCCGTTTTTGTCGTGGAAGATTCTTTTTACAGGGCACGAACACCAGCTCGACCTGTCCACTGGTCCATTGCCTGGTCCGACCTGATGTTGGCTATGTTCATTCTTTTTCTCGTCCTCTACGCCCATCAACGCCATCAACAGGACATTCTCGCCCATGGCATCCCAAACAGGATTGCCGACGAGGCCATCCCGGTCCGCAGCGAGGAGGCGCCATCAGCACTGATCTTTCATCCCATCTCCCAGGAGGTCTCTCAGCAGACCTCGCCGATGCTTCCGGAAGCTTCGCCGGCACCACGCGAACAAAGGGGAGCTGATATTCTCATCCGTCCTCAAACCGTCGTGGACCACAGGGAATCCAGCTTCCCGGATTTATTGCCAGAGCACCAGCCCACCGTGGTCGCCACCGAACCAGGCGTTGAGGATCCGTTATCATCTGCTGCCGAGGACACGGTCCTTTTCACGGAGAGCAGCGGTGAAGAAGAGCTGATCACCGAACTTTTCGACCTCACCCAACTGTCTCTGTCGCAAAACAATCTGGAACAATTCGCTTCCATCGAACTGATACCGGATAAAACCGTGCGGATCATTCTCACCGGTGACCTGCTCTTTCCTTCCGGACAGGCCGACCTGACCCCTGATGCTGTCGAATCACTCAAACAACTGGCAGTCATTATCAAAAAAACGCCGTACATGGTCAATGTCATCGGCCACACCGACGATCGCCCCATACGGTCGGCCCGTTTTCCATCCAACTGGGAATTATCAGTGGCGCGAGCCAGCGGGGTAGCCCGCTTTCTCATCGCAGAGACCGGATTGCCGGCCGGTCAGTTCAGCGTGACCGGGTACAGTTCCTACCGCCCGGTCCGTCCCAATATCAATGAAGAAAACCGCCGGGTAAACCGGCGGGTGGAAATCATCCTTTCCAAGGAGCCACCGGCCGTGGGTACAACCTGGCCCTCGAGCCTCCAACAACCGGACGACATGTAGATGAAAAAGAAAAATCTGATCGGACTGATTCTCTGCGCCCTTGTCTTTTTCGGTGGCTTTTTGTTTAAAGGCAGCCTCAACCTCTATTTCAACCTTGCCAGCCTGATGATTGTCGCCGGCGGCACTGCAACCGCCGCCCTGCTCAGTTTCCAGATCGATCGACTGATCATCGTCTTCAGGGTGGTCCGGGCCTCCTATGGAAGCAGACAAAAATCCGAAGAAGAGATTGTCGATATTCTTATCAATCTCGCCATCAAATCCAGAGGGGCGGGCATCCTTTCCCTGCAAAAGGATGAACACGAGACCTCGATCCTCTTTCTCCGTCGTGGTCTGGGTTGCCTGGTGGACAAATATGACCCCCGTCAGATTCGTGACATCCTCAACACGGAGATGTATTTTTTCAAACTGCGACGAGAGGACAGCGAGCGGGTGCTGCGTACCATCGCTGATTTCTGCCCGGCTTTTGGCATTGTCGGTTCTGTAGCCGGCCTGATCCCCATGCTGGCGGGGATCGACGATACCGCCATTATCCTCCAGACCGTTCCCCTGGCACTGACCTCGATCCTGTACGGCCTCATCTTCGCCTATTTTTTCTTTCTTCCTTTTGCCGCCAACCTGCGGGAACGGACTAATCAGGAACTGCTGCTGCAGAAAATCATTATGGAAGGGATTCTGGCCATTGAAAGTGAGGTCAACCCGACGGTCCTGAAAACCAAGCTGCTCTCCTTTCTGACGCCCTCATCCCGCAAAGCCGATCTGGTCCCATTGGCCCGTATCCGGGAACGTTTTCATATCAAGGACGAGGAACCTCAGGGACCGGCGGTTTTCTGAGGGAAGGCTGATAACAACATCGATCAAAAAAATCGCCTCGGTTTGATGGACCTGATTATTCATTCCATGACGGCTACAGGACCAGGCAGGCCGGTTGAGGCCAACCGAAACAGAAAAAACCTGGGTGCAAATTATTGCCGGTCGTGTACTATGCGCAGCATTCCTGAACGGCTTTTTCTCGGCCATTACAGTTTAAACTTGCCCTGATTCCTTGACCGGCGCCTGCCCGGAAAGGAGATGTTCTGGCCTCTATTCAGGCTCGTCGGTACAGGGCCCCGCAGCCATGGAAGGACTCGTGCGAGTCTTGAACGTGAGCGCGCAGCAAGGAGGCAGAGAAAGAGAACCGTTTCCGGACAGGCACTGACTGCAACGTCTGCGCCAACGCATCATCAGGCAAACCGTAATCAGGCCAAACGAAACTGCCCTTGCCTGCCGGCGACCAGCCAGACTGGGGCCAGCATACATTCGGCAGCCTTATCCCTTTCTCTTTCCGTATTGATCCCATGTCCGCTCCCTTTGTTCATCTCCATGTGCACACCCAGTTCTCCATGCTCGACGGGGCCATCCGCATTGCCGACCTCATCCGTACCACCAGGGAATTCGACATGGAGGCCGTGGCCATAACCGATCATGGCGCCATGTATGGGGCTCTTGAATTTTATGAAAAAGCCAGAAAAGCAGGACTCCGACCTTTGGTCGGCAGCGAATTGTATCTGGCGGAAAACGGCATGCATGTGCACGACCGGAACGCCGGGCATAATTTTCATCTGGTAGCACTGGCCATGGATGCCACCGGCTACGCCAACCTGATGAAGCTGACCTCCCTGGCCCAGACCCAGGGGTTTTATTACCGGCCGCGCATCGACCGGGCGACCCTGTACCGCCACCACGAAGGGTTGATTGTTCTCACCGCCTGCCTCAAGGGCGAAATACCTTGGCGCCTGACCCATAATGACCCCGGAGGGGCTAGAGCACGGGCTCTGGAAATGCAAAAAGTTTTCGGCGACCGCCTCTACCTGGAAATTCAGGAAAACGGTCTCCCTGAACAGACCGTAGCCAACCAGGGGCTCCTGGCTCTGGCTGATGAGTTGAAGATCAAGGTGGTCGCCACCAATGACTGCCATTATCTGACCCAGGAGGAATCCTACGCCCACGAGGTCCTGCTCTGTATCCAGACCGGAAAAACCATTCATGACCCCAAACGGTTCCGCTTCAACACCGACCAGCTGTATTTTAAATCCGCGGCAGAGATGGCGGCCCACTTCCCCTCCTGTCCCCAGGCCCTCGCCAATACCCTGGAGGTGGCTGAGCGCTGCAATCTTGACCTGCAATTTGGAACACACCATTTCCCGAACTTTCAGGTCAAAGAGGGAGAGACACTGGACAGTGAGTTTGCCAAAGCCTGTTGGGACGGCCTGAAGATTCGCCTTGATCAACTCGACGGATTGCAGCCGGTCACCCCGGAACAGGAAGCCACCTACCGAGACCGCCTCTCCCTTGAAATCGATGTCATCCAGAAAATGGGTTTTTCCGGCTATTTCCTCATAGTTGCCGACTTTATCAATTGGGCCAAGCACCAACAGATCCCGGTAGGTCCCGGACGCGGTTCCGGAGCCGGCAGCCTGGCCGCCTACTGCCTTTCGATCACGGATATCGATCCCATCCCCTATGGTCTTATCTTTGAACGTTTCCTCAATGTCGAACGGATGTCCATGCCTGATTTCGATGTCGATTTCTGCAAGGAACGGCGCGATGAGGTCCTTGATTATGTCCGTGCCCGCTATGGCGGAGATGAACATGTGGCCCAGATTGTTGCCTATGGCTCCATGAAGGCACGGGCTGTGCTCCGCGATGTCGGCCGGGTGCTTGAAATCCCTCTCCCTGTTGTCGACCGGATTGCCAAACTGGTCCCGGAAGAGCTGAAAATCACCTTGAAAAAGGCGATCGACAAAGAACCGCGGCTGCGTGAGGCCATGAAAGAAGAAGGGGTCAGGGAACTGCTCACCGTCTCACAGACCCTGGAAGGGCTGTCCAGGCACAAATCGACCCATGCGGCCGGAGTAGTGATCTCCCCCCGACCGATGGTGGAGTATCTGCCGGTCTGCGTTGGTCCCAACAAGGAAATTCTGACGCAGTACGACATGAAATACACCGAGAAAACCGGGCTGATCAAGTTCGATTTCCTCGGTCTCAAGACCTTGACCGTTATTGACCGGGCCCTGAAACTGATCCAATATGACCTGGGCATCGAGGTCGACCTGCGGCGGATTTCCATGGACGACCCCAAGACCTATGCGCTGCTCTGCCGGGGAGACAGCCTCGGCGTTTTTCAGCTGGAAAGCGACGGCATGCGCGAGTTACTGATCAAAATGCAGCCGGAGCAGTTTTCCGATCTCATCGCCCTGGTGGCTCTGTACCGCCCTGGACCACTTGATTCCGGCATGGTCGACACCTTTGTGGAAACCAAACACGGCCGGCAACTGCCCGATTATCCCCTGCCGCAGATCAAGTCCGTGCTTCAGGAAACCTACGGGGTGATCGTCTATCAGGAGCAGGTGATGAAAATCTCCAATATCCTGGCAGGCTACAGCCTAGGCGATGCCGATATTCTCCGGCGGGCCATGGGAAAAAAAATCCCCGAGGTCATGGAGACCGAGCGGGGCAAATTCATGGCCGGTGCCAAAGCCAAGGGGATACAGGAGGAAAAAGCCAAGTATATTTTCGACCTCATGGCCAAATTTGCCGGGTACGGGTTCAACAAATCCCATTCGGCGGCCTACGCGCTGATCGCCTACCAGACCGCATATCTCAAAGCCCACTATCCGGCTCAATTTCTTGCCGCTCTGCTCTCCTGCGATGTCGAGAACACCGACAAGGTGGTCAAATATATCAACGAATGCCGTCAGCAAAAAATTGAGGTGTTGCCGCCGGACATCAACGAATCGTTTCACGACTTCGTTGTCATTAACAACCGCATCCGCTTTGGCCTCGCCGCGGTGAAAAATGTGGGCGGCGCCGCCCTTGACTCCATCCTGGCCGAACGGTCCTCAAGCGGCCCTTATCAGTCTCTGGGCGATTTCTGCTGCCGTATCGATGCGGCCAAAGTCAACCGCAAGGTCATAGAAAGCCTGATCAAGGCAGGGGCCTTTGATTCGATGCCAGGCAGCCGGGCCCAACTCATGGCCATTCTCGACCAGTGCATTGACCGGGCCAGGGCTATACAGCGGGATCGAATGAGTGGTCAGATGAATCTATTCGCCATCGGTCAGCCCGCTGGTCATAAAAGCGCACCTGTCCATATTGAACTCCCGCAGGACGTGCAGGAGTGGCCGGAGACACAGCGGCTCTCCCACGAAAAGGAAACCGTGGGCTTTTTTCTTACCGGCCATCCGCTGGAAGGGGTTCTGGAGGACCTGCGGCGGGTTGTGGATACTGATCTTGCCGGGGTGGCGCAGCTGCGGGATGGCCAGGCAGCCCGTATCGGCGGTCTCATCGGCAGCTACAAGGAACACAAATCAAAAAAAGGCGAACAGATGGCTTTCACCACTCTGGAAGATATGAGCGCCAGCCTTGAGGTCATTGTCTTTCCCTCCACTTTTGCCGAATGTGCTCACCTGCTGCGCACCGAACAACCTCTTGTAGTTCTCGGGACAGTCCAACAGGGAGAACGGGGCGCAAAAATGGTGGCCCAGGAAGTAAAAACCCTGGCTGAAGCCCTGGAACACTACACCGAGCAGACAAGAATCACCCTACAGGCCTCGACCACCTCACGTCAGCAGATGCTGGAGTTGAAAGAGCTGCTCTACCACCATCACGGCACCATCCCCGTCCTCCTGACCCTGCACTTCGGCAACCGGGGCGAGGTCGACATCGAAATTCTCAAGGACATGAGCATCCGCCCTTCCACCGATCTGTTCTGGAACATCACCCGACTCTGCGGACCACGATCACTTGCCGTGCAGATGCGGCAACCGGAAGTTACTCGACGAAACGGCAACGGTAGCGGCAACGGCCGCAACAACGGTTGATAATCGCTGGATTCAGGCGAACGGTTACAGTTCCAGAGCATGCAGCCTTATATCTGCAGCCGGAAACGTATATAAAAAAAAAGCGGCCACCACAAGGGCAGGCCGCTTGTTCCAACCTGAGCAAGAGAAAGTTCGGCTATTATGCCGGCATTTCCCGGAACAATTCAAACATTTTCAAATATTTCATACTCCGTGGGATGTCCGAGCAACTTGTCGATCTGCTCCTGCAAGGCAATCCTTTCCTTGCTCAACACCCACTCACGCCAGTCATCCATGGACTGCCAAGTGCTGATAACCAGACTCACTCCGGGCTCGTCAAGCCGGGTGAAAGACTCTCCGGAGATATACCCCTTTCTGGCCAGCGTCAGGGCCCTTAACTTTTTCAGCAGAGCATCCAGTTCAGGTGCGTGCTGATCCCCCACTTTTCTTTTGATAAGAACTTTGACAGCCATGCGATCCTCCCTGTGTTGATGTAGCGTTGATCGAGCAAATCCAGATCCGACATACACAAACAGCCAGGCAGTTCTTAACCTGGTACTCGTCAATATACGCATAAACAGCATTGAAATCAAAAAAATATGTGCGGAGCGCAGAAAAGAATGCAAAAAAAACGAGTTGGCGCATCCCGATTCCCGGGATCTCCTGTGCCACAATGAGAGCATCCGTGTTGCCATTTACCCTGACAATCAACACTACTACGTCCTGAAATTCCGCTTTTGTTGATCGCTTATGGGGAGAAATGCACAATCACCTCATCACCGATCGTACTGCCAAGCTGCAGAGCGGCGTTGGCCTGATTGGCGGCGATTTCCAGATATCCGGAGCTGTCGACAAGAACCAGGAGGCCTCCTGGTGCAACCTCGCTGTAGGTCCGAACCAGATGAGGCAGCCAACATCCGCCGATTTCGAGCCCGACAAAGGTGCAAAGGTCAACCGATGAAGAACAACAGGGGATGTTGGTACGGATATTGCCAAAATGGTCGATGTGGCGCACCTGGCCGTGAAGACGATGGCCTTGCCGGGACACTGAGGGTTCGCTGATCATGATCACATCCCGCGGTGCAACAGCCGGACCGATATCAGCCAGCGACCCGCCGCCGGCCAGATAGGCGGCCAGCGGCGCCATGATGTCTCGACCATGAAAGGTGCAACTGACCGGTGAAGAGAAAAAAACCGGGTTAGTCAGACGATGCAGCACCTCAATCCTGCCATCCTTGATCAACAGCGATAAAATGCCGTTGTCCGGACCTACAAAGAGGTGCTCGTCTCCGGCGGCTGCCAGGATTGGACGCCGGGAGCCCACTTGCGGGTCGACCACGGCCAGATGGACGGTTCCCGACGGGAAAAAAACATAACTGGTGCGCACAGTGATGGCGGCGGCAGCAACATCCCATGGGGGGATGGCGTGGGTGAGGTCGACGATGGTCGCCGTCCGACAGCCCTTGAGTAAAGCCCCTTTGAGCTGCCCGACGTACGGATCCGTCAAACCGAAATCAGTGGTCAGGGTAATGACGGCAGGGATGGAATGCATACGCCGGGGGGATAGAGAAAGTATACGATGCAAAGAAACTCTGGGGCACGGGAGCGGCTCATCGGATGCGGATGCACCTGAGCCGTCCCAGCTTGGCTGATTTGTTCAATGCTCGTGAATGCTCACGGATTCAGGATACGGCAAACCAAAATCCATGCTCAGGAAAAACAAAGCCCGCAGTCCGGACAGGCATCGGTGCTGGTGGAAAAGCAAAACCCGCACGCCGGGCAGATTGCCTCGGACGCACTGCTGTCGTACACCGAACCGGCCAGACTGACATCATGGTCCGCTAACCCGGTGGTGCGCCTGTGTTCCCCGTCCAGCACGGCCAGGGCTTCCTGTACATCAGCAGGCCGCACCTGCAGCAGGACCTCGGGGCCGCGACAGCCCCGGCCACAGTTGACCGTACCGTCCCCGGAGAGCAGAGCGGGCACACCTTGTCGAGATAAACACTCCTGCAACTGCTTCAGCAAAGCCATCCCTCCCTGGCGCAGAGTGATCACCGGTTCATCGGCTCGAATGTCCCGGGAACGGACCGCAATCCCTGCCCCATGCCGCCGACTCTTGTGCATGGTCAACATCTGTTCGCCGGTGAGCAGTTCCAGGCCACAGGCGACGCAGCTGCGGATCTCCCATAGGTATTCATCACTGCAACGGGGACAGTATTTCAAGTCAATTGCAAATTCCAGATCCATGGCCCCCCACAGGATGGGATGGTGTCGCGACACTGAACAAACCGGACCAGCATCAGAGAATGTATCGGCTCAAATCCTCGTTTTCGGAGATATCAGTCAACTGCCGAAGCACATATTCAGCCGTCACGGTAAACACCAGGTCCTCCCGATCCGAGGCATCAAAGGAAATTTCATCAAGCACCCGTTCGATGATGGTGTGCAGACGACGAGCACCGATATCTTCCGTCTTGCGGTTGACCTGCACTGCGATTCGAGCCATCTCCCGAATGGCTTCTTCTTCGAAGATCAACTGAACATCCTCGGTGGCCAGCAAGGCGACATACTGTTTGATCAGCGCACTCCTGGGCTCGGTGAGAATACGATAAAATTCCTCCTCGCCAAGCGCATGCAGATTAACCCGGATCGGGAAACGCCCCTGCAGTTCGGGGACCAAGTCGGAAGGCTTGCAGACATGAAAAGCGCCGCTGGCAATGAAAAGAATGTGGTCGGTTTTGACCGGTCCATACTTGGTGGTGACCGTGGTCCCCTCGACTATGGGCAGCAGATCACGTTGCACTCCCTCCCGGGAAACCTCGGGTGAACCTGAACCGGTCCCGCCACGGGAGGCTATCTTATCAATCTCGTCAAGAAAGATGATGCCGGACTGCTCGGTGCGACGAATGGCCTTTTCCGTGACACTTTCAGTGTCCACCAGCCGTTGGGCCTCTTCCTTTTTGAGAAATTCAAGGGCTTGCGGAACCTTCATCTTTTTCGGCTGTTTTTTCCTGGGAAAGAACCTGGAAAAAGCATCCTGGAGTGAATTCTGCATTTCTTCCATGCCTGAGGCGGAAAACACCTCCACCATTGGGGGACTGGCGGATGACGGCACCGCCAGTTCCACCACCCGATCGTTCAGTTCTCCCCGGTGGAGCATATCACGAAACCGTTCTCTGGTGGCCTGACCCCTGAGATCCTCCTGCCCGATCGATTGATCTTCATACCCCAGGGAGATCACATCACCCCTGGGCGGAGTCGTTCGACCGGTACCTTGTCCGGCCGGTCGCGGCAGAAGGAGGTCAAGCAGGCGTTCTTCGGCCATCTCCGCTGCCTTGCCCTGCACCCCTTCCTCTTCTTCCCGGGTCACCATGTTGACTGCAAGTTGCATCAGATCACGGATCATGGATTCAACATCGCGACCGACATACCCGACTTCGGTGAATTTCGAAGCCTCAACCTTGAGAAAAGGACTCTGGGCCAGGTGAGCGAGACGCCGAGCGATTTCAGTCTTGCCGACTCCGGTCGGTCCGATCATGATGATGTTTTTCGGGGCGATTTCCTCCCGCAGAGGCGGTTCGACCTGTTGTCGCCGCCAGCGATTGCGCAAGGCGATGGCCACCGAACGTTTGGCCTCGGCCTGCCCGATAATGTATCGATCAAGTTCGGCAACGGTTTCCCCAGGGGTGAGAGAGTTGAGTTCCTGCATTTCTTTCATATTTTTTCGACAACAATGTTGGTGTTGGTATACACGCACAATGAACCGGCAATTTCCAGGGCAACCCTGGCAATGGCAGCGGCATCAAGCTCGGAATGGTCTATCAATGCCTTGGCAGCGGCCTGGGCATAAGGGCCACCGGACCCTATGGCCAGAATCCCGTCATCCCCTTCGATGACGTCGCCGTTGCCGGAAAGCAGCAGAGAATGGGTCGCGTCAACAGCTATCAACATGGCCTCGAGTCGCCGTAGCATTTTATCCATCCGCCAGTCCTTGGCCAATTCGACCGCCGCCCGCATCAGATTACCGTTGTACTGCTCAAGCTTCTGCTCCAGACGATCATATAAGGTGAAGGCATCAGCGGTTGCTCCGGCAAAACCGGTGATGACCTGATCGTGATAGAGGCGGCGAACCTTTTTCGCCTGATGCTTGATGATGGTCTGGCCGAGAGAAACCTGACCGTCACCGGCAACAACAACCTGACCTTGGTGGCGAATGGCGATGATCGTGGTGGAACGTCTTTCTGGCTGGCTCATGTTCTATTTTCAGGTTGGTGTCCATCCGCCAACAAACGGTGCTGTTCTCTCTAACGGCGCTCCGACGACTGCAACTGCTGTCGAATTGTCCTGCTCCAAAAAAACTTTGCCAGCATCACAATGATTCTGGGGGGAACAGCATTGTTTCCGGATGGTCACTGGTTGATTGTTGATAAACGGATCAATATGGTGAGCAGTTGTAAACACTATCAGAAAAGGAGTCAATCCGTAACCTGTCTTTCCTGGTTCGGCTCCTTGTCCCTACGGGCCTGGGGGTGCGCCTGATCATACACCCTTGCGAGGTGGTCGATGTTGACATGGGTATATTTCTGCGTCGTTGAGAGGCTGACATGTCCGAGTAATTCCTGAACCATGCGAAGGTCAGCTCCCATTTCCAGCAGATGGGTGGCAAAAGAATGGCGCAGGCCATGCGGTGTCACCGTGGTAGCGATACCGGCCCGCTCTCCATACATCTGGATGGTCCTTTCCACGCTCCGCACGGTCAATCGCGTTCCCCGAGCGTTGAGAAACAGAGCGTTGCGCTCGGCCTCCTTGCCCCTGGCCATACGAGCGACGATCAAGGCATCACGCTCGGGCAAGTACACGCGCAGCGCCTCGGCCGCTGAACGACCAAAAGGGATCAATCGCTCTTTGTTCCCTTTCCCTCGAACCCGGACCATCTCAGTCGTAAAATCAAAATCTTCGGTATTGCCGCCCACCAACTCGGAAACCCGCATACCGGTGGAGTACATCAGTTCCATGATCGCCCGGTCTCGACGATGATATCGATCTTTGGCCGTCGGCGCCTCGAGCAGGGCAAAAACCTCATCCACAGTGAGAAAAACCGGAATATGGCGGTTGAGCTTTGGGCCGGCAATGCCGGTGACCGGATCAGACTCCACCACTCCCTCCCGTTGCAGATATTTGAAAAAGCTTCGCAGGGAGGAAAGCTTACGGGCCACGGAAGCGCTGGCATTCCCTGCGTACAGCGATCCGACAAACGCCTGCACTTCCTGGGCCCTGATTGCCCGGGGATCGGACACTGCCGCGCAGAACCGCTGAAATTCGCCGAGATCACGCTGATAGCCAACAACTGTGTGGAGCGAGTACCCTTTTTCTACGGCAAGCCAGGAGATGAATTGTTCGATATAACCTGTCATAATGAAAGAAGTATTGAAACCGGAAAAAAGAATGTTTAGAATGTAGAGCTACTTTCGATATTGTTGCAACTGTTTTTTTCGCCCAATGCATCCACATCTGGCAAAGTGCGGGTGGAGTATTTTCAGTTTTCCGTGAGGATGCTACTTTCCTGTTTTGACCTGAAGCTGCACAATCGACCTGCTCTGCTTCGACCCGATTACACGAAAACTACCTGCCGTTTCTGCAACCTGAATCGTAGCTTATGGGTGAAGCGATTGCTCGCCCGCACCCGACAAATGGTTTCTTGCACAGCATCAGATTAAAAATTCCAGAAACGGACTCCGGCTCCCATGGCAAAAAAAACCTTTGAAAACGCCCTGGCCAAACTCGAACAGATAACCGAAGAGCTTGAGGCAGGAGAACTGAGTCTGGAAAAAAGCCTCGACAAATTCAACGAAGGTATTGCCCTGGTACAGTTCTGTGGCAGCAGGCTCGAGGAGGCCAAAGGACGGGTTGAACTGCTGCTGAACAAGAACGGCCAGTTGGCTGGTCTGCCTTTTACAGAGGAAAACGGTGGAGATTAAAATCTACCTTACCCAGCAACAGCAGCGGGTCGAGGAACATCTGGCCGGCCTCATACCCGACGCTGTCGGTCTTTTCCACAACCATATCGAATCGATGCGATACAGTCTTTTCGTTGGTGGCAAGCGGATCCGTCCCATTCTCTGCCTGGCCGGTGCTGAAGCGGTGGACCCGAGCGAAGCGACCCGAAAAAAAACGCTGACCGTCGCCTGCGCCCTGGAATGTATCCATACCTACTCTCTCATCCATGATGACCTGCCGGCCATGGACGATGATGATCTTCGCCGCGGCAAACCAACGAATCACAGAGTTTTTGGGGAAGCCGCTGCCATTCTCGCTGGTGATGGACTCCTCACCTATGCCTTTGATCTTCTCAGCGGCCAGGCCAGCGCTGCTCTCCCCGATGCGGACCGGATCCGTATCATCAATCTCATTGCCAGGGCCGCCGGTCCGCTGGGTATGGTCGGTGGACAGTCTCTGGACATGCTCCATGAGGGAAAACAGATCGGTTATGAGACGCTGCGCACCATTCACTACAGCAAGACCGGCGCGCTGATCACCGCTTCAGTGGTCAGTGGCGCCATAGTTGCTGGAGCTGATCCGGAGCAGGAAATGGCCCTGGAGACCTATGGCGGTCATATCGGCCTGGCCTTCCAGATCGTCGATGATCTTCTCGATGTCGAAGCCACCACCGAGGAACTGGGCAAGCCGGCGGGTAGCGATATGAAAGCAGAAAAAAGCACCTACCCTTCTCTTCTGGGCAGAGGTACCTCGCGAACCATGGCCAGGGAAGCTGTCCAGGCCGCCATCTCGGCACTCACCCCCTTTGACCGACAGGCTGACCCGCTCAGAGCGCTTGCCAAGTACATTGTCGACCGGACCAGATAGCTATGCTCATTGCCGATACCCAGACAGAACGGCAGGTCAACCTGCTGGATACTATTGATTCACCCCATGATCTGCGTGGCCTCAACCTGCAGGAACTGGAAGGTCTTGCCAGCGAAATCCGTGACACCATCATCGCCACAGTGGCTGAAACCGGCGGTCATCTGGCCCCCAGCCTTGGTGTCGTCGAACTGACCCTGGCCCTGCATTATGTCTTTGACACCCCCCGAGATAAACTGGTCTGGGATGTCGGCCACCAGGCCTACGCTCATAAACTCCTCACCGGACGCAAAGGCCGGTTTGCCACCTTGCGTCGATACAAGGGACTGAGCGGTTTTCCCAAGCGGGCCGAGAGTGAATACGATCCGGTGGAAGCAGGCCACAGCTCCACCTCCATCTCCTACAGTCTCGGCATGGCAGCGGCCAAACATATTCGGGCAGACACCGGCAAGGTCATCGCCGTCATCGGTGATGGTTCCATGACCGCGGGCATGGCTTTTGAGGGGTTGAATCATGCCGGTGACCTGGGGCGGGATCTGGTGGTGATCCTCAACGACAACGAAATGTCAATCTCGAGAAACGTTGGCGCTCTCTCCAGTTTTCTCAGCCGGAAAATGACCGGAAAGACCATCAGACGTATGCGGGATCACATCGAGGAACGGCTGATGGCGCTTTCCTCAGTGGGAGAAAACATCCTTACGGTCCTGCGTAAAAGTGAAGAGAGCCTCAAAGGTTTCTTTACTCCGGGCATGCTGTTTGAAGCATTGAAATTCAAATATATCGGCCCGATTCCCGGCCATGAACTCGACGACCTCATCGCCACCCTGAAAAATGTCCGGGACCACAACCACGGACCGGTACTCGTCCATGTGATTACCACCAAGGGTAAAGGATACGAGCCGGCAGAAACAAATCCCGGTGATTATCACGGGATCGGACCTTTTGACATCACCACCGGCGTTCCAAGAAAGAACAAAAGTGCGCCAATTACATACACCAAGGTCTTTGGCAACACCCTGTGCAGCCTGGCTCAGAGAGATGAACGACTGGTGGCGATCACCGCCGCCATGCCGGGAGGTACGGGACTGCAGGACTTCAGCAAAGAATTCCCGGATCGTTTTTTTGACGTCGGCATCGCCGAACAACACGCCGTCACCTTTGCCGCCGGCCTGGCACTGGAAGGCATGCGCCCTTTTTTCGTCGTCTACTCCTCTTTTATGCAGCGGGCCCTGGACCAGTTGATCCACGATGTCTGCCTGCCGAATCTGCCGGTGACCATTGCCCTGGACCGGAGTGGTGTCGTCGGTGCCGATGGCCCGACCCATCACGGGGTTTTTGACCTTTCCTTTCTTCGTTTCATTCCCAACCTGACGGTGATGGCCCCCAAAGACGAAAATGAGCTGCAGCACATGCTCGCCACCGCCCTTCACCATACAGGTCCGGTGGTCCTCCGCTACCCAAGAGGCAGCGGCGAGGGTGTCCCCCTCGCCCCCTCTCCCCATCACCTGCCCATCGGTAAGGGAGAAGTGCTGCGACAAGGCGAGGATGTGCTGCTGCTGCCGATGGGCAACCGGGTCTATCCGGCCTTGGCCGCGGCCGATCTGCTTGCCGAGCAAGGGGTCGGAGCAGCGGTGATCAATCCCCGCTTCCTCAAGCCTTTGGACAGTACCCTCATCACCACCTGGGCAGCACGCACCGGACGGGTGGTGACCGTGGAGGATAACAGCAGCCTGGGCGGCTTTGGCAGCGCAATTCTCCAGCTCCTCAATGAGCGCGGACTGCATCTGCCGGTAAAAATTCTCGGTTATGCCGACACCTTCATCGAACATGGTCCCCAAACCCTACTCTGGAGCAAGGCCGGGCTGGATGCCGACGGCATCGTTCGCAACACGCTTGAGTTGCTGGACAGGTGCAACAGAGGGTGCTGAAAACTCCACCTGGCGGGAGTTTTCAGCGCTCCCCTGCCCTGTACCTGAATCCGTGACGGCCGGGCTCTTGTTTTGGTTATAGCTAGCTGTAATCAGATTATAATTGTAGCTGAATCCTTGATAATAATTTTCACCAGCCGCCCTGCGGGGCGTCCGTCCGCACGCCATCTTCATTGCCCGTAACCGTTCGATAAAGTTTACTTTAATCGAACGGTCACAGACAATAAAACTGACGCACGGACGAACGCTCACGGATTCAGGCTGTAAGCCTCCATCGGCAGGACAGGTCACACCCGATAGTACTCCCGGTACCAATCAACAAACTTTCTCACCCCGACCTCGATGGAGGTCGAGGGCTGAAAACCCACCGCCTGAACCAATTCGGTCACATCGGCATAGGTCGCCGGCACGTCACCGTCCTGCATGGGCAGAAAGTTCTTTTCCGCCTTGCAGCCCAGACAGTCTTCCAACACCTCGATGTAGCGCATCAGCGATTCTTTTTTGTTGTTGCCGATGTTGAACACCCGCCAGGGACAGTAACTGGTTGCCGGGTCAGGTTGATCACCACTCCAGTAAGGATCGGGCACGGCCACCTGGTCAATCACCCGCACCACGCCCTCGACAATATCATCGATAAAGGTAAAATCTCGCTCCATATTACCGTTATTGAACACATCAATGGCCTGGCCGGCCAGCATGGCTCTGGTGAAGAGAAACAGGGCCATGTCCGGGCGGCCCCACGGGCCGTAGACAGTAAAAAACCGCAGCCCTGTGGTCGGAATACCAAAGAGGTGGCTATAGGTATGGGCCATCAGTTCGTTGGCCTTCTTCGAAGCCGCATATAAAGAAACTGGATGGTCGACGTTGTCGTGCACGGAAAAAGGCATCCGGGTGTTGGCACCGTACACCGAACTTGATGATGCATAGACCAGATGTTTGACGCTTGTTTGCCGACATCCTTCGAGAATATTGACAAAACCAACCAGGTTGGTGTCCACATAGGCATGCGGATTGACCAGCGAGTACCGAACCCCGGCCTGGGCCGCCAGATTGACCACCGCATCGAATTGTTCGGCAACAAACAGGTCTGCGGTCCGGTCCCGTTCCGCCATATCGAACTGGACGTGGCGGAACCTGTCGTGGGCCTGCAATTGAGACAGACGGTCCTGTTTCAATTGCGGATCATAATACTCGTTGAGATTATCGAGCCCGATAACATCCCTGCCTTCGGCGAGCAGGCGAAGTGCCAGACCATGTCCGATAAAACCAGCCGCGCCGGTGATTAATATTTTCCGCATTTCCCGCAACCTGTTACGGAGCATACCTGCTCATTGCCGTGCCGGATACCTGGGAACAGTGGTTTAATCGTCATAATCCCCTGCCGGTCCTTTGTCCGAAGTCAATAAAGCGGCCCGCTCCCGTATCCTCTCCTCGGTCCAGGCCTCCGGAGACTCCATCCGCCCGACCTTGGGGCCGATGTCATAGGAACCGGCTGCCAGAATGGTCGCAACGCCCAGGCGGGCGGTATCACCAGCTTGAAAAACCTGGGTCAACATGGTGTAGATAAAATTCTCGACCCGGCGGGCCATTCGCTCCCGCACAGAACGGGGCTGGCCCATGATTTTATTTTCAAAGGGCAGATTAAGGTTTTTATAGTCACCCTTCTTCCACCCTCTGGCCTCGGCATAGCTTCGCATCTCCAGCCAGAGTTCTTCGGTGACCCCCTCGCCGGGAATTTTGACAAATTCTCCGTTGTCATCAAGAACAGCGTTCCCATAATCATTCACCGCAAGGCCCCATGACAGCATTTGCAGGGCTGTGGCGACATTGGCTTTGGTGGAGCGGGTCTGGGTAGCGATGGCACGCAACCGCTCGGAATTATTTCCCGAAGTCCCGTGCTGCGCCCCGGAAATGGCGTAATCGGCCAGCGCCCCATGGATCTCGGCGGTCAGCTCAACCTGGATGCCTTGAGCCGAGGCCTCAATGCCGTGGGTGGTGCCGTTGTTGAGAGCGATCCAGTCCGGAAAAACATCATGGGCGTTGAGACCCTGAATGATAAAAAGAGCTTCTTCCCTGGTCGACAAACCAAATTTTCCCTTGATCTCCCCAACCTCTGTTTCCAGGCCTGCCCAGGATGGCACATATCGAGCCAGTTCAATACTGGCCAGGAGATTGTCGGCATCGGGCATATGAGAGGCATCAATGGCGATCGATGTAATGCCGGCCTCGAACAGGGTGGGAATTTCAACCGCGGCAACAGGAACATCCGCCATTTTTTTGATACCGTAATGATCAGCATGAATCGCCACTGGTACAGTGATGGCCATTTCATTGCAGAGGGCGTCAACCTGGCGGGCGATATTCCAGAAATTGGTGGGACAGTACGCATTAGTCCCCCCTTCTGATCGGGCGATTTCAATGATAATGGCGGCATGGGCACGCTGAGCCGCCTGCAGGGCGCCACGGATAACCAGATGACTCCTGCCGTTGGCGGCAATGGTCATGGCGCCACCCTTGGTCAGCAGGGCACGATCAATAACTTTACCGCTGACAATCAATGCCCGTGAATTGGGAAACAGTGCTCTGATATTGGGTGGCCTGCCAATTTCAAGGGCTTTTTCAAAATCGCTGACATAACTCATATTCTTCCTCCTGTTGACTGATACATGCCATGAATCTGTTCGGGTTGATCTCGAGTTGCTCGCATTTCTCACCCATCGAAAATCTTCATCCCTTGAGATCGGTTTCAAAACCGGATCAATGCAAACACACGACCAAGAACCGTTCAATGGATACAGGTATAAGGCTGCATGACCTGGGAGCTGGAAGTGTCTGCCGGGGCTTCACAGGTGGATAAGCAGGCGGACGAGTTCTGGCGACAGCTCTCCGCGGTTACCTGATCGTTTACTGATGAAGTGCTGGTGAAAGGTATTATCAAGGATTCCGCTGCAATTAAATGATCACAGCAAGGTATATCCAAAACAAGCGTCCGGCCGTCACGGATTCAGGTTCAAATCATCCACATCGTGGTCATGCTGCACCGGAAGAACCAGAACCGGACATGCCTCCATCTCCGCCCCCATTGCCGGTGTTGAAACTGGAAAAAGGCCGGCGGGCAAAAACCGCCACAGCCACAATGCTCACCTCATAGAGGACAATGAGCGGGCCGGCCATGAGAAACTGACTGACCACGTCCGGTGGTGTCAGGACCGCCGCCACAACATACGTCATCAACAGGGCATACTTTCTGTTTTTCACCAGAAAAGGCTTGTCGACCAGGCCTGCCTTGCCAAGCAAAACCATGAAAACTGGCAGTTCAAACACCAGACCGAAGGCCAGGAACAGACGGAGAGCCAGGGAAAAATACTCGTTCACCGCCGGCATGGGTTCCAGAAATTCGCTGGAATAGCCAAGGAGAAAATTAAAGGCCGGGGGAAAAACTATATAATAACCAAAAGCTGTACCGGCGAGAAAACAAAGGGTCGAGATCGCCGTGAAAGGAACCAGGATCTTTTTTTCATGACGATATAATCCGGGGGAAATAAATCGCCAGATCTGCAGAAAAATGACGGGGCTGGCAAAAAGGGCGGCAAAAACCAGGGCAATTTTCAGATAAAAAAAAACCCTTCCTGGTACGCCGTGAAAATGAGATGCTGATCGGCCGGCAACACTTGAATCAGTGGGCGGAGAAACCAGTCCGCCAGGGGCTGAACAAAACTGTAGGTAATGACAAAGCAAACGCCCAGAGCAGCCAGAGAGATCAGCAGACAGGAGCGCAATTCCGCCAGATGTTCCGTCAGGGTCTGTTGATCGAATTGTTCCTGTGCTTCCACGTCGTTTTCACCCAAGTTCTTGAGAAAGGATACTGTTCAGCGCTCAGGGACTCAATACGGTTTTGCATCCTCACGAAGGCCAGCGCCGATAACAAAAAGTATGTTTGGTCGTTTGTACCCTATCCCGCTGCGATTGTAAACCGGATAGGATATCATTTGACTTCATCTTCAACTTGGGGCTACACTGAGAAATAATACAATGGACTGATTTTGAAGGTTTTTTCTCAAGGAGCACCATGACCTCCATCCTCGTTGTCGACGATGAACCGAGCATGCGTGAATTTCTCAAGATCCTGCTCGAAAAAGAAGGATACCAAGTGACCACCGCGGTTGATGGCGGTTCTGCCCTCAATCTGGCGGAACAGGATCCCTTTGACCTCGTTATATCCGACATTCGTATGCCGGGGCTGACCGGGCTGGAGCTGCTGGCCAGGTTGAAACAGTTGCGAACGGAAATCGCTGTGATCATGATCACGGCATTCGCATCACCCGACGATGCGGTGGCCGCCATGAAAAACGGCGCTTTCGACTACATCACCAAGCCTTTCAATGTTGATGAAATCAAAAGGGTGATCCGTTCGGCACTGATACGAAAGCAGCATGATCCTCCCGATCCGGAGCATTGTTTTCCTGAAATTATCGGCCGCAGCGCCGAGATGATGCGGATCTTCGATCTTATTAAAAAAATCGCGCCGACGCCGGCAAACGTTCTCATTTATGGCGAATCGGGCACCGGCAAGGAACTGGTTGCCAAAGCCATCCACAACCGCTCCAGGGTCGCAGCCAACCCGTTTGTCCCCATCACCTGCAGTGCTATTCCTGAAAGCCTGCTGGAAAGCGAACTTTTCGGCCACGTCAAGGGTTCGTTTACCGGGGCTATTGCCGACAAAGCCGGACTGTTTCAACAGGCGGATACTGGAACAGCTTTTCTCGATGAAATCGGTGAGTTGACCCCAATAATCCAAACAAAGTTGCTGCGAGTACTCCAGGAAAGGGAATTCATGCCGGTGGGTTCAACCAAAACCAGGCAGGTGAACGTGCGTATCATCGCTGCCACCAATAGAATTCTCGAAGAGGAAATCATTGCCGGGAAATTCCGGGAGGACCTGTACTACCGACTGGCTGTGGTTCCCATCCGGGTCCCGCCCCTTCGGGAGCGTATCGGTGATGTTCCTCTGCTCGTCGAACATTTTCTTAAGAAATATTCAGCCCTGCTCGGTAAGGAAGTACAGACGATCTCCTCGTACGGCATGGAAGTGCTGATGAAATATGATTTTCCCGGCAATGTCCGTGAATTGGAAAATATCATCGAACGAGGAGTCGCTCTGGAATTGTCCAATATCATTTTACCGGAAAATTTGATTCTTTCTCTGCATCGGCAGGAAAGGAGCAAACAGGAGCCAAGACAGGCCGACGCACCCCTTTTTATCGCCGCCCATGATGAAAACGAACTCTACCAGCAGGGTCTGGAAGAAATTCTCCAGCGGATAGAAAAAGACATGATCATTCATGCCCTGAACAAAGCCGATCATTCAAAAATGCGAGCAGCCGAACTCCTCAAGCTCAGTTTCCGCAGCTTACGCTACAAAACAAAAAAACACGGGATTGACTGAGAGTTCCACTGCACTGCCAACTCCGTCATTGATCTCATTTCCATACCATCAAAGTACAATCATGTTCCGCTTACTGACCAAAGCCCTCATTCCGGCTGCTGACCGGGAGCAGGAAACCCGGCGGCACCTCTTCTGGTGGCTGTTGATCCGAGTCTGTCTCTTCACCCTGCTCATATCCATCTCTTCTTTTTTCCATGAAAAAGGGCACCCGGTCATCCTGCCGCCCCTGGCGGTGACCCTGTTTTTTCTCTGTATCCTCTATGGCTACTCCATTGCCGCGGCCCTGTTGCTGCAACGGGGCAAAGGAGGACCTGTCCGCCGGTTCGCCATTATTCAACTGCTCTCTGACACAGTTTTTGTTGCTCTGCTCGTGTACGCCACTGGTTGCAGCCAATCCATTTTCACCACGGTGTTCATCCTGCCGGTCATTGCTGGAGGGCTGATTCTCTCCAGAATGGGGGGACTGATTCCGGCAGCAGCTGCCACCCTGTTGTATGGTGCAGTCCTGACTGGTGAACTCCTCGGCTGGATACCCGAATACTTTCACGCAGGACCGTATCAGCCACCGCAGACCTATCTCACCGGCACCAACCTCTTTGCCGTGTATGGGATCATTTTTTTCCTTGCCGCGCTCTTGAGCGAACAATTGGCGCGCCGGCTGCGATTCACCGAGGAAAAACTGACCAAGACCTCCCTGGAATATGACCGGCTCTCTCTGCTCTACAAACAGATCTTTGATGATATCAGTACAGGCATTATCACGACGGATCATGGCAACGTCATCACCTCATGCAACCATGCAGCGGAACGCATCACCGGTTACCCACGGGGTAAAATTCTCGGACAGCCGTTCAACCGCTGTTTCCCCGGCATTCTGCTCCACGACAGACAGGGCAGAAGTGTCTGTGACTTTGAAAAAAGCGATGGGATGAAAATCAGGATAGGGTATTCTTTTTCCTTCCTCAATATGCCTGTCGAGCAAGGACCGGGTGAAGGTCTGCGGATGAAATGGAAGGTGGTCACACTGCAGGATATCAGTCAGATTGAACGGATGGAACGGCAAATTCGTGAAGGGGAAAAGATGGCGGCCATCGGTGAATTAAGTGCCTCCATTGCCCACGATTTCAGAAATCCCCTGGCAGCCATTTCCGGATCGGCTCAGATTCTCAATCTGGAGGCAGCAAACATCGCCTCACTCAACCCTGACACCTTACGCTCACTGCTGGGCATCATCCTCCGGGAATCAAAGCGGATGGCCCAGACCATCACGGATTTCCTCCAGTTTGCCCGACCAGCCCCCATTCAACCCGAATGGTTTGACATGAACCGTTTACTGGATGATGTCCTCTATCATGTACGAACGCAGCGTAATGCACCGGCTCCAGAAAAAATCGTCAAAGAAATCGATTCCCGTCTTCACTGCTGGGCCGACCGCCAGCAGCTGCATACCGTTCTGACCCATCTCATTGAAAATGCCTGTTTCGCCACTGCAGGAACCAGCGAGGCTATTGTGATCAGCGCTTCAGAAATCCATGAAGACGGCATGGATGGAATACGCATCGAAGTGCGCGATCAAGGTCCCGGAATCCCCGATGAACTGGGGGAAAAAGTCTTTCAGCCCTTTTTCTCCAGCCGTACCGACGGCACCGGCCTGGGCCTGGCCATTGCCCGCCAGATTATCGACAACCACCGCGGCTCCATTGCCATCAACAGCTCCGAACCACAAGGCTGCATCGTCCGTCTGTATCTGCCGCTGCCGCAAACAGTTACGCCCTGATCACATTGACTCTGGCCCCCAGGCGTTGCAATTTACCCGCCATGTCTTCATAACCACGTTCGAGATGATATATTCTTGAAACCTCGGTTCTGCCGGTGGCTGCAAGACCGGCAATAACCAGAGAGGCCGAGGCGCGCAGATCGGTGGCCATGACCGGGGCACCATTCAATACGTCGCGACCGACACCACGAACGATGGCCCGCGACCCTTCAATAGCGATATCAGCACCCATGCGTTTCAGTTCGGGGACATGCATGAATCTGTTTTCAAAAATTGTTTCGTGGATGATGGAGGTGCTATCGCCCTGCACCATCAGGGCCATGAACTGGGCCTGGAGATCGGTGGGAAAACCGGGGAAAGGCAAAGTGGTGATATCGGTGCTGCGCAGGCGGCAACGACTTTCCCCCTGATCTTCGGGACAGGAGACCGTTATCGAATTGGATGAATTCCGGATATCGACCCCGCAGAGGGCCAATTTATCGGCAAGGGCAGGAACATCTTCGGGATTGCAATTGGTAAGGGTCACCATACCGCCGGCGGCGGCAACGGCAATCATGTAGGTTCCGGTTTCAATGCGATCGGGTATGATGGTCGCTTCGCCGGCGTGCAGGCATTCAACCCCGCGGACGATCAGCAGATCCGTGCCCTTCCCTGCTATATCCGCGCCCATGGCAATGAGCATGTCAATGAGATTGCCGACCTCAGGTTCCCTGGCGGCATTTTTTATGATCGTTTCGCCTCGGGCAACAACCGATGCCATCAGCAGGTTTTCCGTGCCCGTCACCGAAGGCAGGTCAAAGTAGACGGTGCTGCCCCGCATGCCCCCCTCCTGAACACGTGCCTCGACATAGCCCTGTTCGAGTTGGGTGGACACCCCCAATTTCTCAAAACCCAGGAGATGATAATTTATGGGACGGGCCCCGATGGCACAGCCCCCGGGCAGGGAAACCCGGGCAAAACCACACCGGGAAAGCAGGGGGCCCAGAACCAGCACCGATGCCCGCATTGTTTTCACCAGTTCGTAGGGTGCTTCGACACCGGTCATCTGGTCGGTATTGATGCGCAGAGTCGGACCGTTTCGCTCCCACCGGGCCCCGAGAATCTCCAGCAGGGTGAGCATGGTCCTGGTATCGCGCAAATCCGGGACATTATGCAAAGTATGCCACCCAGGAGCCAGAAGAGTGGACGCCATCAGCGGAAGCGCAGCATTTTTTGCGCCGCTGATAGCGATACTTCCATACAGAGGCTGTCCGCCTTCTATGATCAACTTGTCCATAACAACCCGTTAAAAACAAAGAGAAAAGGAACAAAGTTCCGTGTACAGATGTCAACCGTGAGCCGATAAACGCGCCTGAACAACCCGGGGCCGACCTCCCCAGTCCTCGAAGACACGAACCTCTTCATAGCACCTTCCAGGCGCGGTAAACAAGGCAAGAGCGGCTTCTTTTTGATCAGCACCGATCTCGACAAACACCCAGCCCCCCGGCATAAGAAAAGCTTGGGCTTCATGGGCCAGTCGCTGCAGGGTTACCAGGCCGTCGGCGCCACCGGAGAGGGCCAGCCGCGGTTCGGCCCGGCCCACTTCCGGGGCCAAGCGATCAATGAGCCCCTCGGGAATATAGGGGGGGTTACTGACAATGAGATCAAATTTTTGCTGACAGTGAAGAGCAGTGAAAAGGTCACCGCAGACCAGGCTGACCAGACCGGCCACTCCATGGCGGTCGAGATTTTTCGTGGCTACCGCCAACGCCGATGGAGAAATATCGACAGCGACAACTGAACATTTCAGCTCCCTGGCCAGGACAACGGCCATCACACCGCTTCCGGTGCACATGTCAAGAGCAGAGCGAACGGCGCTTGCCGGTGGGCAAATCGTCAACACATGCTCCAGGACGAATTCTGTTTCAGGACGTGGTATAAGAACAGCCGGGGATACGAAAAAATCCAGAGACCAGAACTCCTGGCTACCGGTGATGTACTGCAGGGGAACGCGCTGCCGGCGCCGGTCGACCATCTGCTGATACTGCTGCCCCATGGACGCATCAATACATCGACCGCCGTGGAGAATCAGCTCGCTTCTGTTCATTCCGGTCAGATGCTGTAACAGCAACCGGGCTTCAAGCCCGGCATTTTCTACACCGACTTCGGCGAGTTGTGCCTCTGCGGCTTTCAACAGGACATCAACCGTCATCGCAGGCAGCGGAGCAGGCTACTGAAAAGAGCTGAGTGCTTCTGCCTGGTAATGGGTGATAATCGGCACGATCACTTCATCAAGCATACCGGCAAGCACCTGATCCAGCCTGTAAAGGGTGAGATTGATCCGGTGATCGGTCACCCTGCTTTGCGGGTAGTTATAGGTCCTGATGCGCTCACTTCGATCGCCGCTGCCAACCTGGCTTTTCCGGTCCTCGGAGATACGGTCGTGTCGCTCCTGTTCCATTTGATCCAGCAGGCGGGCTCGTAAGACCTGAAGTGCCTTGGCCTTATTTTTGTGTTGAGATTTTTCATCCTGACAGGTCACCACCAGCCCGGTGGGCAGATGTGTCACCCGAACAGCGGAATCAGTAGTATTCACAGATTGGCCCCCGGGACCGGAAGAACGAAAGACGTCAAATTTCAATTCATGAGGCTCCAGGTGCAGATCGACCTCATCGGCCTCCGGAATAACGGCAACCGTCACAGCGGAGGTATGCACACGACCCTGGGCCTCGGTATCCGGTACACGCTGAACACGGTGGACACCGGACTCATACTTGAGGCGTGAATACACTTGGTTACCGCTCACCAAGGCGATGATCTCTTTATAGCCGCCGATACCAATGGGATTTGCACTCATCACTTCCACCTTCCAACCCTGCATTTCGGCGTATCGATGATACATGCGAAAGAGATCTGCCGCAAAAAGAGCCGCCTCATCACCACCAGTTCCGGCCCTGATCTCAAGAAAAATGTTCTTCTCGTCTTTGGGATCCTTGGGAAGCAGGCGCAGGCGGATGGCCTTCTCAAGCAAACCCTTACGGTCAGACAGTTCCTTGATTTCAGCCTTGGCCAGATCCACCAGCTCGGGATCGTCCTGTTCCGCGCGGAGAAATTCCTGGCTCTCCCGAATGGCTTCGCAGACACCCCGGTAGGACGTATAGAGTTCCGCCAACTTGGCCACCGAAGCGTGCTCGCGAACAATCTCCCGGTACCGTTTCTGATCATTGACCAGACCGGGATCAGAGAGTTGCCGCTCAAGCATGCTCAGTTTTTCATCAATGTCACGCAAGTTCTCAAACATGAGAGGAAACAGCCGTGGAAAAGGAGGTTACGGGCGGACAGACGGTCCATTGGATATCACCCGTTTCTGAATCGCTGCTCCGCGATTCGACGGCCCGAGGCACCGTGGTCAACACGGTCAGGAGAGGTTCAAAAGAGAACGGAGAAACGTATTCCTGAATTCGTGAGCTTTCTGCCCCGAGGGGGCGGCTAGTGATAGTTATTGCCTGGGATTCCGCTGCAATTACAAAATGATCACAGCAAGATATATCCGTAGCAAGCGTCCAGCCGTCAAGAATTCAGGTTATTTTTTTTTGCCGCCCTGGAACCCGGCGTATTTTTTCTTGAATTTTTCAATTCGCCCCGCGGTATCGACCAGCTTCTGCTTGCCGGTAAAAAATGGATGACAGGCTGAGCAGATTTCGATTTTCATCTCTTTGTTCACCGAGCCGAGTTCAATTTCATTGCCACAGGCACAACTTGCCTTGATAGCATGATATTTTGGATGGATATCCGGTTTCATGACATGCTCCTTAAAAAAGGTATCCCGAAAAAATATTTAAAAAAGTTAATATATCTTTTTTCCTGGTTTCTCGAAAGAAAAAACTGAGCCTACCGGTTCATTGATGCAAAAAACTCGTGGTTATTTTTGGTCTGACTCATTTTGTCGAGGAGAAACTCCATTGCATCAGCTGGATTCATGGAGGAGAGCAGTTTACGGAGAATCCAGATACGGTTGAGATCCTCGGCAGGCAGGAGCAGATCTTCCTTGCGCGTTCCGGATTTGAGGATATCAATGGCGGGATAGATGCGGCGATTGGCCATCTTTCGGTCCAGCACAATCTCCATATTGCCAGTCCCCTTGAACTCTTCAAAGATCACCTCATCCATGCGGCTGCCGGTATCGATCAGGGCAGTGGCGAGAATCGTCAGGCTGCCCCCTTCTTCAACATTCCTGGCTGCTCCGAAAAAGCGTTTAGGACGATGCAGGGCATTGGCCTCCACACCGCCGGATAGGATTTTTCCCGAAGCCGGGGTGACGGTATTATATGCTCTGGCCAGCCGGGTAATGGAATCAAGGAGAATGACCACATCTTTTTTATGCTCCACCAGTCGCTGGGCCTTTTGAATGACCATTTCAGCCACTTGAATATGGCGCTGCGGTGGCTCGTCAAAAGTGGAACTGACCACTTCGGCATCCAAAACACTGCGCCGCATGTCGGTCACCTCTTCGGGACGTTCATCAATGAGTAGAACGATGAGAATAATTTCCTTGTGGTTGGTGACAATCGAATTGGCGATGTTCTGCATGAGCATGGTCTTGCCGGTACGAGGAGGCGCCACGATCAGACCTCGCTGCCCCTTGCCCAGGGGAGAGGTGATATTCAGGACCCGCATGGACAGGTTGTCCTGTGTGGTTTCGAGATTGATCAGCTGGTCGGGATGCAGTGGCGTGAGATTGATAAAGGCTGTTTTATTTTTTGCGGCATCAGGCGGCTCGTAATTAATGGTGTCGACCTTGAGCAAGGCCAGATAGCGTTCATTGTCCTTGGGGGCCCGCACTTCGCCCTCCACACAATCGCCGGTGCGAAGATTGAGACGCCGGATCTGCGAGGGCGACACATAGATATCATCGGGCCCGGGCAAGTAGTTGTAATCAGGAGCTCGAAGGAACCCGAACCCATCCTGCAGAACTTCCAGAACACCGCTTCCCCGCAGTTTACCGTCTTCATCAGCCTGGACCTTGAGGATGTGAAAAATAAGCTCCTGCTTGGTCATGTTGCTGTAGCCTTCAATGTTAAGAGAGGCGGCGAGGCTGACCAGATCTTTAATTTTTTTGTTTTTTAAATCAGTTGGATTCATTGACCGGTCATTCCTCCATGAGGTCGGATCGTAGCAATAGACTGACGGGGATCAGTTTGGCGGCGAGGGAAGTTGTCGTGACGATGGGTGAACACATTGAAAATGTGAAGGGCTCACATTGGCGCCAACGCGCTGAGATAATGAGAAAGATGACTGACTGTACGTTGTCGCTGTATATGTTGGGCAGACTGGATGAAAAAGGCAGGACGGGTCTGAATGATATACAGGGAGACAGTGTATTCAACTGCAACCGACTTTTCGAGCCTTGTTCCAGTTGACAAAAAAAGAACGAATGTTCACCAGCACTGCAACTGCAGACGATCAGGTTGTCTGGCGCAGGCTTGGATTAAGCCCGGCAACCCCTTTGTCCAGATCAACGACACTGGTCAACGACTTCAGGTACCAGGTGCGATAATCGTACACCCGCCCCGGTGAACGAATACCAAATATATGGAGCGTGAGAAATATCAGAACAGGAAACCGATGGACAGTAATCGATCCGTTGAGATGTTACAGAGCTAAATATTTGTTTCACGTTCGACTGTCAAGCACTTTCTTGCCAAATTCTTCTGGAACACGCCTGGAGAGAACTCTCCCTAAAGCGATAACATCCTCCCTGACCTCAATCCAGGATCCGGAGTTGTCAATGACGAAATCGGCCTGACGCACTTTGACCGCTTCATCCAACTGGGAGGCGATGGCGCGAGCAGCACTTCTTCGGGTCACGCCATCTCTGTTCATAATACGACAGCAGCGTATAGCGCGACGGGCATGGACCACAAGAACCGCGTCAACATCCATTTGCCAGCCGGCTTCGAATAACAGCGGGATCTCAATGAGAATCAACGATGCGCGCAACAGGGCCACTTCCCTGCGCATCGCTTCACGGGCCAAGGGGTGAAGGAGCGCGTCAATCTTTTGTTTGAAGGCGTTGTCGGCAAAGAGACGCTCCCGCAGCGCGGGTCGATCAAGCTCACCCCCCGGCAGAAAAAATCCGGAATCGAGGGCATCTCGCAAGGCACACCATCCAGGCTGTTCGACCTCCAACAAACGACGACAACTGTGATCCATATCGATGCGTGGCGCAAGACAATATGCTGCCAACAGGTGACTGACACTGCTTTTTCCGGAGCCGATCCCCCCGGTAACCCCTAGCAGCATGGGCTTCATAGCCGGGTATTCCTCAAAATATCGAGCACTGCCTGCATATCGTGCCATAAAGGAGCAGTGAAACAAAGCTGCTCCCCTGAAAAAGGATGGGCAAAACGCAGGGTACTGGCGTGGAGCATCTGCCGTTGTGGCCGCAACCACGCATGTTGGCCTTGCGCGCCACCATAGAGGGAATCACCCAGCACCGCGGCCTGCACTGAAGCCATGTGCACTCGAATCTGGTGGGTCCTGCCTGTTTCAATGGCAATGTCAGCCAGACAACAGCCATTGGCGAATTCTTCCACAATCTGCCAGGTAGTGACCGCGTACCGGCCACGCCTCTCATCAATAGCCATTTTTTTCCGGTGGACAGGGTGCCTGGCTATGGGGCCGATTACCTTGCCTTGCCGATCATGGGGGCAACGGGACAACAATGCATGGTACGTTTTATTGATTTCCCGGTTTTTAAAGGCAGCCATCAATGTACGCAGGGCCTGATTGTTTTTTGCCACCAGCATGACACCGGAGGTTTCCTTGTCTAGGCGGTGAACGATACCGGGACGATCTGCATCCGCCGCCGGCAGGTTGAGGTATCTGTAGAGAAGTCCATGCACCAGTGTCCCGCTGTGCTGGCCGCTGCCCGGGTGAACCACCAGTCCTGGAGGTTTAGTGAGAACCAGAAGGTGCTCGTCTTCAAAGAGAATGGGAAAATCGATGCGTTCCGGTTGCAGAGGCGATGGCGACGAGGGCGGGAAAACAATGGTGAGCGAATCTTGCGCACGCACTTTGTAGGCAGCTTTGACCTGCCGACCCTCAACAAGAATGTGCCCTGAATGAATCAAAGATGCTAAAAAGGAACGTGAAAGCTCAGGATACCTGGAGGTGAGAACATGATCAAGCCGCTGGCCGGCCTCGTTTGACTCTATGGTATGACAGTCTTGTTGCTCCTTTTTCCAGAATTTGGCGTGTGTCACTGCCTGGTCATCTGCGCCGGTTTGCGCCATGGACTGCTACCCGCTTCGCCCTTAGAAAAGTTTTTCAATCTGCTGTTCAATCATTTTTTCTTCCATCTGATTGGCGAGTGACAATTCCTTGATCAGCAGACCTTTGGCGGTGTCGAGCATTTTACGTTCGCCGTAGGAGAGATCTTTATCTTCTTTCAAGAGAAAAAGGTCGCGGAGCACAATGGCTACCTCGAAAACTGAGCCAGTTCTAATTTTGTCCATGTAATCGCGGTACCGGCGATTCCACGTCTGTGCAGTGATCGTTACGTCGCGCTCTTTGAGGATATCAAGCACCTTGGCAGCCTCATCCCTGGAAATAATCGCCCTGAGACCGACATTGGAACTGGTTGCTGTCGGAATCATGATGGTCATGTCGTTATCGAGTATTTTCATCACATAGAAACTTTGATCAACCCCACCGATATTTTGTGTTTCTATGGTTTCGATTTGCCCCACACCATGAGCGGGGTAGACTGCCATATCACCTTCTGAAAACACGTGAGCCTCCGAGAAAAAGATAATGGACAAACGCTGGAAAGACGCAGCAAGGGGGGAGAAGCATGTTCTTAAAATACTATTATAGCAAATTTTTTCAATATAGGCAAAGGAAGGATAAAAAAGAGAGGAAGAAAAAAATGCGTTGAAAACTGTGTATGATATCTGCAGGGTAGCGACTGTTCCGGGCGCCCTGATGCGGTTGGGACAGAGGCCGGCGGGGGTCAGTTGCAGCGACCGTTGATCAGGTTCATCGAGACATCTATGCCCCGGGTTATGAACAGGGCGACCGCTTCCTCCATCAGGCTGGCCCGCTGATGAAACAGGTGCACTTCCTCAGCCGACATGTTCGCCAATACATATCGATCCACCGGCTGCCCCTGTCCAGCATGATCGATACTCGGACGACCAACACCTATTTTCATACGGGCAAAAACATCGGTCCCGAGGTGACCAATAATGGAACGTATGCCATTATGTCCTCCAGCCCCGCCCTGGCGTACCATTTTTATCCGTCCTGGTTGCAGATCTATATCATCGTGCATGATCAGTACATGCTCAAGGGGAATTTTGAAGTAGTCGACAAAAGCCCGCACACAAACACCGGAGCGGTTCATATAGGTCTGCGGCTTGACAAGAAGCACCTGAGCGCCATGGATACCGCCACGGCAGAACAAGCCCTGCATTTTCTCGGAATCTACCCGCCATCCATGACCGTCGGCAAGATAATCAATGAACAGGAAGCCGACATTGTGACGGGTACGTTGATACTGGGAGCCAGGATTACCCAGGCCTGCTATGAGAAAAAAACCAGGGCTTGCCATGCGGGATCAGGATGAGAAAAAACGAGCCGAAATTTTTTCGGCTCGTTACACTTCGATGCCGCAGCAGGAAACAACTTTTGTCGTTGGTTCCCCCTGCGATCAATAGACGGTGACAACCGTGGTGCCGGCCTTTTCCAGCATTTCAACATTCTGGGGAATATCCAGGTCACCAAAGGTCAAGCCACGCCCCCCCTGCTCCAAGGGAGTAACATCAACCTTGATCATATCCGGGATATCAAGCGGACAACCGCGCAGGCGCACTGTATTTCTGAAAATCTGCAGCTCACCACCAAGATCAACACCTTTAGCGACCCCACTGAATTCAATCGGCACGGTAAAAGGAACAGCACGGTCGAGTTCGATCTCAAAAAAATCAACATGCAGGACTTTGCCGGAGACCGGCTCTTTTTGAATTTCCTTGACCAGAGCATTCCGCTTATCTTTGCTGTCGCCTTCAATTTGCAGTGTGACGACGGCATTACGCCCTTGAATGGACAAAAGACTTTTAAAGAGCTTTGCAGTTTCAAACTGGAGAGGAACCGGTTCAAGACCCTTACTGTACAGATTGGCGGGGGTCATTTTCCGCATACGCATCTGCCGCATCGGCCCCTTTCCGAATACGCTGCGCACTGTTGATTCAATATTCACCTGTAGCATATACGCCTCCCCCCCTGACTCCGGGATCTAAAACAATTCATCAAATTTCTCATTAAATTTCTCTGTCCGGGTAACGCAATCGTCTCCTCGCACCTGGTGAACGATTACGGATCCAGACCTGATACTTTGTTGCACTGTCAAATCCAATCCTTGAGAGAATTTCTCCATGCCCGTGGTTCAATGCGCGAGTGCACTTCGCTTCAGAACAATGATATCTCGTTTTCGGATAGACACTTGTTAAACAAACAGGTAACTGACGGAATCTTCGTTGTGGATCCTGCTGATAGCTTCTCCGAGCAATGCGCCCACGGACAGGACGGTTATTTTTTCGCAACGGCTGGCATCTTCCCCCAAGGGAATGGAATTAGTGATCATCAGTGACTTCATACAGGATGCCTGAATACGCTGGATGGCAGGCCCGGATAAAACTCCATGGGAGCAACAGGCATGGACCTCTCGTGCGCCCATCTCCTTGAGGATCTCGGCTGCACTGCACAGGGTGCCGGCAGTATCGACGATATCGTCGAGCAGAATGGCTGTTTTTCCCGCCACATTCCCAATGACCTGGACCGCCTCGCACTCGTTGGCCCGCTCACGACGTTTGTCAATGATTGCCAGACCGGTATTCAAGCGCTTGGCAAAAGCCCGTGTTCGTTCCACCCCTCCTGCATCGGGAGAAACCATGATTACGTCGGAAAAGGTATTTCGGATATACTGTAAAATGATGGGAGCCGCATAGAGGTGATCGACAGGAATGTTAAAAAACCCCTGAATCTGTCCGGCATGCAGGTCCATGCACAGGACTCTCCGGGTGCCGACCACCATGAGCATTTCAGCGACTGCTTTCGCGGTTATCGGCACCCTGGGTCGAACCTTACGATCCTGACGCGCATAACCGTAATAGGGGAGCACTGCGGTAATCCTGCGGGCTGATGCCCGCCGCAAGGCATCAACCATGATCAGCAACTCCATGAGATTGTCATTCACGGGTGTACAGGTCGGTTGAATGACAAAGACATCGGCGCCGCGCACATTTTCGCCAATTTCAACGGCGATCTCCCCGTCCGAGAAGGCCTTGACTTCCGCCGCGCTCAGGGGAACCTGCAGATAGGCACAGATTTCCCGGGCAATGGCCGGGTTGGCATTGCCACTGAAAATCTTCAGTTTATTTGGCATGGTTCACATCTCTGCTGAAATTGGCTGGGGCGGGAGGATTCGAACCCCCGAATGCAAGGATCAAAACCTTGTGTCTTACCGCTTGACGACGCCCCAGTCCATGAGCTGATTTGCATTAGTAAGGACATTGCCCTGTTCGCTCCTGGTGAGCGGAGCAACCATGAAGGTAAACTTGATTCGTTTCCTGAGAACATTGTATGAGGATTCGGCATCCTCTCTGCGGGCAAACAGCCCGAACACCGAAGGCCCGGAACCCGACATCAGGGCCATTTCGGCTCCATGAGTTCTCAGCTCGTTTTTCAGTCGCCCTATCTCCGGATAGCGGACGACAGTGACACTTTCCAGATCATTTCGCAGAACCGCCGACTGCGGAAATTCGTTGCAACAGCGGTTCTTTTCATCTGAATTATTAGTATTTTTTTTAAAACATTTTTTCTTACTTTTATTTTTACCGACTGTCAATGCAAAAGTCTGATACACCCATTGCGTGGATACTGGAAATCCTGGATTGACCACAACCACGGTATAGTTGGTCAACGGAGCGACAGGAGTGAGTATTTCACCGATACCGGTCGCTCTGGCGGCAGGAGCCTCACCAAGAAAAAAGGGAACATCCGCTCCCAGGCGCAACCCCATGGCGGCCAGCTCTTTTTCGGAACACCTGACCGCGGTCAATGCCTGCATCCCCTTAAGAGTGGCGGCGGCATCACTGCTGCCTCCCCCCAATCCAGCCGCCACGGGTATTCTCTTGCGCAGCACAATATCCACTCCGGATAGAGGCCCGGCACATCGGTCCGCCATGGTCCGCAGAAAGAGATCCGCAGCCCGATACACCAGATTCGTTTCGTCCTCCGGCGCTGTACCGTTCGGGCAGCGAAGACGGATGCCTTTACCGCCGCGCCTGAGTTCAAGTTCATCACACAGACCGATCTTCTGCATCACGGTTTCAATGGTATGATACCCGTCCAGCCTACGCCCGGTGACCCGCAACCCGAGATTGATCTTTGCCGGAGCAGAGAGGAAGAGCGTGGTCTGCTGAAGCACCGACATACCGTTCTCGCCAGATCAGCACAACTTGACATACCGCATTTTCAATTCATAGAGAATACGGGTCAACAGTTCTTTGTCGTCAGCATCGAGATTGTTTCTGGTTTTATCGGCAAGCAGAATCAAGGTGTCAATGGTATGCTTGGCCAGTTCAAGATCCACCAGCTTTTGCCCGGTTTCCGGGTGCGGCAACTCGCCCATGTGGTACAGGGCGGAGGTGTTAAGGGACAGAATAAAGGAAGCGAACGTCACTGCCGGCATCACGCACCTGCCGGAAGAGTCTTTGATCCGGCCGTCCGGGCATTCGCCGCAATTTGTTTGCGAATCGGTCATCTTGTTGGTCATCTTGTCGGTCATCGTATCGGTCATTCTTTTCCACTGAACAGGACAGGTCCCGTTACCGTTGATGTCTCCATGCAGATTTCTCCCAGCGTCCACCGGTGACTGGTGCCTGCAAGGCCTTGATTCCAAGGGCAGAATTCCCTTCCGCAGCGCTTTCTTTGTCTATGGACACGAATTTTTAATTATACCGATGTTCTTAAATGTTCACAAGCTATTAACGCAGAAAAGACCCATTCCGTTCTCATCTTTCAGCGCACCCGCACCTGAATTCGTAAGCATTCGTCCGTGCGTCAGCTTTATTGCCGGTAACCGTTCAATTAAAGTAAACTTTATCAACGGTTACCGGCAATAAAGCTGACGTGCGGACGGACGCCCCGAAGGGCGGCTGGTGAAGGGTATTCTCAAGGATTCATCTGTAATTATAATATTATTACAGCAAGATATGCTAAAAACAAGCGCCCAGCCGTCATTGATTCAGGCCGCATTCATCACCCCCGGAGAACCTTCTCCTTGAAGAGAAGCCTGCTAGCGACTATATATGCAACATTGTACCCACTGATCAACATGAAGTACTGGTCAGCGGGTCCAGTGTTCAGGCCATGCAGTCCTGCCCTTGCAACCGCCTGGATCCGTGCGCGTCCGTCCGCACGCCCCCGAAGGGCGGCTGGTGAAAGGTATTGTCAAGGATTCAACTGCAATTACAATTTGCTGACAGCAAGATATATCCAATGCAAGAGTCCAGGCGTCACGGATTCAGGAGGAGGTAGAGATGGAAGAAGTCCGCGTTCGTTTTCCACCCAGTCCCACCGGATACCTGCACATCGGTGGAGCCCGGACAGCTTTGTTCAATTGGCTGTTTGCCAGAAGACATCATGGCAAACTGATCCTTCGCATCGAAGATACCGATGAAGAGCGATCAACCCGGGAATCCATCGACGGCATCATCGACGGTTTGCAATGGCTGGGCCTTGATTGGGACGAAGGGCCTTATTTTCAAACTGAATACAGCGCCGACCATATCGAAGCAGCCAATCGACTGTTGGACTCGGGTCACGCATACGCTTGTTTCTGCACCAAGGAGGAACTGGAGCGGAAACGCGAGGAAGCCGTGCGGGCCAACAGGAGGGAAAGCGGCTATGACGGCACCTGCCGTCACCTGAACGCCGAGGACACCAGGGAAAAACAGGCACAGGGGCTCCCTTTTGTGATTCGATTCAAAGTGCCCGAGCGCCAGGGTACACTGTTCTACGACGACGAGGTCCTGGGTCGCATTGAACGGGCGTATACCGAAATCGAAGACTTTGTCATTGTCCGCTCCAATGGCAAACCGCTCTACCTGCTATGTAACGTCGTCGATGATATCCGCGACCGCATCAGCCATATCATCCGCGGCCAGGATCACATGACCAACACCACCCGTCAGGTCCTTCTCTATGAAGCGCTGGGGGTTAAGTTACCTGTCTTCGCGCACATGCCTCTCACGCTCGACCTGCAGAAACGAAAAATTTCCAAGCGGAGCCACGGTGAGGTTGTGTCGGTGCAGTTTTACCGGGACCAGGGTTTCCTTCCCTGGGCCGTGTGCAACTTTCTCTGCCTGTTGGGCTGGAATCCGGGCACTGATCAGGAAATTTTTTCCCGTGAAGAGCTGATCGAAACCTTCAGCCTTTCCCGTATGAGCCGGGTTAATTCGGTCTTCAACTACAAACCCGGCGACCCGAAATTCTTTACCGATCCGAAACTGATTGCCATCAACGAGCACTATCTGCGCACCATGGACCTCGACGAATTGGGCGAGCTGGTGCGCAGGGAACTGGAGGTCGAGGATCTCTGGGACCCGGCCTATGCAGGAGGCAGACGCGCCTGGTACCTGGCAACCCTGGACATGATTCGGGATCGATTTCATACGCTCAAGGATTTCACCACCATTGGCCGCGCTTATTTCGCGGATACCTACGCCGTTGATCCCAAACCACTGGCAAAAAATCTGCTCAAATACCCGGATCTGAAAACCTGGCTGCCGCAACTGGCGGAACGATTTTCTTCTCTGGAGGAGTTCGATGCCGCGAAGACCGAAAGTGTCTGCCGCCAGCTCGCTGATGAACTACAGATCAAACCAGGTGTACTTATCAATGCCATGCGAACCGTTCTCACCGGCCAGTTGGCCGGACCATCGATATTTGATATTATCACCACCCTGGGCAGGGATAGAGTGACAACTCGATTGCGGCATATCGATCATCTTTTTGAGGCTACATAATTTTTTTCAGGATCTCAAAACACCCATGACAACGGAAAAAGAAGCAGTAAAAAAACCGCTCGATTTCATCCGCCAGATCATTGCCGACGACCTCGCCTCCGGAAAACATCAAGGCATCGTCACCCGTTTTCCACCCGAGCCCAACGGATTCCTCCATATCGGCCACGCCAAGTCGATCTGTCTCAATTTCGGGGTTGCCCGGGAATACAATGGGGTCTGCCACCTGCGCTTCGACGACACCAATCCCGATAAGGAGTCAACCGAATACGTCGAAGCGATCATGCGCGATGTCCGCTGGCTGGGATTCGACTGGGAGCCCCACCTCTATTACGCTTCCGATTATTTCGAACAACTCCACGACTGCGCTGTTCGCCTGATCGAAATGGGCAAGGCTTATGTCTGTCATCTCTCCGCCGATGCCATCAGGGAGTATCGCGGCACCCTCACCGAACCCGGCAGGGAGAGTCCCTACCGCAACCGCTCCGTCGAGGAAAACCTCGACCTCTTTGCCAGGATGCGTGCAGGAAATATCGATGAGGGCGTCTGCGTGCTCCGGGCAAAAATCGACATGGCTTCCGCCAATATTATCATGCGGGACCCGGTCTTGTATCGCATCCTCAAAACCAGCCACCATCGCACCGGGGACAAGTGGTGCATCTATCCGATGTACGACTTCACTCACTGTCTTTCCGATATGCTGGAGCAGGTCACCCACTCCCTCTGCACTCTGGAATTCGAGAACAACCGCGCCCTGTACGACTGGGTCCTGGATACCCTGCAAACTCCAAATCACCCGCGTCAGATTGAGTTCGCCCGCCTGAACATCAACTACACCGTGACCAGTAAACGTAAATTGCTGCAATTGGTGGAGGAAGGACACGTATCCGGTTGGGATGACCCGAGGATGCTGACCCTGTCGGGCCTCCGCCGCCGGGGCTGCCCACCCGCCGCCATTCGCCACTTCTGCGCCACCATCGGTATCGGCAAGCGGGAGTCCTGGATCGACATGGGCGTCCTTGAAAACGCGGTTCGCGAAGAACTCAATCAGCATGCTCCCCGGGTTTTCGGTGTGCTCGAACCGCTCAAGATTGTCCTTACCAACTATCCGGAAAACCTGGTCGAAGAGGTGGCCGCCCAGAATCATCCTCAGGAGCCGGCCCTGGGCGATCGACAGGTGCCTTTCTGCCGGGAACTGTACATCGAGCGTTCGGACTTTATGGAAGACGCTCCGAAAAAATTCTTTCGCCTCAGTATCGGCCGCGAGGTACGGTTACGGTATGCCTATCTGATCACCTGTCACCAGGTAATCAAGGACGCGGAAGGCAGGATTGTGGAACTGCACTGCACCTATGATCCCGAAAGCAAGGGCGGCTCGTCCCCCGACGGACGCAAGGTCAAGGGAACCATCCACTGGGTATCCGCGCCCCATGCCATGCGAGCCGAAGTCCGCCTCTACGACCGGCTCTTTACTGTTGCCGACCCGGAGATGGACAAAGAAAAAAGCTTTAAAGAATTCCTCAATCCAAGATCCCTGACAGTCTTGACAGACTGTGCACTGGAACCCGGGCTGGCACGGGCGACCCTTGAAGACCGTTTCCAGTTCGAACGTCAGGGTTACTTCTGCCTCGACTCCGTGGAGAGTTCCCCGGATAAACCGGTCTTCAACCGGATCGTCACCCTCCGCGACAGTTGGGCTAAAATCAGCTCCACTGCATAAAGGCCTGGATCCGTGAGCGTTTGTCCGTGCGGCAGCTTTGTTGTTCGTGGCCGTTCGATTAAAGTAGACTTTATCGGACGGTTACGGGCAATGAAGATGGCGTGCGGACAAACGCCCCGAAGGGCGGCGGGTGACGACATATTGCAAAAAAAATCGCCGCATTTACAACCTATTTACAGTGAAATGCACTCCAAACAAGACTCCAGGCGTCACGGATTCAGGAAAGGGCCATGGCTATTGTCAATCTTCGCCCAATGGCTATGAACCAGAGCGGCACCTTCATCGCCATTATAGGTGGGTGGTAACCTGTGCGCCTTCACCATGGCCATGGCCATCTCCCAGATCGGCTCCCAGCTCTCTCCGTTAATCTCCGCTGATCAGGTATTCAGGCTTTATACTCCCGGAAACGGTGCAGCACTTCCTCCATCTGCCGCGGAGAGAGCAACGGCGGCTCAGCTACCTGCAGAGCAAGCACATAAACCCGTGCCAGGTTTTCCACTTCGATCGCCAGCTCCAGCACCCGGTCAAGATCGACGGCACAACAGATCATGCCATGATGGGCGAGAAGAGCGGCACACCGGTCGCGCAGGGCCTCAAGAACGCCATTGGACAGTTCCTGGGTGCCAAAGGTGGCATATGGCGCACATCGAATGCTGTCGCCGCCGGCCAAGGCGACCATGTAATGGAAGGGCGGGATAGGCCGCTCCAGGCAGGCAAGAACCGAACAATACGGGCTGTGGGCATGGAGGATACCACCGGCTTTGGGATGATGACGGTAAATATCACGATGCATGCGCCATTCGGAGGACGGCTTGCGCTGCTCTCCACCGCCTATGAGCTGACCGGAGAAGTCCAGCCAGACAACATCCTCCGGGGTGCAGTCCTGGTATGCCAAGGCGGAAGGGGTAATCAGAAAGCCATCGCCGCAACGGACGCTCAGATTGCCGGAGGTGGCCTGATTGAGGCCCAAAGCGTTCATCGCCCGGGCGGTTGACAGCAGTTTCCGCCGCAGGTCTTTACCGTCCAGGATCATCGGTGTTCCGGGTAGAGGCCAAGGAGCCCTTCGCTGCTGGCCGGGCAGATCCCGCGCTCGGTCACCAGACCGGTCACCAGGGCTGCAGGGGTGACATCAAAGGCGGGATTGAGTGCCGGCGTGACCGCGGGTGCAATGGAAACCACCCGCACCTCACCCCCTGCATCCAGCCCCTGAATCCGCAAGACCTCCTCCGCACCCCGCTCTTCGATGGGGATGGCAGCCAGACCATTGGTCACCGACCAATCCACCGTGGAACCGGGCAGGGCCACATAAAAAGGGACACCGTTATCAGCAGCGGCCAGGGCTTTGAGGTAGGTGCCGATCTTGTTACAGACATCACCGCTTGCCGTGGTCCGATCAGTGCCCACCAGACAGAGATCAACCTGGCCGCGCTGCATGAGATGCCCACCGGCATTGTCTACGATCAGGTGATGGGGAATGTCGGCTGCGGCCAGTTCCCAGGCGGTGAGGGACGCACCCTGGTTGCGGGGGCGGGTCTCATCCACCCAGACATGGACAGGAATACCGGCCCTGGCGGCCTTATACACCGGGGCCAGGGCAGTCCCCCAATCCACCGTGGCCAGCCAGCCGGCATTACAGTGGGTAAGAATGCGGACCGGATCCCGGCCGCCTTTCTTCCGCCAGATTTCCCTGATCAAGACCAGGCCGTGCTCGCCGATGGCCTCGTTGGTCCGCACATCTTCGCTACAAATCCGCTCCGCCTCCCGATAGGCTGCCTCAAGCCGCATCTCCTCCGCCACAGGCAGCACAACACGGAGCATCCGTTCCACTGCCCAGCGCAGATTGATCGCTGTCGGCCGACAGGAGATCAATTGCCCGGCCATATCTTCAAGATGCGCTGTCCTTGTCCCTTCACGAAGGCCCAGACAGATTCCATAGGCAGCAGTGGCCCCGATCAATGGTGCCCCGCGGACCTGCATGCTTCTGATAGCGTCCATTGCCTGCTGCAGACTGTCCAGGCGGACCACAACAAAAGTAAAAGGCAATCTGGTCTGATCAATGATCTCAACACCGAGACCATCCGTGGCCAGCCAGATTGAACGATATTCTCGTCCGTCTACTTGCAAAAGAACCTCCCTGAATCCGTGACGGCTGGACTCTTGTGTTAGATATATCTTTTTGTAATAACATTATAATTGCAGCTGATCCTTTGAAAACACCTTGCACCAGCCGCCCTTCGGGGCATCCGTCCGCACGCCATTTTCATTGCCCGTAGCCGTCCGATAAAGTATACTTTAATCGAAAGGTTACGGGCAACGAAGCTGACGCACGGACGAACGCTCACGGATTCAGGACCTCCTGGTACAGCGGTAATCACACTCAAGGCGAGTGCGCCGGAATCATGATCGGGGCAAAAAACACCCCGCCTTTGCCTTGAGCCTCCTGGTAAAACCCAGGGCCATCCCACTCGACCTTCTGTTCAAGATACCCCGGATGCATGACCTTGAGGGTGATTTTGCTGCTGCTTTCCAGTTGTTGTCGGTCAAACTGGCGAACACCCCGCAGGGGAGTCATACCCAGATAAATCCACTCATCCCCGCAGGGCGCCTGTGGACCCCGCATCTGGTAGAGAACATAGGAGCCCTCCGGCTGCGAATTGACTTTAAATTGCACCGTTGCCGTCTTCTCACTACACCCTGCCAGGATACTCACCAGCACCAGGGCAACGCCCAGGCACCACCCCTGCCGTTTTCCTTGCAAAAAGCATCGGCCTTGTTTTGCTGCCATGCCGGTTACCTCGGTTGGAGTTCAATGAAGATGGGATGGGCCTCTTTCCGGGCCTCTTCCCTGCTTTGATGACGGGTGTTGACCCAGAATGAGCTGATCGCCTCCCGGTACCCCGGTTTCCGCATCTGAATGGTCACATACTCCGGTCTGCCGTCATCGGACTCCCAGACAACGACCACCGGAGAGACCCCCAGAGAAGTGTCATCCCGAAGGTTGACCACTTCGGCTCCAGACGGAGAGCTTTCAAACTTCACCGCTCCGTACATTTTTTTTGAACATCCGGTAGCCACCAGCAGAACTGCCAGGCTCACCAGACAAAAAATAAAACGACCAACTGTGCGTGGACACACCATCTGCCTCCTCCTGTTTTGTGAACAGAATTTCCTGGAAATGGGCAACCGGCAAAGCCGGTGCCTGTCCAGAAAAAAATATTTCCCTGAATCCGTGAGGGCCGGACGCTCACGGATTCAGGGGAAGCAAGCCGATTCTGGATCGGCACCAGCCAACATCTGCGGTTGCCTCCGAGAAATTACCTAACCCGTTCGGTCCAGGTCAAGGTAATTCGAGACAGCCCAACGCCGGACATAATCAAAAGATCGACAAGTCACCAAGCGGAGACCAGTGTATCATTCCATCGCCGGACAGGATATCCAATATCTGGATTTTTCTCCAGCACTCTGCTATATACCCAGTAATCTGTTTTTTTTTTGCTTAAACATTTCCCTGAATCCGTGAGGGCTGGACGCTTGTTTTGGATATATATCACTGTAATAATGTTATTATTACAGCTGAATCCTTAGCAATACCTTTCACCAGCAGCCCTTCGGGGCATCCGTCCACACGCCATCTTCATTGTCCGTACCGTCCGATTAAGTGTACTTTGATCGAACGATCACAGACAATAAAGCTGACGCACGGACGAACGCTCACGAATCCAGGATTTACCCAGCCTTTGTGAACGGCCATGACCGATCCGCATACAACGCTGAACAATCTGAAAGTTTCCGGAAATTTACCCAGCATGCCCCAGGTATTGGTGCAACTGATCGATCAATGCCACGCTTCAGAGGTCAATCTGCAGGCCATTGCCCGGATCGCCAACAAGGATACGGCCATCTGCGCCAAACTCCTCCAGCTCGTCAACTCAGCTTTTATCGGAGCACGCAAAGCCTTCACCAACCTGGAACAGGCGGTGGTCTACCTGGGTGTTGACACTGTCCGCAATCTCGCGGTCAGCGTCTCGGTGCAGCAGGTGTTTCGCCGGGTGGAAACCAATGGCCTGCTTTCCATTGACCGGTTCTGGCACCACTCGTGCCTGGCGGCCCTGCTTTCCAGAAAAATTGCTGAACACGTCGGCTACCCCGATCCATCGGAGGCCTATCTGGCCGGTCTGCTGCATGATATCGGCAAGCTGTTGTTATGGATGGCATTTCCCGGTACCTACGCGCCGCTGCTGCTCAAAGGTGTCCGCTGCCACAGTGGACGGTTGGCCTTTCTTGAGGAAGAAAAACTCCGAATCAATCATTGTGAAGCCGGAGCCTGGCTCTGTGAGCAGTGGTGCCTGCCCGCCCTGCTTGCCGATGCCATCCGCTACCACCACCACCCGGTCGAGGACGTGGCCCGGGCTCTCCCCCTGACCAGAATTACCGCTCTGGCCGACCTACTTGCCCACGGAGATTCCACCGACCGGGAATGTCTGGAAACAGCCGGCCGATATTTCAACCTGCAGCCGGCCCAGGTTGGTCAACTGTACGAAAACCTTGAAGAACAACTTGCCCAGATTGCCGATGGCCTGGGCATCCATATAGCAAAAAGTGCCAAGACCTCACATGACAGGGAACCGGAGAGTGAGGAGAGCCACAAGGAAACCACCCTGGGGCTGATCCATCGCATTCGTAACATTACCCAGCTCAACGGTGTGCTTGCCAACCTCCTTCAGGCCGAAAACAAGGAACAGATCGCTGCTGCAGCGGAACAGGGGTTGAAAATTCTTTTCAATGAGGATGCCTGCTTGCTCCTGCTGTGGAACAAGGCCACCAGAAGGCTCCACTGCCTGACTTCCGCGGACAATAAACTGGCCAGGGAAACAGCAGGGTTATCCTTTTCCCTTGATCGTCATGATCAGAGCCTGCCAGGACAGGCAATGGAAAGTCTTGCCCCCCTCTTCCTGTTCCCGGGGAAGGGGTCGGAACAGACCCGGCCCACCCTTCTTGACGCCCAGCTGCTCAGACTCCTGGGAACAGAAGGGATGGCGGTGGTCCCCATGAACCACCGCGAGCAACGACTGGGGCTCCTGGTTGTCGGACTGCATAAACAATCACCCCTTGCCGCCGGTGGTCCCGTGCCGCCCCTGTGTCTCCTTGCTGCCCAGACAGCAATTGCCCTCTATCTGGACCAGGTGCAAGCAGCGCAAGCGGAACAGATCGTTATTGAACGTCTGCGATCTGCCGGCCTTGTGGCCCGAAAAGTCGCCCATGAAATCAATAATCCGCTGGCCACGCTGCGCAACTACCTGCATATTATCACAGGAAAATGCAGGGACGGGGAGGCCCTTGGCGATGAACTCACCATCATCGACCATGAGCTGGAACGGATCAGCTCCTTGACCCTGCGCCTGGAAAAACTGGCTGACGAAGAGATGCCCCCCCACTTTGAGCACGTGGATCTGCACAGCCACATCAAGGAACTCATTGCCCTGTACAAAGGATCACTGCCGGCGGGCAATCAGATCTCCCTGAGCTATATTCCCTGGGAAACCCCTCTGATTCTTGACACGGACAGTGGCTTTCTTCGCCAGATCCTAACCAACCTCATTGATAACGCCCTGGAGGCTCTGGGCACCAAGGGAGAGATCATTGTCCGGAGTGAACGACATCTCGACACGATTCTCATTTCGGTGACGGACAACGGCCCTGGGGTCGATCCAACCCTGCAGGACGATCTCTTCACCGCTGGCGCCTCAACCAAAGATGGTCGCCATGCCGGACTCGGCCTGGCGATCGGCCAACAACTGGCTCAACGCCTCGGTGGAGCACTCAATTGTCTGTCCCGCCGTGGCCGGACAGTGTTCACCCTTGCTCTTCCGGCTTGAATCCCTTGTTCTCATTACAAAATAACCATTATTTTATTGGACATTTTTTGGTAAACACGCTTGAATGCGCGGCATGCGGAAATGGTTTTTACCGAAGCCCATTTTTGCGTACATTTTCATCTGGTGCAAGTACATGACTACTGGACCTGGAAACTGAAACCATTTCCCAGGGCCTGAAATGTGAATCAGCAGGCGGGCGGGCTGAAGTATGATTCTCTCCTGAATCCGTGGGCGACTGGTGAAGGTTAACCTCAAGGGTTCTGCTGCAATTAGAACCTGATCACAGCAAGAGACATCCCAAAAAGACTCCAGCCGTCACGGACTCAGGTCTCTGCTCGGCAGCCTGATCGCCCGCGGATGGAATGCTGTTGAACGCTTACGCTTTTTCCAGGCGAAATATAGAACAAAACTATCCTCTTTCCCTCAGACAGAGAAACTTTATGCCCAAAATGCACACTGTTCTCATCGTCGATGATGAAGTCCATTTCTGCAGAAGTCTTGAAGGCCTTCTGGAAGCGGCTGGATATGAGGTCTGCATTGCTCACTCAGGTCAAGAGGCCTTTCAACGCCTGCAGCAACAACCCTGTTCAGTCGCCCTGGTCGACATGAATCTGCCCGACTTGAGCGGTAATGATATCGCCGCGCGAATCAATGCTGAGCATCCCGGAACATCCGTCATCATTCTCACCGGCAACGCCACCATTGATAACGCTGTGGAGTCCCTGCGCCAAGGTGTCTACGACTACCTCCGTAAACCCTGCCCCCCTGAGCGTCTCACCAGAACCATAGCCCGCAGTATTCAACATAAGCAACTGAAGCAGGATCTGCACAACAGCGAAAAACGCTTTCGTCAACTCGCCCAGGCCACCTGGGAGGGAATCATCATCTATGAGCGAGGTACTCTGCTGCAGACCAATGATCAATTATGCCGGATGTTCGGCTATGAGGAAGAGGAGCTGCTGGGTCGTCAGATTTTTGATATCCTCCTGGACCGTCACTCTATCCGCACCATGCCGCAACAGGCTGACCCGGAAACCATCGGCCCCTTCGAGGCCCGGGGCATCAGGAAGGAGGGGACCACCTTCCCCCTGGAAATCAGGGTCAAGCATATCGACTTCAAGGGCCGCCAGGTGCAGGTAGCCGCCATTCGGGATGTCAGCGCCCAGGAAGCCGCCATGCAGCAGAAAATGGCCCTGATGGAAAAACTGGCTGATGCCCGGCGCATGGAATCCCTTGGCCTGATGGCAAGTTCGGTGGCCCATGACCTCAACAACATCATGGCCGGCATCATCACCTACCCGGAACTTCTTCTCATGGACCTTGGAGAAAACTTCAAGTACCGGGAGGAATTGATCATGGTCCGGGAAGCCGGCAAGCGAGCGGCCGCCGTGGTCAATGATCTGCTGACCGTGGCCCGGGGAGCAACTTGTAAAAAAGAAGTTCGCAACATCAACGTCATCATTACCGAATACCTCAACTCAGTTGAATTCAGGGAAATACAGCAGCGATATCCACAGATTAAAATCACGCCGTACCTGGAGGGCAAGCTGATGAACATCCGCTGCTCGACCATGCACCTCTCCAAATCGATCATGAACCTGGTCAATAATGCCGCCGAAGCAATACAATCCCAGGGACAGATCATACTGACCACGAAAAACGTCCATTTTTCCGAACCCTATAGAGGTTATGAAACCATCGATCCGGGAGAATATGTACTGATCTCGGTGGAGGACAACGGTCCCGGAATCTCGATTCAGGATATCAAGCAGATTTTCAGCCCCTTTTACAGCAAAAAAGTTATGGGCCGCAGTGGTACCGGACTCGGCCTGGCCGTGGTATGGAATACCGTGCATGATCACGGTGGCTATATCGATGTGAACAGCAGCAGCAAAGGCACCTTGTTTTCCCTGTATTTTCCCATCGAACGGAACGGTGTCTGCAAACCGGTGGAGCCCGCGCCGGTTTTCAGTAACCTCCGTGGCAGTGGACAGAAAATCCTGGTTGTCGATGATCAGAAAAGTCAGCGGGAAATCGCCAGTCGATTGCTGACCCGTCTCGGCTATCAGCCCCTGACGGTCAAATCAGGTGAGGAGGCCATCGAGTTTATTAAAAAATCGCCTGTCGATCTGATCCTTCTCGACATGCTCATGGATCCAGGTATCAATGGCTGCGAAACCTACCGACAAATCATTCAGTTCGCTCCCGGACAAAAGGCCATTATCACCAGCGGCTACTCCAGCAACGAAGATATTAATCGAGCCATGGACATGGGCGTCAGTCAGTTCATCAAAAAGCCGTACTCCCTTCAGGAACTCGCCCAGGCTCTCAAAATGGAAATCAACTCCACACCGACCTCGGCTTGACCGGATCAGGTCGCCGAATTTCTGTAGCATACCGACGAACGGAGCCTTCTGTGCACCGGCACAACCCACTTCGTGTTTTCTCCCTACTCACCTGGAGATCTTTGCATGCGTACTTTTGTTTATATTCTTACCCGGCCCTTTGTATGGTTCTGGAAGCTGCTCAGTTCCGGCCTTACCGTTCTTTCCAATCTCCTGTTCCTCGCGCTGTTTCTGATCATCATCACCGCGCTGTTTTACACCCCCAAAACCACGGTTCCGGAAAACAGCGCCCTGCTGCTGGCTCCGGTGGGCGGCATCGTCGAGCAACGCTCACCCATGGATCCCATGGCCCGGATTTTCAACAATCTGGCTGGCAAGCCCCTGCATGAGGAAACCTTTCTTCAGGATGTGCTTGATGCCGTGCACACGGCCGCCGATGATCCACGGATCTCGCTGCTGATTATCAATACAGATCGAATGGGTCCTGCCAGTCTCGATCAGATCAAAGCCATAGGCCTGGCCATCGACCACTTCAAGCAAACTGGTAAGGAGGTCGTCGCCATGGGCAATACGTTCAACCAGGCCCAGTACTATCTGGCCTCCTGGGCCGACCGCATCTACCTGCATCCCATGGGAGGGGTACAACTCCGCGGCTTTTCTCTTTTCCGCCTCTATATGCGCGACCTGCTCGACAAACTTGCCGTAAATGTCCACGTTTTCCGTGCAGGCGCCTTTAAAACAGCACTGGAACCGTTTGTCCGCAACGATATGTCACCGGAGGAACGGGAAGCGAGCAGTCAGTGGCTCGGCAACCTCTGGGATCTATACTGTACCGACATCGCCACCAACCGGAAGGTCACGGTCACCTCTCTCCAGGCCGACATTGACAATCTCATCCTTCGCTTAGCCTCGGTGAACGGTGACCGGGGCCGGATGGCCCTGACCTCAGGTTTGATCGACGACTTGAAAACCCACCGGGAAATGGAAGATTATCTTCGCTCCCTGGTGGGGCCGGGCCCCCAAGGCAAGGGATACAATCATATCAGCCTGGATAAATATCTGCAGACACTGACCCCTTCCTACACGGACACCAAAAAACAGGAAGACCTCATCGGCATCATCATCGCCCGTGGTACTATCATGTACGGCAAGGGCGCAGTCGGCCAGATCGGCTCGACCCCCCTGGTCAGCCAGATTCGCCAGGCCCGGCAGGACCCGCGGGTAAAAGCCATTGTCCTGCGTATCCACAGTGGCGGAGGCAGTGCCTTTGCCTCGGAACTGATTCGCCAGGAACTGATGCTTGCCCAGCAGGAAGGCAAACCGGTGGTCGTTTCCATGGCCGCCGTGGCCGCATCCGGTGCTTACTGGCTGGCCGCCAACGCGGACAGCATCGTGGCGGCTCCGGTAACCCTTACCGGATCCATCGGTGTCTTTGGGGCCGCCCCGACTCTGGAGCAGACCCTGGCCAAAATCGGCATGTATGGTGACGGTATCGGCACCACCAACACAGCCCAGTTTGGTAACCCGGCTACAGCCATGGGCGACGATGAACGAGCCGTTCTGCAGATGCAGGTTGATACAGGTTATGAGCAGTTTATTGATATCATTGCCCAGGGACGGAACATGTCCCGGAACAGGGTGATGGAACTCGCTCAGGGAAAGGTCTGGGACGGTACCACCGCCCACAGACTGGGTCTGGTCGATACACTCGGATACTTGAGCGATGCCATTGCTGAAGCCAGGCGCCTGGCCGATATTCCTGAAGCGACCGGTACCTATATCGATGCGGAATCCGTGTCCATCATTGAACGTCTCAAGCGGCTGGAAAGGCCGCTGCAAACCTTGGCGCAGCGTATTCAACCAAGTGTTCTCTCCGGGTTGCCGTCGGAACAGCTGGCCGACCAGTTCGACTTTCTCCTGACCGGCGGTGACCCTCATTCTCTGTATGCCCACAGCCTGTTGCCGACATCGGCAGGCACCTTTGAGTGATGGAGGACCAGAGACTGGGTTCGTGCACTCAACCCTTGAGAACAGCTAACGGGTGCAGTTCCATCACCACCTCGACAAGGTCCTGCTGAGAGACGATAACCTCGCTGATGTCCTTATAGGCGCCTGGCGCCTCTTCCAGATCGCTGCGGTGACGAAGACTGTGGAGCACCTTCCGGGCCTCGAGCTTACCGATTTCTTCCTTCAAATCGAGCCGGCGGCAGGCCTCCTTGCGCCCGAGAACGCGTCCGGCTCCGTGTGAACAGGACATGAAGGATTGCGGGTTGCCCAATCCGCGAACGATATAACTGCAACTGCCCTGGGATCCCGGGATGATCCCGTACTCCCCCTTAAAAGCGCGGGTGGCGCCTTTGCGGTGCACCAGGACCTTGCGGAAAAAATGCTCCTCAAAGGCCGCATAATTATGAGCAACATCAAAGGCTGGCTCAAATTGCTCACAGCCGGAAATCTCAGCGACAATCTCCTGAAAAACAGTCATCATCTCGCTTCGATTGGCGCGGGCAAAGGCGACACAATAGGCCATTTCCCGTATATACTTCTGACCGGTGGCTGAGTCCAGCGGCAACACGGCCAACTGCCACTCTTTGGGAATCACTCCCTTTTTTTGGCTCCCGGCCATCTGAACAGCGAGTTTGTTATAGACCCCGGCCACTTTATACCCGAGGTTTCTGCTGCCGGAATGGACCATCAACCAGATTCGATCATCACTGCCTCGCTGAATCTCGATAAAATGATTGCCGCCGCCCAGAGTTCCTACCTGGCAGCGGGCACTGGCAAATTCAGCGGCAACCACCGGTAGATCCCGTTCGAGCATGTCGGTTCCTGGATCCGGGAGGACCTCAACCGGCCGCGGTCGACTGTGATGTTTGAAACCAAGAGGAACAGCACGGCGCAGTGCGGTCAGGATACGGCGCAGCTGCCCAGAATCGAGAGCATTCAGACCGGTGCGCACCACCTGCATGCCACAACCGATATCAACCCCGACTGCATTGGGAATAACCGTATCATTGGTGGCGAGAACACCGCCAATGGGCATACCATAGCCAACATGCGCATCGGCCATAAGGGCAATATGATGAAAGGCGCATGGCAGGTTGGCCAGATTTTTTGCCTGAACCAGCGTTTCCTGATCGAGTTCGTCCAACCAAAGGAAAATCGGAATTTTTTCTGTTGTTATGACCTGTTTCATAGTCCTCTCTTGCTCTCTTCGATTTCCGATATATAGTGAGGCAGTGCCTATCCAGTAACAAGCTCTTCCACTCTGAAGCAAGGCGCGCTCGCAAAGGGACCTGCAGGCAAGGAGGTAATGGTCCAAGGTCAACGATCACAGGTGCCCATCTCTGCTTGAAGGCGGCAATCCGCTTGGAAGGGCTGTAACGGGCTACCCCGTCTGCATAAATCCGGGCCGCTGTGATTGCTCGCACCCGAGGAGTGTGGCGGATACCGCAGTAATACTCACCCGGTGACCGGGTAGATCCAGGAGCTTATCATCGAACCTTTCTCATACACCATGCTGACAACCGACACCCTCACCCACCTCTGGGTGAATCTTGGTTGGCCTCTGACGCGCCTGCTCCTCTTTCTCGCTGTCGGCCTGCTGGTGGCCCTGGTCATCGAGTCGCTCAACTGGACAAAAAAACTGGCTGTCATCGCCCGTCCCCTGACGCGATTCGGTCACCTTTCGCCCCTCACCGGTGCTTCTTTTTCCATGTGCTTCTTCTCGGGCATCGCCGCAAATACCATGTTGGCGGAGGGATACGACACCAAGAAACTCAGTCGCAGGGAATTGATCCTGGCTAATCTTTTCAACAGTCTGCCCAACAATTTTCTCCACTTGCCCACAACCTTCTTTATAGCTGTACCGATTATCAAGGGAGCGGCCTTTATATACCTCGGCCTGACTGTCGGCGCTGCCTTGTTCCGCACCCTGGTGATCACTGTGCTGGCCCGCCTGCTGCTCCCTGCGACCAATACAGGGGAGATCGCGCAGGCTGATCCTTCCACTGAGCAGCGCCCATCCTTCCGTGCCGCTCTGCAAAAAGGTCTGCAACGCTTCCGGCGGAGGATCCGTAAAATTATCAGTTATACCGCACCTATTTACATTCTTTTTTATTTTCTCAACGAAGCCGGTTTTTTTTCCGCGACCCAGCGTTTCATGACCGAACATCTCAGCTGGCTGTCCTGGCTCAGCCCCCAGGCCATCTCCATCATCACTTTTCAGGTGGCTGCCGAATTTACCGCGGGATTGGCGGCGGCCGGCGCTCTTCTGGCCGCCGGCTCCATGTCCTCACGGGAAATTGTTCTGGCATTGCTGGTCGGTAATATTCTCTCCTCCCCCATCCGCGCCGTTCGCCACCAATACCCCTATTATGCCGGCATCTTCTCGCCTGGCCTGGCAGCGCAACTGATCCTTTTCAGCCAGGGTTTTCGCGCCATCAGCATAGTTTTGGTGACAATTGTGTATTATTATATGACACTGTAAGGCTGAACAAGGGCCCAGCCTGAATCCGTGACGGTTGGACTTTTTTGGAAATATCTTACTGTAATCAAATCAAATTATAACTGACGCACGGACCAACGCCCACGGAGACAGGCCCAGGTCAGCAGTGCTGCCTCTCAAAACGACAGATTCATGGAGAGGCACTGCATCGGCACCTGAAAAGCCGGACGATATCACAGGTACCCCGCCGCTCCTTGCATGCTCGCGCCAACCGTACAGAGGGGTTCCAGTGTTTGCCACGCCTGGATACATCCAGGCCGCCTGTGGCCGACAATCGATGCACGACCATTTCTTTTGGAAAGGGAAGGTATCCCTTTCGTAGCTTACAGGAAAATAAAGATGGAAAAAGCAATACTTGCGGCTATTGACGGTTCTGCCTCCAGTTCCAACAGCCTGGACTATCTGGCCCGCCTTTTTGGAACCGACAGGACCCTGTCCATCCACCTTGTCAGTGTGGTTCCCACGGGTGGCAACGCCGGCAAGGAATGGATGTTTGATGTCGACCCGTACCGCAGGCAAGCCCCGGCAACCGATAAACGTACTCAAGTGGCCAACAAGCATCTCCGGGACGCTCAGGAACGGTTACAGCGCCAGGGATTTACCGCTGATCAAATTCAAACCCATGTCAAAACGGCCACATCAGGTGGTATCAGTGCCGCTATCCGCGACGAGGCCGAGCGCGGTCACTATGATACTGTCCTCATCGGCCGGCGCGGTCACGGTGCGGTCGGCAACATGTTTTTCGGCAGCACCTCGGCGGGACTGGTTGATACCTGCCACAACATTCCCCTGTGGCTGGTGGATGGTACCGTCACCTCCAACCGGTTTCTCCTGGCAGTCCACAGCCAGCCAGCCTCTCTACTGGCCGCCGATCACCTTGCCTACATGCTCAAAGGCCATACCGGGGTGGACATCTGCCTGTATCACTCGGACAGTGTCTTTGGAAAACAGCAACCAGCCCGGCCGGAGGAGTTTCATAAGCAATGGGGCAAGGCATGGTGCGATCAATATCTTGATCTCGAGAACTACCTGTTCTACGCCCATGCGCAACTGCTGATGGAAAATGGGATCCCCAAAAACCGTATTACCCAGCTTCCCATGCAGATGCACCTTGATGTCAGCGCTGACCTCCTCCGCCAGGCAAAACAACACAATTGCGGCACCATCGTCATTGGCCGACGTAGCCGTGGTGGCAGCGCCGGCCAGATCAAAGGTGTTTCCGACCGGACTCTGAAGCAGGCACAGAATACTGCCGTCTGGTTAGTCGGATGACCCTGGCCAGCCAGAATTCATCCCTGGATCTGGGAGCGTGCCGGTGAAGGCGAATTGTCAAAAATAGCTTGGTATTTTCAAAATTATTACAGAAAATTAAATCAAAAACAAGCGTCCAGCCGTCACGGATTCAGGTCTCCCCATCGGGAGTGATAATCACCGTTGCCGCCATATCCTCGTGCAGGTGGCGCTCGGCAAGTGCGGCCACGTCCGTAGTTGTGATCGCGCTGAAATCTTCCCGGATGGTCAAGGGCCACTGCAACTGCTGCGGGTGACGATGGGAGAGATTGAGCACTGATTCCAGCCAATACCGATTGGTACGCTGCATATCTCGAATTGAGGTCAGAGTCGGCTCCAGGGCGCGCCGTAATTCTTCCTCACTGATCTCCTTGCGGCCAAGCTCGGATGCGATTTCTCGAATTTTAGCCGCCAGGAGTTCGGCCTGATCCGGAGCAGCGGTCAATGAACTGATCATCAGGCCAAAACCATCATGTATCCGGCTGGGACGACTGATTACCCGGGGTGAGTAGGTTGCCCCCAATTCCTGGCGGATATCAACTCGGAGACGGTCGTTGAGCACCGCTGCCAGGACATTGAGCCTCCTGGTAACAGTAATATCCCAGAAATCGGTGGTTGGCCAGGCCACGGCCACCAGAGCCTTGTCGGTGGAGCTGTCGACTGTCAAACGATGATGCTGCCCAGATGGAAAGACAATTGGCTGTGCCGGTGGCACCTCCTGCTGGTACCGTTTCTCACCGCCAAAATAGCTGCCGACCAGGCGTGCGACCTCCTCTGGATCTATATCGCCGACCACGTTGATTTCCAGTGCTTCCTGAGAGAATATCGGCTCCAACCAGGCGGCGATCTGTTCGAGGGTGACCCGGTCCATCTGCTCCCAGGAGGGAAGACCGTATTCCCTGCTGCCGGGGGCCAGGATCGCTTCACCCTGCAATTGGTGCACTCCCTCTACCGTACTGACCATCTGTTCGTACATCTGCCGCAACTGCTCCCGAGCGCGGCCAAAAGCATCGGACCGGAACGCCGGATCATGGAGTCGGGTGTAGGCAAGTTGCACCAGCAGTTCGATCTCATCGGCCAGGCTGGAACCGTGCAGGGAAAAACTCTCGGGACCGACCCGGAAATCAAGGACCGCATTGGTGCCGGCCAGAGCGGCGGCCATCTCCTCCCAGTTCAAACCGCCCACGCCACTCTCTCTGACCACGGCCTCGGCAATCGGGCTCATCCCGGCCAGTGGTTCGCTTTGCCTCCCTGTCCCGAACTGAACAGAAAAGAGGACCTGGTTCGCCTGAAAATCGGTCACTTTTGTATTGAGGCGCACCCCGCCCGCAAACACGATGGTCTCCACGCCGATGGCTTGGTGGCGGATCTTTTCAGTTATAACCCCATTCTTTTCTGGCAAGGGCAGATAGGGGAAGGGTTTCCATTCCGGCTCAACCCATGGCACTACCCCCTCAGCCGCAGCAGCGGCAAAAACCCGCCGGATAACCTCCTCGGCCCCATTCTTTTCCAGCCCGGGCCCAGGAACACCGACCACCTCCACCAGTCGTCGCGGACGATCCCAAAGGTCACGAAAAGCGACATCAACGTCCTCGAGCGTCATCGAATCCAGCATCGGTCCATACAAATCCCTTTCCTGTACCGGGGAGAGGATGACCTCATTGTTGTTGAGTTTGCTGACCAGTGTTGCCGCCAGATCACGACTGGTACGGGAGGCTGTTGTCTGGACCGCTTTTTCGAGCATGGCGCTGATCTCCCGCTTGCCCCGGTCCAACTCCGCAGCCGTAAAACCATACTCCAAAGCCTGTGCCAGGGTGCGTTGCAGGATGTCGAGCCCCTCCTGCCAGCGATCGCTCTTCACGCGGGCCCCCAGGGACGCATACCCGATTCGCTGCAGAAAGACCGAGGATCGGGCGCTGGTGTGGGATAGAGGGCTGTCCGGTTGCCGCTCGAGTTGCTGCAGCCGTCTGTTCAACAGGGAAATAGCAACAAATTGTTGGAACAATTCAGCACTCCGCTGAGAAGTCGGCGGCTGCGGAACAGTATTGAAAACGGTTGTCAGCCCTATGCCGGTGTACCCGAGTTCCGGTTCGGGAAAGAAGAGGATGTCAAGCCCCGACTCGGCAACGGTCCCGAATTCGGGGCAGGCACCCACCTCGCCCTCTCCGGTCAGCGGATCGAAATGACGGGTGAGAATGCCCGCCGCGTCGACCGGGTCCATATCACCGACAACGACGACTATCATATTTTCGGGCCGGTACCAGCGGTCGTAAAAAGAACGGAGCAGTTGACTGTCGGTGGCTTGAATCACTTCCTCAAGACCGATGGGATCGCGCTCGGCAGGCAAAGTACCGGCAAACGCGGACTGCAATTGACGTTTCCAGACCCTTGCCGCGGCGGAATCACGGCTCCGTTTTTCAGCCAGGATGATCCCCCGTTCCCGCTCCACTTCTTCCTCGAGCAGCAAAGCCCCCCTGGCATAATCGGCCAGGACCCGGAAACCATCTTCGAGGAAAGCTGGTTCTCCGGAGGGTAAAATCAGTTTGTACACCGTCTCGTCAAAACTGGTATGGGCATTGGTATCCGCACCAAATCCCATGCCTATGGATTGAAAATATTCAACCAGGGTTCCCGGTGGATAGTGGGTTGTCCCGTTGAAGAGCATATGTTCGAGATAATGCGCCACTCCTCGCTGTTCTTCGGTCTCCCGGATAGAGCCGGCCTGGACGTTAAGAAACAGGGCCACTCTGTTTTCCGGTTCATGATTCACCATGAGTACATACCGCAAACCGTTTTCGAGTAGACCAAAGGTCAGGGCGGGATCAGGAGTCAGATCACTTTGATCCTGAGGCCAGCCCGAGGTCAGGCAAAGGGAGGTGTCGGTCGGGCTGGAATGAGTATCCCCCGAGGCAGAGACGGCCGCTGTCGTGGCGGCGAAAAAACAGAAGACAGAAAACCATGCCAAAAAGACTCGAAAAAACAAGTGCCGCATTGTTGAACCCTTGGATTTGATGTATGAAAAAACGATAATGAAACAATGTGATTACTATAGGAAGGGTATCGAGGAGAGGCAAGATGAAGATGACCGGAAAAACGGCTTTGGTGCTGGGTGCTTCACGAGGCATCGGCCTGGCCATTGCCAGAATGCTGGCTGACCACGGCGTCCGTTTGACCCTGCCCTGGTTTGACTGGCCGGAATCCGCGGCGGCCATGGCAGAAGAATTCACCAGCACCCGGCACCTGGTTCTCCCCGTCGACCTCCGCAGCTCGGATCAGGTAGCCTCTCTCATAACTGCTATCAGTGACCGATTCCACGGGCTCGACATCCTGATCAACAACATCGAACGTGGTGGCATGCCCATCCTCCATGGCAGCTATCATCGGGAGGTGAATCGTCAGCAGTGGCAACTGGAACAGGAGACCACCCTGCACGCCAAATGGCTGGTTTTTGAACTGGCCCTGCCCTTGCTCCGTCAGAGTCGGGAGGCCATTGTGGTCAATATTTCCTCAATCGCCGGCCAAATCGGTCGAACCGGACCGGCCGGACTGCTGTTCAATGACGGGTACGCCGCCGCCAACAGAGGTCTTACCCTGCTGACCGAAACCTGGGCCAGAATGGGGGCTCCGAATATTCGGGTGAACGAACTCATGCTCGGCCTGATCGACAGCAGACACGGACCCGGGACCAGGGGCTGGGAGCTGCTCACCGAGAAACAACGCGGAGAACTCCTGAGCCACACCCTGTTGGGACGGACCGGGACCCCGGAAGAAGTGGCCAGAGCCGTTCTTTTCCTGGTCCGGGATGCGGATTTCCTCACCGGAGCGGTCGTCAGGTTGGATGGTGGTTTTGTACTGGGAGGGGAATTGCCTCCGGAGATGCCCGAGGGAGCACTCTAGGCTGGGCGGGGAAGATCAGCTATCCACCACCCACTCGGGAATGTGGCGCATAATATAATTGGTCAATTTTTCCTTGGCGGCATCATCGGTGCCCGTGATACCAGCATCACGTATCACCTCTTCATAGTCAAACCAGCAGATTTCCTTATCCTGATGGTTATACACATTGAAGATGCGACGATCAGGATCATCGATATCTTCCTCCTCCTGAATTGCGGCAACCACACGGATTGCCTCTTCATAGGGTAGAAATCGTCCCTTGTGTTCCTTGCTCATGTACTCCTCCTCAGGGCCATACTGGCAGACTATTGTCCCGTCTCTTGACAGACGACACGGCCAGTCGGCAGGAGACCGACTTGCCGTGTCCAGAGAACAGAGCGTATTCAGGCAGGTTTGACCACAGCTCCAGAACGAATGCAACGGGTGCAGGCATTGATGCGCATGGTGGCACCATTAGCCCTGACCGCGCGAACCCGTTGCAAATTCGGCAACCAACGGCGCCGGGTCTTGTTGTTGGCGTGGCTGACATTGTTTCCGGTGGTTGGGCCTTTGCCGCAAATTTCACATTGACGGGCCATGATATCTTCTCCTTGAAGGGAATTTAAAATTTGACAACCTTTTATAATACCCGCAAACACAGAGAAATCAAGTTTTTTCCCTGAATCCGTGCACGTTCGTCCGTGCGTCAGCTTTGTTGTTCGTAACCGTTTGATGAAAGGACACTTTATCGGACGGTTACGGGCAATGAAGATGGCGTGCGGATGGATGTTTCGAAGGGCGGCTGGTGAAAGGTATTGCCAAGGATTCTGCTGTAATTATAATATGATTACAGCAAGATATCTCCAAAACAAGCGTCTAGCCATCACGGATTCAGGTTTTTCATAAGGATCTTGCAAACGATCTTTTTGCCGTAAAAACAACCAATACGCTTCGGTACATTCTCGACAGCATCAATTCCATGACCAATAATTCGACGATCTCTGTGGCGGATGTCCAGAAAAATCAGCTGAAAGCACTCAAAGAGCCATTGGTTTCTGGTCTATTGATGTTAATGATGTTAAGAATAATATTTGAGTATTTTTTCAGTGATTGACACAATCGGCCACTCCGCTTTTTTTCCTCTTGCCCGATATGAATTCCCATGGGCCATTTTTTTGTCCTCTCCCACCAGCTTTTTACCTGGCAGGCCCTGCTCGACATCCTGCTGATCTCGGCAGCGCTCTTTTTTCTCTATCGCACCCTGCTGCGACTTGGTACCTGGAAAATAATGGCCGGGATCCTCTTGGCCCTGCTGATTTTCATTCTTGCCAGCATGCTCAACCTCAAAGGGATTGAGTGGATTTACGAAAACGTCAGCCATGTTGCGGTGCTTGGCCTCATCGTCCTTTTCCAGCCGGAGTTACGCAAAGTCTTTGAAAAAGCGGTTTCGGTCTCTCCCGGCCTTACCAAGGGGCTAAATGCCCAATTCCCTGCCCTGATTGCCGACAGCCTCACCAAGCTTGCCCGTCAGCGGTGCGGTGCCATTATTGTCCTGCCCGGAAAGGAGCCGATCCAGGACAAAATATCCGGGGGATTCCGGCTCAATGCCATTCCCAGTCAACCCCTGATCCTCAGTATTTTTGACACCCATTCCCCGGGCCACGACGGTGCCGTGATCATCGAGGGTGACAAACTCACCCAGTTCGGGGTCCGCCTGCCCATGTCCCAGTCTGATAGACTTTCCGAAGAATTCGGCACCCGTCACCATGCCGCCATGGGTTTGGCGGAGCAGACGGACTCCCTGGTCCTGCTGGTTTCCGAGGAACGGGGCCGGGTATCTCTTTTTGCCAATGGGGAAATGCAGCCGGCGGTCAATTCAGACCAGATCATCACCGCTATTGTCAATCATCAGCGGGAAATGGGGTTCTTTGGCGGGGAGGCCTCCTTCAGGATCCGCAAACGAACCCTGCTGCAAACTGTCGCCAGCCTGATGATCGCCCTTGTCTTCTGGTCCTCTCTGATGATCGCTCAGAGCGAGGTCGTGGAACGGGTGCTGCCGGTGGCCATCGATTACGCCCCGCCGGGGGAAAACCTGGTCCTGACAGGCGATAAAGCCAACGAGATCCAACTCCACCTCACCGGACCCAAGTCGGTCATCGACAGCCTTGCCCTTGACCCGCCCAGTGTCAAGATCGACCTGTCAAGAATGGGAAAAGGCATACAGACCATCATTATCACCAGTGAAAACCTGCGCCTGCCAAGAGACGTAACCCTGCTGGACGCCTCACCGCAACAGATCAAGGTGACCCTGACCGAGGTGGCTGAAAAAAACCTGCCCATTACCCCACAGCTTATCGGCAAGTTACCGGGATCGCTCAAAATAAAAAAGATTACCGTCACCCCGGCCACCGTTCTTGTCACCATACCGGTCAGCAGCGGCGAAAAGCTTGATAACGCAATCCTCACCACCCCCATATACCTGGAATCGATTTCCACGGACAGTACTCTTTTCTGCAAGATCATCGCCCGACCGACCATCCAGCCCGTGGCCAAAAGATGGCCGGATGTGGAGGTGATGATTGAAGTCATGGAGTAGCTTTCCACGGACCAGATGCCTGCACACCGCCAACGAACGTATACCTGAATCCGTGACGGCTGGACGCTTGTTTTGGATATATCTTACTGTAATCTTATTGTAATTTTAGCAGAATCCTTAAAGAGAACCTTCACTAGCTGCCCCACGGGCATCCGGGTATTAAATTAACATTCCTGTTTACGGGACAATTATATCAAAACATAAACGTAACGATTTTTGATATCGCCTTGCCTGTCAGGCTGCCCCTTCGAGAACTTGCACGGGCAATGAGCTGAAAAATATATAAAAAATCAATATATTGAATAAATACATCCGTCACGCCGAAGCCTGAAATCAGGTCAGCGAAATGCAGGCCACCACCAACACCACGATGGAGGATATCGAAAAAATCTCCGTGGTGATCACCGAGATCAACAGCAGCATCAACCAGCAATCCGGCCAGGTAGGCGCAGCCAGCGCCCAGGCGCTGGCCGTGTTGTCCACTCAACTGGATAATCTATTGAAATGATTCAAGGGCTTACAGCAGCTCCAGGGGCTGACGAAGCAGTTGTGCGTCCGCACCTGTTCATCCCAAGCCAGGTCGCCCTGTTTACCTCTGCGGCCGACAAGGATTCCCCCCGCGCCAGAGATATCTCTGGTGCGGGGATCACCCTTGTGGTAGAAAAAGAAAAGACTTTAAATTTTAATATACACTGGCGTCCTAAACAAAACAGACCAAAACACCATCCGCTCCCTGGCACATCAACCCTTACCACAGCAGGTGCAGGAGGATCATGCAGGATAATCACCCTCACCAACCGCCGATGGAAGTTCCTTTCCGGATCGCCATCGATACCCTGCCCATTGCCTTGTTGCTTTTTGACCAGAATGCCGAGATCATTTACGCCAATCCTCCGGCACAACAACTGTTCCACCATTCCCCAATCGCAACCCCTTTCCCCTTGAGTTGCGGCGAGTTCATCCGCTGCGCCAACCATCTCCAGGCCGCACAGCCCTGCGGTCACACCGTTTTCTGTCGTCAATGCCCGCTGTTGCACGCACTGCGCAGCGTCCTGACCGGAACCGCGACCGAGACTCTTGCGGGGGAACACCTGCTGACCGACGAAAACGGGTTGCCCCAATGGCTCAAATACACGTGCACCTCTCTGACCGTCAACCAAGAGCGCGGTGCCCTGCTCGCCATCGAAGACATCACCCGGCAACGCCAAACGGAGCAGAACTACCAACTCCTGTTTCACCAGATGCTCAATGCCTTTGCTCTCCATGAAATCATCTGCAATGAAGATGGTATCCCGGTGGATTATCGCTTCCTGGCCGTCAACCCGGCTTTTGAACAAATGACCGGTCTGACTGCTGCCCAGGTAGTCGGCCAGACAGTGCTCAACCTCCTCCCCGCCACCGAACCCCACTGGATCAGCATCTACGGACAGGTCGCCCTCACTGGCAAGGCCGTGCACTTCGAAAACTATTCCCGAGAGCTTGACAAGCACTTTGCGGTGACTGCTTTCCAACCGGCCCCGGGCCAGTTCGCCTGCCTGTTCAACGATATCACCGAACGGAAACAGGCGGAAAAGCTTCTGCGGGAAAATGAGGAGCACCTCAATCTGGTCCTTGAAGGTGCCAACCTGGCCTCATGGGACTGGCATGTCCCCAGCGGCACCCTAACGTTCAACGATATCTGGCCCACCATGCTGGGGTACACCCGCGCCGAGATCGAACCACACGTCAACTCCTGGAAACAACTCGTTCACCCCGAGGATTTCCCCAGGGTGATGCAGGCTCTCGATGCCCACCTGGAGGGCCTGACCAGTCACTACGAAACAGAGCACCGTCTTCGTCACAAATCGGGCCACTGGGTCTGGGTGCTGGACAAGGGACGCGTCATCGAGCGTGATGCCGCCGGTCGCCCCTTGCGTACCTGCGGAACCCACCATGACATCAGCGAGCGCAAACACAACGAAGAAGAACGAAAGCATTTGCAGAATCAACTTCTCCAGGCCCAGAAAATGGAGGCCATCGGCACTCTGGCCGGTGGCATCGCCCATGATTTCAACAATATCCTCAGCGCTGTTCTCGGCTATACCGAAATGGCCAGGGGTGCCATCCCACCCGAATCCCCGGCTGCCCAGCACCTGGATAAGGTCATGGAAGCGAGTCTGCGGGCCTCCACCCTGGCCAAACAGATCCTCACCTTCAGCCGCCAGGGCGAACCGGAAAAGATTGCCCTGGAACCGGCCCTGATTGTCAAGGAGACGATCAAACTGTTACGCTCCACCCTGCCGGCAACCATTGTTATCCGCCAACAGATTGCGCCGCGCACCTCCCTCATTTTCGCCGATCCCATTCAGATCCACCAGGTCCTGCTCAACCTCTGTACCAACAGTTTCCACGCCATGGAGCAGACCGGAGGCATCCTGGACATCTCTCTGGAGACCTGCACGGCCTCGCCCCCCGGCGCCCCCGCCGCTGCCTTTGTCCGCCTCTCCGTCAGCGACACCGGACATGGCATCCCTCCGGAACTGCAGGAAAAAATCTTTCAACCCTATTTCACCACCAAGGAAGTCGGCAAAGGCACGGGTCTGGGGCTCGCCATTGTCCATGGTATCGTCACCAAGCATGGCGGCTTCATCACCTGCGAGAGCAGTCCTGACAGCGGCACCACCTTTCACCTGCATTTTCCGACGTATACCGGAACCTCTACCCTTGTTCCCCGGCCCGAGGAACCACCGGCGACCGGCAGGGAACACATCCTCCTGGTCGATGATGAAAAGGTTCTGGTGGAAACCGGCACGGCGCTGCTGAAACGGCTTGGGTATACGGTGACCGGCCGGACAGGCAGCCTCGAAGCTCTGGAGATCTTCCAGGACCAACCCCACCGCTTCGATGCGATGATCACCGACCAGACCATGCCGGAGATGACCGGCCTGGAGCTGGCCCAGCGCCTGCTGCGGATTCGTCCCGACCTGCCCATCATCCTCTGCACCGGCTACAGCGGCCTGGTCAGTGAAGAACAGGTCCTGGCCCTGGGCATCAAGGCCTTTGTCATGAAACCCCTGACCAAAAAAGATCTGGCTGCCACCCTGCGTGGGGTGCTGGACAAAAAAAGCGAGTGAGCGACCCGGTACTCCGCGGTCAGGCCTCCGGTTCGCCACCGCGGCGGCCATCTGTGGAACCGAACGACAAAGAATAACCATAAGAAGCGCCAACCTGAACCCACCAGGTCCATACTCAGACCCCAACACGACCCGGAGGCACAACACAAGAAAATATGCCATTTAACCAATCCTTGCGCACACTCTTCTCCAGCCGGACCAAGGGAAGGTCGTTGGCCCTCGTGGCGCTCCTCGTCATCATCACGGCACTTTTCTCCTGGCAAACGGTGATCAGGGTCGATGCCGACCTGCGCGCCGAACTGCTCACCCAGGCCCGACTGGCGGCGCAGGAGATCGCCCCTGATCAAGTCCTGGCCCTCTCGGCCTCGGCGGCTGACCTGACCACGGGCCCGTACCAGGAACTGAAAAAACAGCTCGCCGCAATGCGACGAGCCGACGACCAGTTTACCTTTGTCTACCTCATGGCCCGAAGCGATGACGGCTCCCTGGTCATTCTGGTGGACAGCGAGCCGGTTGCTTCCAGGGGCTATTCACCCCCCGGAGACAGCTACGAGGAAGCCCCGGCCGCATACCACAAGGTCTTTGCCACTGGTGAGGCCACGGTTGCCGGTCCGGTCAGCGATCGCTGGGGCACCTGGGTCTCTGCCCTGGTGCCGCTGGTCGATCCGGTTACGGAAAAGCCGATAGCCGTCCTTGGCCTGGATATCAATGCACAAACCTGGAAGATGGATGTCGTTGCCGGCGCTATCCTGCCCATCGGCCTGTTGCTGACGGGACTCATTGCCATCACCACGGCCCTGGCGGCGTTCCGGCCGATCGATGTCTCTCCCCGCCCCGTCCTGCGGCGATTGATGCTCCCTCTGGCCGCCATGCTGCTCCTGCTGACCGCGGGGTTTTTCGTTCTCCTGACGATCCAGCACACGCTGCGTCTGGAGAATCTGGCGCGACAGACCGTCCAGGATGTGGAGCAGGATCTCCACCTCCTGCTGGAGGCGCAGAGCAAAAAACTGGCCGCCCTGCAGGAGATCCTGATCCTGGACACGGGCATGCAGGCCGCTCTCGCCGACAGGAACCGCCAGGCGCTCCTGCAAGCCCATGCCCCCCTGTTTGCCCAACTCAAAAGCAACCACGCCATCACCCATCTGTACTTCATGGATACCGAGCGCATCTGTCTGCTGCGGGTCCATAATCCGGATAAATACGGCGATCGTTTCGACCGTTTCACCGCACTTGCCGCGGAACAAAACCACGGCACCAGTGCCGGCATTGAACTGGGACCGCTGGGTACCTTCACCCTGCGAGTGGTCCGCCCGGTCTTTGCCGATGACACCCTCATCGGCTACCTGGAACTGGGCAAGGAGATTGAAGACATTCTGGTGCGGATCCATCAACACCTGGGGGTGCACCTGGCCCTGACCCTCAACAAAGGGGCCATCACGCGCCAGACCTGGGAAAACGGTATGCACATGCTCGGTCGCGAGGCCGACTGGGATCGTTTTCCCGAGGACGTGCTCATCTTCTCCTCCCTCACCCCCTTACCCGCCGCAATGGAACACTTTGTCAGTCAACCGGCCAACGGAACAGGCGAACGCACCCATTTTGCCAATCGCTTTTGGACCATCATGCAAACACCTCTCCGGGATGCCGCCGGAATCGAGGTCGGCGACCTCGTGATTCTGCGCGACATCACCACCCTGGATAAGATGCAGACCAGGGTGCTGGTGCTGGCGGCCGGATTCGCCCTGATCCTTGTCTCCGGACTCCTTGGTCTGTTTACGGTCCTGTTACGCCGATCCGACACCGCCACCCAGACCCAACAGGCAAAACTTCTCGAGCACCAGGAACTTCTGGCCGCCACCCTCCGCTCCATCGGTGATGGCGTCATCACCTGCGATGCCAGGGGGAACGTCGTCGGCCTCAACACGGTTGCCGAACATCTCACCGGCTGGTCCACCGAGGAGGCCCAGGGTCGTCCCATTGGCGAAATTTTCACGATCATCCATGCCCAGACCCGAAAACCGGCAGTCAACCCGGTGGACACGGTCCTGCGCGAAGACAGGACTGTCAGCCTGGCCAACCATACCATGCTCATTGCCCGGGATGGCACCGAGTACCAGATTGCCGACAGCTGCGCCCCTATTCACAGCACGGAAAACACCGTTCAGGGAGCGGTCCTCGTCTTCCGCGATGTCACCGAGGAGTATTACCGACGGGAGCGGCTGCGGGAGAGCGAGGAAATGCACCGTCAGCTCTTTGAGCAATCACCGGATGCCTGCCTGCTGTGGGAAGACGGTATCTTCACCGACTGCAATGCCGCGGCCCTGACCCTGCTGCGGGCAACCCGGGAAGAGGTGATCGGTCATTCGGTGGAACGGTTCTCGCCACAATTCCAACCCGACGGCACCCCCTCGGTTGTCAGTGCCGCGGACCATAGTCGCGAGGCCCTGGAAAAAGGGGCGGCCCGATTCGAATGGCTGCACCGGACCCTTGATGGCGACGACATCTGGGGGAAGATTTCCCTGGCTGCCATGACAGCCGGCAACACCCAGGTACTGCTCGCGACCATCCGCGACATCACCGAGCGCAAACAGGCCGAGCGCATGACCGCCATCAGACTCGACCTGATCGAATTCGCCACCAACCACAACCTGGCCGAACTGCTGACCCGGTCTCTCGATCTCATCGGCGAGATGGTGCACAGCCCCATCGGCTTTTATCACTTTGTCGAACCGGACCAGCAGACCCTCAGCCTGCAGCAATGGTCGACAGCCACCCTGGAGCGCTTCTGCGCTGCTGCCCCGGGGGCAGTCCACTACAACATCGACCAGGCTGGCGTCTGGGTTGACTGCGTTCGCCAACGCCAACCGGTCATCCATAACGATTATCGCTCCCTGGCAAATAAAAAAGGCCTTCCCGAGGGCCATGCCGAGGTAATTCGTGAGATGGTCGTGCCGGTCCTGCGGGAGGAACGGATCGTCGCCATTCTTGGCGTGGGCAACAAAGGTACTGAGTATACCGAAAGCGATCTCAAGGCCGTGACCTTCATTGCCGACGTCACCTTGGAGATCGTTGAAAGAAAAAGAGCCGAAGAACAACTGCGCAATGAAAAAAATCTCATGACCGCCATCACCGACTCGGCCCAGGATGCCATCGTCATGCTCAGTCCCGGGGGGACCATCTCCTTCTGGAACCCGGCGGCTGAGCGCATTTTCGGATACACTCATCAGGAGGCCATGGGCCGGGACCTCCATGACCTGCTCGCCCCGCAGCGGTATTTGCCTCTCTACCAGAAAAACCTGCCGCTTTTTCAGCAGAGCGGGCAAGGTGCGGCTGTGGGCAAAACCGTGGAACTGGATGCACTCTGCAAGGACGGCGGGGAAATTCCCGTTGAGTTATCCCTTTCCGCCGTCCTCCTGCCCGATGGCTGGCATGCGGTGGGAATCATGCGCGACATCACCGAGCGCAAACAGGTTGAAAAAACCATGCGGGAAAACAATCAGGCGCTGCAGCACCAGACCCGCCGTGCCGAAGAGATGGCAGCCCGGGCGGAGATGGCCAGCATTGCCAAAAGCGAGTTCCTCGCCAACATGAGCCACGAGATCCGCACGCCCATGAACGGGGTGATCGGCATGACCGGATTGCTGCTGGACACGGAACTCGACGACGATCAACGACATTATGCCGAGATCGTCCGGACCAGTGGCGAATTGCTCCTCAACCTGATCAACGACATCCTCGATTTTTCCAAGATCGAAGCCGGCAAGCTGGACCTGGAGACCATGGACTTTGACCTGGCCGGATTGCTGGAAGATTTCGCCGATACCATGGCGGTGCGGGCCCATGAAAAGGGCCTGGAACTGCTCTACAGCATTGACCCGGAAGTCCCCACCCAGCTCCGGGGCGATCCGGGACGCCTGCGCCAGATGTTGACCAATTTGACCGGTAATGCGGTCAAATTCACCGCTACCGGTGAGGTGGCGGTCCTGGTGAGCATGGACCACGAAAGCGAGACCACGGCCCTGCTTCGTTTTGCGGTGCGCGATACCGGTATCGGCATCGCCGCCGACAAACTGGACCTGCTCTTTGACAAATTCAGCCAGGTGGATGCCTCCACCACCCGCCAGTACGGCGGCACCGGTCTGGGGCTGGCCATCTGCAGACAACTCAGCGAGTTGATGGGCGGCGACATCGGAGTGACCAGTCAACCGGGGCAGGGCTCGGAATTCTGGTTCACCGCGCTGTTTGTCAAACAGGCCGAGGTGGCGGCCAATCCCCCGGTCATGCCGGGCGACCTGCATGGGGTACGGGTTCTGATTGTCGATGATAATGCCACCAACCGGGAACTGCTCACCGTCCGCCTCAAATCCTGGGGCATGCGCCCGGCGGAAGCCGCCGACGGGTCAACAGCACTCACAGCCCTTTACCGGGCAGTCGATGACGCCGACCCCTTCCTGCTCGCCGTGATCGACATGCAGATGCCGAATATGGACGGCGAGACCCTGGGCCGCTCCATCCGCGCCGATAGCCGCCTGAGAGCCACCCGGCTGATCATGCTGACCTCTCTCGGAGCCCGGGGTGATGCCCGCCGTTTTGCCGAAATCGGTTTTTCCGCCTACCTGACCAAACCGGTGCGACTGGAGGAACTCCAGGGTGCACTCTCTCTGGCTCTGACCGCGGGAGACACCTCCCAAACAACCCCGCGGGCCATCACCACCCGACATACTGTCCGCGAGGCCCTGGGCCATTTCCACACCAGCGAGGCGCGCATCCTCCTGGCCGAGGACAATCCCACCAATCAACAGGTGGCGCTGGGCATTCTCAAAAAACTCGGACTCAAGGCCGATGCCGTGGCCAACGGCAAGGAAGCGGTCAAAGCGGTCAGAACCATCCCCTACGACCTGGTGCTCATGGACGTGCAGATGCCGGTGATGGATGGCCTGGAGGCAACCCGGCAGATCCGGCGATATCAATCAGCGCTCGACACTACTCCGGTTCCCATTATTGCCATGACCGCCCATGCCATGCGGGGAGATCGGGAACGGTGCCTCCAGGCCGGCATGAACGATTACCTGACCAAGCCGGTTGTGCCGACCACCCTGATCGAAACCCTGCAACAATGGCTGCCCCGCGAAAAAGCCACCCATGACGGACACGGCACGGCACAGGTTGCAATGAACACCGAGACAACAGTTCAAGGAGCGGAAACGCTTGTCTGGGACAAGAAGGGCATGGTGGCTCGGCTGATGGATGACGAACAGCTTGCCCGGACCATTGTTGCGGGATTTCTCGAGGATCTTCCCCGCCAGCTTGCCGCCCTCGTCACGGCTGTTGCCGCGGGAGATGGACCTGAAATCAAACGACTGGCCCACACCATCAAGGGATCGGCCGCCAATGTCGGCTGTGACGGTCTGCGCGAGGCGGCCGCGGCCCTGGAAATCACAGCCACCGACCTGGTGGCGGCGCAACAAGGCCTGCCGCGCCTGCGGGCCGCATTCGATCAACTCAAAGAGGCCATGGAAGTGTTCTGTGCCCCCCCCTGAACAGGACAATGCAAGTGGTCACACATTTAACTTCACCCATGCAACCAGAGTTCATGAGGCAATATCATATCCAGCCGTCCCTGCAATTACAATTCGGCTTGGCCCTGTGCGCGCTTTTCCCGAGCAGCCACACCCAATCCCATACCCATGGAAACACCGGGAGGCCCTCCGGTTGTCGGTGCAGGCGGAAACAGAGAGGAGGTCCAGGATGCGGATTTTGATCGCGGAAGACGATTTCACTTCCCGCGCCATGCTGGCGGCGGTCCTGCGGAAGAGTGGCCACGAGGTCCTCGAGGCCGGCAACGGTGCCGAGGCCTGGGAGATGCTGCAGCAACCCCAGGCGCCCAAACTGGTCATTGTCGACTGGATGATGCCGGAGTTGGACGGCCTGGAACTGGTGCGTCTGGTGCGCAGCCTGCCCACCGACCACCCTCCCTATCTGATCATGCTCACCGCCAAGGGCGAAAAAGCCGACATCATCACCGGACTGGATGCCGGTGCCAACGATTATCTGGGCAAGCCCTTTGATCCCGGTGAACTTCGGGCCCGGGTCGAAGTGGGGAGCCGGATGATCGAGATGCAGGCCGCGCTCATTGCCAGCCGCGAGGCCCTGGTCCATCAGGCCACCCGGGACCCGTTGACCGGCATGTTCAATCGCCGCGCCATCCTCGATCATCTGGACAAAGAACTCGCCCATGCCCGCCGCCATGGCGAGTTGCTGGCCGTGGGGATGTGCGATATCGACCATTTCAAGCGGATCAACGATACCCATGGCCATCAGACCGGCGATGAAGTGCTCTGCAGTCTGACCCAGATCTTCAAGCACAGCCTCAGACAGCACGACACCGTGGGGCGCATGGGCGGCGAAGAGTTCCTGGTGGTCTCGACCATGCAGGCCGGGGCCGATTGCCGGCTTCCCTTTGACCGGATCCGCCAACTGGTTGCCGACAGCAGGATAGCAACCCGGTCCGGTGACCTGGCCATCACCCTGAGCATCGGCGTTGCCCTGGCCGGCAGCGGCGCCACAGTGGACACGCTGCTGGAAGCAAGCGATCTCGCCCTGTACCGGGCCAAGGGGGCAGGCCGCAACCGGGTTGTCCTTGCCCAAGACCAGGAGGACACGCCGATCTCTCTTCCCGGGGAGGATGCACCATGACCGCAAAAAGCATCCTCATTGTCGAGGACAGCGCTATTCTGGCAACCTGCCTCCGGGAAATGCTGACCCGCCTGGGGTATAGAGTGGCCGGCCCCCTGGCCAGCGGCGAGGAGGCGGTGGCCTTTATCGCCACCGAGCAGGTTGACCTGATCCTCATGGATATCGAACTGGCCGGGGCGATGAACGGTATCACCGCCGCTGAAATCATCAGCAGAAAGACACCTGTTCCCATTGTTTTTTTTACCGGATACTCGCAGAATTCCCTGCTGGAACAGGCCCGAATCGCTGATCCCTATGGGTATCTGATCAAACCGGTGCCGGAGCGCGAACTGGCGGCCACCCTGACCATGGCCCTGCACCGATACGATCTGGACCGTAAACTTAAGCACAGTCGACAGGCCCTGGCGGAAAACGAATTGAAATACCGGACCCTGGCTGATTCGGGCCGGGCCCTCATCTGGACCAGCGGCCCGGACAAGCTATGCGATTATTTCAATATCCCCTGGCTGCGTTTTACCGGCAGAACCCTGGAGCAGGAGTTGGGCAGCGGCTGGACCGAAGGGGTCCACCCGGAGGACCTCGATCGTTGCCTGCGGACCTATGGCACGGCTTTTGACCATCGGCAGCCTTTCAGTATGGTCTATCGTCTGCGCCGCGCCGATGGGGTCTATCGCTGGGTACAGGACGACGGCACCCCCCGCTTCGACAGCGCGGGCGCCTTTCTCGGCTACATCGGCCATTGTCTTGACATCAGCGAACAACTGCAGAACATAGAGGCACTGCGCCAAAGCGAAGAGCAATATCGCCGCATTGTCCAGACCGCCCAGGAAGGTATCTGGGCCATGAACGCCCGGATGGAAACCACCTTTGTCAATCCCCGCCTGGCCAACATGCTCGGCTATGCCCCGGAGGCTATGCTGGGGCGGCCCATTGACGATTTCATCTATCCGGACGATCTCGACGACCACAGGCTGCGGGTCAAGGAACGGAAACAGGGCCGGGATGGCCACTACCAACGCCGCCTGCGCCACCGGGAGGGGCATTTCATCTGGACCCAGGTCTCGGCCACCGCCATTGTCGATGATGCGGGGCAATTCAACGGGTCCTTCTGCATGTTCACCGATATCAGTGAACATAAACGGCAAGAGGAGGAGCGCAAACAACTCCAGGCCCAACTGCGGCAGGCACAGAAGATGGAGGCCATCGGCACCTTGGCCGGTGGCATTGCCCATGATTTCAACAACATCCTCAGCGCCATTGTCGGGTACGCGGAAATGGCCAGGGACAAGGTCAGCAAGGATTCGCCGGTCGCCCGGGACCTGCACAAGGTGTTGACCGCCGGCGCCCGAGGCGCCGCTCTGGTGGAACAGATCCTCCTCTTCAGTCGCCAGGCGATCAGCGAACGGATTGCCCTGCAGCTGTCTCTTATACACAGCTG